>CAVWGL010000004.1:0-220562 GCA_963754565.1 Vulcanimicrobiota bacterium | reverse complement strand
ACGCCTCCCAATACGGTCTCCTCGCGCTGATCAAAAGGTAACGGAAACTGCAAGCCAGCAGCTTCCGAGAAATGGCATCGGACTACACTAGCCTCGCCGGAGCGAAAGTGGATCCCGAACGGTGAACGGGAAAACTCGCCATTACCGTGAAGGCGATCTTCAGCCGCCTCCCAAGCGCTTAGAGATCGTCCAGCTTCCTCCTGACAACGACGGGATATTATCTGCTGTACGTGGACGAGAATGGGGTCGAAATGAATGACACGTGGCACGAATCCATTGACCTGGCCATGGATCAGGCAAACCTCGAATTCGGGCTGCTGCCTAGTGAATGGGAACGCCTTAGCCCGCAATGATCTCATGTTTTAGCCGGGATTGCGTAGACTCACTAGACCGCGATGATTAAGGGAACAATTGGACGGACGCTCGCGGCGCTTTGCGCCCTGATCGCTTGCATCGGCTGCGGTCGTCGGTTTACCGAAGACCTCGCGTTTCAAGCTCCAAAGGGCTGGATTTACTCAGCTGTGCCCGCCGGCGGCGAAGTGTGGGTCAAGGTGGCGGATGAAACGAATCGATCATGGCACAAGCGACGGAGAGCCCACTTCCGCACCGCCAGCCTGGATGGAAAGACATCACGATCTGCGGGGATCATCCGGCCGTGCTCATGGTTCAGACGAACCCTGGCCAGATATGGGAGGGCGTGAGCACCACATGGGATTCCGAGCGATACATGGCCGTATATGTCCGGCCTGTAAACGCGGCACCCGATCCAAATGCTGAGGCCGCAATACGGACGCTCTGCTTGAAGGAAGGCTTAAGAAAATAGCGACCTCAACGGAACCGGAGGAAGAACTCATACCGGCGAGAGGGGGAATCCCGTGGCGCCCAGTGCCGCCCTGGCTGGCTGCGACCGGCGTTCTCTTTGTACTCTTTGTCGTCGTTGGCGTGTACTCCGAGCGCTTATATGATGCCCTCGATCTCAAGCTGCTTCTGGGTCACATATCCTTATCAACGTTCGAGCGTCATTTCTACGGCGCGCTGGCACTTAGAACCGTGCTGTTTTTCATACCGTGGATCGGTGCGCTGGCTACGATCTGGGTAGCCTTCGCTAGCCCACGTTGGAGCGACCGGGCTTTGTGGAGCGCAGCGATGATCTTTACGACGGCTGAGCTTTCACCATTCGCACAACTTTTATTCTCGCGTCATGGACCGACAGGACTGGAGCACCTATACCCCAATCCGTCCGTGGTTACGGGGCTGATCGCGTATGGCAGTTGGCTTATGATCGTCGCTAGGGGGGCGCTGTCACCATTAGCAAAGCGCATCTTGGGCGCAGTCTGCGTACTTGTGCTACTCTTCAGCATCGCGTTTCCACCCATTTACGGGTACATTCGGCTGGTGGATGTTATCGGTTCAATTCTCTTCGCTGCCGCGTGCTTCTCAGCAGGCATCTTCGTCGCTCAGCTCTGCGGCGTCGATCTCTTCAGACCCGATAATGCAACCGCGGAGGAATAGCTGCGCGGCCGCGGCCATGCTCGCAGGGTGTGGCGGATCGCATGCATGCCTTTGATGCTGAAGTACCGTGGCCTCCATGCGAGGGTGAATCGCTTTGGGGTGAGATGACAGGGCCACGCACGGCAAGGTTATTAGGCGTTCCGTTCTACGCCAAAGGGGTTAGCTATCTCGACGAAGTGAACATCACGGACCCCGCGCCGCCCCAAAGCATGAGTCCTGATGACATTGGCCCGAATTTCTTTCACTTTGAGTCGGTGTCGAAGCGTTCAAGGTACGCGACGGTTCGAGCGATTCTTAGGTCGGAAAATCACAGACAAGGCGCCGAAGAGGCCATTTCCCAGATCGAGCGACTTGGTTGCAGATGGGAAAGCGCGGACCAGGGTTTGCTAAGCATCGATATTCCGCCCGAGGTCGATGAGCGGCGCGTCGTGCAGATATTAGAGATCTCGGCGTCTGAGGGACAAATCTATATTGACGTCGGCGTGCTGCGAAGCGAAGCTAGCTAGGTTCCCGCGCCTCTGTCCCGCGCACGGGGAGCAATGCTGCAGTCGTGCTAATCCTCAACGGTAAAATAGGGGAGTGCAAACTCGGGACACGGCTCCCTCCAGTTCCGGCGTAAGTGGTGTAACTCCAAGGAGTTCATTTCCACCGGTTTCCGCGATCCAGAGTGCGTCGATCTGCCGAATCACGTCCGGCTGCAACTCCCCGCCAAAAACAAGGCCTGCTGAGAATGCATCGGTTGCTTGACCGACGTTCGCTCTAAACAGATACAGGCGAGCCACGGACGGACTATTCCTTATTAGCGCCTTGAGACTCTCAGCGAAATGCGGCTCGTCAGCAACAGCGCCTCGAACAACTTCAAACCTATCGACATCTTCGGACGGCGGCATCCGCTTGAAGCGCAGGATGCCACTTCGCGCTATGCCCAAGACCACTCCGGCGATGATCACGGCTAGGACGAAACGCCAGATGCCTGTTGATGTCATCCGTTCTTCGCCTCGGCCAGCATCCACGACGCACCACGATGAAACGAATAGATCACTCGCTCTTTACCCGTGGAAGGGTTCACTTCGAACACGGTTCCGCATCCGGCTGGACAGGACGCGCTCCCGGCGTTAGCCTCGTCGGTCGAAGCGCCGTACAGGCCGTAAAGTGCTTGGCCACAGGCGTTTGGTCCGACTGGAAGCGGCCGATACCACGTTGCTTGTTCGAGCTGGCCGTCTCCAGGCTCTTCAAAGGACACATCAAGCACTGAGCCATCTTGTAAACGGTACTTCCAATCGCTAATGGCGGAGCATTCGGTTCCGGCCATCGCCATTCCAAGGTTTACATGCGAATCTTGGATTGGGAAACTGACCACGCAAGGAAGGTCGATCGAATCACGTTCTCCCTTGTCTGCCGCAAAATCGATGCTCGTGATCCTGCCAGTGCGATCAACCAACACGGTGACTTTCCCGCCTTCAGGCCTTCTCCAGCTCCACTCCGAGCCCGTGGCGGTCGCGCGCCTCTGCGCGCCAGCGTGCTCACTAGCAACGTTGACAAGGGCAGCCCCCAGAGTCATGCCCGCGAGCGTGCGTGGAGATGCGGTGGGGGCGGCACCGGCGACGAGAGCAGCGATGAAAAATCCTACCACGACACGCTGTTCATTTACTGCGGCGCTCAATAAGTCTTTCTTATCTGACTCCGTTCAACCAGTACGCTAAGACCGCCCCAGTGCCGCGGGTGCGGCACCTTCGCCCCTGCACGGACGCGAGACGTTGAAGCGGGCTCTGCCTTTACGCTTCATTGCCAAATCGTCCTTAGCGACGTTGAATGGCCCGTGAGAAAAACGATTGTTCTCACGGATTTTCTCACCAAATAAGACCTGTTTAGATCTGATAAGCGTCGGTAACTGTACTAAACGTGCCTAAACGGTGCTTGCGAAGACTTGGCGAGGTTAGCTGCAAACATTTCAAGATCGCCGCTTTCAGCCACTCAGCCACCTCTCCAAGTCCTTACAAGCCCGATCAAGGCGCGGTTACGGGACTTATTGATGCTTACCCGACCTTAGCAACTCCTGTAGCTCGTGAGAAGGGCACACCGACGTTTCTCGAGTCTTCGATCGCCGAAATCAGCGGACAGGTGGGCGATCCTTGGCGAGGCCCTCTGTAGCTCGGCTCCGGCTTGGCGTAGGGTTGCCGCGATTTGCTCGTCGGAGTAACGGGACCTGCGCAACGGGCGAACCTCCTTCGCTCGGTGTTCGCCGCCATTTTCTAGTTATCCGTGACTTAAAATCGTGGGAGAAGGCGCCACTCGTTTGGATCGATTCGGGGCCGAGAACCCTCTCGTCTCCGAGGTCAGGGCGAGCCGATGAGCAGGCCGCTCGAGTAATTGACGCTGTCGGTGATTTTTCGCAACAACTTCTCCGCGCCCGGGCTGTAAACGAGTACCGTGCAGCGCCTGTACTTGTTTAGGACGTACAGATTGTCCGAAGGATCAATGGCGAGTGCAACGGCGTTCTCGACACGCACCTGCCTGCTCGGCTGCGTTTTATCTGGCGCGTACACCGAGATCCAGCCGGATCGCCCACCTACGTCGCAAGCTCTATATGGACAGTTATCGACGTAGAGCCGTCCCTTTGAGTCCACCGCCAGCAGTTCGGGTGTTTCGATGCCCTGCGTGATTTTTTCCACCGGCCCTGAGCTACCGCGCCGGTAGACGAGGACGTAGCCGCCTTTCTTGCCGACCTCGTCCGCGACAAAGAGGTCGTCCGATGGCCCGATCGCCAGCGCGCTTACGGCGTTTCGCAGGCCATCGTGTATCCTTCGAACGAGGCGCATGTGCCCTCGGCGCTCCTTCGGCGCATAAACGCCCACCGCGTTGCCGAGTCCTACATAGAGATTGCCCGAGCGATCGAATACGAGTGGGCCGCCACCCTGCCGCAGATAGTTCACTTGTTCCGTGCAGCCCGGCGCATAGACGCGGACAATGCCATAGAAGGAGGCGTAGAGATAACCGTAGCGATCGGCCACCAGAGCAGAATAGTCGCCGCCGAGGTCGGTCTCGCCCTCTAGCTTGAGGGTTCGCGCATCGTACTCGTAACACTACCTGATAACTTGGGTCTCCGCTCGTCACGCAGAGGTGACCGTGCAAATCGAGCGCGAGCCCATTGCCATAGGAATAGGGATTCGACTTGGTGACGTGGAGCGGTTTCGAGCTGCCCAACGCAAACATCGCCACCCTGTTGCCCCCTACATAGAGGAAGGGCCCTACGGCGCCGGCCGGAGCCACCGCCGGCGGGGCTACCGCCGGCGGAATGAGGTGCGAACATCCCGCGCAACCCAGCAGCGCCGCAAGGAGCGCGATGCAGGAGGTCTGCCGGTTATTCGTCATCCGGCACTGTGTCGCTGCCGTAGTACCCGGTGCCCTTGTAATAAGTGAAAATTGCGCCCGGCGCGCCGATCAGCGTCATGCGGGACGTACCGCGCCTCGCTGCTTTTGCCATTCTGCAATAATCTCGCGTGCGAACGGTTTATAGGTCTCAACCGGACCAGCTACATCTGGGAAAAACGTTCGAACAAAGATCGCGTGGATGTCTGCTGCCAACCCGTCCACGGATTGTGCGGTCAGCAGTAGAGGCATGATGCGCCCTACCTCCAATGCGTATTCTTCCTGGCCCCGTTCGATGACAAGCCCCAGAGGATCCCACTCATCAAACTTTGCAACTAACCAGCCGTAAACGTTGCCATACAGCTTCTTTAATTCTCGTCGGGATGGAGAAAATGAATGCCAGACGCCGGCGATTCGAGTGTCATCGATACCGTTGCGTTGCTCTATCGACAGCGGATGATCAGTCGGCTCTAGTTCAACCCACGGCCGCTCGCCGACAGGACGCTGGTGAACCCGAGCCTTCAGTGCCAAGGTCGTGGGCTCGTACGTCGGCAAGACGCTGGAAAGCCAACCGAATGCCGGCTCGTCGTTTTCTCTGTCTGTTGCCTCCCAACGTTCGTTTATCCGTTGAAAGCTTGCGTCGCTCAGCGAAATCCAGCAAGTGTACACGAATGTCTCGTGCTCTCGATGGGGTAGTTCGATGTTGGCGAGGATGAAGTGAGAGCTGCCGACTGTGCAGAGCTCGCCATCCCTTAAGAATTCGAATTGGCGCGCACCTGGGTCTAAATCAGGCCTTTCGGGTCTCCACGACATCGGCAGGCCCTCGTGCCGTTCCCCGCAAGAGCCGCACTCGTGAGTCGTCAACCTACGAGTACTTCATTGCGAGCCATGGAATGAGACCACGATCTGAAATGATTGCGGATCACATTCCACGCGGCCTTTCGCCCCAGCTGCCGTCTGTATTTCGAACCCATTCCTTGTCGACGCCATCTAACCTGGCGACGGAGCCTGCGCCATGATCCACAAATTCGAGCAACTGTTCGGCAAACCAGAATTGCTCTTGGATGTCTTCGATGAACACGCTTACCGCGTAATCTTTGAGCGGCGTGTCTATTACATCTGGATGGGTGGCGCTGGGCGTCGTCTGGCCATAGACCGTTCCAACCTTTCCTACAAGGCCCCGCGCTTTGGTGCTCGCGTCTGGAAGAATCCGAACACGGTCACCAAATTGCATTGACGCCTCCGCAAGATTCGGAGCGAGAGGCACTTTCTGCGCTCCGGTCTTTTGGCCCAAGAGGTTCTGTATGTATTCCCAGACGCCCAAAACAGCGCTTAGCTTCAGCGGTGTCTGTGCACCATCCTAGCAGTCTCCCTGTCTCTATTTGCGTGTGACAGCATGTGTAGTGCATCCCAGTGCCGCGGATGCGGAATCTTAGCGCGCCTGGGTATGATCTTGACCCTCGGTTTTGCTTCGAACGACGACGGTAAAGGTCGAGCCGAGCAAAAGTCGATCCGTGGGAATTTGTGGCCTGCTGCGCGGAGTTTCATGCTCGAGCGGGATGGAACGCCTGCGAAAGGCGTAAAACCTTCAACGCTTCGATTCCGACTCAAAGTCCAAGAAATTCGGGTCAACGTCGTCGAGGCTCATGCCCTGACGCCGTGGCCAGGCCCTGCCCGGTGGTTAGGGGAATCTCCAAGATGCGGCCGCGCCGTTCGCGGTTGTGATGGAGCGACAACGTTGTGAAAAACCTGGCTGCGAGTCTTTCTCTCGCGATAACAACCTTACTGGTGCTAACTCAACCGTTTTCCGCTCGCGCTGACGGCACTCAGATCGAAGGTGTTACAATCACGCGCGCCGACATCGCTCAGCTACTCACGGCTCTGCATACAGCACTAAAGCCGAATGATAGCACAATTCCGATCGTAGTCTCTCTAAAGGCTCCAAGTGAGATGCCCGCTTACGATCCGCAATGGCATTACGCCGGTATTCAGGAACAAAACAGCGGTGTCAGAGCGATGACTATTTGGATTAATTCGAACCTCAAGAGCGCAGATCAGCAGAACGCGATCGAGGCGTCCTTCTTACTTGCACTCACGGATGGGGGCTATGGCGGCAAAGCGTTCAAGCAGCTGTACGATATCTACGCGGCAAAGGACGCGCAGCTACCGCCCGATGCTCCTGATCCCTTTCTAAATCGTCAGAAGTTTGCCGCTGCGCTGGTGAATATAGTGCAGCTCCGGAAATAGCCGTGGCCTCGGGCCCGACGCTTACGGTCAAGAGACGAAGGATGGAGAATCTAAACGACCAGTTCGATGAGTATAGCGCCGACCACTTAAGCGTCATCACAGAAAGCTGCAGCACGGCGGCACGGGTTCGGTGATGCCTGCAACCTGGGGCGTATCGCAGCTGTCGATCGCCGCGCCGGGCGTTGGCGCGCGATAATGGAGCAACGAGCTGCATCCCTTAGCTACGAAGAGCAGCTCGCTCTCTACAAGAGGGCCCAGGAGCTGTTCACTGCGGACCGCTACGCGGAAGCTGAGCCCATCTCGTCAAAGAATCCGCCGAAATAATCGCTTTAGGGGCGACCCGCCGCATGACGGGGCGTGCTTCACAAGAAGCGGCTATAGAAAGGAGTTCCAAACGTGCGATTAAGCCTTCTCGGGGCTAGCGCCGCGCTCGCCGCAGACCTAGTACTTTCAGCGTGCAACAGCAATACCGGCTTGTTGGCGAATACGCCGTCGTCTTCGGGCCCGCAAGTCCTGACGGCGGCTCATGGCCATAAAGGCGCTTTCGCCGGCGCGGCCACTGCACCGACAGGCTATGTCGGCATTCTGGGGGGAGGGCCGGTTTACAAACACATCCCGAAAAATATCAGGGAACTCGAGAATTCAGGGTTCAATGAACTGATCGTCTGGAGCGTCGAGGTCGGCAGCACGGGCGATTTGAATCTGAACGGCGAATTTCCGCTGACATCGGCTGGCGAGTATATCGGGAATGAAACATACCCCGATTTCCCCGCCGATCTGAAGAAGATCAAGCGGGGCAGGGTCAGGCGCGTCACGCTCAGCATCGGGTCGTCCAACTACGGCGATTGGGAGAATATCGAAGCGCTGATCGAATCGCAGGGAACCGGACCGGACAGCATTCTCTACCAGGATTTCGCCGCGCTGAAGGCGGCGCTGCCGCTCGACGCAATCGATTTCGATGAGGAGAACGGCTACGACGAATCTTCAACGATCAAATTCGCAGTAATGCTGGGGAAGCTTGGCTACGAGGTCACCATGGACCCCTATACCGATTCCGGTTTCTGGTCGGATGTCGTGTCGAAAATCAACAAGAAGCGGGCCGGCACGGTGGATGCCATTCATTTGCAGACTTATGCCGGGGGGGAAGGCAACAGTCCCTGCTCGGGGTCGAAGATGAACCGGAATTTCGGCAGCGTTCCGGTTTACCCCGGCGTATCGGACCAACCCTCGGCGCCGCCCGATCTGACGCCGGCCGAGGTAAAGACGGCGATGAAGAACTGGCATACGCAATGCGGCATCACCGGCGGCTGGCTGTGGATTTTCGATCAGATCGCGGGCACCAACCTGGTGCGGAAATACGCCCACGCGATCATCAGCGGCGTCGGCGGAGCGGCACGGTAGTGGCGTTGCGGACCGGCGATTTCTGAGTGAGGCCGCGCCGGCCACCCGCCGCAGCTATCGTACCGAAGCTGCCTGTTGGTATGTGTGAACGCGAGACTTGTGAGAAAGCACTGAGGCTTTTTAGCCTTCGTAGCTGAAAATCGGCCCGTTTCACAGTCTCCGTCTGTCTGAATTCGCACCTACAAGTCACATCAGAGAGTTCCGAAGAGTTGGGGCTCAACGCGAAACCCTTCGCGTTCAAGGATCGCCTTTTCAATCTGCGCTTTGGTTGCCGCAGAACACCTTTCGTTGAGTGCAGCAGTTCCGAGTCAACTATTCCGGGGCCGCTTCGGCACGCGCGCTAGCCAAAACTCCCTCCCATTGAGTGTAATACGATCGCGCCGCCGGCTAAGCTGAGGCGAGTACATAGCCCCGTCGTCTCGATAGTAGAGCAGCAGCCACGCTAGGAGCCGGGCCCGATCATTGGGCTGAGGTGCTTGATGGCAACCTTCACCGCAGTAACATCGCGCGTCAGGTTCTGAGCGCTCGAACTGAGGTGGCCTTGTCATAGCACGAAGTACAGCGGGCGCGGCTCCAAGGATTCACCGGTTGGTCGCGTTGGTCGAGCGATAGCGCATCGCGCCGCTCGGCTGCTCGGGTGGGAGTGAGCCCTTGCCTGCCGAAGCGTTATCCAAGCCCCGTGATGGTTCACGGCGCGAGGAGCATAGCTAGATGAAGATTCAAGAGCGGAACCGCTTCGCGCCAAGCTATTGCGTGGCGGTCCTTATGCTTGCTGGGTGTGGCGGATCACAGCCGCCGATCGGCGCGCCGGGCGCAATCCCGGAAAGCTCCGCCATCGCAACGCGCGGCGCGTCGGAACTTTCGCCAGCATTGCGACCACACGCGAAGCAAGTTTCGCTCCTCTACACCTTTCTCGGTAGTCCAGACGGGGAGGCGCCGTGGGCGTCGCTAACGGGCGTTCCCGGTTCCCGGATGATGATCGGTACCACCCAAATGGGTGGAGATAGCCGAAACGATGGTACGGTATATGAGGTTTCTTTCGACGGAGCAGTGCAGTGGAGCGAAAAGGTGCTTTACACGTTTGCCGGTTATCCTGACGGGTCAAACCCATCAGCCTCGATTCGATTCGCAAAGACGCCTGCCGGCACGCTTCCGGTCATGACCACGCAACATGGCGGAGCCAATCAATACGGGGCCGTTATCTCGGTGTCGCTTACGGGAACGGAGAATACTCTTTATAGCTTTGGCCGAGAACCGGACGGAAACTATCCGAGCTGCGCGATTGCCGCAGACACGCATGGCGACCTGTTTGGCACGACGATCGACGGGGGTAGCGACAATCTTGGATCCGTTTGGGAACTAAAACCGCAAGGCTCAACCTATTCGGAAAATGTTATTTATAGCTTCGGCCGCGACTACGACGGAAACAATCCATACGCCGGAGTTGTGATTGGCCCGAAGGGTGTGCTGTTCGGAACGACCTCGGATGGTGGGGAAGCCAGTTTGGGAACGGTATATGAACTAAAGCCTCACGGTACTGGATACTCCGAAACGATAATCCATTCTTTCGGCGAGACGTCGGGCGACGGCACGTTTCCTTACTCGGGTCTGACCGCCGACGCGAAAGGCAATCTTTACGGGACGGCCGAGGAGGGCGGCAAATACGGATACGGAGTCGTTTATGAGCTATCGCCGCGTGGTAGCACTTGGGATGAGCACATACTTTGGAACCTCGGAAGTTCTGCTACCGACGGAAGCTACCCGTACCTTGGAAATGTTGAGCTTGACGCAAAAGGCGACGTCTACGGCACGACGCAAGAAACCGGTAATGGATATTCTTACTACCAGGGGACGTTTTTCGTCCTGGTTCCTTCGGGAACGTCTTATAAGGAAACGACCTTCGAATACACCGGCGTCAATGGCGCTACGCCTATTGGGGGCCCCACGGCTGACGAAAAGGGAAACGTTTTCGTCACCACGTCGTCCGGTGGGCCGCGAGGCCATGGAACGATCGGCGTCTATGATCGCAAACTGTTGCCTGGTAAAATGAAAAACTCACTTTGAGCCGGGGGCATCCAACGCGACGTTTAGTTCGAGAACGTTGACGTGCGGTTCCCCGAATATGCCGAACACCTCGCGCACCGCGAAGCCGATTCGCGAAACTGCGTTGCGGCATCGACTTTCTTGAGCCATCTGATCGTGAAGACCAAGACCGCCTTGGAGAAGCTCCAGGCGCGCAGCTAGCTTGCTGCCATGGAAGGGCGGCCAGCGCCCCGAACGATCTAGCCGGTCGAGTCGTTAGCGACCGGGGAGCGCGGAGGATGAAGAGCTTAAGTCGGCAGGCACGCCTTCAGTACTGGCGTTGCAGTTGCATTGCGTGCAGGCTGCGGTGAATCGCAGCCGCCGGTCGGCGCGCCGGGCCGCGGGATAAGAGGGGCGCAGTGATGGGTAGCCGTGAGGTGGCTACAGCCGTGATGTTCATCATCCTGGTAATCTGCTCGCAGCACACTACGCTTGCGACAAATAAATACCCGGTGCCGTTCTCGGATAAGCCCGATTGGCATGGCTTCATCGTGAACCCTCCAGTGAGCTTCGCTGCGGTGCTTCATGCTCGCGTAATGGCGCATGCGCTTGTCCTTGTAACGTTGAATTCGAGCGGGACAATCGATCAATATAAGGCGGCGACGCTGGCCTACCAGAATTTGTTCAGCAATGCTTCGCGTCTTCCCGCCGGTGCCTTATATGTTGTCGTGATGGTATATGGGCCGCCAAACTTCATCGGCGCACATCCAGAATTCGCTTACGTCTTTAGGCGCGATTCAACTCCGAATGGCTGGGAAGCACGGCTAGTATCAGAGTCAGAGGTGACAGCCATTCAATGTGCGCTTGGACACAAGATCTTGGTTGGACACGGAGTCTGTTAGAGCGTTGCGTCACGCACCTACCATCTACGCCACCGCTGCATTACCGTCGTCTAGCGGCAGATCGCGGCCGCCGATCGGTGCGCCAGGCGCGCGCGTATGAGTCCGTCCAATTGGCACGATGATCCGCGTGCCGAAGACGCCGCCTTGGTCTCCCGGGTAGTTGAAGCGGCTCCTGGACTCGCGGATTCGTACCGCGATCATTTCCTGACAATTTCAATGAACTGCTGCCGTATGTGTATCTGCCGGACGCGATTAGAGCCCTTGAGCTTCAAATGCGCGAGGGAGAGGGCACGCGGACGGAGGAAGCGATAGCCGAAGAGCTGTCCAATACTTCGCTCCTCAAAGCTAAGCCGTGTAGCAATTGACTAGCCCTCGCGCCTCTGCCCCGCGCACGGCTCCGCGATCGCAAGCCCGTTGTTCGCGTGGACGCTTTGCTCGCATTGCAGGTGCGCACCTCGCATCGGGTTCCGACAAGCTCAGTCGAGCGGGCCCCTCTCGTCACGCACCGAACCGCGCCGGCATGATGAAGGTCGATATCAAGACCCGGGACGGGATCTGTCCGAGTTACGTCTTTCGCCCGGCGGCAGGCGCTCCGTGGTCTGCAGTGCTGGTCTACATGGATGGTCGCGCCATACGTCCGGCGATGCTCGAAGTCGGCGAGCGGCTCGCTACCTACGGTTACTACGTGCTGCTGCCCGATCTTTTCTATCGCTCCGGGCCCTACGAGCCGATGGATCCGGACGTGTTTTCCGATCCGGAGAAGCGTAAAGTGCTGATGGAACGCTTCTTTGCGCTCTCGACCCCCGCGAATATCATGTCGGACACGCACGCCTTTCTCGATTATCTAGCGGTCCAGCCCGACGTCGAGCCGGGCCGAATCCGCACTACGGGGTACTGTCTGGGCGGTTTCATGTCGTTGATGGCGGCGGGCACGTATCCGGACCGAATCGCCGCGGCTGCCTCATATCATGGCGGACAGCTCGCGACCGATGAACCGGACAGCCCGCACTTGCTCGCGCCGAAGATCGAGGCGCGAGTGTACGTTGCCGGAGCGATCGACGACCCGTCCTTTCCAGACGAAATGAAAGAGCGCCTAGAACAAGCGCTGACAGATGCCGGGGTCGAGCACGAAGTTGAAACCTATCAAGCCAAGCACGGATGGGTCTTGCGCGACACTCCCGCATACGATGCTGCCGCAGCGCAGCGCCACTGGGAAACGTTGATAAGATTTTTTCGCGCAGAGAGGTAAATACTGCCGATGAGTAGATTGTTGGCTGACACGAGCCGGCTCGAAGCGTTCAGCGATGGCGCGCTCACTTAGACGGATCGGCTTGCGCGAGACGTTAAAGCGGCGGCCGTCGGCCACGCGCTCGACGCCCCGCGCGTCCGCGAACTTGAACAGCGCGTTCGATTCTTGGAACGTGCTCCCGCTGCGAAACACGTGACGCTAAAGGGCGCGCTCCGCCGTTCGCTTAGCGCCGCTGGGCCACCATCGCAAGCAGTTCGAACGCTGCTAGCTCAGGCGATTAACACCAACGCCCGGGAACCCAGTACCACCCGTTGCCCGGTACGTGCCGCCAGTGCCCCGCGCACCACGCGCCGGCGTGGCGGACGTAACCCCCCGACACCCAAATGTACTTAACGCCGTCCCAGCGCCAATGGCCGCCAACCCAAACGTAGCCCGGACCTGGCGCCACTGGAACCGCTTCGACGGAGTGATAAGGCGGTGCGGTCTGTACGTATATCACAGCGGCCGACGAAGTCGCCGCAAATCCGAAGGCTAGGACAGCAGCTATCAGGACGTTTCTGATCATCTCGTGCTCCTTACAGCGACGGCGGCATCCTGCCGACGCATGGCTAGAATCGTAGCACTTCCTGGTTGAATACTCACCAACCTAGCCAGAAGGCAGATTGGCTCAAGCTTATGTCGCCAAACCGAACAGGGTCCCGAAGCCAGCGTACCCATGGGCGCCTCCGCCGCTAGTGGTGCTGTGGTTCCAGTCCGCCCTGGCCCACATGTGTCGCGTTTTCCAGGCTGTTATTAGGACTACGGACTTCCGATCACAGGATATGAAAGACCGTACGGGTTTTGCCCTCTCTTGTATCATCTGGAAACTGTTCAGTCTAACAGCCGGTAGTACACCGGATAATCGGGCTTTTCCCAACTTTGGCTCTTAAAGTCCTCGCTGGGTTTGCCGTGCATCAAGAATGCATCAGAGGGGTCCGAATCGCGGCGTTTTAGGCAGTAACGGATCTCGGGTCGAGAACGATCTTCAGGTAGCCGTCGGAGCGCGCGTCGAATTTAGCAAACGCATCGGGTGCATCGCGTAGCGGCAGCCGGTGTGACACGATTTTGCTTGGCTTGATGCGGCCACGTACGATCAAGTCGCGCAGGTGGTCGTTATAGCGTTTGTCGTCGTCGCGTCCCATGCCGATGTTGACGCCCTTCTTGAATAGCGTACCCCACGGAATCGAATAGGTGCCTGTTTTTGCAGGTTCCGACGGCGCGCGCGGATCGTTATCGAGAAAGACGCCGATGATCGCGAGGCGCCCGTTGACCGCGATGATTCGCGCCAGATCATCGATAACGATTGAAGGGTTTTCGACCGCGTAATTAAGCGGGTCGCGGGCTTGGAAGCCGATTGCATCGATGCAGACGGTTGCGCCCAGGTTCGCCTCTTCGCCTCGCCACGCGACGCCTTGGCGTTCACGCGCGATTTGTTCGAGAATCCGATCGCCGGCGTGACCGTCGCGCATATCGATCGGCACGGCGCCGAGTTCGCCGGCCTTCTCCAGGCGGTCCGGAATCGCATCGACGACGAACACCTGCGCCGCACCGCGCACGAACGAGCACATTGCCGATAAGAGGCCGATGGCACCTGCGCCGTAGATGACGACGATATCGCTGTACCGGACGCCGGCGAGCTCTGTCGCGTGAAAGGCCGTCGGCAGGGCGTCGGCAAGCAGAACGAAGTCGTGCTCCCAATCGTCTCCGGGTTCGCCGGGGAGCCGCAGGCAGTTCGCATCGGCGAACGGCACGCGCGCCAACTCGGTTTGCACGCCCGCGTAGCCGCCCATGCCGGGATATCCGTAGGCCGCGCCGGCCTTACCCTGATTGTTGGTGAGGCATTGCGCCGAGAAACCGTGAACACAGTTGACGCAGAAACCGCAACAGATATGCGTCGGCACGGTGACGCGGTCGCCCACGCGAACGTTCGCAACATCGGAACCGACTTTTTCGACAACTCCTAGCGGCTCGTGCCCGATGACCATCGGCGACCCATCGCCGAGGCGGCCTTCGTAGATGTGCAGGTCGGTTCCGCAGATCGCCGTGGACGTTAAACGGAGCAGCGCGTCCGTGGGCTTTTGCAAGACCGCATCTTCGACGGCTTCGACGCTGATATGGCGTGGCGATTTTAGGACGACGGCTTCCATATTCTCTACCCTCTTATGACGGATTCAAGAGTCTTCGCTGCGTGGCAAGGGCGAGCGCGATCACCACCGGAACGACGAACAGCAGACGCAGCGGAATTTTATTGCAGAACGCGCTGATCAAAGCCCCACAAGCGTACGTCACGACCAAGGGCCGTTCCGCGCTCGCGTGCCTTCGGAAAGACCCGGTGCAGCGCATTCTCATGATCGATCAACGAGTATTGACGCGCCATGCAGACGCTTATCGCCGCATACGCCTAAATCGGGCACGTCGCGGCACCAACTTTGACGTTGGCGACCTGCGGTGGAGGCGAAACGGGAAACGGCTTTCCGTCACCCGTCGACTTAACGCATCCATACGCGAGCACGTATGCCATCACGGCAGCGTAGTCAGATTTCGAAAGCGAGCCCGGCGCGGTCAACGGCATCTGCGTTGTTACGATCGCGTACGTTTGCCCGACGTCGAGGTTTGCATGTGCGAATGCCGGTCCGGTCAGTGCTGGTCCAGCGACTCCCTGCAGCCGAGCCCCATGACAGGACAGGCATTGCTTCTCATAAATCGTGGCGCCGTTTTTCACTTGCGCGGCGGTGTACGGCACGCTACCGGTCGCCGTCGAAGATGCTCCAGAGCTTTCCGTCTTCGCAGCGGCGACCGTCGTTACTGCGGGCTGCCCGGCACTATCGTTTATCGCCGTTTGCGTCACGCCCAGGGCATACGCGACGACTCGGCCGCCTTGCGATTTTGGGAGATTCGGTGTTTCCTGGTTTCCGGCTTCGCCTGCCTCCACTACGAGATACTCGTTGCCGTTTATACTGTAGGCGGAGATCGGCGCGACGATGGCCGAGCCGGTATCGTCGTGCCAGAGCTCGCGGCCGGTCTTCGTTTCAAATGCATAGACGCGACCGCTGGTATCGCTCGTGAATAGAAGGCCGTTGTTGGTGACCAACACTCCGCCTTGCGCGGCGTAGGGTAGTTGCTCGTGCCATGCAGGCTTACCGGTGGAAACGTCGACCGCCGTCACGACGCCGGTCGCGGGCTGGCGCTTGGGCAGTGGGCCAGCCGTATACGGTTGGCCCGGGATGTACGGCACGGCGCCGGTGTAGGTGATCTTCCAGACTGCGCATTCTTGCGTGCTGGGAATGACGAAGAAGTTCGTCGTCGCATCGTACGAGCCGCCGTTCCATTCGATTCCGCCGCCGTGATTCGGACAGGCAAACGTTCCGGCAACGGTCGGCACGGTTGTAAAGATGCCGTGTTGATTGCTCACGGCCATGCGGCTGACGAGTTTTCCGGTCGTGCGGTCCAAGATTACGAAATCGCCGGCTTTGTCACCGACTGCCAATAATTGGCGCTTCGCCCCGCCGACGGTGCCCGTAAAAAGTACCGGGGGCATCGACGGATCGTTGTCGTGCACGTCGTTGGGAGAGACCTTGTAGTACCATTTGAGCTTTGGCGTCGGGCCGGAGATGTCGAGCGCCACGACGGAGTCGGCATAGAGGTTCTCGCCTTTTCGCCCGTATTCAGTAAGGTTCGGCCCTGGATTACCTGGCGCCGCATACACCGTATCGGTGGCTTGATCGATGGAGAGGCCGGCCCACACGGCGGCGCCGCCGTGAACCCACGAGTCGCCCGGCCAGGTGTCGTGGTTGGGATCGCCTGGTTGCGCGACCGTGTGCCAGTCCCATAGACGGGTGCCATCCTGGGCGTTGAATGCGCTAACCAATCCGCTCCCACCGAGATCGCCACCGGAAGTTCCGACGATTACTTTACCTTTGTACACATAGGCCGCGGTCGAATACCACGTGTTCGTCGTATCGTGACAAGCCGGCACATTGAAAATCTGCTTGCCGGTCGTCGCATCAATTGCGACGAGGCGGCAATCTTGCGTCACGATGTAGAGCTTCCCATCCGACAGGCCGACGCCGCGATTTACCGCATATTGCAGCTCATACGCAGGGTTGTAGCCAAACGCCCACTTAAGAGTGCCGCTTTCCCCGTTAAGAGCCAGAACGTTGTCGTGCGACGTCGAGACGTAAACCGTGCCGTTCCAAACGATCGGCGAGGCCTCTTCTTCGCCGTCATCTTTAACCGCGGTCACCCACGCTTTCTTTAAGGTACCAACGTTGGACGGATCGATTTGCGTTAGGGTGGTGAGGCGATTGCCCGCATAGGACTTCCCAGGAACGAGCCAGTCCGCGCCATCGGCGCCGGCCTGGAGCAGAGCCGCGCTGCTAGTGGCACTGCCTCCTCCGTTACCCGAGCATGCAGTTCCGAGCGAGAGGATTAAAAGCGCGCAGAGGCGTCGCTGCATGGCACTACCCTCACTAGGCATTTTCGTCGGACCAGAGTGTTCTTTCAATTCCGGGGGCGCGGCCTGCTGGCATCCGGAATAAACCGGCACGACAAACGGCAGCCTTGCGGACCGTTTGGAGATCCACTTTGATTCGGCCGCCACTTCTGCCGAAAGGTCATCGCGGTGCTTGACGGCGTGGCCGTGAGGCTTACTGTCGTCTACGTGCAAGTTGCACCGCCCGCAGCCGTCGTCGAAACGGTCCCAGCAGCGCCAGGTCCTGGCTATGTCTGGGTTGGTGGCTACTGGCGCTGGAACGGCGTCAAATACGTTTGGGTACACGGCGCGTACGCGCGTCATGCGGGCGCATGGTGTGAGGGCCATTGGCGCCACGTTCACGGCTCGGGCTGGGTCTGGGCTGCCGGGCATTGGTGTTAAGGGCCTCCCGGCTAGCCGCGTTCGGCTAAGCGGCTAGCCGGGCACCTTTCGTGCGATCCGCGCTATAGCCGCGCTTGGGTCACCGTAGTGCCCGAGAATTGTCGCTGCAAGCGGTGCCAAGCGCTGCGTAGCGCGGGCTGTCTCCTACGAGTGCGCCATTATACCCTGAGATCTCTCAAGTCTCCGCAAATCCTTATGGCTATTGAGGTTTTCGCGAGGCCGGGTTTATCACTAAAGGCCGCCGCCAGCATTGATTTGTCACATCTCCGCGGTACTCTATCGCGAGTACGTTTGGAAGGGCTACTTCACGGCGAGGCTGACGACTGCGCCCTGAGCATCTTTGACACTGTTGGTAATCCTCTTCGTAGCCTTACCGCCGGCGGGATAGTCATAGAACAGCAGGTCGGGAGCTTCTCCCTCTTGATGTACATGTTGACGGCTTCACCGGTCGCTAGTACGCGTGTCCCGCATTCAGCGCGCTATTTCGATTCGTGTCCCTCAAGTGCGAGTGCGATCGCATCCTCCGCTGGAAGCGCAGCACCCTCGGCGGTAAGGCGTGCGAGTTCGTCAGGCGGCAACCCCTCTCGAAGAAGTACGCTGAGGCGATCATACGTCCTTGTCTCAGTAAGTTCGCGATTGAAGCCGATTCGCCGGAACGCGGAAGCGGCGTATCCCTCCAACGTTGAGGCCCGTGCGAGATCGCCGCGCAACGCGTAGACCAGAGCGAGGTGCTCCACAACTTGCGCGACTTGCGAACCATCCGGCTCGCGTCTGACATGCGGTCCTATTACCTCGTAGGCCGCTTCGATAGCCCCGGGAAGATCATCCGTTGCGACGAGATAGCCCGCGAGATTAACAAGCAAAGCGCCGGCGAGCGACATCTCGCGACCCCGCCGGGCCTGAGGTAGGATTTCATGGACAAGCGCTATCGCTTTCTCAGTCTGGCCCCGACTGTGTTCGATCTCAGCGCGGTTCAGAACCGAAACGACTTCGTTTCGCGTATTCCCGAGCGAGCGGTGACGCTGCCGCAGTTGCTCCCAAATGCGCACGGCTGTATCGGTGTCGCCATTCGCAGCGCACAACCGGGCTTTCGTCGTCAGAAACTGAAGGCGGACGTACGTGGAAGCGTCCGGGATCGACTCGGCCTCAACAAGCGCCTTTTCAGCTTCAGCATTGCTCCACGCGTCAACGCCTACGCGGATAAAAGCATACTTTTGCAGTGCGTCAGCGAGTGTCGGTCCGTCACCACTGGCCCGCGCATATGCGACCGCTTGCGTTGCAAGCTTGAGCGCGTCCTCCGAGCGGCTCGCGTGTTTGAGCATGTCGGCCAGCGGACTCGAGAGCCGGGCGAGAAGAAGTGATTCGCCCTTGGGAATAGCGGCGAGGAACGCCTCACTTCGCGTTGTGCCCTCGTTGCGGAGCCCAAGCGGTTCCCAAGCCATGCCAATTTCTGCGAGAAGCCAGCCGCCCGCGAGGACGTCGGGTTTCGTTAGCGCCCAATCGAGCGCCGCTCGAACATTATCCAACTCGGTTGCCAAAGCGTCGTTAATCTCAGTCCTTCGAGCGGTCCCTTCCCACTGTACCCGCAGTTCTGCGAAGCGGTTCCGTTGATAGCACAGCTGGCGGTCGGCGAGTAGCTCGCGTTCGCCCGCGTCAGAGAGCCTTTCCAGAGCGTAAATCCGTGTCGACTGGAGAAACCGATAACGTACTGAGTCGCCTGCTGGTTCGGCAAGAACGAGCGACTTATCAACCAGGGAAGAGAGCACGTCGAAAACGTCGATTTCATCGAAGCCTTCGCCACTGCCGACCGCAACGGATCCCTCTAGCGTGAATCCACTCACGAAGATACCCAGCCGCCGGAACAAAACGCGCTCGCGTTCGTCGAGCAGGTCGTGACTCCAATCGATCAGAGCACGCAGCGTCTGTTGGCGCGGAAGGACGTCGCGACTGCCGCCGGTGAGCACACGGAAACGTTCGTCGAGGCGCTCACGGAGTTGGCGCGGGCTGAGGATCTTGACACGCGATGCGGCGAGTTCAATCGCAAGCGGAATGCCGTCAAGCCGCCGGCAGATGTCCGCCACGACCGATGCGCTCTCGTCGACTAACGTAAATCGCTTGTCGACGGCGGCGGCACGATCGACGAAGAGTGCGATCGCCGCCGACCGAGCCGCATCCGCTGCCGAAAGATGACCTACTATTTCCTCGGGCGGGATTTCAAGAGAGGGCATGCGGTACGTCTCCTCACCGTCAATACCAAATCCTTGACGACTCGATGCCAGGACCTTGACCTTCGGACAACCATGCATGATAGCCGAGACCACTCGCGCGGCAGGCTCGATCAGATGTTCGCAGTTGTCGAACACGAGCAGCACGCGCTTGAACTTTAACGCACGAACGAGGTTCTCCAGCGGATCACCATCGGGCGCGAGCGTGAGTCCGAGCGCCTGCGCAACGGTCGATGGGATGTAGTCGCCGCTGGCGAGAGGTGCGAGTTCGATGAGCCAGACACCGTCAGAGGAGCCGTCGAGCAGGTTCGCTGCGACCTGCAGCGCTGTGCGCGTCTTGCCGACGCCTGCCGACCCGACCAGTGTGACGAGTCGATGCTGCCCGATGAGCGCCATTATTTCGGCGATCTCGGCGTCGCGCCCAACAAACGACTTCAACTGCAGCGGCAAGTTGTTCGGGAATAAGTCCAGCGAACGCAGCGGCGGGAAGTCTGTCGCGAGATCGGGCGAGATCAGCTGGTAGACCTGTTCGGGGCGAGCTAGATCGCGCAGCCGATGTTCACCCAGATCGCGCAGGCTTGCTCGAGGCGGGAGTGCGCCTTGCACCAGATCGGTCGTGACACCTGAGACGAGCACCTGACCGCCATGACCGATCGTCAGTAGCCGCGCGATGCGGTTGAGCGCAGGTCCGAAGTAGTCGCCCTCGCGCTCGTCGGCCGTGCCGGTATGAACGGCCGCTCGCACGCCCAATCCATCCGTCCCAGAGAAATCCTCTGCAGCAAGAGCGCGGTGCGCATCGAGTATCGCCGCAACGGCGTCTTGGGGGCGCGCGAACGCCGCGCAGAAAGAATCACCAATGGTCTTAAAAACGTAGCCATCGTGCTGGGCGATCGCCGTTTTCATCAGCGCATCGTGCCGACGCACGGCATCCTGCATCGCTTCGCGGTCGCGGTCCCAGCGCTGCGTGCTGCCTTCGATATCGGTAAACAGAAACGTAACCGTGCCGGTAGGGCGAGGGGCCAGCGACCCCGATTCTACCTGCGTTGCCATGGGGCGAGCGTTTCGTGCTAGCGGTCTTCCCCTCCGCCGAGCAGCTGGGGCGAGAGCCTGCCAGTGGCGCGAATACGGACCTTTTACACCAGCACGGATGCGCGAACACGCCGTGAGCGCGACCTCGTCACCCTCGCGACTTCCTTACCACGCCAAAAATCGATGATCGCTGCGATGGTGCGACGAAGACCGCTGCGCTACTCAGCACGCCCCTGGTAAGCTGCAAGACTTTGCCCCACGCTACCATGCGCGGCTTTACTCCTAGGTAACATTTGCACATACGTGAGAAGCGGCATTTCTACACTCGTTAACCCGATTCGTTGATAGTCGCGGGCGCTTTACCTCGTCGGAATCTTCACAAGCCAGAACGCTTCGTCATCTATCGTAACCCGTCTACACCGTTGTGTAATCGTGGGCGAGAACATGCTGCCGTTGTCGTTGTAGAATTTGGTCACCATGCCAGCACGTAGGCTCTCCCCTTTTGGACTCAGTTCCTTGATGGAGGCCTTGACCTTGGCGATCGCCACGGAGTCGGACTCCGATAGGGGGAACTGCGGGGGCCTGGCATACCTGCGGGAGGGGCGCGTGGTAAGGCGTGGGCGACGGCGGTTGCCACTGGCGCCCGATCGGGGAAGTGGTGGTAGAGTAAGGCAAGCAAGCCTTTCTTAGATCATTCGGAGGAAAAAATGGTTGTAATGTGTTCGTTTGTCCACGGGGACGTTGCTAATGACGGAGGCAGCGAAGCAACGACCCAAACATTTGAAGGCGATATTTTAGGACTGCCGCCTGGCACGGCTTTTAAAGCGCAAGCCCATTTGCAGAGAGTTCAGTTTGTCCTGAATGGCCCCGTTTCCGATGCTCCGCTATGGTCGGCAGTCCCATTCATCTATAGGTACTTTACTGTGGACGGGCCAGTGGACGGCTACTTAACCACGGGAAACCCGACGCATCTCGATGCCGTGAACGCCACCGGTGTTCAACTGGGATTGACGGTGCAAGCCCTTGCCGGAGTAACGTCCGCGACCGCGCTAATGACGGTTTTCACTTTGGACTAGGCATCAGCGAGGTAGCAATCGACAAGCGCAAAATCTTGGCTTGTGTTGCACCGTTTGCCGAGCCTTCATGGCTTCAACGAGAAAACCGTTCCGTAGCCGTTTGCGCCCCCTGCAGAGGTCGTCCCGTAGAGCGTACCCCGGACGTTGACGAGGTCTGTCATCGGGTTTTCGCCGTCTCCCGAGCCGCCGAAACTGTGGAGTACAGTCTCCGAGCCAGATGGCGTGATCGAGAAGACCGTTCCCTTACCGTTGGTGCCGCCTGCATCGGTCGTGCCGTAGAGCGTGCCCTTGACCTTCACCAGCCCCGCGTACGGGAGTTCGCCATCTGCCGAGCCGCCTTTGAAGCTATGGAGGACAGTCTCCGTGCCGGATGTCGTGACCGAGAAGACCGTCCCGTAATCTTGCGCGCCGCCTAAAAGGGTCGTGCCGTAGAGCGTGCCCTTGATCTTGAGAAGCTCCGCGTACGGGTTTTCGCCGTCCCCCGAGCCGCCGAAACTGTGGAGTACGGTCTCCGCGCCGGATGTCGTGACCGAGAAGACCGTCCCGTAGCCTTGCGCGCCCCCTAATACGGTCGTGCCGTAGAGCGTGCGGTTGACCTTGACGAGAGCAGCCGTCGGACTTTGGCCGTCTCTTACGTCGAAACTGTGAAGTACGGTCTCCGTACCGGATGTCGTAACCGAGAAGACCATCCCCTCGTCGTCAGTTCCCCCGTAGTCTGTCGTGCCATAGAGCGTGCTCTTGACTTCGCAGCACACGATGAGACGCGCCGTCGGGTTTTCGCCGTCTCCCGAGCCACCAAAACTGTGCAGTACGATCTCGGTGCCTGATGGCGTGAGCGAAAAGACCGCTCCGTAGCCGTTGACACCCCCTGCATAGGTCGTACCGTAGAGCGTGCGATCAACACTGTGCAGGCCCGCGTCCGGGTTTTGGCCGTCTCCCGAGCCACCGAAACTGTGCAGTACGCTCTCCGCGCCGGATGTCGTGACCGAGAAGACCGTCCCGAGGCCGTTGGCGCCCCCTCGGAAGGTCGTGCCGTAGAGCGTACCCTTAGACTTGCAGCATAGGATGAGGGCCCCCCTCGGATATTCGCCGTCTCCCGAGCCGCCGGCGAAGCTATAGAGTACCTCGTATGCAACGGCGGGGCGCGCTCGCTCTGCCGTTGTCACCCTAAGCGCAGTCGAAGGGCCGGTAGGCGGCGGGTTAAGCGAACCACTTCCGCCGCCGCATCCGCTCATCATTGCAGCGACGAGCCCAATGCGTAATACATTGTTACCAACACGGAATCCAACCATTGACTGCTCCTTGGCCCACTGCGGGCCCGCAGGAATGTTCTGCATACGGCACAGGGCCGTACAAGACTTACGTTACCAATGACGCACTACATAAGCAATCGGGCGGGAGGGCCTTTTGGCGGCGGCACCCTCAAGCAATCCAGCTTGAACGCGCTCAGAGTCGATTCCGAGCCGGATCAAGAGTACCGCTCGCAATGAGCATTGAATCGTGTCGGTTCACAGCACCGACGGCGCGCGTCGTCAGGCGCCGAATCGTCAGGTTTAGGGCGTGGCCGGACGCCAACTGATGGCGGGCCCCGAGAAGTTGGGACTCGGCTTGTGGCATCCGCCGCGATACGCATGGCCGTTTGCGTCCGCCGTACCGCTGCAACTATATCCAGCCGGCCCACCGCTAAGATCGAACGCTTGATTCGGCGCGCCCGACGCGTGCTCGGCGATGAGTTTCTTTGCAACCGCCGTCGCCTGCGCGCAGCTCATGTCGGCGTTGGCCATCGAGAGCGCGTACTGGTTTCCGGACTTCTTCGACGTCGGGTCGACAAACGTCGTCGCCGCGAATGACGGACAGTTCGTGACCTTCACTTCTGCACGCGCCTCCTGAGCTTTTGCGAATGCGAGTACGACGAGCAGAGCTGCCAGGGAGATACTTAAGAGGCGCATGGTGCAGAGACTCCTTCATCGCACCTTGATGTGGTGCTAAGGAAAAAATTCCCGAGGATCCGACGAGAAGTCCTACCCCTTAAGTGCGCGAGCGCAGATCCCCGATGTGCCATAAGCGGTGGATACCCATCCGATGCCGTCCGCGACCGCATGGTAGCCAGAGGGCAGAGCCGAATCGTGTCCATACGATGAACCGTCTGCGCCTCGCGCCGCTGGCGCTAGTCGCCGCGCTCGCTGCGGCGTGTACGTCGTCGGCCCAGAAGCCCAGCGCCGAAGTGGAGGAGATCGCGGCGATGGCGCCGCTCAAACACAAATACTCCGACGTCGTCATGGGATTCGACGTGCACCCCCCCTCGACGCTCGTGGTCAGCGTCGATCTTCAGAGCTACATCGACGCCGACGACGATACGCTGGCCGCGATGAGGCGAGACGCGCTCGCCCGCTGGCGCGCCGCGTGGATCGCGGCGCATCCGCACGTCCACGCGACGCTGCACGTCCGTTTTATCGATTTTATCGGTCGCAAGGTCGCAACGGAATCGACGACGGTGTAAGCTTGGGATTGGCCATGCGATTGAGACTCCCCAGCGCCCTGATCCTTATTTGTCCGATGGTGTCGGGCTGCGGCGCCAGCATCCCAGCACCAGCCAGCGCTCTCGGTCCAGGCTCAACGAACGACTCTACGCTTGCCTCCAAATCCGCGCGCCCGTTCGCCTACGTCGCGCAAACGTGTGCGTCCAGCTCGTCCTGCCCCGCGCCCGATGGATTGGTCCAGATACTAGGCGGCCCGACGATTACCACGGGAATCGAAAATCCCACGACGCTAGCGCTCGATGGTTCCGGCAATCTTTACGTCGGCAATTCGACCACGTCAAACGCGGGTGACGTCAGCGTATACGCGCCAAAAGACGTGACGCCGCAGCGGACTCTAAGCGGCGTAATAGGCGTTCCTCAAGGGCTCGTTGCCAACGCCGCCGGACGTTTATTCGTCGTCGCTCAATATCGCGTCGGCTGTTGTGACCTAGAAGGCACGGGCGCGATCTATGCGCCGGGCGCGACGCAACCTCGGCGACGTCTGAAGGGCCTCAGCGGCTTCGCCCATTCGCCGGTGCTCGACAAATTTGGAAACCTGTACATCGGCAACTTCGACATCTTCCCCGGTTGGGTGAGCGTCTACCGGCGAGGGCAGCACGTGCCGTCACGTGTGATCCAGAATGGGATCGGCCTCCCAATCCAGTTGGCCGTCGCTCCGAACGGCGATCTGGTCGTCGCCAACGGGCTCTTTAGCGGCAAGGCCAACGTGCTCGTGTATCCGGCAGGAAAAGAGACGCCGTCGCTGACGATCACTGCGGGCGTCCATCGACCGACTGCCGTCGCGGTCGACGGTCACGGCAATATCTACGTCGCTAATAACGGAGACAGAAAAGGATCGGTCACGGTGTACCGTCGGGGGCAAACAACCCTCTGGCGTTCGATCCATTCCGGAATCGCTTTTCCGCAAGCGCTCGCATTCGACAGATCGGACCGGCTCTACGTCGCGAATGTTCCTAATAAGGGAGCGAACACGCTCGCCGTCTTCGCTCTCGGCGCTTCCATGCCGGTACACACGTACGTCCTAAAAGAGCAGTTTTCCGCACTCGCCGTTCCGCGCTAGCCTTAGGGCGGTCGATACACGAAAAGGGACCGCTAAAAAGCGACCCCTTTTTGTGCTCCGGTAACGCCGAGAGGCTTACCTAACCGTCCCAACCAAGCTGGTTGTTGGGAGCGCAGGTGTATCAAGGAATGGCGTAAAGCACTACGAGGTCGCGGCCATCGACCGAGGTCCTTTTGCTGCAAATCACGAATCAGGCGAAGATGCTTCCGATTTGGAGGCACGCTGCTCCTAGCTGGGAGCCAGATCGAGTAAACGATATCGAAACCACAGCACCGGTCAAGAAGCGTGCGAAAGCCATAAAAGTCTTCGAGCCTCACGAGCATTTTGGAAGCCCGCTGAATATTTGCCGTATCTGCGGCGAGAAATACACCTACGCCCAGCGGCCGGAGTTTCCAATCCGCGATACGAAGAGCTAGCGCGCCGGCGTCTCCTCGATCGAATCTACGCGATCGGGATAGAAGGCCAGATGGTCTTTGATTTCCGCGACGGAGTCGTACGGTGACTGGTACGTCCATACGGCGTTCTTGCCGCGACCACCGCCAATCGTGATGCTGTAATAGGCAGCGTCGCCCTTGTACGGGCAGTAGCTTTGGTTGTCGCTACGTTCCAGCACCGACATATCCACGTCATCGCGCGGAATATACTGGACCGGCGGATAGTCGCTCTCGCGCAGCGTTAGGGCGCGCGTTGTGTCGGCGACGACGCGCCCGGCAACCGTCACGCGCACTCGCGAGCTGTTGCGCTCGATTGTGATGGGATGCTGGGAGTCCGGGATCTTAACAGTCCTCATAACGCGGCTATTCCTGCCGTCGGCGGCCGTTTCCACCGACGGATAATCAAAACGGCTGCTCGGACCCAGGGGCCAGACCCCAATAAAGTGGTGTTTCCACGCATATCCGCCCCAGCGGATCGGGCGCATCCTTGTAGGGAGGCCGCCCGGAGCGCCGCCCCATTCAATTGAGAGGAGTTCATCATGCCCGGATTTCTAGCGATTCGGCACGCTCGCAAAGCCAGTGGCCTAGTGTCGCTGTTGTGCTCGGCGTTGATCGCCGGCTGCGCCCAAGGGGGTGCGGGCAGCGTGCCGGCCGTTTCCCCGAACGGCGCCTCGACCTTGAGCGCACAGCGCTCCGAGTCTTTGACCGCGGCTAAGCGGCGCACTCAGGCGACCTGCCCAACCATCTACAACTTCAAAGGCGACCCCGACGGCTCGGTACCGGAGGCGGGCCTCTTCAATCTCAATGGTGCGCTCTACGGCACAACGCCCACCGGCGGTACCAGCGACATTGGCACGGTCTATACGATTACGGGCGGTTCGGAGAGCGTAGTCCACAGCTTCACAGGAACCCCCGATGGCTCGAGCCCCTACGCGGGATTGATCGCTGTCGGAAGCGCGCTCTACGGCACAACCATCCACGGCGGTGCGCACGGCGACGGAGCGGTCTTCAAGATCGCTAAATCCGGGAAGCTAAGCATCGTCTACAGTTTTAGCGGCGGTCCTGACGGCGCCGAGCCTGCCGCCGGATTGATAAACGACGGCGGGACGCTCTACGGGACGACGCCTGATGGTGGGGCAACGGGCAACGGAACGGTATTCTCCGTCACAACGTCCGGCGTTGAAAAAGTGCTGTACAGCTTTGCAAATGGCTCGGACGGCGCGGGCCCTCTGTCGAGCCTGGTTCGGTTCAAAGGCGCGCTCTACGGCACGACCCAAAATGGCGGCACCGGCGCTTACGGAACCGTGTTCAGTGTGACCACGTCGGGCAAAGAAAGCGTGGTGCACAGTTTTTCCGGTCCGGACGGTGCAGGACCGGTTGCCGGCCTCACGGTCGTCAATGGTGCGCTCTATGGCACGACGCCGAACGGCGGAGCAGTCCGCTTTGATGCAGGGGGAACAGCCTTCAAGATCACTTCGAAAGGAAAGGAAACCACGCTTCACAGTTTCGGAGGGCTCTACGACGCCGCAGACCCGAGCGCAAGTTTGCTCGACGTCAACGGCACGCTCTACGGCACCTCGGCGGAAGGTGGCCAGGTAGGCATCGGCGCGGTCTTTTCGATCACGACGGCCGGTGCCGAATCCGTGATTTGCTCGTGGCCTTCGGGAACCGATGGTGAGGAGCCGATGGCGGACCTGATCGATGTCGGCGGCATGCTGTACGGTACCACCCAAGGCGGCGGCACTGCGTCACAGGGAACCGTCTTCGCCGTGTCACCGTGATTTGAATCCGAGCAACTAGTAGTGGCGGGCGCCGCAGCGCTCGCCAGTACTAAATTCAACCGCCCGTAAGATCTCGATCTCGCCCGGCACCTAAAACGGAAAGTCGCTCTTTACCAAACCCACGTTGATCTTGAGATCGTTAACGGATTCGTCGAGTACGATCTGCGATCCCGAATACATGACCTGCCGGATCGGCCAATGCGTCGACTTTGAAAGATAGAGGATCTGCTCGGTGATGCCGTGATTCGACGACGGATCGGCGACCTTAAGGTCCAAACGGTCGGTCTCGACGCCCCCGATCTTACCGCCGTCGCTCTGCGTAAGCGTTCCGGGAATGCTCTCGTAGTCGTCGATGATGCCCGGTAGCAGACCATCGGGAATCGTGACGCCGTGCAGCGAGAGGACGCGAGGATCGTGCAAGTCGATCTTCACATGGATACCGGAAAAGATGCCGCCCAGATGACCGCTCACTTGATCGCCGCCTACCCACACGGCGCCCCCGCCTTTGCCATCGCCGCTAAGAATCACCGTCTTGAGGTAGTGCGGCTTCATGAACGAATACTCATAAACACGATCCTGCGTTCTCGCTCCGTTGACTTCGTGAGAGTGCAAGACGCATGTGTAGTCGTTCACGCCGGCAAACGTCCGGTCGAACGCTGAAATCGCGGGCTGCCGATTGGTCGCGCTTGCTGCAGCGCAACTCATTCCTACCACTGCGACGAATAGTGACAGATGTTTCAAATGCCCGAATCTCTCCGTTCTAATGGCATGCTCTCTCGCGAGGCGGATTGCACGTTGGCTCCATTAAAAGCGTACGGCTTTTTTCTTCGACCTCAATGAGAAGATTGCATCTTTTACACGGCCGCCCCGGCTAGCGGCCGAGCGACAGGGTTCTTTCACGTTTCGGCTTGAATGTCGGCGGATGATGAAATGCACGTTTATCCTCAGCGCTGGTGCAGTTGCCCTCATGGCTGGATGCGCCGGCGGGGCATCGCAAGGCCCAACGGGCACACTTCCGGCCGCGGGCGCGACGCAGGGGCTGGACCTCGCGGCAAACCACGGCACGTCGTGGATGCTCCCTGCAGGCAAGGGCCGCGGTTCGATCCTCATCTACGCCGAGGACGAGACCACCGGCGACGTTAACGTGTACGATTACTCGAGCGGCACGCAGGTAGGGACGCTCGGCGGTTTTGTGGCGGACGGTGGATGCGTCGACGCAAAAGGCGACGTTTACCTCGTAAACTCCGGCGCCGGAACGCTCGTGGAGTATGCCCACGGCGGGACGACGCCACTGAAGAGCTACGACCCGGGCGGCACCCTCGTGGGATGTTCGATCGACTCCAAGGGAGACGTCGCGATCACCGGCAGCTCGCCCGGCAGAGTCATAGTCTATTCGAAGGGAGACTCCAAGAAGGGCGTAAGCTACAGCGACACCGATTGCGAATCCGTCGAGTCGATGGGCTACGACAACAAGGGCAACGTCATCGGTGCGGGCGAGTACGATGAGGTTAGCGTCTGTGCACTGCTAACCGGAACGAAGCAAGAGACGACGCTCTCGACCAGCGGCATCACGATCAATTTTCCCAACGGCACGATGTGGGACGGGAAATACATCGTGGTCGGCGACCAGGAAGCCACCAGCGATAAGGACGAGACGGGGATGAACGAGGCGACGCTCTCCGGTAAAACGCTCACGTCGGCCGGCGAAGCGATTCTCACCGACACCTGCTACCGAGGTTACACCGACGTGCTCAATCCCTTCGTCGTCGGCAAGAAGAACACGCCGGCTAATACGCAACAAGGCAGAGTCGTCGTCGGAAGCAACTCGTTCTGCTTCGACTCGAGCAGCGGCGGTATCGAGTTCTGGCACTATCCCAAAGGCGGCAATCCATTCAAAATCTACAAGACGGTGGACGTCGTGACCGTCCTGGCGGTCAGCATCGGAACCTAGCATGCATTGCCTAGCTAAGCGGCTGTTCGATGAGGGCTTCAGCGAATTTTCGACGGCGTTAACGCGTTAACGCGCTACGCCAAGCGGGGTCGCCGCGCGTGGCTGCCGAAGCGGCCCTCGCAAGCCCTCTTGGGCGGACCTTGCTACCTTGCTTTTAGGAGAGACATGCGACCATCATCACGCGTGATTGCGTCGACGTTGGGGCTCACGCTAACCCTCACCGCGTGCGGAGGACCGAACGCCTCGCTTCCGTCGATGTTCCCGAACAACAACGGCGTAGCGACCGAATCCTCGGTGCGGACCGGGACGCCGGGAAAACCTTTAGTTTCCGTTCCGAAATTGTATGGAGACTTGGCGTATACCGACGCGGGAAGGCGAGCGCCTAACGCACCCGTCAGAGTCTCGCTCACGCTTCGTTACAACCATCAAGCAGAACTCGATCGGCTGGTCGCAACGATCAGCGACCCCCACTCGAACGCGCACCGTCAATTCTTGACGGCAAAACAGTTTAACGATCGCTTTGCGCCCACGGAGGCACAGGAAAACCGGGTCGTTCGCGAGTTGGAACGCGCGGGCTTCACAATCGTAAAGCGCTACTCAAATCGAACGATCGTTGATGCGACGGCCGGCAACTCGACCGTCGAGCACTTCTTCTCCACCGAGATCCACACCGTCCATCAAGGCAAGCACGGCACGCGCTATACGAACGTCACTCCCGCCGTCGTGCCTTCGTCGATTAGCTCGCTCGTGCGGGACGTTTCGCTCAACGATCTCGTCGTCGTGCGAACCGTAACCGACCAAAGCGGCGTGCAAGGCCAACGAAACGCGCCACAGTTCCAAACCGACGCTCAGGGACGCACGATGCTTTCGCTTCAAGGAGTCGCCCCGCTCGACTCGACCGGGCAGCTGGTGAACGGAAACTTTGCCAGTGGCTCGCTCAGCCCGGGCTGGATCAATGAGAGCACGACGCGCGGCAACTACGTGCAAGTCACGACGGCGCAGTCGTATCAGAGCACCTACTCGGCCTTCATGGGTACGTTGTCGCCGCCTGAGATCAATGGGTGGGCGTCGATCGCTCAAGAAGTGAAGGTCCCTACCGGCGGCGTCCTGAGTTTCTGGGTCTATCAAGGCTCGAACGAAGGGCAGCTCGGCTATGGAACCAAGTACGCGTGGCAAGCCGGCTATCTGCTCAACTCGCGCGGATCGATTCTCGACACCTTCTACAAAACCGTGAACAATACGAACGGTTGGGTGAACTATCAGGTCAATCTGAGCCAGTACGCCGGTCAGATGGACTACATTTACTTCGGCTCTTACGGCGACGGTTACTCGCAAACGTACGTCTACCAATACGTTGACGACGTTGCGTGGCTCGGCGCCTCGCCTTCGCCATCGCCGACCCCGACCGTCGCGCCGACGGCTACACCGACTGCGGCGCCAACGGCCACTCCAACGGCAAAGCCGACGGCCACTCCAACGGCGGCGCCCACGGCGACACCCACCGCGCAGCCAACCGCCACTCCAACGGCGTCACCAACGCCCAGCAGCAACTGCAACAACGCCGCGCCCGATAACGGGCCGCTTACCAACTCCTCGGGAACCCTGGCAACCGGCGTGGCTAAGCCGTTCGATTTCCCGGTTCAGCACGGTTGCAACGGCGCAGGCTATACGGCCGCCATCGCCATCGACGATCCGGTAAACACGAGCTACCTCGCTACGTACTTGTCGGCTGCCGGCGTTACGCAGACGGGTACCGTTACGAACGAAGCCGTCGACGGCGGCGGCAGCGGCGACGACGCCGAGACCGACCTTGACGTACAGACGATCTCCGGACTCGCGCCGGGCGCGAACGTCATCGTCTACGATATGGGTTCGCTCGGCGATCAGCAAATCGAAGACACGTATAATCAGGTTCTGACCGACGGAAAGGCAACTGCCGTAAACTCGTCATTTGGCGGCTGCGAATCGAGCGACGTGCCGTTTGCCGATTCCACCAACTCCATTGCGGAACAAGGCGCCGCCGAGGGCGTTGAGTTCTCAGCTTCGAGCGGTGACTCTGGAAGCAATGAGTGCAGCGGAAGCAAGGGCGTCAGCGCACCGGCCGGCGATCCATACTTCTCGTCGATCGGCGGGATCGATTTCACCGATAACAGCAGCGGTGTTCTCGAAACCGTTACGATGGGCAGCGTGGACGGATACTCCGGCGGCGGCGGCGTCTCGACCGTCTTCGCCCTGCCGAGTTATCAGAGCGGCATCACCGGCATGATCACCTCGGGACGCAACCAGCCCGACATCTCACTTCCCTTCTTCCCGGTAGCGGTGTACACGGGCGGGAGCTGGGGCGAGTACCTCGGAACCTCGTGGTCTTCGCCGGCTTCGGTCGCGATGGTCATCGAAGCCAACGAACTCCACGCTACGAAGCTGGGCTGGATCGATCCGACAATCTACAGCCTATTCGGATCGACTGGTTACAACGATTACTACACGCCATGCACGTCCGGCAGCAACGGCGCGTACTCGTGTAACGCATCGGAGTATAACCAAGCCGCCGGAATCGGAGCTCCAAAGGCCTGGGCCTTGGCCAACGCGCTCTAGAGCTCTTCGGAAGGTCAAATGCGAAGCGGGGTGGGCCAAGGCCCGCCCCGCCGTACTTTCAGAGACGCTCGAGCATTGACTCGTCGTCGAGTGCTGCCAACGCTTCGCCGGCGCGGTCGCGAAAGTGGCTTGCGAGCTGCGCCGCCAGCTTTCTGCGGCGACTTGTGCCGAGCGAACCACGGCGATCGAGGAAGCGATTGATCAGCGCTCGCTCCTCGCCCGTGAGATAGGCCGGGCGCAAAGCGCCAGGCTCGCCACCAGGTGGAACGAGATCGCGCGGTGCGGCGAGACGCGCGTCGCGCACGACGATCGTACCGGCGGCAATATCGCCGATGCGTTTATTCTGCGCCGAAAACAGCGCGGTGATCGCAGCCAGAAAATAGTAGCCGAGGAGAAACTCTCCCACTCGAATGAGGTTGCGGATCAGCGAGGCACCGAAATCGATGGGATAACCGCCATCCCGCACGACGCGCAGGCCCACGAGTCGCTTGCCGGGGGTTTGACCGTTCCACAGCGCCTCGAAAACGATGAAGTAGCCAAACAGAACCAAAAACGTAACGATGAGAACGACGGCAATTGCGAGGCTCTCGCCCACTCTATAAGAGACGCTCGGCGCGGCGTGCCGCACCGGCACGCGCGATCCTGCCAGAACGAGCCCCAAAAACAGCGCCGCTAGCGTGACGATCTGGATCGTTTGATCGACCGCCAGCGCGAGGAAGCGGCTCCCCAATCCGGCGAGCTCGTAGCTGAACGCGATGCTTTCCGGCGTGCGAACGTCGAGCGTGCGATCCACGCACGCCAGGTTCGACGGCGGCCGCTCGCTAACTGCTCGAACGTTGAACCAAACGACCTTCGTCGCTCGTCGCTCTGAGGCGTGGCAGCAACTCGACGCGCTGCTCACGCGCATCGAGCGTCGCGGCGTGCGCCGGCTTTCCATAGACGAGACCTTCGAGCTTGGGCGGCTCTACCGCGCGGCCACGAGCGACCTTGCTTACGCCCAAGGACGTGAGTACGACGGCGCACTGCTCGAATATCTGAACCGCTCCGTCGCGCGCGCTCATGCCTACGTCTACGCGCGAGCGCCGGAGAGCGGCATGACGCGGATCGCCGGCTTCTACGCGCGAACCTTTCCGCGCGAGTTTCGCCGTTCGTTTCCCTACATCGCGATCTGCATCGTCCTCACCCTGGCGAGCGCGGTCGTCGCCTATGTGCTCGTTCGCAGCCATCCGGCCGACGTTTACGCGCTCCTGCCGAAGATGCTCGTGCCCGATACGATCCGCAAGAGCCTCCACGACACCAACTTCGCCGTCGACGCCGCCGACGCGCCGGCGATGTCGGCCGCGATCATTACGAATAACGTCAAAGTTTCGATCCTGGCCTTTGCGGGCTGTGTCACGCTAGGCGCGCTCACGATCTATATCATCACTTATAATGGCTTGATGCTGGGTGGCGTCGGCGCGCTCTTCACCAATGCAGGATTCGGCTACGATTACTGGGCGACGATCGCGCCGCACGGCATCATCGAGCTGACGGCGATCCAGGTTGCGGGCGCCTCCGGACTGCTCATTGCGGCGGCCATCCTGTCTCCGGGACGCCTGCGACGGCGCGAGGCCATCGTCATCAACGCGCGGCGCGCGGGAACGCTCATCTTGGGGGTCGCTTCGATGCTCATCGTCGCGGGAACGATCGAGGCCTTTATCTCGCCGCGGCGGCTACCTCCCTCGATGCGTATCGAGATCGGGCTCATCACGGCGATTGCGCTCACGCTGTACTTTGCGTTTGCCGGGGGGCGCCCCGACGCCGCTACAGAAGACCGCGGCGCTTGACGCGCAGGTACTCGTCGATGAGCGCCGTTGAGAGCTGCCTTGCCGGCACGTCGATGACGGTCGCGCCGCACCGTTCCAGCATCGTTTTAGCCAGACGCCGTTCGTTCGCCAATCCGAGCGCCACGTTCGATCGGTAAGCCTCACCGACGCTCTGCGGCTCGTCGCGCAGCGCCGCACCGATGGCGGCGTCGTTCATGAAAACGCAGATAAGCAGATGGTGGCGTGCCAGCGAGCCCATCTCGGTCATGATCGCGGCTTGCGCCAGCGGATCGATTACGTCGGTCAGAAAGACGATCATCGAGCGTTTGTGCAGGTGGTGGCGCAGATAAGCAAACGCGCGCGAATAGTTCGCCTCCTCGAAGCGCGGCTCGAGATCGTAGAGGAGGTCGGAGAGGCGCGCGGCGGACGAGCGCGTCGAACGCGGCGCGCTCGCGGCGAGAATGTCGTGGGCGAAGGCGACTAGGCCGACGCGATCGCTGGCGAGTCCGGCGATCGTCGCCAGCGAGAGCGCTGCGGTGACGGCATAGTCCAGTTTGCGACCTCCCTCAATCCGTGCCGTCATGAGGCGCCCGCAATCGAGCAGGAGCATTACGCTTTGGCTGCGCTCGACTTCGTGCTGAGCGACCATCAACTTGCCGCGCCTCGCGGTAGCTTTCCAGTCAACCGTACGAAAGTCGTCGCCGGCGCTCCATTCGCGCAGCGACTCGAACTCGGTTCCTGCGCCGCGCAGCCGCATGCGACGCAGGCCGGCCTCGATCGAGCGGTTGCGCACGTGGAGTGCGCCGTAGCGTTCGACTGCGCTAAGATCGGGATAGACGCGGATCGCCTCCGGCGCGTTGACGCACCCGCGGCGGCGCAGAAGCCCGAGAACATTCTCGTACCAAAAGTAGATTCTTCCAAGCTCGTCGGCGCCGCGCGCAACCGGCGTAACCGGACGCCGAAGCGTTACGCGACTATGCGGCGGCAGCTCGCCGGCCAGTTCGTCGACGCCGAAGCGCAACACTCGCAGCGGCGTTTCGACGATGCCGGCGCGCACGGCAACCTCCGAACGGTTCTCAGCTTCGTACGAAAGCTGCGCGTCGATGCCGAGCGCAAAATGCTCGGGCGGTATGCGCTGCACGATCACCGCCGTCGCTCTTGGACCGAGAGCCGCGTCGGCAACCACAGCCGCAACGAGGACGACGCCGAGCGCGATGGCCAGCAGGAGCAGGAACGACGCGCCTGGCGAGCACGCGAGGAGCAGCGCAATCGTCGCCAGCACCCACAGGAAGCGCGGGGTGATCCACGCTCGCAGCCACATTATTCGCGAGGGACGGGAACCGACGCCAGGACGTCGCGCATCACGTCGCGCGCAGAGACTCCTTCGATCTCGGCGTCGGGTGCAACGATCAAACGATGCGGCACGACGAAATCGGCGGCGTCCTTGACGTCGTCCGGCGTCACGAAGTCGCGGCCGGCGATCGCGGCGGCGGCTTGCGATGCGGTGAGCAACTGGATTCCGGCGCGCGGTGATGCGCCGAGGGTCAATCGAGGATGCGAGCGAGTCGCCAAAACGACCCGGTAGGTGTAGTCGCGCACGGATTCGGAGAGATGCACGGTGCGAACCAGTTTTTGTGCGTCCATGATTTCGGTGGCGTTGGTAACCGGCGTTACGCTCGACGTTTCCAGCTCGCGCGCATCGAAGCCGGCGGCCGCGCGCGCGAGCAACTCTAGTTCCTGTGATTCCCGCGGGTACGACGACTCGACCTTGACCATAAAGCGATCGACTTGCGCCTCGGGGAGGGGATAGGTGCCTTCATATTCGATCGGATTCTGCGTCGCGCAGAGCAGAAAGGGCTGCGGGAGCGGGTAGGCGACGCCGTCGATCGTAACGCGGCCCTCTTCCATGGCCTCCAGCAGCGCCGATTGCGTCTTTGGCGGCGTCCGGTTTACTTCATCGGCGAGCACGATGTTGGCGACGATCGGTCCGGCGCGCGTCGTGAACTGCGCGGTCTGCGGATTGAAGACCGTCGTGCCGACGACGTCCGAGGGCATCAGGTCCGGCGTAAAGGCGATCCGCCGAAACTGCAAGCCCACGAGCACGCCGAGCGCGCGTGCAGCCAACGTCTTGCCCGTGCCCGGAACGCCTTCGATGAGCACGTGACCGCGCGCAAGCAGGGCAATCGTCAAGCCCAGCGTCAAGCGGTCGGCGCCGACCAAGATGCGCTCCATTCCGGCCGACAGCCGGCTGGAAAGCTCTGCTACGTCAGTATTCACGCGTGCCTCTTTCTCCGTTGAAAGTCGAGCGCCGAACGCCACACAACATCGTCGTCGGAGGGACGATTGCGCGACCGGCGCATTAGCTCGGCCATTGCGCTGATGTAATCGGAGGAGTCGCGTTCGTCCTGCGCGGCGGGAAGATAGGGTGGAGCGAACGGCACGTTTGCGCCGATGAGCCACAAGACGACCACCGCCAGCATGACCCAGACCGCCGCGCGAACGGCGCTCGGCAGGACGCTCCACAGCGTCGGGTTCTCACTGTAGCCGTGAACGTACTCATCGAAAACCGCCTGCCCGTGGCCGGCGATCACGTTGTAGGCAAACCGCAAATTGTCGGCGGAGCGAAGTTCGGCGTTGCTGAAGAGCGCCGGCGCCGTTACCGCGACCACCTCACCGCGACCGAAGCGGTACGAGATACCAACCATCCCTTGGCGGTTGGCGAGCAGCGGAACGCCGCGCGGTACGGCGAAGGGAAAGATCCACGCGATAGTTCCGCGCACGCGCGTAACGCCTTCCGTGTATGGATTGCGGGCCAGCGCGATCGCTTCGCCGCCGCCATTGCGCAGCGTCGTGCCGATGCCGGGCGTAACGTCCTGCGGGCCCGCAAACTCTTCGTCGATCGCGACGAGGCGTCCGCCGTTTTGCACGAAGCGGCGCAGCCTCGCAGCGTCATGCACGTCGAGGGGATGCGCCCAGGGATCGTTTTCGTAGCCGGTGATGACCAGCGTCTTAACGGACGGGTCGAGCGTGCCGAGCACGCGCTCGAATCGGCTCAACGGGACGCCCGCGTCAAGCAGCACTTCGTAGAGCGCACGGTAGCCGTTGCGCCCGGTATCGTAGGTGGAGTACACCGACGGACGTTGTTTGCGAGCCGAGCCGTCGCCATAGGCGATAAGTGCGATAACGACCGCGCTTACGATGACGATCGCAACCTCCAAGCGCCGCGTCATGCGGTCCCGCACAGTACGGCGCGAAGAACGTCAAAGGCGTCGCGTGCCTGGCGCCAGCGCGATTCGTCGACGGCGCGCTCGGCGTAGGCGCGCTCGACGAACGTACCGGCCACGGTGTCGAAGGGCGGAATAAGTCGTACGTCGTGCGTGCGCAGGCCACGCCGCAGGTCGCCGACCGTGGCACTGCGGCGGACGGCAACCGTCCCGCGCAGCGCGAGCAACGCGATGGTGGCCCCGAAGAGGAGCAACGAGGCAGCGCCGTAGTCGCCGTGGCTTGCGGCGTCGCACGCTTCCTTATACCGCGCCTGCGGATCCGGGGGCAGATCGATCCTTTGGGACGCGAGGCTAGTGCGCGAACGTACGCGCGCAACGGCGCGCACGATAAGGACGACGACGGCGAGCAGCCCAAGCCCGACCAAGACCAGTAACGCGTAGCCGACGCCGGCGGCTTGACGCGCATTCACGTGGACGCGCCCAAAGAGCCGCTGCCAAAGCTGCTGCCAGCGGTCGGCGATCCAGTCGAGCGCGCGCGCCCACCAGGGCTCCCCGATTGCCGCGACCGCGGGCTGCGATAGTTGGTAACGACCGGGCGTGCTAAGCTCGCGCTTCGCAAGCGCGCTAAGGTTACGCGGCGGAGCGCCGGCAGCGCCATGCGACTCGAGCTGCGCGGCAGTATGCGCGGGATTGGCCGCCAGCCACCGCCCGATCAACGCTTCGCGTGCCGGCGCCGTCAGCGCGACCGCGACGGCGAGCGCGCATATCACGCGACTTTGGGCGCCGTGAGGCGTTCGAGGGCGGCTTCGAGGTCGAGGCCTTCGCGACGAATGCGCACGTCGAAGTAATAGATCGCCAACAGCACTACGCCGAAGGGAGAGATCACCAGGCGCGGGATCGCCTCGATCGCCGACTGAAGTTCGGGAAGATGCGCGAATGCGGCAACCAAACTGAGCACGCCGAACATGCTCGACGCACCGACTATGACGGCGGCGACCGCTATCGCAAAAAGCACGGCGCGCCAAAACTCCCTGCGGTTGAACACGCGCTCAAAACCCAGCGCCAGCGCCGCGATTACGCCCTTGTCTTCAATGATGACCGCATACATGGCAAAGGTCAACGCAACGAGCAGCGGCGCGAGCAAGGGAATCATCAAGCCTAGAACGAGCAAGACGGCGATAAGCGCAAACCAAAAAGCGAACGTGGCAAAGAAGTGTCCGAGGAGCGCGAAGATCACAGCGATGGCGGCCGCAACCACGATGACGGCAACGTACCATCCTACGAAGACCAATAGCTGCATGCACAGCAGTCCGCTGAGTTGGAGCCAGCGCCGCAGCACGGCCGCGTAGCACGCTCGAAACTCGACCGGCCGATGACTATAGAGACGCGCGACGCCGACCGCGACGGCGTTCTGTGCGAACGGCCAAATCGTGTAGGCGAAGAGCACGGAGACGATCAGCGCCACGGTGGAGACCGGCGATTGAAACATCGTCGGCATGTGCTGGGTGCCGGCCTGTCCCGGATGCGTAAAGATGCGGAGCATCGCGTCGAGCTCCGGCTGCTCGCTGCGATTCATGATGTACCGGAAGATCGAAAGTGGCAGGACCAGCACCATAACAATGGCCACAAAAGGCACAAAGTTACGAATGTACATAGTTACGGCTCGATCGAAAATCTCGCCAAAACTCAGTGGTCGAAGCTCCATCGCGCTGCGGAGACGGCGTTCGGAGCTGCCGCGCCGGAACCCTCGTTAGGTGTAGCCGTCCACGATCACTAGGTCCGTCGTGCTCAGGCTTTGGCGCAGCTCCTTTGCAGGAGCGTATTCCGCCGAATGCCACCACGCCAACGCCTTCTCGTAGGAGTCAAACTCGAGCACGACGACCCGGGTAGGCTTCCAGCTTCCTTCGAGAACCTCCATCTTGCCGCCGCGTACGATATAGCGCCCTCCGAACTGCGCGACCGTCTCTTGGGCCAATTGCTTGTAGCGTTCGTAGCGTTCGGGGTCATGCGTGTCCACGTCGACGATCACGTATGCGGGCATTCTTTCACTTTTCTCCTGTTCGTTTCGAGTACTAGGTGAGGCGATAGCGCGCCAACTCAAAGATCTCATCGAGTCCGAAGCCAAGCCTAACACGAGCGACGCGCAGGTCCGCCGATTCCATCGCCGCCTAACTCGTTACGGCGCAGCGCCGTCGACGCGCTCGCGCGCGATCTCTTGGCGCACCGCGCTCTTTCGCAGCCCATTGCCGCCGCCCGATATACGTAGCGCCTCGTCGAGACCCTTTTGCAGAACGATGAATGCCTGGCGGATCCGATGTTGCATCGCTACCCTCCAATGACGACGCTGCGAAGGTTGCGCGGCTCTCGAAATCTTATTCTACTCCCCGCTTCGACGCTCTGCCGCCGGCCTGAGATCTTTCTTATCGCGCGTCAGAGGAGAGCGGCCCCATCGGATATAAGAATATTTAGCAGGCTAAAGGGCTCGTTTACCTTGGTGTTGATTTTCCATTAGGCCCTGCCGCCTACGTTGTCCAGAACTCTTCTTTATCAAGGAGTCTCGTCATTACGCATCTCTCTCGGTCAGCGCTGTCTTTGGCAGTCGCTGCGAGGCTTCTGGCAGGCCGTGCCGGGGGTTCGCTCGGATCGTCGGGCTCGGTGCCTAGCGCGGGCGAGCAAACACGCTTTGCCGCTCACCGGCACAGTGGAGGCTCGGACGGCAGCTAAGACTCCAAAACCTATCTCCAGCAGCGAAGGTGAAAGGGGGTGGCCAACCGGTCATCCCCTTTCATTTTTCTAAAAGCGGTCGCGCGTCACCGCGACTTGAGCAGCGCGATGCTGCGCCTTGCATCGATCAGCTTGAGCTTTCCGCCCGGAATCGGCGTAGCGCCTTTGACGATGAGTGCGCGCACCTGCTCCGGCGTCAACGAAGGATCGAGCGCGAAGAGTTTTCCGGCGAGATTTGTCACGTTCGGCGAGGCCATCGACGTCCCCGAGAACCGCACGGCATATCCTTGCGGGATCTTGCTTAACACGTGGAAGCCGTCGGCGTAGACGGCGACCGTCGGCCCGTAGCTGGTAAAGTTCGTCGGATCGCCGGCCTGATTGACTGCGCCGACCGCGATCAGATTTGGAAAGACCAATGACGCCGGAACGTCTTGAGCGAATGTCGCGTCGTTGTCGCCGTTGCCGGCGGCGGCCACGAACAGCGTGCCGGGCGTATTCTTGATCATGTCCTCGATGGCGGCGCGCCAAATCGCATAGAGCTGTTGCGCCTTCGCTTTACGCGCTTGAGGGTCGCTGGTCGGATCGGTCTTCGCGAGCCACTGCTCGAACTCGCTCACCTGATCGCCCCAGCTCATGTTCACGACGCGCACGTTATTGTCGCGAAAGAACGCCCCGAAGCGCGCGAAGTTTGCGGCCATTCGGTTGGCCCATTCGACCGTCGGCGCGAACGTCAAGTTGGAGATGTTGTCATCGAATCGCGCCACGACGATGCGCGCGCCGGGGTTGCCGCGGGACGCGATCCCCGCGACGTGTGATCCGTGCGCGTATTCGCCGACAAAATCGAGCTCGTGCTCGAGCCTCTCCTCTTGCTCGGCATTGAGCGACCGCAGATACGTTTGCGCCGTGGCCGCCTCCGGCGACGCGATGCCGCCCTGGAGATCGCTGATCCCCGTCAAGAGCTTAACGAGCCGGGGATAGTCGGCGGCGACGTCGGCCGGCAAAGGATAAAGATCTGAGGACGACGGCGTGCCGTCGTCGGCGAAGGCAAGCCCGTGCTGCGCCGTCGCAGCCCCTCCGTACATCTGCGCGCGGTAGTCGCTGGGGTCGACGCCGGAATCCAGGATCCCGATGCGCACCGGCGCCTTCACTTCCGACGGTGCGAGCGTAACCTCGCGCCCCGCCCAGATGCTGGGTTTTACCGTGTTGTGTTTGGCGATATAGGCTTCGAGAATTTTCGCGTCGGGCGCGAGATAGGGGAGCAGCATCAGTTGCGCGCGGATTTGAACGAGCGCGCGAGCGGAGGGGCCGTCGAGCGTGCCGGTCTTGGCGGCGATCGGATCGAAGTCGTGCGCGACCCCGCCAACGATTGAGTCATGTGTCGTCAGCGGCTCGAATGCCGCCTGTGCCTTCACCGTGTCGGCGACGAGACTCCACGGCAGCGCGTTCACGGCGGCCCGATCGCTGCGCGCGAAGTCTCCGGAAACGTAGGCCAGCGGAATCCGTCCCGCGATCAGCGCGAGGTCGGGCTTCGTCTCCGCGGCCCGCAGCGCTTCTACGGTTGCGCGCACGGTCGCATCGTCACCGGCCAGCAGCGCCGCATCGAGGCGCGTCGCCAAGTAATCGCGCATCGTCGCTTTGTCTTGAATGTCGTAAGTTGCCAGCGTCGTGTCGACATCCGCCTCGACGGATTTTAAGAATGGGGCAAACGTCGCATCGTCCGCGGTTACGAACTTCGAGGGCGGCACCGGCATCGGATAAGCGAACCGCGGAAGTTGGGTCTCGTCGGTAACCACCGTTCGCTCGCTCTGCGCGACGGCCGGCGGCGCCGTCGAGAGGATGCAAAAAACGGCGAGAACGAAGGGCGGCACGCGAAAAAGTTGTCTCCTGGACATCGACTCTAAAAGCCTCCGTTAGCGAGCGGGCTTGGCGAACGAGTCGCGCGTCAGCGTAAACGTGTAGGTGGCGTGGCTGCCTTCGCCGTCGCCCGTGGTCTCGACATCGTCTCTGATGACGTCGGGGACCTCCAACGCCCGGTCGTAGTGGATCGCGACATCCGACTTTTGGCTTCCGAAGCCGCCGTCGTGGAGCTTTGTTTGCTTCACCTCGCGCACGATGACTTTCTTTCCATTGCCCGCATCGACAAGTGTAAAGTCTTCCTCGGTCTCAAACGCGTTCGATGACTCCTTGCGCTGCCAGTGTCCCGACGCATCCCACGGTGCGCCATCGATGAACTGCCGACCGAGGTACGAGAGCAGCACCCATTCGGCTTGGCTCGGCGCCGGAGTGGATGGGCAGACCACGGAGGTATTGCCGTAGACGTTGCAGGTGTAAACGCCGCGCGGACGCGGCTCGTTCTGCACCAGCTCCGATATGCGTACGACGAGCGATCCATCGGACGCCACGGAGAGCACGTCGACGAACATCCTGCCGTTGCCGCCGTTGGACGTATAGCTGCTCCCCGGACCGGTCGCCGTCTCAACGCCGCCGTCGACCCCGTTGAACTCGGGGTTTTCCAGCCCTAGCGTTGAGACGCTAAAGGAGTACTCCAGATGCCGTAGCGGCTTAGCGGAGGCGGGCGCAGGAGACGCCGGCTGCGCGTTCGTCTGCGCGGCAAGCGCGTAAAAGGCGCAGAGCGAAAGGCCGAGAGCGATCCCGAAGCGTCGCACGACTAAAAACCGCTTCCCGATTCCTAACGCCGGCCCTGCCGGGCAATCACTGGACGCCGGTCACGTGGGACCGAAAGCCAGAGCCGTAGGTGTGCGTCGGGTCACCGGCGTCATTCGTGATGAGCGAGGGACCTTTGCTGCAGCTAAATGGATTCCACGACCACGCCCAGTAGCCGACCTGCGGGTGCTGTGCGTCCGCCCAATCCATCAGGCGGTCGATCTTCGCATGCGCGCAGTCGAACTCGCCGAACTCGTCGACGATCACCGGATAGCCCGCCTTTGCGATTGCGGCGAACTCGCGCGTCCAGCAGGCGGGATCCTCGCACGTGAGATCGTCGAAGTAGACGTGCGCGCCGGCGACGATCGCGTGGTCCGGATCCGCGGGGGCGAATGCGCGCCAGCGCGAGAGATCGTTCGAATAGTTCAACCCGGCCACGACGATCGCATTGCTCGCGCCCGTCGCCCGAATCGTCTCGACGACGGACTGCGTGCCGACCACGCGCCATCTGCCGAGCTTTCCGACCGGCGGCGTCTCGCAACCGCCGTTGAGATAACAGGACCACGACTTGATGTAGGGTTCGTTGATCAAGTTGAAGATCACCGCATCGTTCCCGGAAAACGCCTTAGCGACCGATCGCCAAAAGGCCGGAGCATGGTCTTCGTCCAGCCCGGGATACCGATCGTTCGTTGGCAGGCCGGTCCCGCCGGCGCCAAAATGAAGGTCGAACTCGACGATGAGTCCGGAGGCATTTGCAAAACCGGCAAACTCCGCCATCGCTCGAGCATAGTTCGCTCCGCTGTACCGTTTGGGCGCGCCGTTGATCCCCAGCCAGCACTCCTCGTTGAGCGGAACTCGAACGACGTTCACGTGCCAGCGAAGCATCGCATCGATCGTCGCTTGGTTGCCGCTCGGATTATCCCAAAACGCGTGCTCTTGCGTGCACGCGTACTCGGCGCCGGAGAGATTCACGCCGCGCAAAACGACGGCCTCGTGCGCGCGCACCCGTTGCAGGCCGAGCATCCCCGCGCGCGTCGTCACCAGCTGGTCTCCGCGCACGGCAATTCCGGGCGCGCCGCGCGACGCGTTCGACCCGGCCGCTAACGGCAACGACTCGCGCGGCCCTTGCAAGCCCCCGGTACAACCTATCAAGGTGGCGGCGGCCAAAAATGCCGCAGACTTACAGATACTTACCGAGCCAATCGACGATCAGATGCAGGCGCTCGACCCGATGGATCGGCGCGCCGGTGCGCGAGAGGTCGTGATTCTCATCGGGAACCGCGACGTATTCGACGGTTCGGCCCAGGATCTTCAACGACGTGAACTCTTGCAGCGTCTGATCGATCGGTGCGCGCGTATCCTCATCCGCATGGAGAATCATCAGCGGCGTGTGAACGTTTGCCACGTACGTAAGCGGCGAGAACTTCGCGTAGGCGGCGCTCGCCGGATCCCACGGCGGTCCCCACGTATAGTAGCCGCCGCCCAAACCGTTCTTTCCGGCGAAATCGGCCGCTAGATTCTCGCTTTGCAAATTGCTCACCGCGCGCTCCGCGATCGCGGTCTTGTAGCGATTGGTATGCGCGATCACCCAAAGCGTCGCGTAGCCGCCATACGATCCACCGAGCACCGCCATGCGCGTGCTATCGACGTCCGGGCGCTGAACCGCCGAATCCATAACGGCCTGGACGTCCGCAAACATCGCATCGCCGTAGTTACTCTCCAGCGCCTCTTCGAAGGCGTAACCGTGTCCGGTGCTGCCTGCGGGATCCGCGAAGACGACGTTGTAGCCTAGCGACGTATAGAGCTGAAACTCCTGAAAGAACGTGTCGCCGAACTGCGTCTCAGGGCCGCCGTGAATATCGAGCAGGGTCGGGTGTTTCGCGCCCGCGGCGCCGCCGGTCGCCGGCATGAACCACGCTTGAACCGTATAGCCTGCAGGATCCTTGACGCTGAACTCTTGCGGCTGCGAGAGCGTCACCGATGCGAGGTAGCCGTCGTTGACGTGCGTGACCTGGCGGGGCGCTCCTCCGTCAAGGCTCGTTACGTAGACGTCGGCCGGATGCAAGAAGTCGCTGTAAAGATAGGCGACGCGCCGTCCGTCCCGGGACACCGAACACGACCACGCCTCGCCTCGTGCCGGCGAGAGGTCGTGGAAGGTGCCATCGCCGAGATCGAGCGTGCGCAAGTTGGAGTACCCTGGGCCGTCTACGTTGAGCAGGCCCAGATTCCCCGACGGCAACGGCCACGCGCAGAGTCCGCCACCCTCCTTCATGTCGGCGAGCAGTGAATCGCCCCACGAAATCGTGTTGAGCGGAACGACGACTCGGGGATCCGAGCCGTCGGCGTTAGCGGAGACGAGCGCGAAGAGCGTCGCCGAGTCCTTTACGTCGGCGCGGCCGAAGTAGACCCGTCGTCCGTCGGAGGAGAAAAAGAGTCCGTAGTTTGCCGGCCACGATGAAGCGAGCTTCTGCATCGCGCCGCCGGTAGAGGGAATCGTGTAGATGTCGCTGGGACCGGAGTCGACGGCTTCGTAACGCAGCGAGTTGAAGAGAATCGTCTTGTCGTCCGGCGACCAGGCGTCGAAGTTTTCCGAATATTGTCCCGAGGTCAGCGCTGTGGGATGCGAGCCGTCGGCGTCGACCGTCCAAATGTGCTGTTTGTCCTGGTAGGTATAGCCCTGACCGTTCGCCGCGAAGAAAAGCTCGTCGATGAGATGAATGTCGGTATTCTTTTGGGAGCTTTTCGGAGTAAAGCCGGCTTTTGTAAAGTCGATGTACGCGGCGTGCACCGGATCGGTCTGGGTGACCGTGAGCGCGATGCGATCGCCGGCGTGGGAGACCGCCGGAGCCGAGACGCCGTCCTTGATGTGCGTGAGCTGGACGACCGAACCGGTTGCCAACGTATACCGGTAGAGCTGAGGTTTCTGCTTTTCCACCGTCCGAACGAATACGAAGCTCCTCCCGTCCGGCATCCAATCGTAGTCACCGTCGCCGAGGTGCTTCGTGACGTTATGCATTAACGCGCCGTTGTGGACGTCAACCAGCTCGATCGTGCGGTCGTAGCTGTCCTTGGGACCGTCCATTCGCGAGGCTTGGACGATGACGTGAGTGCCGTCCGGAGAGATCAGCGCGTTGCTCAAGAACGTGATCTTGAAGAGATCCTCCGGCGCTACCGGAGCCGCCGGCGCGGCAATCGGCGCGAGCGCGAGCACGAGGCTCGTTAAAATTGCAGTTCGCTTTGCGTTCATAGACGCTCTCTTTTTGCACAAGGTATCGTCGGGCCTTGGGCGCATCACCGCAAAATGAACGAGACCGAGAGCGGACGCCTCGCCGCACTTGGCTACCGTCAGGAACTTTCAAGAGTTCTCACGCTCTTCGACAACTTTGCGGTAGCCTTTAGCTACCTCAGCCCTATGGTGGGCGTCTATTCGCTCTATACGCTGGGTCTCGGGACCGGCGGACCGCGCTATATTTGGACCATTCCGGTGGTCGTCGGGCTGATGATGCCGGTCGCCCTCGTCTTCGGCGAGTTGGCTAGCGAGTATCCTCTCTCGGGCGCGCTCTACCAGTATGGTAAGTACAGCGTCGGGCGGCGCTACGGGTGGTTCATCGGCTGGATCTATGGCTTTGCGCTGCTGGCAACCGTCGCTTCCGTCGATTCGGGCGTCGTCGGCTACGTCACGTCGCTCTCGAACATCTGGTTTCGGACGCATCTGGATCCAGCGAACCATCTGACCATCTTCGTCGTCACCGGCGCGGTAATCGTTCTCTCCGGAATCGCCAACTCCGTGGGCGCGAGCATCATGGGACGCGTCGCGCGTTTCGGCGTCTACGTCGAGAGCATTGGCACGTTCGGCGTCTTTGTGGCCTTGGCGATCTTTGGTTTCCATCAACACGTGGGCTTCATCTTCTCGACGCAGCACGTCGAGTATCTCAAAAGCAATCCGTTGGGATTGAACTTCGGCGGCAACTGGTGGACCGGCGCCGCATTGGTCGCCATCCTCGCCAACGTCTATATCTTCTTCGGTTTCGAGTCGGCGGGTGACATCTCCGAAGAGACGCTCGACGCTCGCCGCCAAGTTCCCAAAGCCATGCGAAGCGCGCTGCTCTACGGCGGCCTCGCGTCGTTCGTCTTGGTCTTGGGACTGCTGCTCGCAACTCCGGCGACGGGAATCGGCACGGCGGTCGCGGGCGGCATCAGCGGGATCCTCGCGGTGCTACCGGGCTGGCTCCAGGACTTCTTCCTCGTCATGGTCATCGTGGCGTTCTTCAGCTGTGGCACCGCCGTGCAAGGCGCCGGCGCCCGCGTGGCTTTCGCGCTCGCGCGCGACGGCGCGTTACCCTTTCACTCGTGGATCCGGACGATCTCGCCGCGCCATCACACGCCGGCTAATGCGATTCTCATCGGCACCGTCGTTCCATTTCTTTTCTTATTGCTGGTGCTGATCAATCCGCAAAAGCCGGTGCACGTTCTGTGGTTCGACTATCCCGCCAACGTCAACGCGTTGTACGCGCTGGTCTCCTTCTCCACATCCGGCATCTATCTCGCATTCTTCCTTACCGTGTTCGGCGCGCTTATCGCGCGGCGCCGCGGCTGGAGGCCCAGCGGAAGCTTCACGCTAGGCGCGTGGGGCATGCCGATAACCGTCGCCGGGGCGCTCTACCTTTTGCTGATGCTTCTAAATATCGTGTGGCCCTCGTCGCTGGGAAGCGGGCGCGCGATCTTCAACTACGGCTGGGTGACGCTCGGCGTGATGGCCATCATCGTAGGCATTGGAGCGCTCGTCGAAGCGCTATGCCATCCCAAGCCCGCCGAAAACTAGCACTTGCGCGTATAGTTGTAACCCGAACCGCGCACGTGCTTTCCATCGGACGAGAGCGTGAGCGTGTGCGTGCCGTAGTAGGTCAGCGTAACGGTTGAACCGTCGAGGTTCCAGTTACCGGAGACGCCGTCGTTGTCGGTAACGTCGCCGTTTAACCCCATGGTGAGCGTCTTTTTCGAATCGTCGTCCGAGACCCACGTTCCCACGAGATTGGCAGTGCTGCATCCCGAAGGAACCGGCGTCGGCGTCGGCATCGCCGCCAACGGCGTCAGCGGCCCTCCGTAAAACTTGTGCGCGATATCCAAGCAAAGCGCGCCCGCGCCGTACGGATTCGCGGGCAGCTGCACCGAGCAGATAAAGGTCGCGACGTAACCCTTCGCGAGCGGATAGCACCGAACGGTGGCGGCAACCGACGGCGCACCGGTTACGGCGTTTTGCCCCACGGAAAACCACTCGCCGCTGCCCGGCGACGATTCGGTTGCGCCCGGCAAGTAAGCTTCGAGCGCCGCCTTTGCTTTCGCGCTGCACTGATCGGCTGTACCGCTGTCGCTGACATAGCGGATGCCGGCCGACATGTCGACGGAGGCGAGCGCCGCAGCGCCCCCCGAAATCGCGATCGCAACGAGCCCCGCAACGAGAAGTCGCAAGCCATTCAACGCTATTTATCCCCCACACCGAATGCGGTCACCAGTTTCTCGCACAGCGCGCTGGCACTATCGGTGCTCGGTGGCGATTGAACGGCGCACGTGAAGGTGACGAGGTAGCTGTCGCCCAGCGGGTAGCAGTGGATGGCGGCGGCCCGGGTCGAGCCATTGGCCGTATCCGGCGTGGCGTAGGCCTCCCACTCACCCGTGCCGCTTCCAAGCTCGCCGGCGGCCTGCAACACCGCGGTGAGCGCGGTCCTCGCCGCGCTGTCACACGCGCTCACCGGCTGACCGCTCACGACCTTGCGGAGACCGACATACATATCGAGCGCCGCCGGCGCTTTGGCCGGTAGCGAGGCGGCGGCGATGCCGGCAACCGCCACGAGCACGGCGGTACGATAGCGAAGGATTTTCGTCACGGCGACCTCCTGGAGCGAGGGCGTTAGACGGTCGTGCGCTCCACTCCCTGCTCGATTGCTCTTACTAGAACGGCGCTTGCAGCTTCTTTGTGAGCCGCAAACCCAAACCGCCGTCGAGAAACTCCACACCATCGAGAACTTCATGCATGATGAAGAGCCCGTACCCGCGCGCCGCGCCCTCGGGTGGAGCGCCGACGCGCTGCGGCGGCTCGAAACCTCGACCCTCGTGCCGAATCTCGGCCACGAGGCGCCGCCCATCCAGCCAACACTTGACCGAGAGCGTTGGTCCGCCGCCGTGCTCGACGCAGTTCGCCAGCGCCTCGCCGCAGGCGAGCTCGAAACCGATCAAGTCCTCGCCGGTGAGCCAGTGCGAAACGAAATTCACGACGCGCCTCCGCGCGCGCCTTGCTCCTTCGGCGGAGCAGGGAAGGCGCTCGCTAAAGTGCGGGCCGGGGCTCATGAAATGGGTCCTCAGCGCGGCGGCACTTCCGCCGACCCGCGACGAAGCGACGCCGCGCTAAAGCCGGATGCTTCGCGGATCGCTTGCACGTCGGCTATCAGTGCCTTTCCGAGGGCGTCCTTGGGCGGACAGCTGAGATCGGGTGAAGTCCACCCCTGCCAGGTGATTCGAAGCGTCGTTCCAAACGATGCGCTCTTCATGCAGGGGACGGTCGTTGCGTTCCCCTTGCGCGCGGCCGCGAGATCGGCGAAAAAACGCGACACGATTGCTTTTGAGATCGTAAACGGTTTGGGTGTCGAGGATTGGGACGCAGGCTGTTGCAGGGAGGCGGCCGCCGACCCGTCCGATCGCACTACGATTCGGTAACCGCTCGTGTTGGTCGAACCGGAGTCCAAGATCGTGGCGCTGTCAGGCGGCACGGCGGCAACGAGTGCGATTGCGGCGCAACCAAGCGCAATTGCGCGCAAGCACGCTTTAGAAAGCACCCAAATTATTGGGTGTTCCCCAACCCGTGGGGCCATCCCATCCGGCGCGGGCGTAGCAGATATACTTGATGCTGGAGGCACACGTCACGCCGAGGTTGGCGTCCACGTTATTGCCTTGCGTCTCGTCGTACAGGTGGCCGGCGTGCTTCTTCCAGATGCCCTCGGCGCCAACTTGGCTGGCCGCGTTGCCGGCCAGCGCAAAGACCGCCGAAATAATCTGCGTCGAAGCGCTGGTTCCGCCGTAAAGCCAGAAGCAGTAATCCGGACACGTACCCCCGTTCTCTTCGGAGTTGTAGACGATGACAGGAGCCCGCAACGAAGCGGTCGCCGAGACGTCCGACTCTGAGCGCATCCTACAACTCATACCCGTCTGCCAGGAAGGTTTAGCAATTCTCGTGCTGCAGCCGCTCCCGGTCGCGCCGCATGGGCTGTCTCCCGAACCGCAGTAGTCGAAGGTAAAGTCATTCCAGACCGTCTCGCTCCAACCGCGTTTGTTCTGGTCGCGGAGGAGGTACGTTCCACCCACGCAGACGACGTAGGTGTAGGTGCAGGGCTGTAAGGGCCCGCCGTAAGGGCCGCCGCCCCCGTCGTCGCCGGCCGCCACCGAGATCACCACGCCGTGCTGATTGAAGATCGCGTTGTCGCCGCCGAACTCGGATGTGCCCCACGACGCACCGATGTATTTCGCGCCAAGGCGACCGGCGGTCTTAACGCCGGTGTAAAGATTGTCCACATCATCATTATCGGTTTGAACCAGGAGAATCTTGCAGTTGGGACAGATCGCGGAGACCATGTCGAGGTCGAGCGATTGCTCGCCCTTCCAGTCGTCGTCCAAGGGCGGCTCGTTCGGCAGCGGCGAGGCGTTGCCGTTCTGATTGACGATCCGCAGGCACTTCGTATCCTCGTCGCATGCCTTCAGGCCCATAACCTTCCGGTATTCCGCCACGTCGGAGGCGGCGTGATGGTAGCCGTAGGCGTCGACGATTGCAACGACTCTGGCGTCGCCTTTGGTGAGCGACGGCAACTGGTACGCCTGCTGCAGATCGATGGGACAGTAGCCCTCTTTAAAATCTTGACGGCAGTTTTGCAGCTCCTCCGCGTGCAGCGCCGAGTGTGCTCCCGGTGAGATATCGGTTCGAACCATTGCAAAGCAGCGCGCGCGATCGCCGCGGGCTGGTGCCGAGCAGAGACGTCTGACGGGGTCGGCGCCGCGGAAGGGCACATCGCCATTATCAACAACACCGAAGCCGGGCGATGCGTCGGGCAAGAGCGGCTGTGTAACCGCGCCGCGCGCGCAACCTCCCAAGGCAACGATGACGATCAACGAAATAACGCGAACGAACGGCTGGCTCACTTTGCACCTCTCATACCTTGGCAACGATAGACCCGCCTCGCTGGTTTCGGGGGCAGCCCTGCCTTGCCTCGTCCGCACGCCGCTGGGAAAGGATTTGTTGATCGTAGGCAACGGAACCGCGATACTCGCCGGCTGCTTCGTACCCAGACGGCGCACCGCTCCCGGCGAGGCCGCCGACGCGCTGCTGGCCGAGGCCGGCGCGCAGGTCCGCGCTTACTTTAACCGGCGTCTGCGGAGGTTCGATCTGCCACTCGAGTTTTCGGGCACGCCGCTGCAGATCGCGGCGTGGCGGGCGGTTGCCTCACTCGCCTTCGGCGAGTTCGTTTCGTACGCGGAGGTTGCGCGGGCGATCGGGCGACCGAACGCCCATCGTGCCGTCGCCGCAGCGATGGCTCGCACGCCGATCGATCTCTTCGTTCCGGCGCATCGCGTCGTCGGTGCCGACGGGCGGGTCAAGGGCGCGCTTAAAGGATCTGTGCGCGCGCGTCTGGTTGCATTCGAACGCCGCTACGCGGGGCGCTCTCCGTAACGCGCGTTCTCGACGGTCTCTTCGAGAAAGGCCGCCTGATAGGCGATGATATCGCGCACGAACGGAAACTGCGGATGGAGCCGCTCCGGCGCAAGCCGGTAGCCTTCGCCGTCGCGTTCCAAGATCTGCCACTCTACCATCAAAGGAATCGCGGCACGCACGAGCCGGTCGGGATCCTCTCGCAGCTCGGGATCGACGAAGAGCTGTGGCGGCAGCAACGTTAGTATCTTGCGCACTGCACGGCAGGCTTCGTCCGCGGTGAACGCTGCATCGCGCCCGTGCAGCCACGCGCCGAGCAGTTGGCTCGTGACGACCGGACGAATCGCGGCCAGCGCCGGGATCATCGGCGCGTCGCCGAGCCGCACGATGCGACAAAGCATCGAGAGCCGCTTCGAAACGAATGGATCGTAGCTCACGCCGGCGAGATAGATCGTCGCCAGCGGGGCGAGTCGTTCGACGACGCCCCGCATGGGCCTGATGCGGCCGTCGATCGAGTACTTCCCCTCGGGAGTAAGATAGAACGTGGCACCGCGGCGCGCGACGTCTTCCATGCGCGCCAAATCCTGCTCGACGTTCTCGCGCGTCTCGTCGAGAATCTCGCGGCGGTAGGGTTCGCGCACGGTCGAGATTTTGACGACCTCGCGCGCGCGGTCGAAGAACTCGCGGCGCCACAGATCGCTGCTCTTCGCATCCGGGGGAAATCGGGAGGCGACCCGTTCGTCGAAGATCTCGCTAATCAAGAGAGGACCGTGACGTCGCTGCACGGCCCAGGCGAAGGCGGCAAGCGCACGCGAGGCCAGCTCGTTTTCGAGCGGCAGCATGCCCAGCGCCATGAAGAGCTTCCCGGCGTTGACGCCGCGCATCGCAAAGCGCAGCCAGGGAAGGCGGTCCGCGAAAAAGCCTGGTTCGTACATCCGGCGCGAACTGGCCGTAAAGACCGGATGGCGCCAACTGTTCTGCACCGACACGGTTGAAACGATCGCCGGCGACTCGAAATCGTGCTGATGATTTGCAACGATCAGCGTCGTGCCGCGACGTCGGGGAAGACGCCCCCACGTCCGCACGCGATAAGCGATGCGATTCCAGACGTAGTTCGACGTCACCGCGCCAAACCGCAGCGGCAGCGCCCACAGCGACGAGAGCGGCCGGCGCCCGACGCGCAGCACCGACAGCGCGGCGAGCGCGAAGCTGAAGCCCGAGAGCCCAAAGACGGCCTGGTAACCCGAACGCGTTCCTCCAAAGAGTCCGATCAGCCAGCCGCCGACGAGCGGCGCCACGATGTTGGGCAGACTCGTCGCGACGCCCCAAAGACCGAGATCGCGCCCGATGTCGCGCATCTTCGGAATCGAGTCCATTGCGAGCGCCCAGCCGCTCGACATCACGCCGCCGAAGCCGATGCCGAAGATCACGGCAAATGGAAGCATCCACGCCAACTCCGGCGCGAGCGCGAATCCGATCGTCGCCAATGCCATCAAACCGATCGCGAGCGCCGTAATAATCTTGCGAGGCACGCGGTCGGAGAGCAGACCCAGGTAGATGCTGGAGATTACGGCGCCGCCGATCGTCGAGAAGGCGTAGAGCGCGGTTCCTGCCGACGCGTTCTCGACGTGCTGCACGTCGCGCACGAAGAAGAGGACGAACGTCTGCAGCATCGTCAGTCCGAAGAAGATCAGCGCGCGCGCGGCAAAGACGATGAAAAAGTCGTGCCAGTCGCGCACCTGGGCATGCTCTTCGTCGTCGTAACTCCCGTCGCCGATCGCTAAGAGCGAGAGTCCGCCTGCGGCCATGATGATGGCGGTAACCGTAAACGTCAAGGAAGGATCGGGGACCGAGCCCGCGATGGCGAACCCGACCACGCTCCCGACGAGCGTCGCGGCGCCGCGTACGCCCGACGCGACGCCCCACTTGCGACGCGGTACCGATTCGGGGAGCAGCACTTGATAGGCGCTCAGGGCAACGTTTGCGCCAAGCGTCGCAACGACCAGCAGCACGGCAAACCACATCAGGGTGTGCACGTACGCGAGGGCCGCCAAGGCGCCGACGTCGATCGCTACGCCCACGCCTACCAAGGCTCGGCGCGAGCCGCCACGGCGCCGCAGCGCGTCGGAGAGCCATCCGCCGAGCGGCGGTACGAGTGCCGTCGCGAGCGCAACGATGCTGGCCAGCACTGAAAGAACGAAGACGTGGTTCTGGGGAGCCAGCCGAATCGTCATCGCCGGTACCGCGATCGCCATCAGTGCCGTATCTTGAACGGTCAGTGGGATCCAGAGGGCGTTGAGCGTGATCCAGCCGCCGATCTCGCGCCAGTCGATCGAAGAGGTACGCACGAAGTCTAAGGGAGCCCGGTCGCTATTGTTTGACGGCGTCGATCACGACGATTCCGCGACCGCCGAAGTCGCGCAGCTGGTCGAGCGCGGCAACCGCGGCACCGATGGGCGTATCCGGATTGGTGGCCTCGGTGAGGGAGAAGCCCGTCGCTCGCTTCACCTGTAGATCCAGCGGGTCGCGCAGCGACTTTGGAACGTACTTGAAGCGTCCGATGAGCCCGAGCATCGGGCCTGCCTTTTGATCGAGCATCTCGGGATCGACCGCCATAACGACGACGCCGTGACGCTTGCCGTTTTCCGTGTTGGTGAAGGCTTGGAAATCGAATCCGAGCGCACGCGTATGCGTTCGCACCGCCTCGATGCCGTTGCCGGTAATAGCGATCGTGTAATCGGCCGGCGGGTGCGCGCTGAGATCGCCGAGCCACGCCTCGAGTGCCGGCATCATCGCCTGCGTGCCCGCAACGACATCGTGGCCGTCGTAGGTGCCGGCACCTTGCGCGAAGACCGCGCGGTCCGCCGCTCCCGGTTGCGCGACGATGGTGCGATGCCACGAGTGCGACGAGAGGACGGAGGATCCGGAAAAGAGCGGAAATGCGATGGGATCGGTTGCGCCGGAAGGACTCCCTGCCGAGCCGTGACTACCGCTGTTCGAGCAGGCCGCGAGGACGGCGACGAGCACGGCGAACCACCAACGCTTCATATGGCTTGGCCGTTCGAGGAGAAGCCCACCGCCCCCCGTAAGCCCTCGCACCGTGCCGCTTTCGTATGGGTCCTATTTAAAGGTTGACGAGCTGCTGGAGCTGCAGCGGCCGCTCTCGCGACCGCCGCATCACGACGAGATGCTCTTCATCATCATCCATCAAGTCTACGAGCTGTGGTTCAAGCAGCTGCTGCACGAGTTGGATGCAACCATGGCGGCGCTCGATCGCGACGATCTGCTGCGCGTCGCCAAGCAGTTTCATCGCATCGACACGATCCAGCGCCTAATCGAGCAGCAGGTCGATATCTTGGAGACGATGACGCCGCAGGAGTTCAACCAGTTTCGCGATCACCTCAATCCAGCCAGCGGCTTTCAATCGGTGCAGTTTCGCGAGCTGGAGTTTGCCTGCGGCCTGCGGCGGACCGAGGTATTAAAATGGATCGAGCTCGACGACGCGCAGCGCGCGCGGCTCGAGCGGCGCGCCAAGGAACCGTCGCTCTACGATCGGGTCAAAGAGGTGCTGCGCCGCCGCGGCTTCGCCGTCGATTCCTCGGAGCAGCTGATCGAAAGCTACCGCCGAATTTATTCGAATGAAGGCGAATATTACGATCTTTATCTCTTGCTCGAAGCGCTCATCGAGTTCGACGAACGCTTCATGCTGTGGCGCGGGCGCCACGTGCGCATGGTGGAACGCATGATCGGCCAGCGCACGGGCACGGGCGGCTCGTCGGGAGCCGCATATCTCGAGAGCACGCTACGCTATCGCTTCTTTCCCGAGCTTTGGGACGTGCGCACGTATCTTGGTGAGGGAAACTACGCGTGACGGACTGGCGCGCGCAGTTTCCGATTCTCGGAAACTCCACCTATCTCGTCAGCCATTCGATGGGGGCAGCGCCGCTGCGCGCGCGGGCCGCGCTCGAAGCGTACTGGGACGAGTGGGGAAGCGACGGACCCGAGGCCTGGGAGCGCTGGCTGCCGCGAATCGGCGAGATCGCCGACGGCATCGGTGCGATCGTCGGCGCGGCGCCGGGCTCGGTCTTTCTGGGGCCAAACGTCTCGGTGCTGCAGGCGGCGGTCGCGAGCTGCATCGACTTCAGCGGCGACCGCAACGAGGTCGTCTACGAATCCCTGCAGTTCCCCTCGGTTACCTACGTATGGCGCGAGTGGGAACGCTACGGCGCCGTCAATCGCGTCGTCCCTTCCGACGACGGTCGCACGATTCCGACCGAGCGAATCGTCGCCGCGATCGGCGAAAAGACTGCGCTCGCCGTCATCTCGCATGCCTACTACGTCTCCGGTGCGCTTGCCGACGTTCAGGCGATTGCAGATCACTGCAGGCATGTCGGTGCCGTGCTCTGCGTCGACGCCTACCAAACCACGGGTATCTATCCCTACGACGTGCGCGAATGGGACCTCGACATCGTTACCGGAGGCTCGCACAAGTGGCTCTGCGGCGGCCCCGGCTGCGGGTGGATCTACGTTAAGCCGTCCTTGAGCTCGCAGCTGCGCCCCGCAATCACCGGCTGGATGGCGCACGAGCGCCCGTTCGCCTTCGAAGAGGCGCCGATCGTCTACGCCTCCAGCATGTATGGCCTCGGCCACGGAACGCCCACTATTCCGGGGTACGCCGTCGCGGCGCCGGGGCACGAGATAATTCGGACGATCGGCGTGCCGCAAATTCGCGCGCACAACCTGCGCCTCACCGAAAAGATCGCGACGATGGCGCTCGAACGCGGGCTCACGGTAAACACGCCGCTGGAGCCGGAGCGCCGTACCGGCTGGATCGGCATTGACTTCGAGGGTGCGCAGGACGCGGCGCGCGACCTCATCGCGCGGCGCGTATTCGTCGACTACCGCCCCAACTGCGGGATTCGCGTCGGCCCCCACTTCTACACCGGCGATGACGAGATCGGAGCCTTCTTCGAAGCCTTAGACGCGGTGCGTCGGTAAGTGGCTTTCGCCGAAGGGTTCATCTCGGATCTGGTCGGCCGCCGGGCGACCGTCAACGAACTTCCGATCGGCAAAGTTAGCGACTTTCTCGTCGGCAAGCCGGACGCGGTCTTTCCGCAGATCGACGGTCTCGTCATCAAGACGGCCCAGGGTCTGCGCTTCGCGCCGATCGAGACCGTCGTCGACGTGGACCACGACGGCAACGTAGCGCTGACGATCGCGCCGAAAGAACCGGCGCCGCCCGAGCGCGAGGAGCTCTATCTCGTTGCCGATCTTTTGGACAAGCAGATCGTCGACGTTGACGGCCGCAAGGTCGTGCGAATCAACGACATCGAGCTTGCCAACGCAGGCGGCCAGCTGCGCGTCGTTGCGGCCGACGTCGGGATTGCGGGACTGCTGCGGCGGCTAGGTTTGCGCTCGTTCGGACGGCGATGGCTCTCGCGCATCGGCAGCGTGCCGCGCTCCATGATCGCGTGGTCTTCCGTCGCGCCGATTCGCGAGGTCAACCCCTCGCAAGTTAGCCTCTCGGTCAAAGAGAACCGGCTCGCGCGCCTGCATCCCTCCGAGCTCGCCGAGATCATCGGCGACCTCTCCGCGCGCGAAGCGGCGGCCGTCGTCGGGCAACTCGACGACGAGACGGCCGCCGATGCCTTCGAGCACCTCGATCCGGATACGCGCAAGAACCTCATCGAAGATATCGGCACCGAGCGGGCCGCGGACATCATCGAAGAGATGGATGCGGATGACGCCGCCGACTTGCTTGCGGAGCTTCCGGAAGAACAGCAGTCGCAGCTGCTTGCCGAGATGAACGCATACACGGCCGGCGAGCTGCGAGCGCTGGTGAAGTATCCCGAAGATTCGGCCGGCGGATTGATGACGACCGACTACGTCTGGATCTATCCGCATCGCACGACCGAAGGGACGATTCGAAAGATCCGCGAGATCGCGCCGGTCTCGGAGTTCATCTACTATCTCTACGTGCTGGACAAAGACGACCATCTGCTCGGTGCGCTCTCCCTGCGAACGCTGCTGCTCGCGCTGCCGACCGCCTTCATCGAGCGCATCATGGAGACCGATTTGGTTACGGTCGCGCCGGACACGCCCGCCGTCGACGTCGCATCCACGATCGCGAAGTACGATCTGCTGGCACTCCCGGTCGTCGACGACGCCGGCAAGATGCTCGGAATCGTTACCGTTGACGATGCGATCGATGCCATTATGCCAGACGACCTAGCCAAGAAGCTGCCGCATTTGCGGGCGCGGCATCAATCGCACGCCGCTACGCCGTGAGGCCCGAAGAGATCGTCGATTTTGCCGAGGCCCTCGCCCGCATCACCGCATCCGGGGGCGGCCCCAAAGCGTTGGCCGCGCATCTAGCGCAGAGCACCGGCGGGGGCGTGCTGCTCGAGGATGCGCAGTGGCGTCACGTGACTGCCGCAGGCTCGCAGCATGTGCCACCGAGCGCGCGCGGCATCGCGGAGTCGGGAGCGCCGGGGAAGGTACAGCGCGTGACCACGGGCGACGCGCACGTCGGCTGGCTCTCGCTCTTCGGGACCAACTCGTCGGGTGATGCGGCGCTGATGCTGCGGCTTACGGCCGCGGCGATCGGGGTCGAACTCGCGCGCGACGCCGTCGGCTCGCGAGCAAAGAAGGGCGATTTTTGGAACGCGGCGTTATCGGAGAGTCTTTCCGACCTCGCATCGATGCGAGAGGAGGCCGCCGCGCACGGCATTACGCTCGCGCCGCACTACTGCGTCGTCGTTCTCGAAGCCGAGTCGACGGGTGCGATGCCCGCCGCCGCGGTGGCGACGGAACTGCGTGCGCTTGCCGCCGACGTCTTTGCGCCCGGCGAAGGGGAGTTGGGATTCCTGCAGCAGGATCACGCGCTCTTCGTCTTCGTGCCGATCGCTCGCACCGTGGACGCGAACAACGCAAAGACTGCGGCTGGGCTGCTGCCGCGCACGGCCGCGCGGCGAAAGTCCCAGCTGCGAATCTCCGGCGGTGCCGGCACCGTCGAGCCGCCGATCTCGCTTCACCGCAGCGGTGCGACGGCACGCGCAGCGCTGACGATCGGGCGAAGCCTCTTCGGCCTCGGACACGTCGCGTCGTACGAGGAGCTGGGCGCGTACGCGCTCCTCTACGAAGGTGCCGGCGTCGCGCGTTTGCGGGCCTTTGCCGGCGAGGTTCTCGCCCCGCTGCGCGCCTATGACGAGAAACACCAAACCGAGCTAGAACGTACGCTCAAGCTCTACTTCAAAGTGGGGCAGAACGTCAAGACCGCCTCGGAATCGCTGAACGTTCACCGTCACACCGTCTTCTATCGCCTGCGACAGATCGGCGAGATCACCGCGCGTTCGCTCGAAAGCCCGCACGATCAACTGACTCTGCGCATGGCAATGGCAATCGATGACCTCCACGCCTAGCCCGCAGTGGCGACGGCCTTCTGCAAAGCGCGAAGTCGTCAAGCTCGCGCGCGAAGCCGACGTGCGCTTCGTGCGCCTCGTCTTTGCCGACGTCTTCGGCGTGGGCAAGAACGTGTCGATACCGGTCGACCAGCTCGACGATGCGCTCGAGGGCCGCGTTACCTTCGACGGCGGCTCGATCGATGGTTTCGTTCGGGGCGAAGAGCTGGATATGGTGCTGCGCCCCGACCCGGCGACGTTCGCTATCTACCCGTGGCGCGCGGCGCCCGAGGGCCGCGAGGGGCGCTTGATCTGCGATATCGCGATGCCGGATGGCACGCCGTTCGAAGGCTGCCCGCGAACGACGTTGCGGCGCGCTATCGAAAGCGGCGCATCGCTAAACGGCCTGCGAATGGGGCTGGAGGTCGAGTTCTATCTTTTCGAGCGCGCCTCGACCGCTACCGGAGACGTCGGCTCCTACTTCGATTTTTCGGCGAACGACCGCGGCGAGGAGGCGCGAAACGCGATCGTCGCCGCGCTCCGCTCGATGGGCGTTCCGGTTGCCTCGGCGCATCACGAGCATGGCGCCGGTCAGCACGAGATCGACGTCGCGCACGACGATCCGTTGGCGGCTGCCGATCACGCGCTCACGCTGCGGACGATCGCCAAACACGTTGCCGCCGATTTCGACCTGGATGCAACCTTTATGCCCAAACCGCTCGAGGAGCGCGCCGGCAGCGGACTTCACGTTGAGCTTCACCTGCCGGAAGCGAGCGAGGACGAGACGGCGCTCTATGTCGTCGGCGGTCTGCTAGCGCACGCGCCGGCGGCGACCGCGATCTGCAACCCCACCGTCAACTCCTACAAGCGTCTCGTTGCCGCATGGGACGCGCCGATCTACACCGTTTGGTCGGAACGCAGCGCAAACGCGTTGGTTCGAGTGCCGCCGGGACAGAAGCCGGCGCGCATCGAGATGCGCAGCCCCGATCCCGCCTGCAATCCCTATCTCGCGCTCGCAGTTTTAATCGGTGCGGCCGCCGACGGCATCGCGCACGGCACGCTGCCGGGGCCTGCGTTCGCCGGCTCGACCTACGACTTGAACGAACGCGAACGCCGCGAGCGTGGAATCGGAACGCTGCCGAAATCGCTGCGCCAGGCCATTACCGAACTCGACGCGGACGCCGTCGTCCGCGGCTCCCTCGGCGATCACCTCTACCGCGCCTTCCGCGATGCGAAGCTAGAGGAGTACGAACAGTATCGCCGCGCCGTCCACCCGTGGGAGCGCGAGCGCTACCTTCGGCTGTATTAGCTCTACCCTCTACTTTCCGACGCTCACCGCTACCCCGTACGGATCCTGCGGAGCCGACCCCGAGCCTAGCGTAACAGGCTTGTACAGTTTTCCGCTTGGATAATACCAGATCCTGACGAGGGGTGTACCCGCGTCGGCGCACCACGGGTTAGCGCCGATCACGTATTTGGCTCGATGACGCGTTCCGGGGGTCACCGGGACAAAACCCTTTCCTAGGAAGAATGGGTTGACGATGTCCGTGTAGTCGCTTTCGCAGTTGTCCGCAAACTTCACTTCGCTGGTAGCTGCGGTAATGGTAGTGCCTGAAAGCGTCGACGGCCACACGCCGGATTGAAACGTTCCACCGGCCTCCTGATCGCCAAGCGCAAAATACTTGCCGTCCCAGGCGCTGCCCCCCGGGAAGTCGATCGTGATACCACTCTCCGTGAGGGTAGTCTCGGACTGCGAGCCGGCCAGTAAGGCGCAGACGTCGATGGTACTGTACTCGCCGACGCCGATCAGATCACCCTTATCGTCGTACCCCATCGTCCAGATGAACTCGCAATCCGGATCGCTGTAGGTCGTGCCGTCCTTCGGGTTTCCCTTCGCATAAACCGTGACCTCGCCGGGATCGAAACTCGTTACCGATACGTCGCCCTTCGCATCCACCGAACAGCCCATCGGCTCGCCGCCTGGAGTGTACGTTTTGAACGGCTTCGCGGCGCCATGTGCGTACTCGACCAGCGTTCCATTGTCGAAGTTCGCGACATAAATGTCGCCTTTTGCGTCCACGCACATCCCGTATGGCCCGTAGAATCCCGTCAGCGTCCCCACGGCTTTCCCGCTCGGGAAATCGTAGACGTAGAGGTCGTTGGTAGCGTCGTCCCCCACATAGAGCAGCGCACCTTTCTTTTTGTCAGGGCTCATCCATGATTTGCCGCGATCGGTTCGCGTCGGGGTTCGCACGAAGTACGGAGTCGTCAACGCCGCGTCCCGCACTCCCGGCGCGCCGCTCGGCGCAGCCTGCGCAACGGCGAGGGGCTGGGCGCACCCCGTCAGCATGGCGGCTGCCACGCAGCCGCTTAGGGCGTAGCGATTCAAAGTTAGCATGATCATTTGACCAGCCTAGCGTCCCGCGCCATTTGCCGGTATCCGTAAAAGTACTGAGGTGAGCACGACGCTGTACGTAGCCGCTATCGATCGGCAGGCCAAGTTCCTTGCGAGCGCTTCGCGCGCACGATCACCTTGGCGTGCAACACGCCGGCAGCGTCGCGATCGCCCAGAGCACTGACGGGCTCGCTCACGATCAAATCAACGCTTCGTTCGCGTCGAACGGCCTCCGAATCGTCGACATGAGCGAGGGTTCCGGTGCGCGTGCGAAGGGTGAGTCGCGAGCCGCTGATGGCGACCAGCGTTCCGGTGACTTCGTGCGGAGCGCCGCCCGTTGCGCGCGGAGCCTCGACTACCAGCGCCGCCGGCGTTACCGCCTTACGAGAGCCCAGAAGCCCGAAGATATCGAGCTGCTCGTAGCTCGCGACGTACACTTTGCCGTTTGCGACAACCGGGACCAGATCGGCGTCGCCTCCGGTTGAATCCCAGGCGCCTGCCGGTGCCGAGTAAAGCACCGGGAGCTGGTTGCCGCTAGTGCTTTGCGGTTCGGATTCCAACGCAAACAGCGTGATGTTTCCGGGAACGTAGTTTGGCCTTGCGAGCGCCCAAATAATTGCACCGGGTTTCTTTCCGTCGGATGAGACGGCGGTAAAGAAACCGGGATCTTGTCCTCCAGGTAAGTAGTACGAGGATCCATCCTCGGCCAGCTTTACCCGGCGCGAGAGCGGAACTTTCCAAACGGTGACGCTATTCCCGCCGCTCGCGACGATGCGCGGAACCGAATCGCTTGAAGCATCGAAGTACGATTCACCGCACCAGCATCCCCCGATGTTCACCGAATCGACGACCTTGTTTCGACTACTCGAATGCCCGCCCATGTTGTTGCGATTCATCAGAAACATCGTGCCTTCTTTACCGGCGGCTGCGGCCAGCGGCGGCTGCGAACGCTTCTGCGGCAGTAACAGCATGCCGCCCGATCCAAAGTCGACGTCGCCTTGGTCGAGCTGCTTGGCATCCGCCGGCGTAAAGAAGCTGAGGAGCCGGTCTAGGCCCGGACTGACCTTAGCGGCAGTCTCGGCTATATTGGTGACCTTGTTAAACGTCGTCCCGGTCGGGTCTGAGTTGCCGGTGACGAAATAGATATTCCCCTGGGGATCGGCCGCAATCCCGTAGCCCGCCATCCAAATCGACGACAGAAAGAAGTCGTCGGGCGAGCTTAACTGCGTATCGTTGAGCTGGTTGGCGCCAAGCGGCGTCAGCGAACCGGCCTGCCAACCCAGAAGCCAGCCGCGTGACGTCGACCCCGCAAAGTCGCAAAAACTGCCAAACCCCGCGTAGATGTTTCCGTTGGCCTCGAGCAGCGCGGGCCGCTGCCGTTGGTACGTCGCGCTAAAACCGTAGACGGTGCCGTTCTCTAAGGCATGCGAGGCGGTGATAAGAACCGGCGACACGACGTCTTGCAGATTGGCCAGGCTGAGCTCGTGGATGTAGTAAGCTTGCGAATAGCTACTCACGTTGATATATGTAATGACGTACATAACGCCGGCGCTTGCGTCGATGACGGGCGTTCCGTCGATTCCGACATTCGGCCCGTTGTTGTTGCAGCCCAACGGGCTGGGAACGGGATTGCCTAAGTTTTGCTTGAACAGCACCGTCCCGCTCGACGCGTCGATCGCGTAGACCGTATTGCTCTCGGTCGCAACGTAAACAACGTCGTGCGTTCCCGGATCCACTCCGGTGGTCGTCTCTTCATTTGGAACGAGCAGCGGCTGCGTATCTACCTGATCGTCAAGCGTCACCGTCTCGAGCAATCCGAACGAGGAGCTGTTGACGTTGCCGTAGGTCAACGTCGTTTCTTTATCGTCCCAGCCGGTGCGCATATTATCGTAGTGATAGGTGGTAACCGCGATTTTGGCGCTCGACGTCGGGCTGAAAACCGCGGCTTGCGGTTGGCGATCGTCTTCGATCGTTTGGCGGGGCCCGTCGCCGCCTGGGTAGCCGTAGAATGTGATGGCCGCTGAGCCAGAGACGCGCGGGTTCGGCACGATGATCTGCCCGCCGTGGATCGAGAACTGCAGGGCGTTTTCGGGGCCGGTGAACGTTGTGCGGCCCGTGTAGATGGCTTGGCCTTCATTTACATGGTACCGCGAGATCGTCGTCGAGCGAGAACCGCGTTGTGACGTTTCGACGGCCAAATAGCGGTCGTCCCATTGAATCGAACCGATACGTTCGGGACGCATCTGGTGCCAAGCGATCTCTCTGACTCGCGTGCTGCCCTTTTGCAACTCGGCCAGACTGGTCGTGCCGCCTACACTGCCGGCAACCGCCACAACGAAGAGATTTCCCGCACCGTCGTACGTCAACGAGCGATAGGCGACGCCGTTAGGGCTGAGGTACGTTCTGGGATCGCCCTTGGCACCGGTATAAATCGCGAGGCCGTATGCGCGGGGCGCGCCTCCTGAGACGGCGAGGTTTCCCGTCACGGGGTCGATCGCGCAGAACTGCACGCTTCCTCCGAGTGCGTTACGCAACGTCCCGACCGGTTCGGTTCCGCCGTGGGCGTATTCCAGTATCTCGTTGCCTTGCGGAATAAAGACGTTGCCGTCCCTATCCGCGCACAGACCGCTGGCTCGTAGGTTGAAAAGCCGGCCGTTCAGCTTGCCCTGCGGATAGGAGTAAGCGTAGACGCTCCCATCCTGACGATTCGAGACGTAGAGGAGGTCCTGCGCTCGGGCATCGCGAGCCATCCACGATGCCTCGCCGCTACGCGTACTCGAGGCGGTAGGCGGAGCGTTGCCCGCCGGAGAGTTTACACCGCCGCTGCTACACGCGCTAAGTCCGAGAGCGCCAACGAAAATCCAAAAACGAGCCGACTGCAAAGGCATCTGCGTCCACCGCTCCAAGAAGCTGCTACATAGTTTGCCAATTGGAGAACGAGACTTGCGACCCCTGTTGACGCGCGGGTGGCCGCGCTCCGCCGCCATTCCGGAAACGCTCTCATCGCGCTGGCGGCCGGCTTCACTGGTGCGCTGCGATGAAACGGCGGCCGATACCCCGAACGTTCAGGCCGGTCGATTCGTTAAGTCGGCCGAGGAGCAAGGAGAATGAAGCGTTTTTGTCTTGGCAGCCATGCCTTAACTGTCGGTGTCGCGGTTGCGTTGCTGCCAGGTTGCGGATCTTATACCGGCAGCAGCGCTTTGCCGGCGCCAAACGTGCCGGGTGATGCTCTTCCGCACAGCGCAACATTTAAGTACACGGGTCGCAAGCAGCTATTCACCGTGCCAGCTGGCGTGAGCAAGATCACGATCGTCGCCCGAGGCGCTGCTGGCGGCGGTTCTGCGGGCGGCCGTGGTGGCCGCGTGTTTGCCGAGATACCGGTAACTCCCGGTGAGAAGCTCGCCGTCTTCGTCGGCGGCACCGCAACGGGCGAAAGCGGTGGCTACAACGGCGGCTACAACGGCGGCGCCGACGGCGGTGCCGGTGGACCCAATTGCTCCAACCAAAGTTCTTTCTGTTCGGGGTACGGCGGCGGCGGAGCATCCGACATTCGACAAAATGGTGATCGGTTAACCAATCGCATTCTCGTCGCCGGGGGCGGAGCCGGGGAAGGCGGCCCTAACCGCCGCTATCCCGGCGGCGGCGGCGGTGAGGGCGGCGGCAGTATCGGTGGTTCAGGCACTTCGGGTGGTGGCTACGGGAGTTCCGGTGGTGGCGGCACGGGAGGTACCCAACATCGTGGCGGAGCCGGTGGTGCCGGCGGAGGGAACGACTGTTCCTCTTATGGCTGCGGAAAGCCCGGCGCCGACGGATTGCATGGCACCGGCGGCACTGGCGGCGCCGCCAACTGCGTTTACGGCGCTGACGGCGGCGGCGGGGGAGGAGGCGGCGGCTATTACGGCGGCGGTGGCGGCGGTTCCGGTGCGTGCGACGCTTACTACGGCACCTCCGGTGGTGGCGGTGGTGGCGGATCGTCCTACATCGAGGCCAGCGCTACGCGCTTCCACACTTGGCAAGGGTGGAAAAACGCGACCAGTGATGGCTTGATCGTTATGAGCTGGTAAGGGAGCGGACGATGAGAGTCTTCGCGTTTCGCGGCCAGATGTTGAAGGTTAGCATCGCTGCCGCATTGCTCTTAGGGTGTGCAGCGTTGCTTCCAGGGTGCACGGGATCGCGGCCGCCGATCGGCGCGCCGGGGCTGGCGCAGACCATTTCACGACAGCGAGCAGCTCTTCCGGCGTGCAACGCCACCCGCAACGGCGATGTGCGGTGTCAAGTCTCGATCGAGATTAGCGCCACACGGTCAGATAAGCCAACTGGTTGGTCCCCGCACGATTTGGAGCAAGCATATAACCTTCCGTCGTCAACGAAAGGGTCGGGTCAGATCGTTGCCGTCATCGATGCGTACGACAACCCCGACGTTGCGTCGGACCTTGCCGAATACCGCTCAACCTTCAAGCTGCCCGCGGCAAACTTTACCAAATACAATCAGGAAGGCCAGCAAAGCAACTACCCGGAGGGGAGCCCGGAATGGGGCATCGAGACTGACCTCGATGTCGAGATGGTTTCGGCGAGCTGCCCGAACTGCACGATCTACCTCATTGAAGCGAACTCAAACAGCGTGAGCGACATCGAGGCGACGGCCGCCGAGGCAGTGACGCTCGGCGCGCACATCGTCAGCGAGTCGTTCGAGGGTAAAGGCCTGAGCAAATCCTACTTCGATACTCGCGGGGTCACGTATCTGGCGGGTACCGATGGCGGCGGGCTTCAAGAACCGGCAGACTTCGATAGTGTCGTTGCGGTAGGCGAAACCGAACTCTCGAAAGGCGGCGATCGAAAGCGCGGCTATAGCGAAATCGTCTGGCCTGACTCCAATAGCGGCGGCTGCTACAAAGCGGTGCGAAGGCCGCCATGGCAGCACGATCAGTATTGCAAACATCGACTCGCAAACGATGTAGCAGCGAATGCTTCGAACGTTGCTGAGTACGATAGCTATGATGAAGTCGGCTGGATGATCGTAGACGGAGCCGCTATCCCAACACCGTTTCTAGCCGGGGTCTTCGGCCTGGCCGGAAATGCAGCGGAACAAGACGGCGGCCGCACGTTTTGGAAGCCATCACATCAAAAGCATCTATATTCCGTCACCGAAGGCAGCGACCAGTGCGCATACGTTGAGTATCCTCACTACAACTCATGCACAGGTTGGGGAACTCCGCACGGCATCGGCGCCTTCTAGTTTGGGCGGCTACTTTTGCACGTCTCCGAAGCCGAGACTGTTTGCACGCGCAGGATCACCGCCGAAGCGTTTGTATTTCTTGCCTCAGTAAGTCCCAAGCGTGTTTGACGTCGCTGGGCTGCGTGCGGATGTTGCCAATCGCGAGCCGCAAGGCGTAGCGGCCATCGACCTTTGTGTGCGAGAGGAAGACCTCGCCCGTCGCATTGACGGCCTCGAGCAGCCTGGCGTTGAGTGCGTCGAGTTGCGCTTCGTCGACTACGGGCGGCGCGAAGCGGAAGCAAACGACTGAGAGCGGATGCGGCGCAAGCACCTGCCAATCGGGCTCGTCGCGCACCCACGAGGCAAATGCTTGCGCCAACTCGATATGCGCGCGAAGCCGTTTCCGAATGCCCTCGGCGCCGAAATGACGTAGCACGAACCACAACTTGAGCGCGCGGAAGCGGCGGCCCAACTGCAGACCGTAATCCATATAGTTGACCGCGCCGGCCTCGGGCGTGGTGAGGTACTCGGGGACCAAGCTGAAGGCGCGGCGCACGATCGATTCGTCGCGCACGAAGAGCACAGATAAGTCCATCGGTACGAACATCCACTTGTGCGGATTGACGACCAGCGAATCGGCCAGCTCGACCCCGTCGAGCATCGGACGAAACTCCGGGATGAGCGCTGCCGAGCCTGCGTATGCCGCATCGACGTGCAGCCAAATCTTCTTCTCGCGCGTGGTCGCGGCAATCTCGCGCAGCGGATCGATCGAAGTCGTCGAGGTCGTGCCGACGGTCGCGACGACCGCCAACGGCCGCATTCCCGCGGCAACGTCGGCGTCGATGGCCTCGCGTAACGCGTCGGGGCGCATGCGGAACTCGTCGTCGCAGGCGACGCGCACGACGTTGCGCTGCCCGATGCCTAGCGCAATCGCCGCCTTCTCGACGTGCGAGTGCGTCTCGCCGGTAATGTAGACGCGCAACGCGGGCAGATCGCGTCCCGTCATGCCGAGTTCGCGGATCTTCAGATCGAGCGCTTCGCGCGCCGCGGCGAGCGCCGTGAAACCGGCGATCGAGGCGGTATCGTAGATGATGCCCATCCACTCCGGCGGCAGCTCGAGCAGCTGCCCGAGCCAGCGCATCGTCACCTCTTCCAGCTCCGTCGCGGCCGGCGACGTCCGCCACAACATCGCCTTTACGTCGAGCGTTGCCGCCAGTGCCTCGGCGGCGATTGCCGCGGGCGCCGCACTCGTGGCAAAGTAGGCGAAGAAGTGCGGATGGTTCCACTGCGTCGAGTTCGCAACGATAAGGCGCTCGAAGTCGGCGAAAATCTCCTCGAACGGCGCGCCCTCTTCAGGCGCTCGCTCGGGCAGCGCGCGCATCACGTCTCCCGGGCGCGTGAGCGGCAAAACGCGATAGGCCTCGGGATGGGCGAAATACTCCCTGATCCAATCCGCCACGCGGTCCAAACCGGCGCGAAGAACGTCGTCTTCCATCAGGGTGGAGTGTTGGCGCACTGGACGGAGAAGGCCCTGGCATGAAGTACCGCACCTACCCCGATAGCACGGTAACCGTGAGCGAGGTCGGTTTCGGCCTCTGGACGACGTCGACCGGGTGGTGGGGCGAAAAGAGCGACGACGAGGCGGTTTCGCTGCTGCGCGAGGCCTACGATCTCGGCATCACATTTTTCGATGCCGCCGATACCTATGGCAACGGCCGCAGCGAAGAGCAGCTCGCCAAAGCGTTCGGCGCGCAGCGCGAGCGCGTCGTCTATGCTACGAAGTTCGGCTACGATTTCTCCGATTCAGGGCAGGCGCGCCGGGGGCAGTCCGAGCTGCCGCAGGACTTCTCGCCGGTTTTTGTGCGCACCGCGCTCGAGGCGTCGCTGCGCCGTCTGCAGACCGACTACATCGACGTCTATCAGATGCACAACGCTCGGATGGCGCAGATTGACGACGACGCGCTCTGGGAGCTGCTCGAATCGTTCAAGCGCGAAGGGAAGATTCGCATGTACGGTGTCGCACTCGGGCCGGCAATCGGCTGGCTCGGCGAGGGCGTCGAGGCCGTGCGCCGTCGCCACGTCGCCTCGCTGCAGATCATCTGGAACGCGCTCGAACAGTATCCCGGCGACGAGCAGATTCGCGCCGCCTACGATGCGGATGCGCCGACCGGCTACATGATTCGTGTGCCGCATTCCAGCGGAATGCTCGAGGGACACTACACCGCCGAGACGACCTTTCCGAAAAACGATCATCGGCGGCACCGCCCGCGCGAATGGCTGATCAACGGCGTCAAGAAAGTCGAAAAGCTGCGCTTTCTGGAGCTGCCGGACCGCACGCTCGGCCAGGCCGCAATCCAATGGCTGCTTGCGGAGCCGCGCGTAATGACCGTTCTGCCGAATATCTACGATCGCGATCAGCTGCGCGAGTTTGCCGCGGCACCCGGGACACCCGCCCTGACGAGGGACGAACTCGATCGCGTCAACGCGCTCTACGAAGAGAACTTCGGCATAGACGAGGCGCCGCCGTCCTTTAAGGGCACGATGAGACCGCTCGAACACGCATGAAGCCCGAGCAGATTCTCACGGAGCACGCGCCCGCCCCGATCGGACCGTATAGTCAAGCGATCCAGACCGGAAGCGAGCTCTACTGCAGCGGTCAGATCCCGCTCGACCCAAAGACCGGTCAGCTCGTCGACGGCGACGTGAGCGCGCAGACCGAACGGGTGCTGGAGAATCTCGGCGCGGTGCTCTGCGCGGCCGGCTATCACTACGCCGACGTCATCAAGACGACGATTTTCTTGGTTGATATGAGCGATTTCCCGGCCGTCAACGCGATCTACGAACGCTATTTCAGTGCGAACAAGCCCGCGCGTTCCACCGTGGCGGTCGCCGCGCTGCCGCGCGGCGCCCGCATCGAGATCGACTGTATCGCGCGCGCTTAAGCGCGTTACTGCGGAGCGGCCGTAGGCGCGGTTAGCCGCGCCGACTCGTCTTTGGCAATCTGCGCGACGTCGGGATCGAGTGAGTCGGCGGCGGCTTTAAGCTGCTCGAGCGCCAGCGCCTTCTGGCCCTGCGCCGAGTAGGCGCGAGCGAGCAGGTAGTGGATGCGACCGTCCCATGGGGTCGCGGCGACGCCTTTGAGCAGCGCCGACTGCGCGAGCGAGTAGAGGCCGTTGTGCTCGTAGTCGATGCCGAGGTTCACGTACGATTCGGGAACGAAGGGATCGACGGCAATCGCCTCCACGTAGTACGAAACGGCGCGCTTCCAATCGCCGCGGAGATCGGCCATGTAGCCGAAGTTCACCAGCGCCTCCGGGCGTTCGGGCTCGAAACGGTGCGCGCGCGTAAAGGTCCCTAACGCCTCGCCGTAGTTGCCGGCCTGAATCTGCGCGACGCCCATGTTATCGAGACATGCGTAGTTCATCCGGTCGATGTTGAGGCAATCTTGCAGGTAGCCTGCCGCCTGCGCATGGTCGTGCAGATCGAGATAGGTCATCCCAGCCCCGTTGAGCGCGGCGATCGAGTTCGGCTCGTCGTCGAGCGCGCGCCGGAAGTAGAGAATCGCTTCGGCTGGACGATGGATTGCCTGCAGAACCTCCCCATACTCCTCTTGCAGATCGGCGTCGCTCGGTTCCGACTTTGCGGCGCGTTCCATGTCGGCTTGGTACGCGGGCAGATCGCCCTTGCGCAGATGCAGCATCACGAGGTCGCGGATCGAATCCGTGCCCGGAAGCGCGTCCTGAAACTGAACGATCGCATCGTCCACCTTGTTCTCGGTTGCGAAGACGACGCCCAGACGGTTGTGAGTCTCTTTGTCGTGAGGATTACTCGCGAGCAGTTGGTTATAGATGGCCTCCGCCTTGTCGAAGTGGCCCTGGCGATAGTAAAGGTCGCCCAGGAAGCGCGCAGCCTCGGTGCCGTTAGGATGACTGGCAACGAACTGCGTCAGCCAGACGACCGCCGCGTCGAGCTGCCCGTTGGCGATCAACTGCCGCGCGTACAGAATTGCGCCCTGCTCGTCCGCAGTCTTGTACGCATCTATCGGTAGAATCACGGTGGGGGTCTGCGCCGCCACCGGCACCGGCCGAAGCACGAGAGTCCCGGTCAACGCGGCCAGGACGAAAGCGAAGAGCGCGAATCGAGTCATTTGGAGCACCTCACGGCTACTATAGCGCATGGCCCCAAGGGGCCGTGACGCGCGCTCGCTTACTTGACCGCGAGCGGCAGTACGTTGCTTGGCGTCAGCGGATAGAAGGCCATCGCGACTACGACGATTGCGCAGAGCGCGACGCTCGCCCACGCGAGCGGAACCAGCGGACGATGGCCGCGCGCCGGCTCGCCGTCGTCCGCGCCGTACATCGCCGCGATGATCTTGGCATACGCGTAAAGCGAGATCGCCGTGCCGGCGATCAAAACCGCCGCAAGCCAGAGTATAGCCGTTGGTCACCGCGGCCGAGAGGATCAAGATCTTTCCAAGGAAACCGGCGGTAGGCGGCAGTCCGGCAAGCGCCAGCAAGAAGACCGTCATCGCGGCCGCCAGCCACGGCCGTTTGCGTCCGAGTCCGCGATAGCTGCTCAACTCCGCGCCCTCTTCGCCGGTTTCCGAGATCGCGGCCGCAACCGCGAGCACGCCCAAGTTCATGAGCGCGTACGCCGTCAAATAGTAGATCGCGTAACGCACGCCCAGCGGCGTGCCTCCCGCCAGCGCGACGAGGATGTAACCGACCTGCGCGATGCTCGAGTATCCCAGCAGACGTTTGAGATTCGTTTGCGCGAGCATGCCGACGTTGCCGGCGATCATCGAGATCGCGGCGACGATCCAAACCGGCAGTAGAAGCTTCGGCGCCGCCCCGACCGGAAGCGACGCGTAGATGAAGCGTGCGAAGACGGCGAGCGTACCCGCTTTTGTCACCACGCTCATGAACGCAGTGACCGGCAGCGGCGCGCCTTCGAAGACGTCGGGCGTCCACGTGTGAAATGGGACGAGGCTCAACTTGAAAACCACGCCGATGAGAAACATGCCGGCACCCATCCAAAAGATTGGACCGGCCGAGGGTCCCAGCCGCGCAATCGCAGCGAGAAAGACGCTCCCCGTCGCGCCGAAGAGCAACGCCGAGCCGAAGAGCAGAAACGCCGTTGCGGTCGAGCTGAGAATGAGGTACTTCAACGCCGCCTCGCGCGCCGTTCTACGATCCGACGCGGCGCATAACGCGTAGAGTCCGAGCGAGAGCAGTTCGAGCCCCAGGAAGATCATGATGAGGCTGATTGCGCCCGCCATCAGCATCGCGCCGCAGGCACTCCAGAGCATTATCGCGATCGAGCCCGCGACGCGCGAAGCCGGACCTATTCGTGCGTACAGAATCACCGCGCCGGCCGTGCCGATGAGGACGATCTCCTCCATCACCGTGGGGAAGCCACCGGTCATGAAACCACCTAAAAACGCGATATAGTCGTTGCCATACTGTCCCGCCGCAATAATCGCCGCCGCCACGATGCCGGCCAACGCGATTCCGATGGCGACGTAGCGCGATTGATTGCGTCCGAAGATCAAGTCCGCGAGCAAGACGACCAGCGCCGTCGCCGCGACGATAACGATAGGCAGCACGGCCAGCCAATCGGCGTTGGAGATCGGCGGAGCTATGAGCGCAGTCATCGCTGGGAGACGCTCTGAACGGCCGGCATCGCGCTCGACGTTAGAATCGGCTTTGGATAGACGCCGACGATGACGAGCGCGGCAAGGATCGGCGCGACGGCAAGGCCCTCGAGCCACGTGAGGTCGACGCGCACCGGCAGGTCCGCGCGCGCCGGACCGTTCATGATGTCCTGATAAAGGCGCAGCAGATACGCCGAGGCCAGGACGATTGCAACGAGCGCAACGATGACCGGCCAAACGTATCCGGCCTGATAGACGCCTATGAGAATCACCAGCTCGCCGGCGAACCCTGCCAAACCCGGCAGACCCAGCGCGGCAAGCGCCGCGATGCACAGCGCCCCCGCCATGCGCGGATTCGCCCAGCCAAGTCCGCCCAGACGTAAGAGCGAACGCGTCTCTTCGCGTTCTTCGACGAAGCCCAACAGCAGAAAGAGCGCCGCGGAGAAGAGCCCGTGCGCCACGATGTACACCAGTGCGCCGCTCAACGCGAGCCGATTGCCGGACGCGACCGCGATAACGATCAGTCCGAGATGTGAAAGCGAGGAGTAGGCAACGATGCGTTTGACGTCGTTCTGCACCAGCGCAATGACCGCGCCGTAGACGAGCGAAACGGCGCCGAGCACCATGAGCGGTGCCGCGTACTCATGGACGTAGGCGGGCAAGAGCGTCGACGCGATAACGAGAAATCCGTAGAGCCCGGCCTTCGACTGCACGGCCGAAACGACCGCGACCATCGGCGCGGGGAGGCCGCTATAGGTCGGCGGCATCCACGTATGCAGCGGCCAGACCGGGGTCTTCACCAAGAACGCAACTGCAAAGCCGGCAAAGATCCACGGCGCCCACGCACCGGCGAGCGGCGCTCCGGCGCGCCCGATCACGTCGGTGGTCCCATAGATGATGCCGAAGGCCGCGGTTGCGAGCAACAGTGTCAAACCGCCGGCAAAGTTGTAGATGAAGTAGCGCCAGGCCGTCGCCGGATGCTCGCCCCATCGCAGCAGCGCAAAGAATACCGGGATGAGCATGAGATCCCAGAAGAGCGCGAAGACGAGCAAGTCGCGAGCGAGGAAGAGTCCCAGCATCGTTCCCTCGAGCGCGAGCATCAGTGCAACGAAGTCCCGTGTGCGGGGCGTCCGGCAGACGGCAATAGCACACGTCGTGCAGAGCGTAAGCAGCAGCGCGATCCAAAACGAGATCGGCGTCGCGCCGAAATGGAAGGCCGCCGTAAACGGGCGCGAGAGCCAGCGAACGCTCCAATCGCTCGTACCTGCCGCCACGACCGTTGCGACGGTGACTGCCGCGACTACCGTTCCGGCCGCTCGTGCCACGTAGCCTGCCCTGAGCGAAGTCGAACCGTCGCGCGGCAGCACGAGAAGAAGCGCCGCGACGACGATCGGCAGCAAAACGCTCACCAGTACCAGGGCCATCAGCGGGCGACTCCGGCGAAGGCGTAATAGGCGATAAAGCAGGCCGCTCCAAAGACCAGAATCAGCGCGTACGCGCGCAAGAGGCCCGTTTGCACGGAGCGGACGAGCGTTCCCAGCGACCGCGCGATGTAGACGACCTCGCGCACCGCTCCGTCGATCACGTGCGGGTCGAAGACGCGCCCAAAGAATTCGCCCAGGAACTGCACCGGCCGGACGAAGATTGCGTCAATTGCCGCATCGAAGTAAAAGAGGTTCGTCAGGACCGCCGGCATGCGCGCGGTCTCGCGCTCGAGTCGCGCCGTTGCATCGCGCTGCGCCGCTTCGGTCGCATAACGCTGCCACGCGATCAGAATGCCGATTGCTACGACCACCAGCACCATCAGCGCGGTGAGGTTTTCGGAGAGCGCCGGCACGCGATTTACGCTCCCTGCGACGTGCTCCTGCGCGGCAAAGAGCGGACCGAAGAAATGCGCCCACGGCGATGCGTCGCCGCCAAAGAGCAGCGCACCGCCGACCGCGACGGTCGGAAGAACCAAGATGGCCACGGGCACGTTCATGATCCACGCCCGCGGGCCTCCGGTGTGGATGTGGGCATCACCGCGATACTCGCCCAAGAACGCAACGAAGAGCAGCCGGAACATATAGTACGCGGTGATGCCGGCGGTGATCACACCGATGGCGTCCAGCCACGGATGCCCGTGCTGGAGTGCGCCATAGATGACTTCGTCCTTCGAAAAGAAGCCGGAGAAACCCGGAATGCCGCAGATCGAGAGCACGCCGGTGAGCATCACCCAGAACGCAAAGGGCATCTTCTTCCACAGGCCGCCCATGCGGCGGATGTCTTGCTCGTTGGAGAGCGCGTGGATGACCAAACCCGAGCCGAGGAAGAGCTGTGCTTTGAAGAACGCGTGCGTGAAGAACTGCGCGATGCCCGCCTCGTACGCGCCGACGCCGACGCCCATGATCATGTAGCCGATCTGCGACATCGTGGAGTAGGCCAATATGCGCTTGATATCCCACTGCGCCATTCCGAGGATCGCGCCGAGCAGCGCGGTGATGGCGCCGACGGTTCCGACCAAGAGCTGCGCTTCGTGGCTGGCCGTCCAGAACGGTGCGCAGCGCGCGATGAGGTAGACGCCGGCGGTCACCATCGTGGCGGCGTGGATCAGCGCAGAGACCGGCGTCGGGCCTTCCATCGCATCGGGCAGCCAGGTGTGGAGCGGAACCTGTGCCGACTTCGCGGCCGCACCGATAAATAGCGCGACGCAAATCGTAAAGAGCAGACCCGAGCCGAGCGAGCCCGTCGCCGCGAAGGCGGCTCCAAAGCCGATCGAATGCACGTGCGTGACGATGACGAAGATCGCGAACATCATGCCGACGTCGCCGACGACGTTGATGACGAAGGCCTTGCGCGCGGCGGCCACGGCGGTCGGCCGCTCGAACCAGAAGCCGATCAGGAAGTACGAGGCCAACCCGACGAGGCCCCAGCCGACGAGCAGCCCGACGAAGTTGTCGGAGAGCACGAGCGTGAGCATCGCAAAGACGAAGAAACTCATGTAGGCGAAGAAGCGCGCGAACGCGCGATCGCCCTCCATATATCCAATCGAGTAGAAAACGATCAAGAACCCGACGCCGGTAATGATGAAGGCCCAAAGCAACGAAAGCGGATCGAGCAGCAGCCCAAAATCAAACCCGGGCATCCACGAAAAGAGCCGCTGATCGGCCCCTACGAGCCCGTCGGCATTCTGCGTCCCGGCTCCCCACGACAGCGCCGCAAGGACAAACGACGTCCCAACCAACCCCGAAACGAGCCACCCCGCAACACCGCGCAACTGCGGCCCAAAGGCCCAACAAATCACGGCTCCAAGCAGCGGCAGCAACCACAGCGCCACCAGCATTGGATACGACCCACTCACGCCTAGCGTATGCATTACACGGCCGCCCAACCGAGCGAAATGAATGACACAGCGCGTCCGTCACAGACCTCGCATGCGAGAGGCCTCTGAGGGAGGAGCGAAGGCATGGACGCCGGAGCGACGACGAAGGGAGCAGGCTTTTTGCAGGACGCAAAAAGCCGGGCGTCCTCGAGCATGCGGAGGTCTGTGACGGACGAGCGACACTCATCCATGCAAAGATCTCACATCGTCGACGTCGACGTACTTCTCGGGCCTGAAGGTCGTAACGATGATGGCCAAGCCGATCGCTGCTTCAGCCGCGGCGACGGTGATAACGATGAAGGCAAAGACGTGGCCCGCATTTGCCACCCAAGCACGAGCGTAGGCGATGAGCACGAGATTTGCGGCATTGAACATGAGTTCGATGCTCATCAGCATGATCAGCGGATTGCGGCGCACGATCACGCCGATGACGCCGATGAAGAACATCACCGATGCCAGCGCGACGTAGTCGTTGATAGGGGCCACTAGCCTTTGCCCTCGCGCAGGATCGCCTCGCGCATCGAGCGATCGGCCCGCTCTTGTTTGCGAGTTTCGTCGGCGGCTTCGGTCATCTGCTCGCCGCCCAGCGTGATGACGCCGATAACCGCGACCATCAAGACGAGCGCGGTTACCTCAAAGGGCAACAGATCGACGGTGAATAGCGCGTTGCCGAAGTTGGTGACGCTGCCGAAGACTTCGCTGTAACCTGCGGCCGGCGTTTGACCGGGCACTTTGGAGACGGCATGTCCGAGCGCATAGACCAAGAAGCCGAACGCCGTTAGTGTAAAGACTCCGGCGGGCAGCCAGATATTCGGCAGGCGATTCGGGCCGGCCGCGAACGTCCTGACGCCGCTGCTTAGCAGTGCGATGACGAAGACGAAGAGTATTAGAATCGCGCCGGAGTAGACGATCACTTGAATGACGGCCATGAACTCGGCGGTGAGCATCACGTAGAAGACCGCGAGCGTCGCGAAGTTCAGCAAGAGTGCGACCACGCTGTAGACCGGCTTGCGCGCGGAGACGGTCCAGACGGCGCTCACGATCAGCACCGCCGCGAGGATCCAAAAAGCGATCACTCGGCCTCCCGAGGATTTTTGATGATCGCCAGCCCTTCATGCTGCGTCTTGAGGATCTCGCCTCGCCACGTCGCGTCGTAGCCGGTCTCGACGTCGGTCGTCGATTTTATCTCGGCGACTCGCCCGAGATCGCCGGGAATTCCGCCCGGCCTATCGTCGGGAGCGCCGCCGACGCCGGCATCCGGCGGCACCAGTAGACGATCCTTTGCGTAGACGAACGACCCGCGGCGATAGTCGGCCATCTCGAAGCGCGGCGTGAGCACGATCGCGTCGGTTGGACACGCCTCTTCGCACATGCCGCAGAAAATGCAACGCAGCTCGTCGATCTCGTAGCGCGCGGCGTAGCGTTCGCCGGGCGAGCGACGGTCGTCGGGCGCGTTCTCCGCGCCGATGACCGTAATGGCGTTGGCGGGACAGACGCTCGAACACAGTTCGCAGCCGATGCAACGCTCCTTACCGTCAGCGTAACGACGCAGTTCGTGCAAGCCGTGGAAGCGCGGTGCATGCTGCTTCTTGCGCGATGGGTACGGGATCGTCGGGCGCTTGCGGAACATGAATCCAAACGTGATCGAGAGTCCGCGCAGAATCGCGCCAACGTTATAAAGCCGCTTCTTGGAGGTCATCGCGCTCACCCTGCGTACGCCACGACCACGGCCGTCACGACGACGTTGAGCGTCGCGATGGGAAGTAAAACCTTCCAGCCGAAAGCCATCAGGCGGTCGTACCGCAGCCGCGGGAGCGTCGCGCGCAGCCACATATAGAAGAACATGAAGGCTGCGGCTTTGAGCACGAACCAGGCGATGCCGGGCACGAACGTCCAGCCGAACGGGGCATTCCAGCCTCCGAAGAAGAGCAGCGTCGCGATGCACGAGACCGTCAGCATGTTGACGTACTCGGCGATGAAGAACAGACCGAAGCGCAGCCCCGAGTACTCGGTGTGAAAGCCTGCAACCAACTCCGTCTCGGCCTCGACGAGGTCGAAGGGTGCTCGGTTCGTCTCCGCTACCGCGGTGATAACGTAGATGACGAAACCGAAGAACTGCGGCACGACGAACCACCAGCGCTGTTGTGCGAGGACGATGTCGTTGAGCGAGGTCGTCCCGGCGAGGAGGAGCACGCCGATCAGCGAGAGCGACATCGCCAGCTCGTAGCTGATCATCTGCGCGGTCGAGCGCACGCTTCCGAGTAGTGGATACTTCGAACCCGAGGCCCAGCCGCCCAGGCAGATTCCATAGACGCCGAGCGACGAGATCGCGAGGATGATGAGGATGCCCGCGTTCGGACTGCCGACCGCGCCGAAGGGACCTATCGCCGGTCCGAACGGGATCACCGCGTACACCGCAAACGCGGTCAACAGCGAGATGAACGGGGCCAGCTTATAGAGCAGCGGATCCGCCGTCTCCGGAGTCAGATCTTCTTTGAGAATTAGTTTGGCCGCATCGGCTGCGGGCTGCAAGAGTCCCCACGGGCCGACGCGATTAGGGCCCGGGCGCAGCTGCATCCAGCCCAGCACTTTACGCTCGGCGAGCATCGCATACGCAAACGACGTGACGACGACGAAGAGCAGCACCGCCGACTTGATCAACACCGCCAGCCACCAGGGCATCAGGCGTCCCTCAAACCGGCGAGAGTCGGATCGTGCAGCCAGGTGCCACCGCCCGAAAGAATTCGCCGCGCGTCCTCTCGATCGGAATCGAAGGTCGTCACGCGTGATGCAAAGCGTTCGTCGCCGAACGTGAAGTCGCTTGGCTCTTTGGCCGCGGCCGCGATCACCGCGCGCTCGATCTCGGCGGCCGCCGGCAGCACGATGTCGAGCTGCTCGGCCAGCGCGCTAAACATCTCGAAATCCGAGCGAACCCCATCGGGCGCGACGAGCGAGGCGTTTACGGGCAGCAGCTCGCCGTCAAGATTCACGACCGTTCCGCTCTTCTCGAACGCACCCGCAGCGGGAAGGACGAGGGTTGCGTTCTGCGCGGTTTCCGTCATAAAGAGCTCGCTGACGACGACGAACGACGCGCGTTCCAGCGCTTCGCGCACCGAGCCGGCATTGGACGCGTTGCGCGCGGGGTTGACGCCGAAGAGCGAGAGCACCGCCAACTTGCCGTTTCGGGCCTGCTCCAGCATGCCGAACGTATCCTCACCGCCCTGCGCGCGGACGTAACCCGGCGCGTTGCCCGGGAGCATTCCCATGGCCTCGGCGCCGCGCGCGTTCGCCTGTTCGCTCGTAATGTACGTCGCCGGCGCGATATCGTTGAAGGCCGCCGCGAAATCCTTGCCGAGCTTTGGATCGACGCCGTCCCAGATCAGCGCGACACGCGCTGCGTCACCCACCGCGCTGCGCGCCTGCGTGGGCGCGAGTCCGGTTACGATCTTTGCGCCGCCGCGCAGGGCCTTCTGCACGCGCAGCCACAGAACCGGCGCGCGCTCGGCGAGCGATGCGCCCGCAACGACGATCGCCTGCGCACGATCGATCTCCTCGTACGAACCGGCGCGCGCGCCCGGCGTTGCCTGGCGCTGGCGTCCCGCGCGCCAATCCAGATTCGTCACTCCCAGCCCACGGAAGAGATGCTGCAGCGCGAACGCCTCTTCGTTCGTAAGCCGGCCGCCGCCGATGGCGCCGAGGCTGCCGGCGCCCCCGTGTGCAAGCGCGTGGCGAATCGCTTTAGCCCAGAGAATGACGGCGTCGTCCCAGCCGATCTGCGTCCAGCCGCCTTCCTTTCGGTACAGCGGCTGCCGCAAGCGGTCGGGCGCATCGTAGAAGCCGATGTTGTAGCGGCCGCGGTCGCAGAGCCAGCCGTCGGAGATCGCATCCTCTTCCACCGACATCGTTCGCAGCAGCGTCCCGGAGCGCACGTCGGCGAACTGCTGGCAACCCACCGCGCACTGCGTGCAGGTCGTCTGCGTGCGCTGCAGATCCCACGGACGGGACTTGAAGCGATAGGTCTTCGAGGTGAGCGCGCCGACCGGGCAGAGCTCGGTTACGTTGCCCGTGAAGTTGTGACGGTACGGCTGACCGCTCGCCGTCGCGATGATATCTCGCGCGCCGCGATCCTTGACGACCAGCTGGCACTCGCGCGCGATGATCTCGTCGAAGCGGACGCAACGCTGACAGACGATGCAGCGTTCTTCGTCGAGCACGATCGTCGGGCCCAAATCAACCGCCTTGGGCTTGGAGAGCTTTGGATCGGCCACGTCGGAGGTGCCGCGCGCGTAGGCCATCGCGTAATCCTGAAGATCGCACTCGCCGCCTTTGTCGCAGATCGGACAATCCAACGGATGATTGACCAGAAAGAGCTCGAGCACCATCGCGCGCCCCGCATCGACGCGCTCGCCCCGCGTGTGTACCGTCATCCCCTCGGTGACGACGGTGTTACAGGCAATTTGCAGCTTCGGCATTCCTTCGATCTCGACCAAACAGATACGGCAGAGTCCGGCCGGCCCCAACTTCGTGTGATAGCAGTAGACCGGGATCTCTTGTTTGATCGTCTTGGCCGCTTCGACGAGCAGCGTACCCTTCGGAACGCTCACCGGCACGCCGTCGATCGTCAACGTTACGAGCTGCGCGCTCGGCGTCACGGTGGTGCTCATGCCGGCTGGGCCTCTGGTGCGGCGATCCGCGACTTGAAGTCCTCGGGGAAGCGCAGCATCACCGATTTGAGAAACGGTTCGATGGAATCGCCCAGCGGGCAAAGGTTGATGCCGGTAATCGCGCCAGAGACGCGCAAGAGCATCTCGTAGTCGCCCGGAACGCCGTGACGGTGCACGAGACGTTCAAGCACGCGCTCCATCCAGCTGCCGCCCTCGCGACACGGCGTGCATTGGCCGCACGATTCGTGCGAGAAGAAGCGCACCAAGTTGTAGGCGGCCGCTACGAAATCGGTGGTGTCGTCGAAGACGACGACCGCGCCGGAACCGAGCATCGAGCCGGCTTTCGCTAAGCTTTCGTAATCGTACGACAGGTCGAGCTGATCCTCGAAGACGCAGGCCGACGACCCGCCGCCGGGCTGGATGGCGCGCAGCGTGCGCCCTTCGCGCAAACCGCCCGCGATCTCGACGATCTCGCGCAGCGTCGTGCCCATCGGAATCTCGTAGTTACCCGGCTTGCGAACGTGACCCGAGACCGAGACGATCTTGAATCCTTTCGTGCGCTCGGTTCCGACCGACGCAAACCATTGCGCTCCGCGCTCGAGAATTGGAACGAGGTAGGCGAGGGTCTCGACGTTGTTCACGACGGTGGGCATCCCGTACAGCCCTTCGACGGCCGGAAACGGCGGCTTGAGACGCGGCTCGCCGCGCTTGCCCTCCAGCGAGTTGAGCAGCGCCGTCTCCTCGCCGCAGATGTACGCGCCCGCGCCGCGATGGACGGTCAGCTCCAGATCGAAGCCGCTGCCGAAGATGTCGCTTCCGACGTACCCGGCGCGTTTTGCTTCCTCGAGCGCCGCGCAGAAGATCTCGTAGCCGCGTTTGAACTCGCCCCGAATATAGATGAACGCATGGTGCGACGCGATGGCATACGCGCCGATCAGCATGCCCTCGATCACGAGATGCGGCGTCTCCTCGAGCAGCATGTGGTCTTTGAACGTACCGGGTTCGGCTTCGTCGCAGTTGCAGACGAGGTAACGTGGGCTCCTGTCCTTGGGAAGGAACGACCATTTCTTGCCGGTGGGGAATCCCGCGCCGCCGCGCCCGCGCATCCCCGAGGCCTCCACCAGATTCAAAACGTCAACCGGCTGCAGCTCGCGCACCACGCGCTCCCACTGCTTGTAACCGCCGCGCTGCCGATACGCGTCGATCCCGCGCATATCGACCTCGCCGATTCCCGCCGTAAGGATTTTAGTGACCGGCATCGCCGCTGTGCCCCTGCGCCACTTCGACCCCGACGATGGCGTTCGAATCGACGACCGCGCGCTCGGTCGTCTTCGTAAAGAACTCGACGTCGCGACTAATGATGTGATCGAGCATGATGATGCCGCTGCGATCCCCAACGCCGCCGGCATTATTCGGCCGCGGAACGCCTTGCGCACCAGGCGACTTACGGCCGCGCGCGATCTGCTGATCTTGCGGAATTGCCCACGTCTGCGCGGGAGCCTCCGTCTGCGCCATCGGCGCGACCGCGTAAGTGCCTGCGCGCATCGCGGCCAGCATCTCGTCGACCTGCTGCGGCGTCAGATCGTAGACGAACTCCAGGTTAACCTGCATGCAGCTGGCGCGGTCGCACGCGGCGAGACACTCGACCTCTTCGTACGAAAAAACACCGTCTGCCGTCGTTTGGAGGTGCCCCACGCCCAACTTCTCCCTGAAGTACGCCATGATATCTTCGGCGCCGCCGATCGAGCACGCCAGCCCGCGACAGATCTGCAACATGTACTTCCCGACCGGCCGGCGATAGAGCAGGGTGTAAAATGAGACGGTGCCTTCGACCTCCGCTAACGTCACGTCGAGCATCTCGCGCCGCGGCACGCATCGCATCCGCGCTGACGTACCCTTCATGTTGCTGGAACAGATGCATAATCGGCAGTAACGCCGACCGCTTGCGCTCGTAGCGCGCAATAATCTCGTCGCACTCCGGCTTGAGGCGCTCGCACAACTGCGGAAAGTCTCTGGCTCTATCGCTCATCTTACGGCCTCGGCACGCGGCATGACGATTCGGAGACGCTCGTCGCTCCGCATCCATGCTCCGCTCCTGCCTCTCGGATCTCGGCGCAGGACATGACGTCTCGGAGACGCTCGTCGCTCCGCATCCTGCTTCGCTCCTGCTGCCTGCCTCCTCGCTCCGCCGTCCATGGCTCCGCTCGTCGTGCAGACCCTCCTCAACATCATGTCCTGCGCCTCGCCCAACGTCGTTGATTCGCAATTCCCATGCTCACTTACAAAAACCGATGACCACGATGAGCGAGGCCGTGCGGCAGGGTGGTGAGGAGCGTCTGAGGGAGGCGCGAAGACAGGATGTCGAGAGCGCCGACGAAGCGAGTAGCTTTTTTCACAGGACGTGAAAAAAGCGCGCGTCTCCGAACCTCCCTGCCGCATGGCCGAGCCCAAAGAACTCATCGATCCACCTCGCCAAAGACGGGGTCGAGGGAACCGATCATGACGACGAGGTCGGCAATCAGGTTGCCGGGAGCGATGCCCTTCAAAGCTTGCAAGTTGTAGAGCGAAGGCGGGCGCGTGCGGATGCGGTAGGGCCGGTTCTCGCCATTGCTGACGATGTAATAGCCGAGTTCGCCGCGCGGCGACTCGACGCAGTGGTAGACGTCGCCGGGCGGTACGCGAAATCCCTCGCTGATGAGCTTGAAGTGGTGAATGAGCGCCTCCATCGAGAGCGCTATCGTCTCCTTCGGCGGCAGCGCGACTTTCGGGTCGTCGATCATGACGGGGCCAGGCGTATCGAGACGCTTGCGGACCTGCTCGACGATCCGCATCGCTTGGTCCATCTCATCGAGACGCACCAGGAAGCGCGCGTAGGCGTCGCCCTCGACGCGCGTCGGCACGTCGAAGTCGTACGTGTCGTAACCGGTGTAAGGAAAGGCTTTGCGGACGTCGTACGCGATGCCGCTCGCGCGCAGGCTCGGTCCCGTGACGTTCCATTGCACGGCCTCTTCGGGCGAAAGGGTGCCGACGCCGATCGTGCGATCCTGGAAGATCGGGTTCGCCTGCAGAAGGCCGCGCAGCTCGCGCATCCGCGCGGGGAACTTCTCGACGAGCGCGTCGAGCTTCGCCATGAAACCGGTAGGAAGGTCGCCGTTGAGCCCGCCGATGCGCACGTAGTTTGGGTGCATCCGCGCGCCGCCGGAGGCCTCCTGCAGATCCAAGATGTTCTCGCGCAGGTCGAAACAGTAAAAGAAGACCGAGATCGCGCCGAGGTCGATGCCGTGCGTGCCGAGCCAGACGCAGTGCGATGCAATGCGTGTCAGCTCGCCGATCATCACCCGAATATCTTGCGCGCGTCGCGGAATGCGATCGGTGATGCCGAGCAGTTTTTCGACGGCCAACGCATAGCAGAGCGCGTTCGAAGATGGCGCGAGGTAGTCCATGCGCTCGATGACGGTCTGTCCCTGCGTCCAGAAGAGGCCCTCGGCGCTCTTCTCGATGCCGGTGTGAAGGTAACCGATCTCCGGATCGGCCTTCACGACGTTCTCGCTGTCGATCTCGAGCACGATCTGCAACACGCCGTGCGTCGACGGGTGCTGCGGCCCCATCGAGAGCACCATCGTGTTGCCATCGACATTGACGACGTCGGGTGTTAATGGCGTTGCCGAGAGCGTCATGACTTATCGTCGTCCCCGCCCGGCGCCGAACCGGCCGCGCGTGCACGGCGTACCTGCTCTTGCAGGGCTTCGAGCGTGCGTCCCGAGGGCGGCGTCCCCGCTACGACGTTGGTCTTGTTTGCGAATGCGGGTCGCGGCGCGCGCTCGAGCGCGGGGCCGCGCATCGGATAATCTTTGCGTAGCGGATGACCGACCCAGTCGTTGGGCATCTGTATCCGTCGAAGATCGGCGTGCCCCTCGAAGACGATCCCGAAGAGATCGTACACCTCCCGCTCCGCCCAATCGGCCGACTTCCAGAGATCCATGACCGAGCGCAGCGATTGGCCCTCGTCGACGCCGCAGAGGATGCGCGTTCGTACGGGCTTGCCGACCTCGGCGACCGTTGCGATCTTCGGCGTCAAACGCAGCAGATGATAGACGACGTCGAAGCGAGGCGTGCGGCCCAAGTAGTCCACCGCGCCGAGGTCGAGCAGCATTGCGTGACCCTCCGCCTTGAGCGCTTCGAGCCGCGCGCGAAGCTCGGAGGGCTGCACTCGCTCGATGACTGCGTCGTCGATCGGCGGGCGTAGGCTCGGTGGGTCGATCGCGACGCCGGCGATCGGCGGAGTTTGCGTGCTAGGCATGACAGGTTACGTCTTGAGCGTTAGGCGCGTGCCAGGATGCCGCCGCGGCCGCCTTCACGGATCTGCTTTTGGATGAGGTTGACCGCGTAAAGAAGCCCGTCGGGCGTGGGCGGACAGCCCGGAACGTAGACGTCCACCGGAATGATCGTGTCGACGCCTTGAATGATCGCGTAGTTATCGAAGATCCCTCCCGAGCTCGCGCACGCACCCATGGAGATAACCCACTTCGGATCGGCCATTTGGTCGTACAAACGCTTGATAACCGGCCCCATTTTCTGCGCCACGCGTCCCGATACGATCATGAGATCGGCCTGGCGAGGCGAGCTGCGAAAGACTTCGGAGCCGAGACGCGCGATGTCGTACTCCGACGAGGTGACCGTCATCATCTCGATCGCGCAGCAGGCGAGTCCCATCGTCAGCGGCCAGACCGACGAACTCTGCGCCCACCGCGCAACGTCGTCAAGCCGCGCAAGCATGAAGTGGCCGGGGCTAACGGTCATGAAGCGAGGGCTCCTAACGCCATACGAAGCCACCCTTCTTCCAGACGTACGCATAGCCGATTGCGAGCACTACGATGAACACGACCATCTCAAGCAATCCGAAGACCCGCAATGCATGCATCCGCACCGCCCACGGATAGAACGAGGCCGCTTCAACGTCGAAGATCACAAAGAGCATCGCAATCAGATAAAAGCGCACCGGAAAGCGTCCCGCGACCGGCGAGGTTGGTTCCACTCCGCATTCGTAAGCTTCGCGTTTATGCCGATTTGGCTTCGCGCGCCCGAGCAGACCCGGTAAGACGCTGAAGAGCAAGGCCGCCGCGAGCGCGACGCAGAGGTAGATCGCGACCGGTTCGTAGGGATTCATGGCTCACCGTCGTTTTTGTGCAAATCGCGGGCTATACCTGTCCTTGCGGTCGGTCGGATCGCTTGCTCTATGTTGCTTGCCCGGGGGGACGCCGCCACGTCTTAAACGTACATTCGCTCATGCGGTATGCGGTTTTGGGAATGCTCCTGCTCTTCGCGCTCGGCGACGGCTGTTCGCCCCCGCCAAATGTCGTAGGCGTTCAAGATTTTGGGCGGGTTACCGGTCGCGTGCTGGATGCGATGACCAACCGCCCGATCGCAAATGCGCTGCTCTCGGTCGGATCGCTCTATACGGTGCGAGCCGACGTGAACGGAGGGTTCACGCTTCGCGCCGTCGCCGGCGACCAGACAGTCACCGCCCGGGCGGCGGGTTATTCGACCTCCACGGCCGATACCACGATTCCTAAGGATGCGACGGTCTCGATCGGATATATCCGCTTGGTTCCGCTTACCGCCCCGCAGGGCCAGCCGACGTTAAGACCGCCGGTGATCCCGACGCCGACGCCGTCGCCCTCCGCCAGCCCCTCGCCGGCGGCCGCAACCGCTGCGCCGGCCGCGCCCGGCACACCGGCCAGCCCGGTCGCGAGCGCGTCGCCCGCGCCCTAATCGGATGGTTCGCAGTCGATAGGCTTTCCGACTACTCGCAGATCGAGCGCAGAGCCGGCGACCACCAGATACACGTTGTCGGCAGACTTAGCCAGCCGTTGAACCATCCGGCCCATCGCATCGCGAAAGAGCCGAGCTGAGGCAGCAACCGGTACGACGTCCCATCCGATCTGTTCGCTGACTGCGACCACCCAGGCGGGCGAGGCCAGCATCGCATCCACGAACTTCGCGGCCTCGTTGTCGAGCTGGGATGCGAGAACGTTATAGTCGATCTCGAGCAGGTCGATGCGTGCCGCGATGCGCGTCGCCAGCCACGTTCCGAGCGCATCGACCAGCAGGCACGCCGTCGGCGGGGCTTCATAAAAGAGTGCGAGCTGCGAGGCCAGCGGCATCGAAGCCGTTTCGACCGTCCGCCACGCCGCGGGCCGGTCGCGGACATGCCGCGTCAAACGCGCGCGCCACTCGATATCCTCGGGTTCACCCGCGGCGGTCGCGACATAGGTAACCTCGCGGCCGCTCTCGAGCGCGAGGCGCACCCCAAAGGCGCTCTTACCCGAACTCACCGGCCCCGTTACGAAGACGACCGCCATTGCGGCACGGCATTCGACTTCGAGCGGCTTGCCGCCCCGCTGTGACGAAGCGTCAGCGCGAAAGCATGCTCGTCAATACTCTTAGCATGGTGGCCGGCATCGTCATCGTAGTGCTGACGCTCGGCGACGTTTTCCAGGTGGTGATCGTGCCCCGCGCCACCGGACGGCGCTTTCGCGTCAGCTTCTACCTCTGGCGCGAGATGTGGCATCTCTGGCCCGCTATAGGATGGCGACTGTATCCGCAAAACTCCGACAGCCGCGAAGAGTTCTTGGCGATGTTCGCGCCGTTTACGCTCGTGGTGCTGCTCGCTATGTGGGTGGGGTTGCTGATCGCCGGCTTTGCCCTCATGCTCTTCGCTCTGCGCGCGAGTTTGGCGCCGCCCGATGGATCCTTCGGCACGATGCTCTACTTTGCGGGATCTTCACTGCTCACGATCGGCTTCGGCGACGTCGTTGCAAGAACCGCCGCGCCACGTCTCGTCTCGGTGCTCGCAGCGCTCGCCGGGCTCTCGCTGCTCTCGATGACGACCGCCTTTCTGTTCGCGATTTTCGGCTCGTTTCAGCAGCGCGAGACCTTCGTCGTAACGGTTGCGGCCCGGGCGGGCACACCTCCCAGCGGCGTCAACTTGCTCTGCATCGCCGGCTATTCGTTAACGCGCGAGGATCTGCCGCGGCTGATGATCGACGCGCAGCACTGGACCGCCCAGGTAATGGAGAGTCACCTGGCCTATCCGGTCTTGGCCTTCTTCCGCTCGAGCCACGACGATCAGTCATGGATCGGAACGCTGGGAACGCTGCTCGACGCGGCGACGCTCCTGATGACGACCGTAGACGGCAAGGACGGCCAGGCGCGCATCATGTATAACGTCGGCCGCCACGCAACCCACGATCTCTCGCGGTATTTCCGGATGGGAGCGTCGGACGGATCGCCGGGCATCGAGCGCGTGGAGTTCGAGAACGCCTGCGACCGGCTTGTCGCGGCCGGCTACCCGCTGCTCGATCGCGACAAGGCGTGGACGGATTTCGCGCAGCTTCGTTCGTCGTATGCCGCGCACCTCAACGAGCTAGCGCGCTTCTTTCAAATCCCTCCGCTCGCGTGGATCGGCGATCGCTCGAGCATCACGGCGACACCGCACCATTGATCGCGACGCGCAACTCGTCGAGACCCTCTCGAGTCTTTGCGCTTACGTACAGCGCGCCCGCCTGACCCAAAGCCTCGGGCACGGCCCGATCCGATTTATTGAAGACGAGCAGGCGAGGCGCTCTGTCGAGTTCTAGTTGATCGAGAATCGCCTCGACGGCGCGTTGCTGGCGAACCCACTGCGGGTTGCTCGCATCGAGCACGTGCAGCAGGAGGTCCGCCTCGCGCAGTTCCTCGAGCGTGGCGCGAAACGCCGCGACGAGCTCTTTGGGAAGATCGGTGATGAAGCCGACGGTATCGGCGATTCGAACGGACATCTCCGGCGTGAGGTAGGCACGGCGGATGGTTGGATCGAGCGTCGCGAAGGGGCGGTCGGCGACGTATGCGTCGCTCCGAGCCAGAACGTTGAGCAGCGACGACTTGCCGACGTTGGTGTACCCGACCAGCGCGACCAACGCTTCGCGATGCGGACCGGCCCGCCGCAGGCTTCGCTGACTCTGAATCTTGCGCAGCGCGGCGCGCAGCGTAGCGATGCGCTGCCCGATCCGGCGCCGATCAACCTCGAGCTTGCTCTCGCCCGGGCCACGCGTTCCAATCCCGCCGCCGAGCCGGGAGAGGTCGGCGCCGGCACCGATCAGATTCGACTGACGATATCGCAGCTGCGCCAGCTCGACCGCAAGCTTTCCTTCACTGCTGCGCGCGTGGCGGGCGAACACGTCGAGAATCAGCATGGTCCGATCTACGATCGGCAGCGGAACGATCGTCTCGAGGTTCCTGCGCTGCCGCGGCCGCAGATCGTTGAGCACGAGGAGCAGATCGGCCGCTTTGTCCTGGGCTCGCTGGGCGATCTCGTGCGCCTTGCCACTGCCGACCAGCGTCGCCGCGTCGGGCGCATCGCGCCGCTGAACGATGCGTTCGATAATCCGCGCCCCCGCGGCGCTCGCTAGCGCTTCGAACTCGGAGAGCTCCGCCTCGAAGCTGTCGCGCAACGCACGAGTCTCGGCAGCCACAACCAGCGCGCGCTGCATCAGCGATTGGGACGCATTGCGATTGGGCGCAGACGATCGTACAGCCAGCGCACCGCGTCGTTGTAGCCTGGCCCCGGGCGCTCGAGGAGATCCGAGTCGATCGCATAGACGCGGCGTAGCCGGACGGCTCGCAAGCTACGCCACGGCTCCCGCGCAAGCGCCGAACCTAAACGTGCGGCGCGGTCGGCGACCAGCGCGTCGGGCTGATCTTCAACGAGGGTCTCGGCGCTATACTGCGCGTATGGCGCATGCAGATCCGCGGCGGCATTACGCCCGCCGGCGAGGGCGATGAGCGTCGAGATATAGGAAGACGAGCCCGCCGTCCAGATCGGCGCGCTATCTAAAACAACGAAGATGCGTGGATGCCATGCGAAGTGCTGCGCGCGCGCCTGGAGTTCGGCGGTCTCGCGCAGCAACCGGGCGACGAGCGCGACGGCTTCGCGGCGCCGATCCACAAACGCGCCGATCGTCTGGAGGTTCGTAAAGATACTCTCGTAGCTGTCGTCGGGGAGGAGAACCACGCGCAGATGCGCGCGGCGCAACGGCTCGACGAGCCGTGTCTGCGACGGAATGCCGACGATTAGTCTTGGCCGCAGTGCAACGATCTCTTCGACGTCCACGCTGCTCGAATCGGCGACGCGCGGCAGCTTCGCCGCGCGCGGATCGTCGGTAAAGGCGGAGACCGCCGCCAGCTGCGTTCCCGCGCCGACGGCGTAGACGTCGTCGGCAAACGACGGGACAAGCGTGACGATCCCGCCCGAGGCGCCGCCGCCCAAACTCGGCGCGCACGCCGCGAGCGCAACGGCGATGAAGAGGGTAGCCGCCCGGATCTGCACAATTGACGATTCTACGTTTTGCGCGGGAAGCCGGTGAGAGGCCGGCACGGTCGCGCCACTGTATGCGGGGAGCCGCCCGAGGTCACTGTCCGGCAACGGATGGGAAGGCCCGGGCACATGCGACGATCCGCGAGTCAGGATACCGGCAAGACGCTCGAGCAGCTCCGCCTCGCAGTAAGGAAAGGATTGCCATGCTTTCGCTGATTGCCGCGCTCGTCGCGGTCGTTCCCTCGCCTTCCCCGACACCAACCGCCGTCCCCGAGATCGCGCACGTCGTTACCAGCGACCGCGGTTTCGAGTCGGTACAGCGTACCGCCCGCACGACCTACGTCGTAACCGCAGCGCAGATCGCGCAGGACGGCGATCGTACCGTCGCCGACGCCCTCGAAAACGTTCCGGGCGTCAATCTCGTCCGCTACGGTGCCTTTGGCGCCGCCACCGCGATCGGCATTCGCGGCAGCTCGTCCGAACAGGTCCTCGTTCTGGTAGACGGTCTGCCGATGGCCGGCGGCCAGATCGACGATCTCAACCTCGAAGAGATGCCGGCCGCCGGCGTCGATCGAATCGAGGTGGTCGAAGGGGGCGGGTCGACGCTCTACGGATCGGGCTCGATCGGCGGCGTCATCAACGTCATTACGGCAGCTCCCATCTCGCGCAGCAACGCCACGATCTCGACCGGATCGTTCGGCGAGCAAACGTATCAATTTCAAACTCCGTTTTTGACCTTTGCGCGGACGTATGCGACCAACGACTACTCGGTCGAGAATGCGCCGAGCCGCCAGAACGCGCAGGCCGGATTGACCGGGCTCACGGCGCGTTACGGACATGCAGTCGGCGCCGTTGATTTTACCTTAACCGGTAACATTGCCGACGCACAGGCCGGCGCGCCCGGCGAACTCGGGTACTTTTCGCCGACGAGTGAGGAGGCGAACGTGGATCGCAATCTGCGGCTCAACGTCGAGACGCACGGCTCCCGCTCGGCAACCTCCCTCGAGCTCGGCGCGTCGTCGCAAGATCTGTCGTATGCGTGCGACACGCCCGTCGATTCCAACTGTCCCAACTCGTATTATCCAACGCCACCTCCGGGTACGACTAATCCGCCATACGCGCAGATGCTTTACGATCAGCACTGGATGGCGAGCCTGCGCAACGTCGTTGGCGACGCGCGCGAGCGATTGGTCTACGGGGTCGACCTCATGCGCGGCATCGCACGAGTCGATGAGGGGACCGGCGGCGGATCTCCGCTCGCTGCCGACAACGCGCCGATCTTCGACGATTACGCTCAAACGGCGGCATACGTGCAGTCGCAGTGGTTTGGCTCGAACGGCAATCAACTCTATGCCGGCCTGCGCGCCGAGCGCGATGGCGGCGAAGGCGGTGCGTTTTCGCCTTCCTTAGGCGGTATCGTTCGTCTGGCCGAAGCGCTGCAGCTTCGACTCAACGCGGCAACGGCGTTCCGGGCGCCGACCGCGGAAGAGCTGTACTACCCGGGCTTTTCGAATCCCGATCTGGTGCCGGAGCGCACGCGCGTCGGCGACGCTACCCTGGTCGTGCCCGGAGTTTGGGGCGGTCTGAGCTTTGGCTGGTTTACGACTAGCGGCTCCAACTTGATCGTATCGCCGCCGCCGCTCTACGTTCCCGAGAATATCGGACGTGCGTCCATCCAAGGACTCACGCTTGCGGCGCAGACGCCGCCGGCGCACGGTTTGGTCGCGAATCTCGGCGTTACCAATCTCTATCGAGCGCAGGATCTCGATACGGAGACGCGCATTCCAGGGCGCGGTCCCGTCTTCGCGGTAATCGCCGGATTGCGCTACCTCACCACGCCAACTAGCCGCTTTGACGGCTTTACCGTCCAAGCAGCGACGCAAGGGCCGCAAGAGTCCCCCGATCCATATCTCGCGCCGCAGTACGCCGCCTATCAGCCCGCAACGTTTACGGTAATCGATGCCTACGCTGGATACCGGATCACTCCGGCGTTGGTGCTCGTCGCTCGCGGCTACAATCTCGGCAACGATCGTTACGCGCTCTATGCCGGATACCCGATGCCGGGCCGAGCATTTAGCGTCGAGTTGCGCAGCCGGTGAGGGTCGCGCTGTTGGCGCTCTTGCCGATCGTCGCCGCCGCGATAAGCCTGCTCGTCGGCGCGACGGCGCTTGCGCCCGCCGGCGTCGCCTTCACGCTGCTGCATCCCAACGCAGCAGGCACGCTGCACACCATCGTTTGGCAGCTTCGGCTGCCGCGCGTCTGCATCGCCGCCGCGGTCGGCGCATCGCTCGCCCTCTGCGGCGCGCTGCTGCAAGGTATGCTGCGCAACCCGCTCGTCGATCCGTATCTCACGGGCGTAAGCGCCGGCGCAGCGGCCGCAATAGCAATTTCGATCGTTGCGGGTGTCTCGGCGGCGGCGACTCCCGGAATCGGCTTCGCTGCCGGCCTTGGCTCGGCGCTCTTAGTGGCGGCGCTCGCGAGGCGCGGCAGCGGTATCGATTCGAATCGTCTCATCCTTGCCGGCGTCTCCCTCTCGACGCTGTTCGCCGCGATCGTAACGCTGGCGCTTGTTCGCGCCGAATCCACTCAGTATGCCAGCGCGGTAGTCGCGTGGCTGGCGGGCTCGATGGCCGGACGTGGCTGGCCCGACCTGGCGATGGCAGCGCCTTACATGCTCGCCGGTGCGGCGCTCGCCCTCGTCGCTGCGGCACCGCTCAATGCCCTGCGGATCGGCGAGCTTCGCGCGCGCGCCGTCGGGCTCAACGTCAAAAACGCGCAGTGGGTGATGCTGGCTGCGTCGTCACTGCTTGCGGCAAGCAGCGTCGTGCTCGCAGGGCTCGTCGGTTTCATCGGCTTGATCGTTCCTCACATCGCGCGGCGCATCGTGGGTTCAGATGCCCGCGCGTTACTCCCGGCCTGTGCGTCGATCGGCGCGGCGCTCTGTATGGTTGCCGATGCGGTCTGCCGCCGGATCGTCGCGCCGGCGGAGCTTCCGATCGGGGTCTTACTCGCCTTTATCGGCGTCCCGGCGTTTCTCTACCTCTACCTTCGGCCGACTCGGGCGCTCGGCCGAGAGTCTCTGTAAGAGTCTCTGTAGGTGGTTGAGCTGCGCGATGTCACGCTCGATGTCGGCGGACGAACGCTGCTGCGCGACATCGACGCCTGCGTCGGCCCAGGAGAGCTCGTCGCGCTGCTGGGCCGAAACGGCGCCGGTAAGACGACGCTGCTTCGCGCGATCGCCGGATTGCATCGCGTCCGCTCGGGGGAGATTTCGATCGACGGCGAGCGCAGCGAGCAACTTCGCCCGCTCGACCGCGCCAAGCGCCTCGCCTTCGTCACCGGTGACGAGGTCTTTCTCGAAGCGCTGCTCGTCCGCGACGTGGTCTCGATCGGCCGATTCGCACACCATCGCTGGTGGCAGTGGAATGCGGCTGCAGCCGACGACGACGCCGTCGACCGCGCGCTCGCGGCGGTGCGAATCGAGGCCTTCGCGCAGCGGCTCTTTTCCACGCTGAGCGCCGGCGAACGGCAACGCGTCTGGATTGCGCTCGGTCTCGCCCAAGAGACGCCGATTCTGCTGCTCGACGAGCCCACGAGTCATCTCGACGTGGGCGTTGCGCACGAGATTCTGGCGCTGCTTCGCAGGCTGACGCGAGAGGGAAAGGCGATCGTCTGCGCGCTCCACGACATCAACGAAGCGGCCGCGTACGCCGACAAGATCGCGCTCTTGGGAGATGGGCGCCTGCTGGCCCTCGAACGCCCGGATGCCGTGCTCACCGAGCCGCTGCTCTTAGCGGCCTATGGAGTCGCCTTCGCGCCGCAAAGCGCGCTCTTACCGGTGCTGGGGTTTGTGAACCGGCCGCACGTCGGAGCCTAGCACCCAGCCGGTCTTGCCTCGCAACTGGCCGCTCGTAATCGTGACGCCGACCGCATCTTGGGATGCCGCGAAGAGCGGCGAGCTGACGTAACTCGGAACGCAACTCGTCACTTCAGCGTGCGTACCGGGAGAGATGAGTTGCGCATGCGATAGCATAGCGCGCGCCTCGGCGAACGATGCGTCCTGATACTCGCGCAGTCGCGTTCGCGAATCCCACGCTAGCACCGACGGATCCTCGGTCGTTCCGTAGAGCACGACGCCGTTCCCGGCATGCACTTTGCAATCGGCCCACGCGTTCGTCGTAGCGGCGAGGATTGCAACGGCAAAAACCGAGAGCAGCTTAGGCATGGGCGTCCCCCGGGCCGAGTATGCGAATTGCGAGAATCGCGAGGTCGTCGCGCACCTGGTCGCCGCTGAGCTCTCGCACCTTTGCCACCAGCTCGTCGGCGAGACGCTGCGCCGGCACACTCGCGTGTTCGATGAGACCGATCGCGCCCTGCTCGGAAAGCTGAACTCCTGCCTTGTTGCGAACCTCCGTCAAGCCGTCGGTCGCCAACACGAGCGTCTCCCCCGGCGCAAGGTCGAGGTTCTCCGCGGTGAAGGGTTCTTCCATCACGCCGAGGACCGGTCCGGTTACGGCAAGCGGAGTGACGCCATCGCTGCGGCGCACATAGGCCGTGTCGTGTCCGGCGCTCGCGTACCGCAGCCGGAACGTTTCGGTATCGAGCAGGCCGACAAACATCGAGACGAAGATGTATGGATCGCCGACCGCTTTGGAGAGAACCTCGTTAAACTCCGTCAGGATCGCGTTTGGCTCGGAGTGGCGCAATGCGATCGCGCGCACCATGAACTTGATGAAGGCGGTCAAGACCGCGGCATCGACGCCCTTGCCGCTCACGTCCGAAATCAGAATAAGCGCCTCCCGCTCGGAGAGGCGATACACGTCGAAGACGTCGCCGCCGACTGCGAGGTGGCTGGTCGCCGAAAGATAAGCGCTTCCGACGTCGCAGTTCGGCAAGGACGTCGACTCGCTGCGGAAGGCCTTTTGCAGAACCTCGGAAACCGCTCGCTCCTCTTCGAGCTCGCGATTGAGGCGCGAGCTGTACGCATTCAAGACGATGGCAAAGAGCCCGAATGCCAAGACCCATGAGGCACGCAGGTAGGCCGAACGGTCGAGTTCCTGCTGCGTTCGCCGAGTTAGCTCACCATCCGTCGCGATGAGCGCGCGACGAACCGCGGCGGCCGTAACCATCTCGTAGTCCGCGTAAAGTTTATTTCGCTTGTCGAGCTCCTGCAGTCGCTCGTGCGGATGCGCGAGCACCGGCGCCGCTACCCGGTTGCGCCACGCAACCTGAAGTTGCTCGTAGTCGTCCAGCAAGCCGGTAATTCCGGGAACCTCACGTTCGTCGAGCGTCCGGTGGATCTCGTCCTCTTTCGCGTCGTAACCGGCTGCGGCCGCTCGGTACTGGGTCGCGTAGAACGGATCGCGCGTCAAGGCGTAACCGCGCAGCGAGTTCTCTTCGTTGATCTGCAAGCGAAGCAACTCCTCGAGATCGATCTGCCCCTGCTGAATCTGCGATTGGTGCGCGAAGGCGATTGCGATTTGCGCGCGCGTTTCGAATGCGCCTTCGACCGCAACGGCCAAGGACAATATCAAAAACGCCATCAACAGCATCGTCCCCGTGGCGCTAACGATGGGCCTATTTCTCATAAAGGCCTCGCGGGGGTGCAGTCGAAGAACGGCGGGCCGTGCACAGCCGGGTCGATTCCACGATTTTTAAGTCGTACGACGTTCGAGGCGTTTATCCGTCCGAACTCAACGAAGACGTCGCATACGCCATCGGCCGGTGCTTCGTTCCCCTCCTGAGGCCGGGGCGCTCATCCCGGTGTACGGTGGCGGTCGGCCGCGATATGCGCCCTTCGGGCGAGCCGCTTTCAAAAGGCTTTGCCCGCGGCGCGGCCGAGATGGGAGCCGACGTCGTCGATATCGGGCTGGTCTCCACCGATGCGCTGTATTTTGCCGTCGGGAAGTACGGCCTTGACGGGGGCGTGATGATCACGGCCTCACATAACCCGGCGCGGTATAACGGAATGAAATTTACGCGCGCCCAGGCCCAAGCGATATCGCTCGATACGGGTTTGGCCACGATACGCGATCGGCTGCTCGAAGGCGACCTTCCCCCTAAGGCGCCCGAGTGCGGAGCCCTCACGCATCGCAACGTTCTCGACGACTTTGCCGAGCATTGTCTCTCGTTCATCGATCGTTCCCGCATCAAGCCGCTGCGCATCGCCGTCGACGCCGGCAACGGCATGGCGGGCAAGACCATTCCGCACGTTTTCAAGAGCCTGCCATGCGAGATCGTGCCGTTGTACTTCGAGCTAGACGGCAACTTTCCGAATCATCCTGCCAGTCCGATCGAACCGGAAAACATGGTCGATCTGCAAGCCGCAGTGCGCGAACGCTCGTGCGATCTCGGCGTTGCATTCGACGGCGATGCCGACCGGATGTTCCTAGTCGACGAAACCGGCGCCCTGATCGACGGAAGCACGGTGACGACGCTCGTCGCGCTCAACACGCTCAAGAAGTCCGCGGGCGCGAAGATCCTCTACAATCTCATCTGCAGCCGCAGCCTCCCCGAGTTGATCGAGCGCGCGGGCGGAACTCCCGTTCGTGCGAAGGTGGGCCATTCCATCATCAAGGCGGTGATGCGCGATCAGGATGTCGTTTTTGGCGGCGAGCACAGCGGTCACTTCTACTTTCGCGACAACTGGTATGCCGACTCGGGGATGATCGCATTTCTCTCGTGCCTGGAGGTCTTTAGCGAGGCGGGAACGCCCGTAAGTCAGGTGATCGCTCCTATCGACACACGCTTTCGTTCCGGTGAGATCAACAGCACCGTCGCCGACGTTGCGGCGAAACTCGGCGAGGTCGAGCGCCGATACGCCGATGCCGAGATCGGCCGCCTCGACGGTTTGACGATCTCGTATCCTGATTGGTGGATGAACGTACGTCCTTCGAATACCGAGCCGCTCTTGCGCCTCAACGTCGAGGGCGATACCAAGTCGCTGATGGAAACGCGCCGCGACGAAGCGCTCGCGTTAATTCGGCGGTGAGCAGGGGCGCGGCAGACGATGGCGTCGAATAATTCGCCCGGAATGTCAAGGCGGCTGCTCGGGCCCAGTTTCGTTGCGGTTGGCGACGGAACGTCGACGTTCGGACGCCTAGCAGTTGAAAACGGCCGCATCGCCGGCGTGCTGGCGGCGGACGGACCAACCGACTATCCTCTGCCTGCCGGCACTACGGTTGCCCCTGGGATGATCGACGTGCACACCAACGGTGCGGGCGCAGAGCCCTTCAATCGCGATCAAGGAAACGCCGTCTCGGTTGCCGGCGCCGCGTACGCGCGGACCGGCGCGACGGGCTTCGTTGCAACTGTCATGACCGCGCCCTGGGAGTCCATGCTGCACGCCGCATCGGAGATTGTCGAAGCGGCCAATCAGCTCGAGGAGGATGCGCCCGCCGGCGCCCGCTGCCTCGGCGTTCACTTTGAAGGCCCGTTTCTCAACCACAAGTTCCGTCGCATCCATCGTCAGGAGTGGCTGCTTCCCGCGAGCACGAGCCGTGCGCGAGAGATGGTCGATTCGTGCAAAGGCGCGTGTCTCTTGGTAACGATGGCCCCCGAGATCGACGGCGCGACCGACGCGCTACGCGTCTTCTTAGAGAACGGCGTCGTCTGTTCGGCCGGTCACACCGGCGCGCGATATCGCGAAGGAATGCTGGCCATTGGGCTGGGCTTTCGCTCGTTAACCCATGCCTTCAACGGCATGCCCCCGCTCGATCACCGCGATCCTTCGATCCTTGCCGCCTTCATTCAGGACCGCCGCACGCTCGTACAAGTCATCTGCGACGGCTTTCATGTCTCGCCTGTGATGATCGACATTCTCCACCGCACGCTGGGCGACCGGCTCGTGTTGGTGACTGACGCGATGCCGATAGCCGATCCCGGTTATCACATCGAGGGCGGCGTCGTGCGCTCGGCGGACGGTACCATCGCCGGCAGCGCGCTGCGCATGGATGTTGCATTGCGAAACTATATGTCGTACGCGCAGATCCCTTTCGCTCAGGCGATCGTTGCTGCAACCCACGCACCCGCGCGGCTCATTCAGCACGACGCGGACGTGGGGCGCATCGCGCGCGGGGCGCGGGCCGACCTTTCGTTCTGGGATAAGGACTACCGCGTCATCGCGACGATGGTCGGCGGCCGCTTCGTTTACAACCGCATCGAAGTAGCCGCGTAGTCGGTTTCGTCGGTCTCGCCGCGGCCTTATCGCGCGTTCAGCCGAACGCAACATGACGATTGCGGCGTAAATCACGACGATGACGACGATCCAACGCAGGTAGTACGAGGTTCATGAACGGCTTTATCCAGAACGCAGCGATCAATACGCCGGGAATTCCGCCGAGCGTCAAGCCGAGCACAGCGCGCATCGAGAAAGCATCGAACCGAATGAACCGCAGACTGGCGATCGGGCATGAGGAACGCACACGACCCATCATGATCGGAAACGCCGCGATCGGACTCATGCCGAGCAGGCTCACCATGATCATGCACGGCGCGTATAATCCGATGCCGATCGTCATCAGCGCCCCCAAGAGGAAGCTCACCGCAACGCCGATCCATAGACGCAAGCCGCTCGAGGCCGAGCGCCTGCCCGACTCAGCCGAACTGACTTCCGCTTCAGGTTGCTCGACGATGAAGAGCGCAGCGGCGGCCAGACAGCGCGATCCCCATACCGATCTGAACGTAACGCCGCGGCAGACGCGCCACGAAATCCCGCCCGAGCCAAGCGCCGGCAACTGCAGCAAGGATCAGCAAAATGAGCGTCGGGGCTGGACTGCGACGATGCCGATGAAGATCGCGCCTCGGCCACGGTGGGAGCGCATGGCCAACGTTGAGCGTTCCGGGTATTTTTTCGTCGGGAACGAACCGCAGAAACTTGAAGAGCGAGTTGTCGTCGCGAACGAGCCGATGCCAAGCGTATCGAAGAAGTTCGTGACGAAGCCGATCGCGACTGCACGGTGTCGGCCAGAACGCCGATGGCGAGATCACGTGCGCACCAGGCCGCGACGAATACCAGCGGAATCGCCGCGCGACCGAGCGCCGACGATCGTGCGAATCGTCATCGTTAGCTTACGCCCACAAATTTCAACAGCATCCGGTGGTCGCGACCGGCTGTCGAGGGATTGCGCCGGGCTCTCGGAGCGTGTGACGGCTCAGTTTTTCGCAACGACAGGATGTCAAGTTGCGAAACGGGGAGCCTTCGACTTCGCTCAGGATAGGCTACGCATGGATGCGGACCGACGGACGTCCTCGAAATGCCCCAGAGCTCGGCGCATTGCTCCGAAGATGCGCGATTAGGCGGTTGAGGTTAACTCGCGGGTGGCGGCGGCGTTGAAGTAGGCGGCTTTGGGATGGTGGATGACGATCGCGGCGGTGGATTGTTCGGGGATGATTTGGAAGGCCGACGTCAGCGTGACGCCGATCTTCGACGTTGCATCGAGCAGCTTGAAGACGACCTCGTGCTGCTCGAGATCGGGACACGCACCGTAACCCCAGGAGTAGCGTTTACCGCGATTGTCGGTTAGTCCAAGCTCTTTGCGGATGTGCCGATGCGTGTATTCGGCGAGCGCCTCCGCTGCTTGTACCGAGAATCCGTGCAGAAAATACGACTCGCTGTAGTCGCCGGCAGCGTGGAGTGCTTGAGTCCGTTCGGTCGCATTTCTTCCGATGGTGACGATTTGCAGCGCGACGACGTCGCACGCCTTACCATCGTTCGGCTCGGCCAGATAGTCCGCGAGGCTTAGATGCTCGCCGCCGATTTGGCGAGGAAACTCGAATCGTGCGAGTTCGCGATCCGGTTGCGACGGATCGTAGAGGACGATCGCGTTGCCGGCGCCGGCGGCAGGAAAGTACCCGTACACGGCTCGCGGTTCGAGCAAGTTACCTCGCTCCGCTTCGGCCTGGTAGCGGTGCAAACGCGGCTCGAACTCCTCGTTGACGAGACGCTCGAACGCGTCACCCTTCGTGTTTGCGGCGCCCCACGAGAGACGGTATAGGCTGCGTAAGTCGAAGTTGGGCCACAGCTCGCGCAGCTCGGTTCGATCGAGCGTGCGAACGCCCCAAAAGGGCGGTTCGGGAATCTGTGCGCGTTCCGACTTTACTGTCGAAACCTTCGCTGCGCCGCGCGCGGGCGCCACGGCCTGGTGGCGACCCTTTTGCGCAAACACTTCGCGCTTCGTCGCCGCGAGCAGATCGTGCCGCCGCTGCGGGTCGCCGGTAAGCACGTCGACCAGTTCGAGCCCCTCGAAGGCGTCGCGCGCGTAGAAGACGCCTGGCTCGAAGTATCGTGCGCCGTCTTCGATGAGCGCGATGCGCCGGCCGAAGTCGCGGTTGATCGCAGCTCCCCCGATTATCACGGGAAACGCCAACCCGCGCGCGTCTTGCTCTTCGAGACAGACCGGCATCTGTTTGCTGGTCGAGACCAGCAGTGCGGAGAGTCCGATCGCATCGGCCTTCACCTCCACGGCCTTCTCTAGAATCGAGTTCATCGGAACCTGTTTTCCCAGGTCGTGTACCGTGTAGCCGTTGTTAGCGAGAATCGTATGGACGAGATTCTTCCCGATGTCGTGGACGTCGCCGAAGACCGTCGCGAGAACGACCGTCCCCTTCGTGGCACCGTCGGTGCGTTCGAGGAACTGCTCGAGGTGCGCGACCGCCTTCTTCATCACCTCGGCCGATTGCAGAACGAACGGCAGGATCAGCTCGCCGCGACCGAACCGGTCGCCGACGTCCTTCATCGCCGGCAATAGGATCTCGTTGAGCACGTCAACCGGCGTGCGCTCCTGCAAGGCCTCGTCGATCTTCGCTTCGATGCCGTCCTTGCGCCGGCGCAAAATCGCTTGATGAATACGCTCCGCAACGGGGCCTTCTTCGACTGCCGGCTCACTGCGTGCCGCGCCATCCGCCTCCGCGCTCGGGTCGTTCTCGAATCGTTCGATAAGGCGCGGAAGCGCATCCGGCCGCCGGTTGAAGACGAGATCGTCGCACAGCTCGCGCAGCGCCGAATCGATCTCGAAATACGGAACGATCTCCTTGGGGTGCACGAGCGCGCAATCCAGGCCCGCTTCGACGCAGTGATGGAGAAAGACGGAGTTGAGCGCGGCGCGCGCCTCGGCGCGCAGGCCGAACGAAACGTTGGAGACTCCCAGCGACGTGAGGCAGCGAGGCAGCTCGCGCTTGATGAGGCGAATGCCTTCGATCGTCTCGATTGCGGAGTCCAGAAACTCGGCCTCTCCGGTCGCCAGCGTGAAGGTGAGATCGTCGAAGATCAACGCGCCCGGCGGGAGACCGTACTCTCCGACGGCGATTTCGTAGATGCGCCTCGCGACGGCGAGTTTGCGTTCGGCGGTCTTGGCCATTCCCTCTTCGTCGATCGTCAACGCGACGATCGCCGCACCGTGTTCGCGGGCGAGCGGTAAGACGACATCCATCTTACTGCGCCCCGCTTCGAGGTGCACCGAGTTGAGGATCGCGCGGCCTGGATAGTTTTGCAGCGCCGTCTCCATCACTTTCGGCTCGGTCGAATCGATCGTGATCGGCGCCTCGACGGATTGCGCGAGCCAGCGCACGACATGGCGCATCTGCTCGTCTTCGTCGGCGCGCTCGGTCAGCGCGCAGCACACGTCGAGCACGTGTGCGCCGCCCTCAACTTGCTCGCGCCCAACCAAGGCGATCTCATCGTACCGCTCTTCCAGGAGCAACCGCTTCAACTTCCGGGAGCCTTGCGCATTGATCCGCTCGCCGATGAGCAGCGGGCGTGGCTGCTGTTCCAGCGAGACCGCAGTGATCGCCGAAGCAACCTCTTGTGCATCCTCGGCGCGCGGACGCGCTCGCCGCTCCACCAACGCAACCGCATCGCGCAGCGCGACGATGTGCGCCGGCGTCGACCCGCAGCATCCGCCGACCACGTTGACGCCGAAATCCTGTACGAAGGCGGCGAGCTCGGCAGCCAACTCCTCGGGCTCTTCGGGATAGATCGTCTCGCCCTTAGGACCCATCAGTGGCAAGCCCGCATTCGGGATCACGCTGACGAAGCACCGCGACGTCTCGCAGAGGTAGCGAATCGAGTCGCGCATCTGCGACGGGCCGGTCGAACAGTTTAGGCCGATGACGTCGATGGGCAATGCGTCGAGCGTCGCGCGAATCGCCCGAATATCCGTTCCCAGCAACATACGCCCGTCGGTAATGAGCGTCGGCTGCGCCTGGATGGGAACGCGGCGCAGACCGCGCTCGAACTCCCGGGTTATACCGGCGATTGCCGCTTTCAACTCGAGCAGATCTTGCATCGTCTCGAGCACCAGCAGGTCGGCGCCGCCTTCGACGAGCGCGCGGGCCTGTTCGGCGTAGATGTCGCGCAGCTGCCCGTAGGTGATCTTCGAGAGCGCCGGATCGGATGAGGAGATGAGCATACCGGTCGGGCCCATCGACCCGGCGACGAACCGCGAGTGCTGCGGAGTCGACACGGCGTCGCAGGCCTCGCGCGCGATCGCGGCCGCGCGAAAGTTTATCTCGCGGGTCTTCTCGCCTAAGCCGTACTCGTCGAGCTTCAGCCGCGAACCGGTAAACGAGTCGGTCTCGATGACGTCGGCGCCGGCCGCCAGATAGGAGTCGTGAATCGAGCGCACGACATCCGGCCGCGTAAGCACCAACGCCTCATTGCACCCATGATGCTCGGCCCCGCCGAAGTCGCGCGCCGAAAGCTCCAGCGCCATGAGCTGCGTGCCCATGGCGCCGTCGAATATCAGGACCCGCTCGCCAAGCAGGCGCAGGTACTCAGACACGGCTCACGATCTCTCCCACGATCTTTCCGGCCCGATTATACACCGCGGGGCGCGCAAATCGCGAAAGCGCGGCCGCCTGGCGCTGGTCGAGCACGCCTAAGCGTCGCAGCGCAGCGATCGAGGCGGGTCCGCGAGCGCGTGCCGTGCCGTCGACGACTTTGGCGACGAAGCCGTAGCCTTGCGGGATCGCGCCGACGCCGTGCACGCCCTCCGCGCCGGCTTTCGAGACGATCGTCCCCGCGCCAACGACCATCAGCTCGGTGTCGAGTTGGCCGGTTCCCGCAACGTACTCCGGATGCGCGAGCATCGCATCGCGCACGACGCGCAGCGCCTGCGCATCCACATCGTCGACGCCCTGCCCGGTCGCTAAGCGCGCGAACGAGATCGCGGCCTTCCGCAGGCTCGTCGCGTAGACCGGAATTCCGCAGCCGTCGACGCCGATCGGCCAGCTGGACGCATCGTCATCGGAGCAGCGCGCGCAGAACTCCAAGATCCGCCGCTGCGCGGGATTATCGGCTTTCAAGTAGGTTGCCGGATCGGCTCCGATCGCGACGCAGAGCGCGAGAATTCCCGCATGCTTTCCGGAACAGTTGTTGTAGACTGCGGTCGGCTCGAGTCCCGCCTCACGAAGCGCTTTGGCCGCTTCCTCGTCATAAGGCGCATGCGCGCCGCACTGCAGCGCCGACTCGTCCGTGCCGATCTTACGCAAGATCGAACGCACCGCTTCCAAGTGAAACGGTTGTCCGGAGTGAGAGGCCGCCATGACGGCTATCTCACGCGGTTGAAGATCGAAGCGATCGCGAACGCCGGCCGCGACGACCGCTCCCGCAATGAACGGTTTGGCCGCCGAACGCACGAAGACCGGCGACTCGATGTCGCCGGCAGCCTCGAGTATCCTGCCGCGCGAGTCCACCGCACAGGCGGCGACGCGATGAACCGACTCCACGTAGCCGCCGCGCGTTACTTCGACCGTAAGGTCGTCCCTCTCGATCAAACGAGCGCGGGTTCGACGATCGTCGCCTCCTGTTCGCCGAAGACGGGATTGCTGAGATAGCGTTCGCCGGTATCGCAGGCGAACGTAACGATCGTCTTACCTTGCATTTCGGGACGCGCCGCAACTTTCAGCGCCGCCCAAACGTTGGCGCCGGTGGAGATGCCGACGAGCATCCCCTCCTCGCGTGCCAGACGTCGCGCGGTTGCGATCGCATCGGCGTCGGTAACGCGGATGACCTCCTCATAGATGCTGGTGTTCAGGACTTTTGGAACAAAACCGGCGCCCGTGCCTTGAATCTTGTGCGGTCCCGGCTTTCCACCCGAAAGCACCGGCGACGCATCGGGCTCGACGGCGATCATTCGAACCGCCGGTTTACGCTGCTTGAGCACTTCGCCCGCGCCGGTAATCGTGCCGCCCGTACCGACGGCCGAGACGACCGCATCGACCGCGCCGTCGGTATCGCGCCAAATCTCTTCGGCCGTCGTGCGGCGATGGATCTCCGGGTTCGCCGGATTCTCAAACTGCTGCGGTATGAAATACTTACCCGGCGCACCGGCTGCGATCTCGGTCGCGCGGCGAACGGCGCCCGGCATTCCCTCCGCGCCGGGGGTTAGCACCACTTGCGCCCCATACGCTTTGAGCAGGTTGCGCCGCTCGATCGTCATCGTATCCGGCATAACCAAGATAATCGGATAGCCTTTCGCCGCGGCAACGAACGCCAGCGCGATGCCGGTATTTCCGCTCGTCGGCTCGAGGATGGTCATTCCGGGCAGAAGACGCCCGTCACGTTCCGCGGCCTCGATCATCGCAACGCCGATGCGGTCTTTCACCGATCCGCCCGGATTGAACGATTCCATCTTCACGAGGACCGTCGCGGAGATGCCCTTGTTGAGCCGCGGAATCTTCACGAGCGGCGTATTGCCGAACGTGTCGGCCAAGTTGTCGTAGATACGTGCCATGATATCAACGTAACCCTTACTCTCTCGCCGGCGTTTCACGTTGGTTTGGTTAGAGGCGTTTGGATGGGACGCCTCGGAGACGCTCGTCGCGCCGCGTCCATGCGGCGCTCCTGCTGCCGGCCTCCTCGCTCCCGGCATCCTGCCTCCGCTCGTCGTGCCGACCCTCCTCGGCATCCCCTCCAGACGCCCCTCACCGGCCGGCCTTTCACGCGGGTTCGTTCGCTCGGCAGATCGTCAGGAGGAAGCAACCGTACTGACGGATGAGAGCGCGCCATGCGCGATAACTTTCCGGGCGCTCTCTGTACCTTACTGGCAGTAGCGCTAGTCGCACCGGGACCGCCACAGCCACCTACCGTCGATGAGGCGCTCGATGCGGTTGCCGCGTTTGCGCCTCGCGCGATGCGCGAGCAGGGAACGCCTGGACTCTCGATCGCGATCACCGATCGCAATGCGACGCTGCGGATTATTACGCTGGGCTTTGCGAATCGCGACGCGCAAACGCCGGTTACCGCGCAGACGCGGTTTGCCATCGGTTCGATTACGAAATCGATGACTGCGTTGGCGCTGCTTCAGCTGCACGATGCGGGCCGTCTCGACCTCGATGCGCCCGTCGCGCGCTACCTCCCGTGGTTTGCGATCAAATCGCTCGGGGGCCCGGTTCTCGTCCACGAGCTGCTCTCGCACAGCGCCGGGTTGCCCGACGACTTCGCTCTAGAGCCCGGCTACGTATACGACATTCTCGCGTTGCGCGACGCCGAAACGCTCTTCGCGCCCGGCACATCGTGGTCGTACTCGAACGACGGCTATGCAACGGCCGGCGCAATCCTGGCGCGGCTCGACGGACGATTCTGGGAGCAGTCGCTGACGGCGCGCGTCCTGCAGCCGCTCGGCATGGCTTCCAGCTCGGCCGTCTTCACGCCCGAGCTGATGTCCGATGTCGCGATCGGCTATCAGTTTCGGGACAACGACCGGCCCCCGCCGCTCAATCCGCCGCTCGTGCCGTCGGCGCCGATGGATTTCGTCGATCCCGCCGGCTCGGTGCTCTCGACGCCCGAGGATATGGCACGATACATGCGATTCTACTTGAACGGGGGCCAGACTTCGGACGGCCGGCGCCTGATCTCCGCGGCAACATTTGCCGCAATGACAAGTCCCGACACGCTCTCGAGCGGCAAGCCCGCGGGCGCCGCGAGCCCCGAGCTTGCCGAAGCGCCGTCGTTCTACAGGCAGTACGGCTACGGTCTCTCGATCTTCGATGAGAAAGGCGACCACCTCATCGGCCACACGGGCGGCATCTCCGGCTACACCGCCTGCATGCAGATGAACCTCACGCGCGGCTTCGGCGTCATCGCGTTTGCGAATCTCGTCGAAGCGCCGTTGCATCCCTGCGCGATCGTGCTCTATGCGATGCACGTGCTGCGCGCGCAAAGCGCCGGGGAACCGCTGCCCGCGCCGCCCCCGCCGCCGCCCGATCCCACACTCGTCGCTCGCGCGAGCGATTACGCCGGGACGTACCGCGACACGAGCGGGTTAGCGCTGAGCATTATCAGCCGCGGCGATCGCCTCTATCTGAACGACGGTATAAAAGAGATCGCGCTCTACCCGCGGGATACCGAGCGGTTTTGGGCCGACGACCCGCAGTTCGCGACGTTCTTACTCGTCTTCGGTCGCGATGCGAGCGGCAAAGTCGTCGAGCTCACCTACGGGTCGCACTGGTACGCCGGCGAGGGGTATCGAGGCCCGCGAAGCTTTGCCTATCCTGCGAGTTGGAGCGCGCTCGTAGGCCGCTACGAGAACACGTTCTTTGGAGATGCCTTCGTCACGCGCGTGATCGTCGTCAAGAATCATCTGACGCTCGACGGCACCGATCGGCTCAAGCCGCTCGCGAACGGATCGTTTGCGCTCGGCAACTCGGCCGTCCGCTTCGATGCCTATGCCGGCGGGCAAGCGCAGCGTCTAAGTATCGACGATCTCCATCTCTATCGCGTGGAGCTGCCTTAGCGGTCGCTTACTCTCCGATGTCCCAGAGCAGGCCGAGATCTTTCTTCGCGAAGGAGCGAAACGCGATCAGCGTCTCGGTGCTGAGGATACCGTCGAGCGCCGCGACGTGTTCGGTCACAAGATCGTTCAACTGTTCGTGCTGCTTGACGCGCACGATCGCGATCAAGTCATAGGGACCGGCAACCGAGTAGACCTCTGCGATGCCGTCAATAGCCAACAGATCGTCGGCGATCGACCGCAGGCGCGGCCGCTCGACCTTCATGAGAATGAAGGCGGCTACCACGACGCGTCCTTCACGTAGCTACTTGTTCTTGAAGCGAGCGACGCGCTTTTCGTTGTAGGCGGCAAGGCCCTCTTTCGCGTCCTCGCTCTTGAAGAGCAGCGATTGCAGTTCGCGTTCGAGCGCGAGTGCATCTTGCAGCGGCAGCTCCGCACCCGTTTGAACGCTGCGCTTGATATGACCGACCGCCATCGGTGCCTTGTTAGGAGAACAGAACTGCTTGGCATAATCGGTGATCTGCTCGCGAAACTCGCTAGCACTGCCCTCGAAGAGGTCGGTGAGCATTCCCCATTCAAGCGCCTGTTCGAAGCTCACGGTCTTGCCGGTCGTCATCAGCTCGATGGCGCGTGGCTTTCCGACGAGCCGTGCCAACCGCTGCGTTCCGCCGGTGCCGGGCAGCACGCCGAGCGCGACTTCGGGAAGGCCGATCTTCCCGGCATCTTTGCGCGCAATCCGCAGATCGGCCGCCATCGCGATCTCCAACCCGCCGCCGACGCAGTGACCGTTGAGTGCCGCGATCACGAGCTTTGGTGTCTGCTCGAAGCGCAGCAGCGTCTCGTTGGCGTGCAGGCAGAACATATACTTGAACTCGGGCGTAACCTGGTTGAGCATCCCGATATTGGCGCCTGCCGAGAAGAACTTCTCGCCCTTGCCGGTAAGCACGATGACCTCGACCTCCGGATCGAAGCGGGCGTCCAAGATCGCCTCGTCGAGCTGGCGCATCATCTCGTGCGTGTAGGTGTTGGCCGGCGGATCGTCCATCTCGACGAACGCGACGTGGCCGTCCTTCCAATAGTTGATGACGCGCTTGCCCTCGAGCGTGCGCGCTTCGCGCCCAAACGGGGTCTGCGTCGCACCGTTGACGGTCGTGCTCATGCTAGGTTTCCTTTCGGGGCGATCCAGTTGGGGCCCCACGCGCTGCGCGCGTGGGGGCGCGGAGTCCGTAAGGACGAAGCGCTTTTAAAAGTACGGGGACCCCGACGGGATCGCCGGACAGTTCCGATCACGCTAAGTTTCCTTTCGGGGCGATCCTTGGGGCCCCACGCGCTGCGCGCGTGGGGGCGCGGAGTCCGTAAGGACGAAGCGCTTTCAAAAGTACAGGGACCCCGACGGGATCGCCGGACAGCTCCCATCACGCTAGGTTTCCTTTCGGGGCGATCCAGTTGGGGCCCCACGCGCTGAGCGCGTGGGGGCGCGGAGTCCGTAAGGACGAAGCGCTTTCAAAAGTCGGGGACCCCGACGGGATCGCCGGACAGTTCCGATCACGCTAAGTTTCCTTTCGGGGCGATCCAGTTGGGGTCTTTGAAGAATTGCTTAAGTTTAACGTCGTCGTCCGCAGTCGGCAGGACGGTCGCTGCGTAGGCCGCCCAATCTTCCTCGGCCAGCTTGTTGCCCTCGACAGTGTAGCGCGCTCCGGCAAAGTCGCCGATGGCGCGATTGAACCGCATGTCGGGCACGTAGAACTTGGTCTCGCTGGGATTGACCTCGTTCACGCGTGCGACCGTAGCCGCAACCTCGTCGTGAAACTGACGGCGCGCACGCTCGTTGAGATGCTCCTTGTCGGCGCCGTCGCCGGCCTTGTCCTCGTCGACGCGCCCTTTGATTCCCCACGTGTACGCCCACTGAGCCGAGCCGGAATGATCGGTGCCGAAGAGGTCAAGCGAACCCGAGATCCATTTATTGTAATACTTCTGCTGCATCTCGACCGGAATCACGCCCGCCTTCGCAATCCTGCGCAGTCCCGTGATGCCGGTTCCCATATGGAACGACTCTTCCCGCAGCATCGGGCCCATCGAGGCGGCCAGCGGCGCAAAGCCCGAATGCGAGAGCATCGTCAGCTGAAACTTGCCGTCGCGATCCATGAAGTTCGTGTAGGCGAAGAAGTCGAGCCAGTGCGTCACGTCTTCGTTAAAGGCGTTGAGCAAGCGGTTCTTCTTGCCGAAAGCCCGGCGTTCGAGCATCTTCTGTGCCTCGATCTTGCCCTCGCTCCCGAAGTGCTCGACCATGAGATGACACATCTGGTAGCCATGCCGGGTCTCCTCGACCATGATGCGCACGAGTGAGGCGAGATCGTACTCGCTGGGCGCATTGTTTACGAGGAAGCGCTGCTGCTCGTTGGAGGCGAACTCCGTGTCGCCTTGATAGACGACCATGTTGAGCACGGCGTCTTGCATTCGCTGATCGGGGATCTCACGGACCCGCTCCCAGCGGCGTTCGCCTTTGAAGTCTCCGAAGTAAATCTCGGGCGTCGGCAGCTCGCCGTACTTGGCCTCGAAGCGATAGCCGGGCATGAACCGGTCGACCAGCTCGCGGTCGAGCCCGATGTCGCGCCTCCATTCATCCAGCATGGCGATCCAGTCGTCGAAGGTCGAGATTCGGTTCACATCTATCCTCTAAATAATATAACGGAAATCGCTCGGACGGCGAGAATACCGTCATATTAGATGCCCCGGAGGGAGCTGTCAATGCCTCGACAACCGGTTGGGCCTGCGCGTAGCGCAGTCCGCAGCGAGGTACTACGCGCCGAGTCGAAGGGTCAAAATGGAGAGGGCATTAAGCGGCCGGTTACTCGCCCTAACTCCTTCATTTTTACGCTTTACGGCGATATGGTGCACCGCCTCGCGGGGGACAAAGCGCTCTGGATCGGCGGCCTCATCCGGTTGATGGCTTCGTTCGACATCTCTCCGCAGGCCGTGCGGCAGGGGGTCTCACGGATGACGCGACAGCAATGGCTGGTTGCGCGTCGCGAGGGAAATCGTGCCTACTACTCGGTTACCGAGCGCGGACGCCGCCGAATAGAGGAACTGAGCCCGCGTATCTATGGCCCGGTCATCGAGTGGGATGGTCGCTGGCGGCTGCTCAGCTATACGATCGGCGAGGCGCACCGCCGGCGACGGGAGCGGCTGCGCCGCGAACTGTCCGCGCTGGGTTGGGGCCAGCTCTCCGCCTCCACCTGGATCTCGCCGTCGGATGCCCTGGCGGCCGCGCGCGAGGCAGCGCGCTCGACGAAGACCTCGGAGGTGATTCAGTTATTCGAGGCCGATTATCGCGGGCCGCTGACCGATCGGGAGCTGCTCGAGCGCTGCTGGGATGTCGCGGCGATTGCTTGCGCCTATCGCGACTTCGTCGCACGTTATCGGCCGCATTTCGAACGCGAGCTTGCAAGCGGCGGGCTGAGCGACGAAGGGGCCTTTGTCGAACGGTTATGGCTAGTTCACGACTATCGCAAGTTTGCGTTTCTCGATCCCGGACTGCCGAGCGAGCTGCTGCCGGCACATTGGCCGGGAACGACGGCGGCTGGCCTCTTTCGCGAATACTACGCGGCGCTCGAAGCAAAATCACAACGGTACTTTCATCTTTGCGCACGCGCGCCGAACGGGGGCTAGCATGGGGGCGTCGAAGCGACCCGCCCATGCCCAAACGCCTGATGATCTTTCTGGCCTTCACCGCGCTCGCAATCGCCGCGTGTCACGGCAGCAGTTCCGTGACGCCCTCCCCCTCGTCTTCGCCGGCATCGCCAAACCCGAATCCATCGATTAAAGACGTAGTCGTTCAAGTCACCGTCGACGGCAGCCCCAAGCCAAAGGTTCCAGTCGACGAATCGACCCCGAAGTCGGCGACGAGCCCGCGACCCGGGAAGACCATCGAAACGCGCTATACCAATAGGAAGGGCACGACGCACTTCTACGATCTCAAGCCAAGCGCCACGTACTGCTGGGTAGCGCGCCTCGGCCACGGCGTCGAGTTCTCACAGTGCGCGGGCTGGGAAATCTGGCAGACCTCGACGATCACGCTGGGAACCTAGAGGTTCGCTAGACGTCGTCTTCGTGCAGATGAAGGTGGCAGCCATCCTCGGCATCTGAGAGCACGTCGCGCGCTTCGGCAAGCACGGCGCGCGAAAGCGGGCGAGGCGGCGGCTCGATCGATCCGTGCTCGGCAAGGAAGTCGATCTCGCTCCAATCCTCCCAGGTTTCCAGCGGCTCGCCATCGCGCGTCGCCGGAAAGCGCACGCAGTAGCCTTGGTCGAGATGCACGCCCACCACGCTCACGTCGGTGCCGCGGGGAAAGTACGTTCCATCTTTCCAGAGCGTGCCGTAGGTCGTGCTGTAACGCCGCCCGATCTTGAGGCTTTCGACCATCCTACTTCCCTATACCCGGAACGGGTCCATCGGTTTCTCGCCGACGTAGGTGAGCACGCTTTTCGTCTCGCTGTAGAGCCGCATCGTCTCCATCCCGAGCTCGCGTCCGTATCCGGACTGCTTGTACCCGCCAAACGGAACACCGGGAAAGACGGCGTACGGCGTGTTGATCGCGACCGACCCGGCGCGGATCGCGCGCGCGACGCGATTGGCTCGTCCCACGTTCTGCGACCACACACTCGCAGCGAGTCCGTACTCGTTATCGTTGGCCAGCGCGATAGCTTCGGCCTCGTCGGCGAAACGCACGAACGTCGCTACCGGGCCGAAGATCTCCTCGCGTGCGATCCGGTGCGTCCCCTGCGCCTCGAATGCGGTCGGGTTCCAAAACATTCCCGATGCTAAGGAATCGGCAAAGCTGGCGGGCATTCCGCCGAAGAGCACGCGCGCGCCTTCGGCGACGCCGACCTCGCAGTACGAGCGAATCTTCTCGAACTGATCGAGCGAGGTAATAGCGCCGACGTGCGTTTGCGGATCCTCCGGATCGCCCACGCGCAAGCGCTGCGCCTTTTCGGCAAAGCTCTCGACGAAACGATCGTAGATTCCCGACTGTAGCAGGATGCGCGAGCGCGCCTCGCAACACTGCCCGGCGTTGTAGTACACGCCGTAAAGTGCGCCCGCGACGGCCGCGTCTACGTCGGCATCGTCAAAGACGACGGACGGCGATTTTCCGCCAAGCTCCAAGGTAACGCGCTTGAGCGTCTGCGCTGCAGCTGCCGCAACGATCTTTCCCGTCGCAGTCGAGCCGGTAAATGCGATCTTGTCGACCGACGGATGCTCGACGAGCCACGCTCCCAAGCCCTTCGATCCGGTAACGACGTTGAGCACACCTTCGGGCAGACCGGCCTCGAGACCGATCTTACCGAGTTCGATCGCGGTTAACGGCGTTACGTGCGACGGCTTCAAGACGATCGTGCAGCCCGCAGCGAGCGCCGGCGCAACTTTCCAGGAGGCTAAGAGCAGCGGGAAGTTCCATGGAACGATCGCACCAACGACGCCCACGGGCTCGCGTACCGTGTTTGCGAGATAGGTTGGCAACGGCGGCGGTAGAGTCTCGCCGTAGTTTTTGGTCGCCGCACCCGCATAAAACTCGAAGGTATCGACGATCGCGCTCAATTCGCCACGCGCCGTTCCAATGGTCTTGCCGTTGTTGCGCACTTCGCACAGCGCGATCTCGGCCGAGCGTTCCGCCAGCAGTTGCGCCATTTTGTAGATGATCTTCGCGCGCCGCGAAGCCGCCATCGTCGGCCACTTGCCGGCATCGAACGTCGCTCGCGCCGCACCGACGGCGGCGTCGAGATCCTCATGCGTCGCCTCCGCAACGCCGGCGAGCCGCGCTCCCGTTGCGGGATTGCGCACGTCGTACGTTCCACCGTCGGAGGCGTCGCGCCACGCTCCGCCGATGAGCAGTTGCGTTTTGGTCGTCGCTGGGGCAGTCGTCATGGCGGTCGCTTCTACTCCAAACGCTCGAATACCGTTGCAATGCCCTGGCCGACGCCGATGCACATCGTCGCCAGGCCGTACCGCGCTTGCCGGCGCGACATCTCGTGCAGCAGCGTCGTGGCGATTCGCGCACCGCTGGCGCCGAGCGGATGGCCGAGCGCGATCGCCCCGCCGTTCACATTCGTCTTCTCCGGCTCCAGCCACAGTTCGCGCATGCATGCGACGGCCTGCGCCGCAAAGGCTTCGTTGAGTTCGATTAGATCGAGCTTATCGATCGGTATGCCGGCACGCTCCAGCGCTTTGCGCGTCGCCGGAATTGGCCCAAGGCCCATCACTTCAGGTGAAACGCCGGCGGACGCACACGCCACGAACCGAGCCAGCGGAGGCAGTTCCAAACGGCGCGCGGTCTTCGCCGCGCAGAGCAACAACGCTGCGGCGCCGTCGTTGATTCCCGCCGAGTTGCCCGCCGTAACGGTGCCGTCACGCGTGAATGCCGGCTTCAGTTTTGCCAAGCCTTCCATCGTGGTTGCCGGGCGCGGATGCTCGTCGGCTTCGACGGGCGGAGCCTTTTCAATCGGAACGGGAGTTAGCTCGTCGTTGAAGGCACCGCGCTGCGTTGCCGCTTTGCACTTCATCTGCGAATCGAACGCAAAGCGATCCTGTTCCTTGCGCGTGATACCCTCTCGCTCCGCGACGTTCTCCGCGGTCTCCCCGAGCGAGATCGTAAACTCGGACGGCATCTTGGGATTGACCATGCGCCAGCCGAGCACGGTATCGAAGAGCTGTTGTCCCCGCGCAAATGGCATTTCGCCCTTAGGCAGAACGTACGGCGCGCGCGTCATCGACTCGACACCGCCGGCGATCATCACGTCGCCCTCACCGAAGGCAATCGCCTGCGCTGCCGAGTTGATCGCTTGGAGACTCGAGCCGCAGAGGCGGTTTACGGTGGCACCGGGAGTCTCGAGCGGCAACCCGGCCAGGAGCACGGCCATTCGCGCGACGTTGCGATTATCTTCACCGCTCTGGTTTGCGGCACCGAGATACACGTCGTCGATTGCCTCCGGCGCGATGCCGGTGCGTTCGACGATCGCGCGCAGGACGGTTGCCGCAAGGTCGTCGGGGCGCACCGTCGCCAGCCTGCCGCCTTGCCGTCCGATCGGCGTGCGCACGGCGTCGATCACCCAAACCTCGCGGCTCACGCCGGCTGCTCCTCCGGGGGAGGCGCCTCTTCGAGATCGAGTACCCATAACGAGCGATGCGGCGCGAACGCCTCCCCTTCGGCGTCGGCCAAGCGTTTGAGAATTCGCGTGAGACGCGCGCCTCCGATCTCGCGTCCCCACGCGATCGGACCGATGGGATAGTTGGCTCCTAGCCGCATCGCCATGTCGATGTCCTCAGGCGACGCGACTTGCTCGGCGACGGCCACCATCGCCTCGTTGACGATCGACCCCACGGTTCGCCCCAAAAAAAGTCCCGGCACGTCCTCAACCAACACCGAGGCCCGCGCCAGCGTTGCGAAGAGCTCCTGCGCGAGTTCCAGGGTGTCGTCCGAGGCGCTCTCCAGGTTGACGATCTCCACCGCGCTCTGCGTCTCGAGCGAACCCAGTACGCCGAAGCCGGCTAGCCGCTCCGGATGGCGTAACCGGCGTGCCGCTGCGGCAAGATTGGTTGCATAGGCGTCGGCAAAAAGCACGCACTCGGGTCCAAGCAAGGCGTCGAGCCGCGCGAGAACGTCGCCGCGATCGGAGAATCCATCGCCGGCATCGACGACTATCGTTGCATCGGTCAACTGCTCTTCGAGCAACTCGTCGTTCTCGATGCGCCCGACGTGCGCGAAACGCTGCGTGACGAGCTCGGAAAGCTCGTCCGCACGATTGCCCAAACCCAAGACCACGATCGTCTCGTCGTCGTTGAGTTCTTGCGGGACCGGCGGCAGTTGCAGTTCGAAGCGCTCGCGCTTGCCGTTCTCGTACGTGTAGAATCCGTTTCCGGTCTTGCGTCCCAGCAGACCGGCGCCGACCATCTGACGCTGCAGCTCTAGCGGCTCGAAACGGGCGGCTTGCGTACGCTCGTAGACGGATTGCGTGGTTGCGAGATTTACGTCGAGCCCGATGAAATCCATCAGTTCGAAAGGCCCCATACGAAAGCCGACTGCGCGCGCTAGCGCGTCGAGCTCTTCGCCGGAAGCGACCTCGCGCGCCACGGCGCGCAACGCCTGCAAATAGTACGGCCGCGCGACGCGATTGACGATGAATCCCGGCGTATCGGCGGCGAGAACCGCGCTCTTCCCCATGCGCTCGACGATTGCAGCGGCGCGTTCGATCTCTTGCGCGCCGGTCTGCGGCGCATGCACGACCTCGACGAGCTGCATCCGCGCCGGAGGATTGAAGAAATGCAGTCCGAGGACGCGCTGCGGATTGGCAACCGTTTCGGCCAGCTCGGCAACGGAGAGCGACGACGTGTTCGTCGCCAGCAGCGCATCGGGAGGCAGCGCCTCGGCCAGCGCCGCAAAGACGTCGCGCTTGATCTCGAAGCGTTCGGGAACCGCCTCGATCGCGAGCCCCGCATCGGCCGGCGCGACCGTATCTGCCCAGTGGATCCGCCCCGCAATAGAAGGATCGCCGGCGCGTTGTGCCTCACGCTCGATCTGCGCGCAGGCGCGTTCGCGGGCGGAAACTTGCGGCTCGACAATCTCGACGTCATAACCGGCTTTGGCCGCGACGAACGCGATGCCGGCGCCCATCGTTCCTCCGCCGACGATTACGACGCGTTCGCCCATAAAACCAACTTCGTGAGAGGAGGCGCAAAGGCTTCGTCGATAGTTTCACGCGGTATGGAGAAGCCGCAATGGCGCGTCAGGCGCTCCACGTACGCGGTGGACTCGCCGTATATGCGGCTGCGCAGCGACGAGTTGGAACTGCCCGACGGGACGATCGTCGAGAACTACTACGTGCGGGAGTCGCGCGGCTTCGTCATCATCCTCGCACTCACGGAGGACGACCGCGTGATCCTCGTGCGCCAATATCGCTACGGGACGGATGCGATCCATCTCGAGTTGCCGGCTGGGATGCTGCTCGACGACGAGGAGCCCGAGGCCTGCGCGCGGCGCGAGCTGGCTGAGGAGACCGGCTACCAGGTCGCCGGCTGCGAGCCGCTGGGCGAGTTCCTCCCCGAGCCCGTCCGTTCCACGGCGCGTGCCTACGTTTATATAGGGCGCGGCGCCCGCAAGACCCGGGAGCCGCGGCTCGACCCTACTGAGCACCTCGAGGTGGAGCTGGTTTCGCTGGCTCGCTTCCGGGCAATGCTCGGCGACGGGTCGATCGACGCGGGCGCCTCTATCGCCGCCGGCTACCGCGCGCTTGACCACCTCAAAAGGCTCTAATGACTGAAACCTCCTCGGACGGCCGGCGGTAGATAAGGCCGCCATGCAGATTCAGACGAGGAGAACCATGAACCCCACGCTCGCGCTCTTCCTGCGCCTTACCGCGATCGTTGCCATCGCGATCGTCGCGCTGGTCGTGGCGGCCTTCCTTTTGAAGATCGTCATCGTTGCGGCGGTCGTCGCCGCGCTCATGTTCGCGGGCTTCTTTGTCTACAATCTCTTCCGCCGTTCTCGGCATCCTATAGCGAAGCTCTGAGCTCCGCGAGCCAATCCTTTAAAGAAGCCGTAACGAGAGCGGGTTCCTCCATCATCGGGAGGTGACCGCTCTTTTCACAGATGACGAGGCGGCCGTGCGCAAAACGTTGCGCGATTGCGCGCGATTCCGCGAGCGGCACTACGGCGTCACGTGCCCCCGCAACCATCAACATCGGCATCTCGAAGTCTTCGGCGATATCCTCGGAAGAAGCACGCAGCGCCATGCCGCGCAGCGCGGCGGCCGCGCCCACAGGCGAGGTGCGCAAGGCGATCTCGTACACGCAATCGACGACGCTGCGCCGGTGCTCCAGCGTGCTCGGCGCGAACAATCGCGCCAGGCCGTCGATGACGGGTTCGATGCTGCCTTCGCCCTCCACGCGATCGGCTAGCTGCCGCCGTGCCTCCGCCTCTTGCGGCGTGTCGGCGCGCAAGCGGCTTGCCACCAACGCCAGCCCCGCGACTCGCTCGGTGAACATGCGCGCGAACGACAACGCAACGTATCCGCCCATCGAATGACCGACCAGCGAGGCGCGCTCGATGCCGAGCGAATCGAGCACCAGCGCGACGTCGGCGGCGAGCGATTCCATGAGATACGGGCCTTCCGGCGCACTCGAATTGCCGGCGCCGCGAAGATCCGGTCGGACGACGCACGCGTCCGCAGCGAGCGCATCTTGCGCGTCCCAAATGCTCGCAGAGACGGGAAAACCGTGGATCAAAACGACCGTGTTGCGGTGCTCTCGTCCGTTAACGCGCGCGTCGACGCGCGTGCCGTCCTCGGCAAAAACTTGCATTGCAGCGGCTAATACTGTATAAGGAAGGCAATAACCCTGGTCGCTTGTTGACCAGAGAAAGGAAACACGTACCAACGATGGCAGTTCGAAAAGCCGCACGCAAGAAGGCCGTAAAGAAAGCGGTCGTCGCGGCGTTGGTTCGCAAAGCGGTCCGTAAGAAGGTCCGCCGGAAACTAGTTCGCAAGGCGGTGCGCCGCAAGGTGGCCCGGAAGATCGTTCGCAGGAAGGTTCGCCGGAAGGTCGCCCGCAAGGTCGTTCGCCGCAAAGTCGCGCGCAAGGCAGTCCGTAAGAAAGTAGCGCGCAAGGCCGTTCGCAGAAAAGTACGGCGGAAGAAAGCCGCAGCCTAAAAGACTGCGGTTTTTCTATTCCCCGACTCCGCCGGTCTGACGGAGTCCACGAGCGAGTCGCACACAAGCGACTCGCTTCTTTTTGGTAAGGAGCCTTACACCGTGCGGAGAATCGGCGCCAACGCCCAGATCGCCAGAAAGAACAGCGCGCAAAGGGCGCCGGCCAGAGCGAACGTCTCGCGAAGCCCGATCGCGGCGGCGATGGCGCCGTCCACCAGCGAACCCAGCGGCACGATGCCGATGGCAATCATCGTGTAGACCGAGAGGGCGCGACCGCGCACCTCATCCGGCGAGAGTATCTGGATCAGCGTATTCGTCGCTCCCATGAAGGCCATCGTTCCGACGCCGACTAGGAAGAGCACGAGGATCGCAAGCCTCAGCGACGGGACGAAGGCAAGCGCGAGAACGCCGCTCGACATGAGCAGCGCCGACTGGAGCCAAAGGCTCGCGCGCCGTTCGCGCTGCGCGAAGTAGGCGGTAAGCAGCGCGCCGCCGAAGCCGCCCGCGCCGATGGCGGAGACGGCCCAACCTAAGCCGCGCGCGCCGGCATGTAAGATGTTCACCGCATAGGCGGCGACGAGCTGGCTGTACGGCCGCGTCAAGATCGCCGTTGCGAGTTGCCCCAGCACGATCCAGCGCAGCGCGGGATGGCGGACGAGAAATACGATTCCTTCACGCATTGCTCGCAGCATGGGTTCGCGTTCTTTCACCAATGGAGGCGCCGGTCTCATCATCAGAACCGCCACGACGACGGCGAGCGTCGCTGCGGCGTTGAAATAGAACGCGCCCGAGACGCCGATCCAGACGATGAGCAGACCGGCAATCGCCGGCCCGATGACCGCCGGCGCGTTGAACGCGACCGAGTTGAGACCGATGGCGTTTCCGATGTACCGGCGATCCACGAGCAGCGGCACCCAGCTCTGCCGCGTCGGCGAATCGACGGCGTTTGCCCCGGAGTTCAGCGCAGAGAGAAGCACCAGGCCGGCGAGGTTCAAGGCGTGCGCCGTCGCGAGCAACGCCAGCAGCAGCGCGGCCAACGCCATCGTTAAATTCGTGACGAGCAAGACGCGCCGGCGCGGGAGGTGATCGGCGATGACTCCGGCCGGGGGCGAAAGAAGCAGGACGGGAACGGCGCGCGCCGCGCCTAGAATGCCGAGATCGAGCGCCGCCTGATGCGCGGAGCCGGCCATTCGTGCCACAAAGAACCCCATGGCGGTGAACTGCATCCAGGTGCCAAGGTTCGAGACCAGCAACCCGATCCAGAGCAAGCGAAAATCGCGATAGCGCAGCGCCGCATGGATCTTCAAGTGCGGGCTTGCACTGCCGCGACGATCGCGGCAGTGCTCTGCGCGACGTCGAGCTTGGAGGTGTCGAGGGAGAGATCGTAGTTGCGCAGATCGCCGAAGGTAAGCCCGTACCACTGGCGGATGTAAGCGGTGCGCGCGCGATCGAGACGCTCGACCTCCGCCTCCGCGACGTGCCGCGAAACCCCGGTTCTTTCCGAAACGTGCGCGATGCGCCGCTCGCGAGGCGCGTACATGAAGACGCGCAGCACGTCGGGACGAGAACCGAGAATGGCCGACGCGCCGCGTCCTACGATCACGCAATCGCCTTTCGCCGCGTGCTGTCGCACCGCGCTCTGTACCGCTGCGACGACCTCCTCGTCCAGCGGCTCGACGGCGGATGCCTCGGCCAGTTCGGGCGTAGCGCGTTCGAGACTATTGAGGAGCCGCTCGCCCAGGGTTTGCTGCGAGTCTTCGCTGGCATCGACCGCCTCCAACGTGATGCCCAAAGCGGTAGCAACCACGACCGGAAGCTGCTGGTCTACGTAGTCGTAATCCAGCACGCGGGCGACCCGTTGCGCGATTGCAACCGCGCCCGAGCCATACTCGTTCGATATCGTTACGATCACCGGGGGAGAGATTACGCAGTGGAGAATCGCGGGTTCCTGCCAATCGTCGAAGCGCGCGACCTGCGCAAAGTCTTCCGCACCCCCAAACGCGCGCCGGGTCCCCTCGGCGCACTGCGTTCGCTCTTTTCGCGCGCGTATGAAGAGCGCGTTGCGGTTGACGACGTAACGTTCTCGCTGGAGCCCGGAGAGCTGGTCGGCTACATCGGACCCAACGGCGCGGGCAAGTCCACGACGATCAAAATGCTCACCGGAATACTCGTGCCCACCTCCGGCCAGGTGCGTGTCGCCGGCCTCGTTCCCTGGAAGAGCCGCAAAGAGAACGCGCGTAACATCGGCGTCGTCTTCGGTCAGCGCAGCCAGCTCTATTGGGATCTGCCGCTGGTGGAATCGTTCGAGCTGCTGCGGGCGATCTACGGTATTCCGCGCGACCGCTACCGGCGTAATCTCGACGAGTTCGTAGAGATCCTCGAGATGAGCGACTTCCTACGCACGCCGGTTCGACAGCTTTCGCTCGGACAACGCATGCGCGGGGACTTTGCGGCGGCCCTTTTGCACAGTCCGAGGGTCGTTTACCTGGACGAGCCGACGATCGGGCTCGACGTGGTCGCCAAGGAGGCGATCCGCGAGTTCATCGCGCGAATCAACGCCGAGCGCGGAGCGACGATCGTCTTGACCACGCACGACCTCGCCGACGTGGAGCGACTCTGCCGGCGCATCGTTCTGATCGATCGAGGGACGCTCATCTACGACGGCGATATCGAGCGCATTAAAAGCGAGTACGGACGCTTCCGGACGCTCGTCGTGCGCTTTAGCGCGCCCATCAGCCGCCCAGCACTCGACGGGGCGGAGCTCACCGGCGTCGAGGATTCACTCGCGCGTTTTCGCTTCGATCGCAATCTGCAGCGGGCCGATAGGCTGGTACGACAAGCGAGTGAGCGCTACAGCGTCGAAGACGTGAGCTTAGAGGAGCCGGACTTGGAGTCGATCATTCGGCGAATCTACATCGAAGGATACGAAGGCCGGCCGAAGGAGGGCGCGTCATGATTCTATCGAGCGGTGCGAAGAGACCGAAGGTTCACTCGAGTGCCTACGTCGCTCCGACCGCAACCATATCCGGCGAGGTGACCATCGGCTCCGGCTGCGCGGTGCTGCACGGCGCGGTCATCATTGCCGAGGGCGCGCCGCTGACGTTGGGCTCCGATACGGTCGTGATGGAACACGCCGTCCTGCGCGCCAGTGGCGGAAGCGTCCTGCAGTTTCCGCTGAAGGTCGGCAGCCGCTGCATCATCGGTCCGCACGCCTACGTCGTCGGGGCGAACATCGCTGACGGCTGCTTCGTCGCCAGCGGCGCGAGAATCTTCAACGGCGCGATTTTGGAAGAAGGCTGCGGCATTGCGCTGGGGGCCATCGTGCACGTGAAGGCTCGCGTGCACAAAGGCTCCAGCGTTCCGATGCTGCACATCGCCTTCGGCGATCCCGCGGGGATCTATCCGCCCGAGAAGGCGCCCGAGATTCACGCGAAGATGCAGTTCTACGCCGACGTATTCAATCTCGACGGCGGAAACGACGTGCGCGCTCGTGCCGCCGAGACCTACTCCAAGTTCTTGCGAAAAGCGCACGCGCAGGATTCGATCCTCGAGGAGCATCGTAACGTCAAGCCCCCGGTGCGGCGTTCGGGAGAGGAGCCGCCGCCGACGCAGGTCGCCGAAGTCGACAAGGTCGTCGACGTCATGATGCTCGAGCTCGAAGAGATGGAGCATCGCCGCCAGGAGGCCATCAAGCGGCAGCGGGGCGGTTAGGAACCTCAAGGTTGGCGACGAGCCTGCTTCCGTACCTCGAGTTCGCGAAGAAGGCCTTCGCGCGCGAGGCCACCTATCGCGTTGAGGTGTTCGCCGAGATCGGCTCGCTGGTTCTGCGTGTCTACATTTTAAGGTCGCTCTGGACGGCGCTCTACGCACAGAACGCCGCGCCCGTCGGGCTGCCGCTGCACAGCATGATCACGTACGCGACGGTTGCGATGTTGATGTCGCTGATCCTCGAAGTGGATGCCACGCGGCTGATTCGCGAAAAGCTCCGGGAAGGGACGATTGCGACCGATTTGATGAAGCCGATCAGCGTTCCGTTCTACTTTTTTAGCGACGGACTCGGCCAAACGGCGCTCCACGCACTGCTGGTGATCCCGTCGATCCTATGCGCGCTCTTGCTCGTGCGCATCGACGTACCGCCGCCCGCCACCTTCGCGGCATTCTTGCTGGCCTTTGCGGTTGGCTACGGCGTCAACTTTTTCTTGAACTTCCTAATGAACTGCATCGCGTTCTGGACGCTGGAGACCTTCGCGGCGCAGCTGATCGTGCGCTGGACCTCCGATCTTCTCTCGGGACAGATTATTCCGCTCACCTTCTTTCCCGGACTACTCGGGCGTCTCGTCTTTGCGCTTCCCTTTGCGGCCATCTATTCGACGCCGCTGCTGATCTACGTCGGCATCATTCCGGCCTCACAATGGGCATTGTGCATCGCGGTACAGATCATGTGGCTGGTGCTCTTCGCCGCGCTCGCCTCAGTGGTATGGCGCGCTGCTTCGAACCGGGTAGTTATCCAGGGCGGCTAGCGTGGTCGGCGACCAACCTCTTTACGGCGCCTTAGGCAAGTCCCAAAGCACAACCTCGCCATCTCCGCCGATGCTTAAACTCCCAACGTCGTAGAGGCGCACCGCGTCACCTGCATTCAGCCGATGGCCGTTGGCCGTGACGCCGCCGCCGGCAACGAAGAGAAATCCGTACCGCTGCGGCGCAAGCTCCGTCTCGACGGTCGCGTCGTCCAGACGCGCTACTTTGAACGTCGCCTCCTGCGTGATTCGTATCGGGGCACTTACCGCAGGCACTCCGCTGACGACGTCGAGCCAACGGTTCAGGCGATCGCCGGGCGCGAAGGCCATCTCGCCGTACGAGGGCGGCGTTCCCAACCGCCCCGGAAGCACCCACATCTGGACGAGATGCAGCGGCGCGACGGCACTATTGTTGTACTCGCTGTGGCGGACACCCGTACCCGCGCTCATGAACTGTACGCCCCCGGGTCCGACGACGCCGTGGTTGCCCATGCTGTCGCGGTGCGCCAGCTCGCCGGAGAGTACGTACGTGACGATCTCCATATCGCGATGCGGATGGGGCGGAAAGCCGGTCCCTCCCGCAATGCGGTCGTCGTTGAAGACCCGCAACGCGCCCCAGTTCGTATTCTCCGGATCGTAATAATCGGCGAAGCTAAAGGAATAGTACGTGTCGAGCCAGCCGTGATCGGCGTGGGCGCGCTGCGCCGCCGGCACGACGGAAAAGACTGGCGAGCGGTCTACTGCGGTTGACATGTTGAGGAACCTCTGATCGATCCCGTGTACCGGGCTAAACCGGGGCGGGTTGCCCTCAGGTTGCAGCGAACCGCCCGGCCATGCTCGGTGCGTATGCCCAGTACTGGCGCATCAACCTGCTCACGATGCTCGAGTATCGCGCCAACTTCATCATGTGGTTCGTCTTCGCGATTGTCTATCACGGCGTCGCACTCGGCGCGCTGTACGTCACGATGATGCACTTTCCATCGATGAATGGCTGGAACTTCCGCGAAATGTTCTTTCTTTACGCGCTCTGGATGGCCGGTCACGAGCTGCACAATACGCTCTTCTTCACCGTCGTGAGCGTTCCCGAGTACGTACGCGAAGGCCGCTTCGACCGCTTCCTCGTGCGACCGCTCGATACGCTCTTTCAGGTGCTGACGGTGCCGCAGCAGATCGTCCCCGATTCACTCGTTCTCGCGGTTGCGACGCTCGCGCTGGCGACTTATGCCGCGGGCGTCCGCGTCGACCTCGTGTTCGTGCTGTTCGTTCCCGCGATCGTCATCGGTGGCGCGCTCATCGACCTCGGAATCTCGCTAGTCATCGCAACCTGCTCGTTCTGGTTCATTCGCGTAGACACGCTGCGCTGGGCCGTTATGTCGCTCGAGCAAGATTTCACGCGCTATCCGATTAGCATCTATACGCGCGGCGTGCGAATCGTGCTGGCCTTCGTGCTGCCGTTTGCCTTCATGAACTACTTCCCGGCAACGTATTTTTTGCAAAAGACCGACGTGGGATTGCACCTCAACCCGGCCGTCGGCCTGCTTACGCCGGCGATCGGCTTGGCGTGGTTCGGGGCCGCCTACGTTTTTTGGCTCTTCGGCTTGCGCCACTATCAGGGAACCGGCTCGTGAGACGCATCGCGTTCTTAGGCGCCGCCGGTGCGGTGCTCGTTGCAGCGCCGGCCTTCGGCGCATCGCTGAAAAGAAGACTCCATACTATCGCGTCGCAGATGCCGGGGACCCTCGGCGTTTATGCGCGCACGCTTGCCCCCAAAGCACCGCTTGCCTCATACAACTCCACCGTGCACTTTCCAACCGCCTCGATCATCAAAGTGCTAGTCGTGACGACGGCGTACTCGCTCGAAGAGAGGCAGCCCGGCGTTTTGGACGACACGATCGTCTTCCGCAGCAGCGACCTCATCGGCGGTTCGGACTTTATGGCCGGCGCTAAGGATGGCCAGAGCTTCACGGTGGCGGAGCTCATCGTTCCGGCGATCACGCTCAGCGACAACACCGCCGCCAACCTGTTGATCGGCTATCTCGGCGTCGACGAGATCAACGCGACAGCCGACCGCGCAGGCATGCATCGAACCCACCTGGCGCGCAAGTTTCTCGACTATGCCGCGATCGCGCACCATAACGACAACGTCTCGACCCCCGCCGACATGGGGCGGCTGCTCTATCTCATCGAGTTCGGCGCGCACGAGGGAACCCCCACGATCGTTTCGCCCCAGCACTGTACGGCCATCGTGAAAGTCATGCTGCGGCAAACCGATCGTGACGCAATTCCCGCGGCGCTTCCGCCGCACGTCGCGGTTGCAAACAAGACGGGCGAGATCGAGGGAACGCGTAACGACATCGCCATCGTGGAGCCATTCGGCGAATCGCCGCTGATCCTGGCGATCATGACGAAGGACGCATACGATTACGGCGCCTCCTATGCAGCGATCCACGCGGTAACGCGCGCGGTCTACGCCTCGGCCGTTGGGACCTCGGCCTCCGGCTGACGGTGCACGACGCACCCGTAGACGATGCCGCCGCGCAGCGCGGCGAGTTTGGCACCGCGCTGAAGGCGCTTGAAGCGCGCTTCCTGCGACTTTGCCAGCGCGAAGGTAGGCGGATGCCACCATCCCGCCAGCCTCACCGGAAGCCGGCCGCGAGTATACTTTGCCGCCTTACGCCGGCGATGCGCCGCCAGACGGCGCGCGAGATTTACCGTCGCTCCGGTATAGAGCGATCCGTCGCTGCAGATGAGGACGTAGACGGCGGGCTCGGGCACCGGTATCAGGAGGTTTGCACGGCCTCGTACAACGTTGCGCCATGAGGATGCCAACCCTGCCTTGCGCCCGACGTACTGCCTGCGCGCTGGGCGCCGCGCTTCTTCTCGGCGCGGCCAATCCGTCGCCCCTGGCCGACCAATCCCCTTACGCACCGATCGCCTCGATGGTGGATGCCGTGCGCGCCGATCGGTTGAGAAGCTCGGTCGAGCACCTGGTCGCGTTCGGCACGCGCAACGATTTCTCCGAACGAAGTTCGACGCGAGAGCACGGCGTCTTCGGCGCGCGCGACTGGATCGCAGGGCAGTTTACCGACGTCGCCGAGCACGCGGGTGGGCGAATGAGCGTCGAGCTGGATACGTTTTTGCAGCCCCAGACGCCACGAACGCCGCGGGCGGTTGAAGAGTCGAGCGTAATCGCGACGCTGCGCGGAAGCGATCCGGGGCGAATCTACGTCATGTCGAGTCACTTTGACGACTGCGACGGCCATTGCACCGATGGGGCGGGAATCGCGCCAGGCGCCGACGACAACGCCTCGAGCGTCGCGGCGGTTCTGGAGGCGGCGCGCGTCATGGCCGGCACGCGTTTTCGCGGCACCATCATTTTTGCTTGCTTCGACGGCGAAGAGTTAGGCTTGTGGGGCAGCGACCACTACGCGCGCGAGCTGGCCGCTCGTCACGCACCGGTGCTCGCGGTGCTCAACAACGATATCATCGGAAACTCCGTGGGTGGCGACGGCAACTCGGAGCCCGATGTGATCCGCGTCTTTAGCCAAGCGCTGCCGGTGGGGACCGACATATTGCGAGTCAACCTCGTCGGCTCGGAGAACGACTCCCCTTCGCGCGAGCTCTCGCGTTTCATCGCCGAGATCGTGCCCGTTTACCTCCCGGATTTCTCGGTGAGGCAGATCTTTCGCTCCGATCGCTTCTTGCGCGGCGGCGACCAGCAATCGTTTCAAGATGCGGGATTCTCCGCCGCCGTGCGCTTCGTCGAGCCGCACGAGAACTTCACGCACCAGCATCAGGACGTTCGCGTACAAGACGGAGTGCAGTACGGCGACCTTCCGCAGTTCATGGATTGGCAGTACCTGCGCCGCGCCACCCAGGCGAACGTCGCCGCTTTAGGAACGCTAGCGTTCGGACCCGCGCCGCCCGGGGACGCAAAAATGGTGCTCGCGCACCTCGGCTATGACTCGACGCTGCAATGGAAGCGCGCCGCCGATGCCGTCTCCTACGAGATCGTTTGGCGGGCTACCGATGCGGCACAATGGCAGCACGCCAAAGACGTCGGCGACGTATTGCAGGCGACCGTGCCGGTCTCGAAAGACGATTACGTTGTCGGCGTGCGCAGCGTCGACGCTAACGGCCTTCGCAGCCCCGCCGTCTATCCGGTAGCCGCGCGAGAGTAGGTCCTAGCCGGTATGCTCGAGAGCAGGGAAGGAGGCCAGATCGCTCGCAGCACCGCTTTGAAACGCGAGCGTTGCTCGAGAGGTCCGAACCACGGCAGGCTGCGCAGCATCAGCAAGGCGGGCTCGTGCTCCTTGACGCCGCGTTCGAGATGCGCCAAAGCCTCTTCGATGCGACCGAGACCGACGGCAATCGTTGCCAGATTGAAGCCCGCGACGTAGTCGGTGCGCGCTATCTCGATCAAGGCGCGGTAGATGCTCTCGGCGCGTTCGACCTCTCCGCACTCGGCATACACGCGGCCGAGCAACGGCAGACGTACCGCAACCTCTTCGGCTCGATCTTGGGGGAGCAGCAATAGGTCGGCGAGCGCCTCATCAGGCTGCCCGTTCAAGAGGAAAGCCTGCACGCGGTGACGCCGGGCCATCGAGAAGTCCGGACCGCTCTCCAACAGGGCGGAGAATGCGTCGATAGACCTGCGATACTGGCCCGTATGAAGAAAGATTCGCGCTAGAAACAGCTGCAACGCCGGCGACGAAGGCGCGACTCGAAGTGCCCGCTGCATCTCCTGCAAAGCTCTATCGCTCGACCCTTTACAGATATAGAACCACGCGGCGCAGGTGTAAACGGCCGTGGATTTGGGATCGAGCGCGATGGCCGTCCCGATTTCCCGCTCCGCCGCCGCCCAGTCCCAGCTGCAAAAGAGCGAGCTGATGCCGAGGGCCGCGCGGGCCTCGGCGCACGACGGATCGATTTCCAGCGCGCGTACGATTGCGGCCTTCGCTCTTGGAAATGCGTAGGAGGCGGGAGCATAGCAAGACTCGGCCATGTAGGCGTACGCGCGGGCAAGCCCGATGAGCGCCGGCACGTGCTCTCTGTCGATTCGCAGCACTACTTCAAACTCTTCGGCGGCAGCGCAGAGCCCGTTCGCGGTTCGTTGTTCTAGCAGGTAGGAGCCGCGGCAATAGTGATGGAGCGCCTCCGGGCTCCCGCTCAGGAGTTCGTCCGCGCGATCGTCGAGCGCGTAGGCGTCGGGATCGGCTAACTTCGGGCCGACAACGCTAACCGGCGCGACGAACCGGTAGCCCTTCCCTCGGACCGTTACCAAACACGCACGGTCCCGCGCGCGCTCGACGAGGAGCTGTCGCAGCATGTAGACGTGCTGCGACAGATTACCGTCGCTTACGGCGCAGTCGGGCCAAATCTCCGAAGCGATCGTCTCCTTATCTATGACGTTACCGTTCGAGTGAATGAGCAAAACCAGCAGCTGCGTCAGGCGCCCGGGAAGAGGCACGATCGCCTTGCCTGTCGAGAGCAGCCCCCGTGCCGGGTCGAAGCGAAAGGATCCGAACTCGTAGATCGGTGAGATCTTCGATTGGCCCTCCGTCTCGCTCCGAGCGTCGTACATTAACCTTCAAATGTTCGGCAACCGCGCTTTGTGACACAGCGAGTGCTGAAGACATCACCAGTTTTTGATCTACGGCTGCAAAGACGGCTTTCCATGAAAGGCCCGTCAGCGCCACGATGGCTAAGGTCAGCATCTCCGCAACGGGCAAGCGAATCGCGTCGGCATACCGTACGAAGACGCAATCGCTTTGCACCAGCGCCGCCGCCGCTATCGCAAGATCGTCGCCCCCGAAATCCTTGAGACTGGCCGCGTCAACGACGGTAGCCAGCCAGTTTTCGACCATTGCGCGCCGGTGCGGACTCTCGCCAACCATCTGCGGCACCATCAACGCAAGCCGCTCGTAAAGCACGGCTTTGAGCAAGCGGTCCGAACCCTGCCACCCGCCGTAGGCCGTCCGCGGGAAGAGGCTGCCTGCCAGCAAGCGATCTTGCGTCGGCAGAAGACGTTCTATCGCGCGCGCGCGCCAGCGTTCGGCGCCGGCGCGATCTCCGTGCACATCCTCGACGGCGCCGACGACGGCCGCCGCCACCGCCGACAACCCGCCGAATCCTAGCCGCTCGCAACGATCCCAGCTCTGCGCCGCGAGGCTCCGCGCGCTACTCCATTCGCGTCGTCGCACGAGGCGGCGAGCCCGCGCGAGGTCCTCGGCGATTCGATCCCAACGGCGACGCGGATAGCCGATAACGCTATCGCGTGGCGGGTTACCCGGCGCGCACGCTTCTTCCGCCCCGAGACGCGCGTTGGCGTCGCAAAGGAGCGACCGAGCGAGTGCGCTCGCCTTCGCGGTCCCTGCCAATCGTAAAAGGTTCCTCGCGACGCAACGCATCTCGAGCGCGTTTCCTCGATCGCGGGCCGCAAGAAATGCGGCCAACTCTTGCCTAAAACGCCACGACTCACGTGCGGGGACGGCGGCCGGAGCAGAGATCTCTTCACCGCCCGACAGCATGCGCGCGTAGCCGGCCATCGCGGCTACCGCCCGAGCGCGACGCCGCTGAAAGTGACGCCGGGAGATGCCTTGCCGCTGCGCCAGTTCGGCGTTGCCGGCAACGCGTTTGAAATCGGCATCGAAAATCGCGGCACGCAGCGCGGCGGTTTTCTCATCGTCGCCCGGCAGCGCGTTGCGAACGAGCTTTTCGAGCGCGTTGCGTGGATTCGAACTGGCCATGTTGCGGCAGATCGAATCGATGCCCGGCATCGTCGCCAGCCGCTCGGGTTTGTTAACCCGGTGCAGCATCCTCAATATCTGACGTCCCATTCCCGATGCCATGGTAGCCTCTAGAATAAAACGGCCAAACCTTCGGCGTCTTCAGGAAATCGCAAAGCTTCTGGACGATTAGAAGCCTCATTCTTTTTGATAATCCTTTAAGATGTTGAAAATCGCTAATGCGAAACCGGCACTCTGGCGGCATCTCTCAATAACTATCAAAAGGTCGCATCTCGATAGGCTTGCAAGGTCATGCAATCGCGCCTAACGGCGCGCACTCTTCGAAGTGAGGAAGAAACCAAAGAGGAAGAATAACATGAAACTGCACCGTACGCTCCGCGTCGCGAGCGTGCTGCTTTTGCTTCTGGCGACATTCTTGTTCCAGGAAACATGGACACTGGCAGGCGTCACCGGTAACATTGCGGGCACGGTCACCGACTCGGCCGGGGCTCCGCTTGCCGGCGCGCAAGTGGAAGCCGTATCGCCCTCGCAAACCCGGGCCGTTACGACGGACGCTGGGGGTCATTTTACGATCCTCGCGCTGGCTCCCGATACGTATACAATGAATCTCTCGAAGTCGGGGTATCAACCTACCTCGATCCCTGGCGTCGTGGTCTTTGCGGACCAGACGCAACAGGTCTCTTACAGGTTGGCTAAGACGCTCCAGACGATCGCACACGTGACGTCGCAAGCGGGCTCCTCGCTCGTCAAATCGGGCGTCGGCGCCGATCTGTACAGCGTCAACTCCGCACAGGCGGCTGCAGCAGCGGCGCTGGGCGGCGGCGGCAACCTCAACAATGCCTACTCGGCGATGGCGTCGGTTCCCGGCGTTCAGGTATCGCAGGGCGGCATGGGTTGGGACTTCAACGCTGCCTACGTCCGCGGCCAAAACTCGTACTACACGGCCTTCGAGTACGACGGCATTCCGCTAAACCGGTCGTTCGATAACTACAACGCCTCGACTGAATCGACCAACGGTCTCTCGGAGCTCCAGGTCTACACGGGCGGCGGACCGGCCTCGATCGCGTCAGCCGGGACCTCCGGTTTCATCAACCAGGTCATCAAGACGGGTACGTTCCCGGGCTTCGCAACTGCCAATCTTGGCATCGCGACGCCGCAGTACTACCATCAGGCCCAGGTTGAGATCGGCGGTTCGACCCCCGATCGTACCTTCAGCTACTACGTCGGCCTGCTCGGCTACAACCAAGTCTATCGCGCCTTCGATAACTCGAACGGCGCCGGTTATATGACGCCGGGCGGTATCTTCTCAGGTACCACCGACGGCGACTTCCTCGGCTACGGCTTCGGCAGCAACCAGGTTCTCGATACCTGCGTCACCTGCATCACGGCCACGGGCCAGGGCGTCAAGCCGATGTGCTCGCTCTATGGAGCCAAACCGGACTTCCCCGATCAGGGATGCTGGGGCTACTACAACGGCATTTCGGCCAGTCCGATGCAGGTTGCCGACCGCGAAGACGTGGTCAACCTGCACATGGGCATTCCCAAGGCCAACGGTCTGCGCGACGACGTTCAGCTCTTATGGAGCGGCTCGGCGCTCGCGAACTACTTCTACTCGAGTCCCGACGACATGGGCCCGGGTATCAACCAGTTCATCACCACGCTTTACGGCACGAAGTACGCGCCGCCGGTCTGCGGTCCCGAAACGCTTGCTCCGGGACTGACGGTCAACGGCTGCAACTCTCCGCCGGGCGCGGCGCAGCAGATCCTCTCGTTCCTGCAGCCCAACCAGTTCTATCTGCAGTCGCTGGGGCTGCCGGCTGGTCCGTATCTCTGCGCGCCGCCGAACAAGTACGTCGGCTCGCTGGCCTGCGGACCGACTTACTTCGGCTACGGCGATAACGTTGCGTACAACGTTCCCTTCGGATCGGTCGTCGCGACGCCGGCGGGCACGAAGGCTCCGGGCGTCTACATGGCTCCCGATACGCCGGCGCACGCCTTTAACGGTCAGATTCCGCTCAACGACGACTCGCTCGCAACAATCCGGAACGACACCGGTGTCACGAAGCTCCAGTATACCTACGCGCTCAGCCAATCGGCCTATCTCCGCGCGTATGGCTATACCTTCTACTCCGACTGGCTGCAGCTGAGCCCGGGCTTCGGCGCGAACGGCGTTGCCGAATATACGCCCACGACGCCTTCAGCACAGTACGATCTCATCGCCCACACCTCGGGTGGCGCGCTGGACTTCCAGGATCAGCTCAACGACCAAAACCTGGTGAGCGTCGACGGTAACTACACGACCTCGGGCGTCATCCGCTTCAATAACTCCTCGGCCTACTCGGGGTGCTTAGGCGGTTGCGAGGGCGGCTCGCCGATCGGCTATATGTCGGCGGGCGGAACGGGCGGATACACGTGTTACGACCCGACGACCGGCGCCAAGCAGATCTGCTTAGCGCTCAACCCGTTGAACGGTGAGACGTGTGCCGCAGTCGTCAACGACTGCTACTACAACGTGGACGCTAAGGGCGTTACCTCTTCAGGCGTCAAGTACAACTGCGCCAAAACGTTCAACGCGGCGTGTAACGTGAATCCCACGTGGATCAGCGGAGCGCAGGCCGGCCCCACCGGTTTCGGAGGGCCCGCAAGCGCCTCGTGGGATAGCCTGTGGAGCGGAAACGCGACGGGTTCGTATAACACCGTCAAGCCGCTCTTTACCAACTTCTCGGTTCAAGATCAGTTCCGGCCGAACGACCGGTTCCTGATCAATGCGGCGATCCGGTACGACAACTTCACGTACGATCTGCCGGACTCCGCTACGGCGGCCGATGCATTCTATGCAAGCATGACGGCGAACTACACCTGCGTCTACGCATCGACCAACCAAGTGTTGCTGCATGCGTTGCCGCCGGGCTCGCCACCGCCCGCTTCAGCACAGTACGTCAATGGCGACTGCGACACGGCGGCAACCTTGCTTCACCCCGCGGGCCCGCACACCGGTTGGGTTCACCCCAACGGCACCGTGCAGGACGGCGTTCAAGCGCCGAACTTCTCGGCGACCTCGCCGGGCTCGTACTCGCTGAACTACTGGGAGCCGCGCGTTTCGGCCACCTACACCGAGAATCCGGACGTCGTCTGGCGTATCTCGGCGGGCCGGTACACGCAGCCGCCCATCTCGGCTTCGGTACAATACTCAAGCTTGTCGGGCGACGACCGCTCGGTGTGGAACAACACGATGAACCTCGGGTTCTACTCGCCGTTCCACCCGATTCCGGGCATCTCGTCGGGTCAGTACGATCTCTCGTACGAGCAGCACTTCCGCGGCACCGACATGAGCATGAAGATCTCACCGTTCTATACTTGGGTCTCGAACTGGCAGCAGCAAACGTTCATCGGCTCCAACTTCGTGACGCAAGTCCCGGTTGGCGTGAACCGCAACGAAGGCGCCGAGTTCCAGTTCAACAAGGGCGACTTCACCCGCAACGGGCTCTCGGGACAGTTGGCCTTCACCTATACCAGCTCGAAGGTCATGTTCCAGAACGTACCGTTGAGCACGGGCGGCGTCGTCACCAGCGAGCTCGTAGCGCTCAACCAGGCGATCGCGGGATACAACCAGCTGACCAAGATGGGCGGGGGATCTCCCTGCTATCAGGCCGGCACGGGCGTTGCGTGCAACACCAAGAACGGCAAGATCGTCAAAGGCTACGATACAATCCTGAACCCGTACTACAACCAGTCGCCGCAGGGGCTCTTGAACACCGGCAGTTGGTTCAACCCCTACTCGACAGCAATCGCTCCGAACCTCAACGGTGGGCTGTCTAGCTACATCTCGCCGATCGTATCCTCGTTGCTCGTCAACTGGCGTCACGATAAGCTGGCGATTACGCCTAGCTTGAACTTCCAGACGGGCGGCTTCTACGGCAGTCCGCTCGACGTCAACGGTGTCGATCCGCGGACGTGTATCGCGAACTCGGCGACCACCGGGATCACGAAGCTCTCTCCCAAGACCAACCCGCTCCAGTGTAACTACCTCTACCTATCCTCGGCTGGCGCGAGTCCGTTCACGTATCTCTACGTTCCCAACCCGCAGACGGGGAACTTCGCATTCGATAACTACCAGCAGCCCAGCTCGCTCGTCGGGAACCTCCAGGTCTCATACGACCTGACCCCAACCGTGAAGCTGAATCTGCTCGGTGCGAACCTCTTCCACGTGTGTATGGGCGGCTCCACGGCGCCGTGGACGACGGCCAATCCGCCGAGCAACGTGATCTGCGGTTACTCTCCGGCGGCGGGCACGCTCAACAGCACGCTCTATCCGTCGAACTTCTACAACGGTACGGGCATCAACGACTTCAAAGCCAATGGTGCACGCACGCCGTGGCAGCAGAGCTATACGCCGGCCGGCGCAAACAACGACGCGATCGGTGGGCCGCCGCCGCCGATCAACCTCTACTTCAACGCACAAGTGAAGATCTAGGGGTCAGTCACCCGAAGGGCGCGTCGCTCGCTATCATCCTGTGCGAGCGGCGCGCCTTTTCCTCGTCTCGGCGATCCTATCCGCCTGCGTCTTCGGCCCGCTCGGTGCAAGCGGAAGCGACCAGCTTCAAAGCTTCGATGGCGGCGCCGGCTGGATCGGCAGTTCGCCTATAACGCCGACGGAACTGCAAGGCAAAGTCGTCCTGGTCGACTTTTGGGAGTATACGTGTCTCAACTGCCTACGCACGCTCCCATACTTGCGAGAATGGTATCGCCGCTACCATGACGACGGCTTCGTCATCGTCGGCGTGCACACGCCCGAGTTCGATTTTTCGGCCGAGCGGGCCAACGTCGAGAGCGCCGCGCAGCGGCTCGGCGTGGTCTGGCCCATCGAGCTTGACGATTCGTTCACGATCTGGAAACGATACGGGAACGCGATTTGGCCGCACGAGTACCTCTACGATCAAAGAGGACGATTGGTGGAGAGCGTCTTGGGCGAAGGCGGCTATCCGCAGACCGAAGCGAAAATTCAGGCGCTTCTCAAGAGCGCCAACCCGCAGGTGAGGCTCCCGCCCGTCATGGCCCTTCTTCCGCAGGACAGCTACGACAAGCCGGGAGCGGTCTGCTATCCGCACACAGCGGAGCTGCTCGTGGGTCGCCGGCCGATCGCGAACGCATCGGGGTTTAACAACCCCGCGCAGGACACGCACTATGCCGACACGGCCGGCGATCCGGCGGACGGCGCGCTTTACCTCCAAGGCTTTTGGCACTTGACCCCGCAGGCGGCAGTCTCGGGTGAGAGCAATGGCTACCTCGCGCTTCGCTATCACGCAATCCAAGTCGTCTCGGTGTTGAAGCCGGAGAACGGAGGCTCGATTCGTGCGGACGTTACGCAGGACGGTCAACCCGTTGTCAAGAGCGATGCCGGCAAGGATCTTCGTTACGACGACCAGGGGCGATCGTTCGTCCAAGTCAACGCCGGCCGCGCGTACGACCTCATCACGAATGCGCGCTTCGGGCAGCACATTCTGCGGATCTCGCCGGATGGTCACGGATTAGGCGTCTACGATTTCGCATTTGAGTCGTGCGAGGTTCCGCAGAGCTCGCGATGAGAGGCTCCGGTCTCCTAGTCTACGCCATCGCGATCCTATCGGGCCTTTGCGGCGCGATCCTGATCGATCTCTATCTGGTCGTGACGGAGCCGTTCGTGGTCAAAGGCGTAACGCCGCTCCTGGTCATGCAATGGGATGCCTCGAATGCGCTTGGGGCGTCCGCCTATCGAGGCGGATGGGAGAGCGCTGCGCTTGGAACGCTCATGCACTTTACCGTGAGCATTGCATGGGCGGCGCTCTTCCTCTGCGCTGCGAGCCGCGTGCGCTGGCTGACCGAGAGGCCGGTGCTCTCGGGAGCGCTTCTCGGCATCGTTGCGATGGCGGTCATGCGCGCAGTAATCCATCTCGGACACGCCATCGTCCGTCCATTTCCGTCACTCTGGCTCTTCCTCTACATCCTCATGGGGCACGTCGTCTTCTTCGGGATTCCGGTCGCGCTCGCAACCGCGTTCTTACTGCGCCGCTGGGGCGCCAATGCGGCGGCCTCAGCCTAGCGACTCATCCATCGCGGTGAGCGTTTCGTCAACCTCCCGGCTCGTGTGGGCGACGGAGAGGAACATCACCTCGTTCTGCGAGGGTGGAAGCAGCACGCCGCACGCGAGCATCGCCGCGCAGTAACGCGCGTAGGCTTCACGATCGGCGCTGCGCGTGTCGTCGAAGTTTTGCGCCGGCGGCCCGGCGCGAAACTTGAAGTCCACGATGGATTCCAGCTGCACGACGGCATACGGCAGCGCGCGGCGCGCGAGGACGGCGCGAATGCCCTCGGCGAGGCGTCGCGCGAGCCGCTCCATCTCGGCGTAGTACTCCGGATGGGTTTCGAGCAGATCGAGAACGCGATGGGCCATTGCTACGCAGAATGGATTGCCGGCATGCGTGCCGCCGGTGAAGGTACCGCCCTGCGGCGCTAACACCGCCATGACGTCGCGCCGGCCGCCGAAGGCGGCGATTGGAAGACCGCCGCCCATGATCTTGCCGAGCGCGGTAAGATCGGGCACGACCGCCGTACGCCCCTGTCCGCCGCGCGGTCCGAGCCGGAGCCACGTAATCACTTCGTCAAAGATCAAGAGCGCGCCGCCGTGTCGCGCCCGCTGTAGTAATCCCTCCAGAAATCCTTCGACCGGCTGCACGAGGCCCATATTAGCGGCGACCGGCTCGACGACGATCGCCGCGAGGTCGCCCTGGCCCCCCGCGAGCGCGTCGTCCACCGAATCGAGATCGTTGTACCGCGCGAGCAGCACGTCGTGCCGTACGCCTTGCGGAATTCCGCCGCCGGCGGCACCGTTGCCGGCTGAGGCACCCGCGTCGATCAGCGCGAGATCGAAGTGCCCGTGATAGTTTCCGGCAAACTTCAGAACGCGCGAGCGGCCGGTAAACGCGCGCGCGACGCGGATCGCGCTCATCATCGCTTCGGAACCAGTCGTGACGAAGCGCATCCGCTCCATCGAAGGGAGCAGCCGGCGGATACGCTCGGCGAGGCGCAGCTCTTCGGGGTGGGTCGCTCCCCAGACGAAGCCCGCGGCGGCGAGCGTATCCAAGCCCGTGGTCAGCGCCGGATGCGTGTGACCGAAGAGCAACGGCCCATAGGCCATCACGTAGTCAATGTAGCGTCGACCCGACTCGTCGTAGGCGTACGCGCCGCGGGCGGCGGCTTGCACGAACATCGGTAAGCCGGCGCTCCAACCCGAGCGTACCGGCGAATCGCAGCCTCCGGCGAGCACGTCGAGCGCGCGCGACGCTGACCGTTGCATACCCTCGCGCGGTTCGAAGGTTGAACGAGGAAGCCATGCCCGTTTTCGAGATCGCTCCGGATACGAATATCAAGACGCTGGTCGCCGAGCTGCCGATCGCGGCCGAGGTTCTCACCGCCTTTGGCCTGGGCTGCAGCGGATGCGGGGTGAGCAAGTACGAGACGATCGAGCAGGGTGCACGCGCGCACGGCTTGCGTGTCGAGCCGATCGTTGCGGCGCTCAACGAGGCGAGCCGCTGCGGAAGCGTCCCCAAGATTTCCGAAGAGGCGCGCCGGCCGGCGCGTTCTGCCCCCGGCGCCTTCAGCGGCCGTGCCAAGATCGCGCACGCAATCCCGATCATGTCGGGCAAGGGCGGCGTCGGCAAGTCGTTGATGACGGCGATGCTCGCCGTCGGATTACGGCGCAAGAACCTGCGCGTCGGCATCCTCGACGCCGACATCACCGGTCCGTCGATTCCCAAACTCTTCGGCCTGCAGACGCCGCTCGTCATCGAGCCGGATCCGGTGAAGACCAACCCGCAGGGACAGCCGTTGCCGCTGATGTGGCCGGCCGTCTCGCGCAGCGCCATCGAGATCGTGAGTTCGAATCTCTTAACCGATCGCGAGGATACCGCGATGATCTGGCGCGGTCCGATCGTCGCGAGCGTCATCCGCCAGTTCTACGAACAGGTACGCTGGAGCGAGCTGGACTTCTTGCTGATCGACCTGCCCCCCGGCACCTCCGACGCGCCGTTGACCGTGCTGCAGTCGCTCTCCATCGACGGCGTCGTGCTCGTGACAATGCCCCAAGCGTTAGCGACGATGGTCGTGCGCAAGGCCGCCAATCTCATCCAACAGCTGAAGAAGCCGGTTCTCGGCGTCATCGAGAACATGTCGTACTTCGTCGCGCCCGACACCGGCACGAGCTACGACATTTTCGGGCCGTCATACGCCCAGCGCGTCGCCGAGCTTGCGCAGGCTCCGGTCTTTGCGCGCGTTCCAATCGATCCAAAGAAGCTCATGCTCGCCGACGAAGGCCGCATCGAGGAGCTGGACGACCCGATCTGCGATCGGCTGGCCGAGAGTCTGCTCGCAGCGGTCGACGCGCTGCCCCAGGGCAAGGAGACGGTCTCCATCATTTAGCGTTGCAGCGGAGCGCTTCCGATCTCCGGCGAAGCGCGACGGCATGAGGGGCCGCAACTTCGCATTGGGAGCCGCGCTTGGCTTTGCGGCAGGCTACGTCGCGTGGCGCACGTGGGAGTCGTATGTGGAGTTGCGCGCTCCATCTGCGCCGCTTCCCAGAGATGCGGTGGCCTACGCGCGCATTCGAAGAGCGCTCGAAGTAGCAGGCACCCTCAGAGATACGGCCGCATTCGCGGCGTTTGCGTTCGGACCGCTCGGCATGCGCGCCGATCGCGAAACCGGGCCCTTGCCGGTCTGGGTTCGGCCGGCCGCGTACCTCGGCGGGTTATCGCTTGCGTTGGCGCTCGTGGATCTGCCGGTTTCGTTCGTAGAGGCCTACGCGCTCGAACGGCGCTTCGGGCTCAGCGACCAGTCGGAGCGTGACTGGCTCGGCGACTATGCAAAGGGCGCGCTGATCTCGAGCGCACTAGCCGCCGTCATCGCGATGCTCTTCGGCTTTGCGCTGCGCCGCTCGCCGAAACGCTGGCCGATCGTTGCCGGCATCGGGGCCTTTCCACTTTTCGTCGTGGGAAATCTCATCGTGCCGCTCTACGTGTTGCCCCTCTTCAACCGTTTCGAGCCGGTGACCGGTGCGCTCGAGCGCCGGCTGCGCGAGCTTGCGACTCGCTTCGGCGTCGGCGATGCGGCGATTCTGCGGATGGATATGAGCCGCCAGACGCGCAAGGCAAATGCCTTCGTGGTCGGCATCGGAGGCACGCACCGCATCGTGCTCGGGGACACGCTCATCGAGGCCTTTCCGGACGCGGAGACGGAGTTCGTCGTTGCGCATGAGCTGGGACACTACGTCAATAAGGACACCTGGCGATTGATCGGGCTTGGCGAAGTATTGGCGTTCGTGCTCTTCTTCGGGGCAAACGCCGCGATCTCGCTACGCGACCGCGAGGAGCTGCGCGAGCGGCCGCTGCTCGTCGTACGGCTCTACGCGCTCATGCTCGTCGCAACGCAGGCCCTTCGCCCGCTGCTCTTCGGTTTTTCGCGTTCGCGCGAGTGGGCGGCCGACCGCTTCGCGCTCGCCGCCACGGGCGACGGCGCCGCGGGTGCCTCGGCTTTTCGGCGCCTGCGCGACCAAAATCTCGCCGATGAAGATCCGCCCTCGTGGTACGAGTTCTTCTTCTCGTCGCATCCATCGCTGCGGGCGCGCATCGCCGCGCTCGAGGGTTCCTAGCGGGCGCGAAGCCAGGTCGCTAAATCGGTCTTCTCGCTCGCGTACGCACCGCTCTGCAGTTCCGCACGCAGCTCCCCGAAGAGTCCAAATCCTTCGGCGAAGGCGTCGTGTTTGTGAATAGATTCCTCGTTGACTTGGCCGGCGAAGACGAACGTGTCGTCACCGAGGTCGGCGTACATCTCGAGCGCTCGCGCCAAGATTCCCCGCACCACGTCTTCGACGAACTTCGGATTATGGTGCGCCTTGTTCACGACGAAGAACTCGTCGGGGCGCTTGAGCAGGTCGTAGGTTTCGCTCGACATCGAGCTTTCGACGATCTCGACGAGGTCTTCGGCGCGAATGACTTCGGTCTGCGCCTCCGCGACCCCGATGAGAATGCTTCCTCGCCCGCGCTGGTTGTGCGTCGCAACCGGTAGCGCGTCGAGGGCGCGGCGTGCGTCGTCCTCGCTAAAGCCGGCATCCACGAGCTCGTGCAGCGAGTGTTCGCGCACCATGTCCTGCGCACACGGACAGGCAGTCATGCCCTCGGCTTCAACGCCCACCACGTGACGCGTCCCTACTTGGTCGGCGTGCGCAATTCCCACGAGCGTATAGGTCTCTTCGCCCCGCTTGCCGCTCACCGGCGTCCATCGTTCCAATCCGAACTCGGCGCGCAAACGCACCTCGGCGCGGACCGCATGCTGGCTGCCAACGATCTCGCGCGCAATCGCCTCGACCAGCCGCTCGATGCGCGCGGGCCCTGCCGTCGCGGCCAGCACGTCGAGCGTCGCTTCCTCCAGAATCTCGGCGAAGCGCGACATATGCACGCCGGAGCGGTCCGCGGCGAGATCGGCAACCATCGAAAGCTCGCCGTTATAAACGGCCGGACGGCCGTCGATCTCCAGATGAACGACGCGCCGCACGCGTGCAACGCCGGCGCGATTGAGCGCGATTCGAACCTCGGGCTCCTCGGATTGGCGGTCGGTGTCGAAACGCAGGCTGCGTTCGCGCCGCCGGACCTCTCCGTTGGGGCTTGCAATTGAGAGATGCGGCGCGATCTCCGCGAGCGGAACGGCGTTATAAGGCCGAGCGTCGAGCGGATGCAGCAAATCTCCATCGTAGACCAGCAGATCGATGTCGATCGGGCGTGCCTCGAGCCTGCGGGTTCCGCGCGCGCGGCCGACCGCCCGTTCGACGTCGCGTGCAAAGCGCGCGAAGCCCTCCGCATCGAGCTCGGAGCGCAGCGCCGCCGCGACGTTGAGATAGGCGGGTCCGTGCGCGCCATGGGCGGCCTCAGATTCGTAAAACGCCGACACGGTGAGGATGCGCGCGTTCGCGCGCAATCGCTGCAGCGCGGCGAGGATGTTCGCCTGCCGGTCCCCGAGATTCGATCCGATGCCGATGTACAGCTCGTGCACGAATCGTCCTTTCTCTTCGGTCGTGCCGCAGACCGCTCGTACGCCGGCTCGGTGCCATCTGCCGGAGTTTCGACCGGACTCATCGTAAGTAGCGGGGCCATGCAGCAGGCCGATATCTATCCCTATCTGCTCGATCCGAAACTGACCACGCAAGTCTGGGGCGGCGACGAGCTTGTCCGTATCTACGGAAAGCACGGCGACCCGCAGGCGCGTTTGGGCGAGTCGTGGGAGTGCTGGGACGCCGACAGCGTTCTCAACGGCGCTTTGGCCGGCAAGACGGTCGCCGACCTGCGCGCACGCTTGGGAGCTCAACTTCTTGGCGACATCGATCCGAAGCGCATCTTTCCGGTGCTTACGAAGATCATCACCGCCCACGACTGGCTCTCGGTGCAGGTTCATCCCGACGATGCGTACGCGCAGCGCGTCGAGCACCAGCCGTTCGGAAAGACCGAGTGCTGGTACGTCATGGATGCGCAACCCGGCGCGCAGATCGTCTACGGCTGGACGCGCGACACCTCGCGCGCGGAGTACCTCCGACGCGTCGCCGACGGATCGCTCGGCGAGCTCTTACGGCATATCGACCTGAAGACCGGCGACACGGTTTACATTCCGCACGGCATCGTGCACGCAATCGGTCCCGGCGTAACCGTCTTCGAAACGCAACAGGCCTCCGATCTCACCTATCGCATGTTTGACTACAATCGGCTCGGCCTCGACGGTAAGCCGCGCGAGCTCAACGTGCAAAAGGCGGCCGACGTATTGAACTATAAGGCCACCACGACCGGGACGCTCTTACAAGTCCCCTATCATTTCGACGGACTCGATCGCACGGCGCTAATCGCCGATGTACACTTCATCGTCGAGCGAATCGTGGCTACGGCCGAGCCGGCATCGCTCTCGACCAAGCAGCGCCCGCTAATCCTGATGTCGCTGGGCGCGCCCCTCGATGTGACGACCGACGCGGGCACGGCTTCGCTTTCGCCTTACCAAACGACGCTCGTCCCGGCCTCGGCGCAGTGGTGCACCGTTCGCGCCACGGCCGGCGATGCGGCGCCTTTTATGTTCGTAACGCCGCCCGAACACAAGGAGCGGCTCGCGACGCAGCTGCTTGCGGCCGGCATAGCGCAAGACGTCGTCGACCGTTTCATGGAGCAGTTCTGACGACCCAGCCGCGCTGGAAGGGCGAGCTGGCGCCGGGCCAGCGGCGCGACGCAAACGGCAACCTGCTTCTCGGTGGGATTCCGGCATCTGCCCTCGCGCAAGCCTACGGAACGCCACTGCTCGTCATCGATCTCGACGTCGTCGACAGCGCGGTTGAGGCGATCGTGCAAGCCGCGGCGCAGCGCGGCGCCGAAGTCTCCTATGCGGCCAAGGCCTTCGCGACGATTGAGTTTCTGCGCCACCTCGCGCGTCACCCGATCGGCATCGACGTCTGTTCGCTCGGCGAGCTGCTTACGGCGGAGCGCGCCGGATTTACGGCGGAACGCATCACGCTGCACGGTGCGGGCAAGTCCGACGAAGAGCTTAATGCCGTCTGCACCGGCCGCATCGGGTGCGTCGCGCTAGACAGCCTCGCAGAGCTCGAACGCCTCGCGGCGCTTTCACGCGACGGAGCCCCAATCAACGTGATGCTTCGCTTGAACGTCGGCATCGAGGCTGGGGGCCACGCGTTCGTGCGCACCGGCGGAGACGACACGAAGTTCGGAATTCATGGCCGCGACGAGGCTGCTGCCGCAACGATGCTTGCCGCAAATCCCCAGCTGCGTTTCGTCGGACTCCACGCCCACGTCGGTTCGCAGATCGATGAGGCTGCGGTCTACGCGGCGACCGCGTCGGTGCTGCTCGCCGCGGCCGAGCGTTTTGGGCTTCTCGGTCTGAACGCAGCGCGCATCGTGATCGGCGGGGGCTACGCCGTGCCCTCGCATCCCGGCGGCGAACAGCTCGACGTTGCGGCGGCGATTACAGCGGCGCAGGAGAGCGTTGCAAAGGCGGCGCGCGAGCGTGGCCTGCGTCCACCAAGCTTGGGAATCGAGCCGGGACGGGCCGTCGCGGCCCTCGCCGGTACGACGCTCTATCGCATCCTCGCGGTGAAGCGTCAATCGCACCGGACCTTCGTCGTCGTCGACGGGGGCGTCGCCGAGAATCCTCGGCCGGCGCTCTACGGCGCCCGCCATCACGTCGTTGCGGCGACGCCGCTGCGCGAGACCCCGCAAGAGGTCACGCTCTGCGGACGCTCCTGCGAGAACGACGAGTTGGGCACGGTTATCCTCGGACGCGACGTTGCGCCCGGCGCGCTCCTGGCGATGTGCTCGACGGGCGCCTACACCTACAGCATGGCGGGAAACTACAACCGCTTTCCGCGCCCGGCGGTCGCCGGCATCGCAAACGGTGCGCACCGCCTGCTGGCCCGGCGTGAAACACTCGAAGACGTTCTGCGCAACGACGTTATCGACGCATCCAGTAGCGGCGCTGGAGCGTTCTAAGAAGCGTATGGAAACGAAAAAAGCTACGTTTGCCGCCGGCTGCTTCTGGGGCGTGGAGGCCGCCTTTCGCCAGCTTCCTGGGGTCGTCGAGGTCGTCTCCGGCTACACGGGCGGCCACACCGATAATCCGACCTATCGTCAGGTCTGCGGCCATGGAACCGGGCACGCCGAGGCTGTCGAAGTGACGTACGATCCTCAACGCGTCACATACGACCAACTGCTCGATGCTTTTTGGCAGATTCACGATCCAACGCAGCTCAATCGCCAAGGACCTGACGTCGGCGATCAGTACCGCTCCGCGATCTTTACGCACGGCCCCGAGCAAGAGCGAGAAGCGCTTGCATCGCGCGACGCGCAGCAGAAGAACTACAAACGGCCGATCGCAACTCAGATCGTCCCGGCGCCGCGCTTCTGGCCTGCCGAAGAGTACCACCAGCGCTACTTTGAAAAGAACGGCGGCGCCGCATGTCACGTAATTCCAGGAGTCGCTCGATGAAACGCAATGAGTTTTTGGCTACCGCAGCAACGGTCGCGCTCGGCGCGTTCGCGATGCGCACTTCCGCGGCCGCGCAACAGTACGAGGTCACCCACACCGACGCGCAATGGCTCGCGCTGCTCGGCGACGATCGCTTCGAGATTCTGCGGCGCGGCGGAACGGAACCGGCCTTTTCGAGCCCGCTGATCGCTGAGAAGCGGCCTGGCGTCTATCACTGCGCCGGCTGCGAGCTCGCAGTCTTCTCATCGAAGACGAAGTACGACAGCGGTGACGGCTGGCCGTCATTCTGGAACGTTTTACCGAACACGACGCGAACGCAGGCGGACTACGCGCTCGTCGAGGCGCGCACGGAAGTGCACTGCACTCGTTGCGGCGGGCATCTCGGCCATATCTTCGACGACGGGCCGCCCCCGACTCACCTGCGTTACTGCATCGACGGGCTCGCCCTTCGCTTCGTTCCGGCCTAGGGGACCTAGCGCGTCAGCGGACTCCGGACTCCAGCATCGCTTCGAGCGAGCGGCCGCGACCCTCGACGCCGTAGCGCCACCACCACGCCATCGCAAGCGCGCCGATTCCAAAGATCGCACCCATCGCGAAGAAGACCGAACCGACGCCGAATCGCGCGTTGAGCGCGAAGAAGCCGAGCGGCGCGACGATCGCGCCGACGCGGCCAACCGCCACGGAGAGCCCGATTCCCGTCGAGCGTAGATCGGTCGGGAAAAGCTCGCTGATGACGACGTACGCGCCTGCGCCGCAGGCGGCACTGAAGCTACTGAAGACGGCGAAGGCGACGAAGAATGGATTCGCAGCGTGCGCGAATGCCAATGCGGCGCAGAGCACGGCCGCGCCCGCGAACGCCACGAACATCGTCGGCCGACGCCCCCAGGAATCACTTAGAGCGGCCATCACCATCTGTCCGCAGAATCCGGTGGCCGCACCGGCGAGGTAGAGAAGCGGAACCGCTCTGCCCGTTATTCCAACCTCGGGAAAGATCGCCAACCCGCCGATCGCCAAGATGCCGTAGTACGGCATGACCTGCGCGAGATTCAGCACGAACGAGAAGAGCAATCGCGCAGGAGTACTCTCCCACAGCGAGCCGATCTGCCCCAGATAACTTTGGTGCGGCAACACCCTTCGCTCGCCCGCCGGCGCTACGGACTCGCCCGGGCGGCCAAAGAGCTGCGCGACGATCGTGCGCGCCTCCTCGATGCGGCCTCGCGCCGCCAGCCACCGCGGCGACTCGGGAAGAGTGCTTCGCACGACGATGACGGCGATTGCTATGACGGCTCCGAACCAGAAGACGGCGCGCCATCCGCCGCTCGGCAGCAGGCTTAGCGCCGCCAAGGCCGCCGCCGATGCAACGACTGCGCCGATGTTCCACGAGGCGTTGATCGCGCCGTCTACTCTGCCGCGATAACGCGGCGGAATGAACTCTTCGATCGCCGAGTTGATCGCGCCGTACTCGCCGCCGATGCCGATGCCGGTGAGAAACCTGAAGAACGCGAGCGAGCCGAAGTTCCAAGAGAAACCCGTGAGCACCGTTGCCACGACGTAGATGCACAACGTTACCATGAAGAGTTTGCGGCGCCCGAGGCGATCGGCGAGGGGACCGAAGACGAGCGCTCCCACGAGCATGCCGATCGTGTAGACGGGATTGACCCACGCGGCCGACGGCCCCGTCAAGCCGAGCTCGCGTGCGACGTTGTTGAGCACCGGCCCCGTCACGGTGGTCTCGAAACCGTCGAGGATCCACGCGACGCCAAGCGCGCCTGCGACGCGCAAGTGCGTCGGCGACCATGCGGCGCGATCGAGCGCTTCGCCGATCTTCACAGGCCGCCGCACCTCGCTTTACGAAGACGAATACACGCCATGCGAATCCTCATTACCAACGACGACGGCATCGATTCGCCCGGCATTGCGGCGTTGGTCGATATTCTGTCGGAGGCGCACGCCGTGGTCGTGGTTGCGCCCTCGGGCGATCGCAGCGGCGTATCACATGCAATCACCGCGTACGAAGCGATTACGATGGAGCGACGTCACGACATCAACGTCCTCGCGTACGCCTGCTCCGGCACGCCGGCCGATTGCGTCTTCCTCGGCTCTACCGAACTCTCCGAGCTGCCGGAGCTCGTCGTCAGCGGAATCAATCATGGTCCCAATCTCGCCGACGACGTCAACTATTCCGGAACGGTGGCCGGTGCCGTTGAGGCGTGTCTTTTGGGAATCCCCGGCCTCGCCGTCTCGCTTGCATCCAATCACGAAGAACCGCTGGGGCGGCGCTACTGGGAGAGCGCTGCGGCCGTCGCGCGGCAATGCATTGAACTCCAGTTCGAGCGATTTGCGGACACAAGTTGCTACTGGAACTTGAACGTTCCGAACGCACCGCTGCAGTCGATCGCGGGCGTGCGAACGACGCGCTTGGGAAGAAAGCGCATCTGCGGCCGCATCGTGGGCGAAGAGGACGGCGGTGAAACGCGCTACTATCGCGCGTGGGAATCGCCGTTTGAGACCGATCGCGACACGCTGGGCACCGACATCGGTGCCGTGCACGCCGGTTACGCCAGCTTAACGCCGCTCTTACTCGACCGAACGGCGCCGTTGGAGCTGAACGAGCGCTTGGGTAACCGCCGTCCAGCGAACTCGGCGACATAAGCGAGCCGCGCCATCAGCTGCGCGAACTGCTCGCAATCCAACGACTGCGCGCCGTCGGAGAGGGCGTTCGCCGGATCGGGGTGGACTTCGATGAGCAACCCGTGCGCGCCGGCGGCGATGCTGGCAACGGCGATCGGCGGAACCAGCCGCGCGATCCCCATCGCGTGCGACGGGTCGACGATTACCGGAAGATGCGTCATATCCTCGAGCAGCGGCACGACCGCGATATCGAGCAGGTTGCGCGTTGCGACGTCGAACGATCGAATGCCGCGCTCGCACAAGACGACGTTCTCGTTGCCGCCAAGCATCACGTACTCAGCGGCCAACAGCCATTCTTGCACCGTCGCCGAGAGTCCGCGTTTTAGGAGTACCGGCGTGCGCGTTGCCCCAACCTCGCGCAGGAGCGCGTAGTTCTGCATGTTGCGCGTGCCGATCTGCAGCATGTCCGCGTAGCTCGCGACCTTCTCGACGTCGCGCGGATCGAGCACCTCGGTGACGACGTCGAGGTTATGCCGGTCGCCGGCGTGGCGCAGCATCTTGAGCCCCTCTTCGCCAAGGCCTTGGAATGAGTACGGAGAGGTACGCGGCTTATACGCCCCGCCACGAAGGACGTTCGCGCCTGCGGCCGCGACCCCCGAGGCGGCCAGCTCGAGCTGCTCGCTCGACTCGACGCCACACGGACCGGCGCAGATGGCGACCTCATCCCCACCAAAGGTTGCGCCGCGGCGAAGGCGCACCACCGTCCGCTCGGCCCGCGCATCGCGGCGAACCAGCCGGTACGACTGCGGTACATTAACCCCTCGCTCCACCTCCGCCGCTTCGACGCACGATAGGCGCCTCTTGCCGTGCTCGGCAGGCGCCTACCCCGTCGCCCCCGCAAAGGGGGCGCAGTGGAGCACGTCGCCGTCACGGGGATGGGACTCGTTTCGCCTATCGGGGCGGGAACCGAGCTGTTCTGGCGGCACTTGCTCGAGGGCAAACGCGCAATCGCTCCCATGGCGGGGTCCGATGCGAACCTCTCCGGAAGCCGCCTCTGGGCGGCGGTCCCCGACGATTTCTTAACAGGGAGCACGTTCGCGCCGGCGGCGTTGCGCAACACCGACCGGTTCACGCGCTTTGCGATGGTCGCCGCCGCCGAGGCGCTCGCGCAATCGCAGCTCGATCCGCCGGCGCCGCGCACCGCGGTCATCGTCGGAAATACGATGGGCGGTTTTCCGCTCGTGAACGAGGCCCAAACCGAGTTTCTCTCCGTCGGCCCGCGCGCCGTCGCGCCGAAGCTGATGGCGCTCGTCATTCCGAACATGGCGAGCGCGGCGATCGCGATGCACTGGAAAATTCACGGGCCGCAACTTGCAATCAGCACGGCCTGCGCGTCGTCGCTCGATGCGATTGGATTAGCGTCGGGCATGATCGAGCGCGGTGAGATCGACGCCGCAATCGCCGGCGGCAGCGAGACGCTGCTGACGCCGCTCGTCTACGAAAGCCTCGTTCGCGCCGGCGCGCTCTCGCGCAACCCCGATCCAAGCCTGGCATCGCGACCGTTCGACGTCGACCGCGACGGTTTCGTGATGGGTGACGGCGCCGCGATCCTCGTCTTAGAGCGTATCGAGCGAGCTAGCGCGCGCGGCGCGCGCGTGCTGGCGCGTATCCGCGGGTACGGATCGCTCGCCGACGCCTACCACATCACCTCGCCCGACCCGTCGGCCCACTACGAAGTTTGCGCGATGCGCGATGCAATCGAGCGTTCGGGTGAGGCGGGCGCGCAGTGCCGCGTCGTCTACGCGCACGCCACCAGCACGATCGTCGGCGACGCGGCCGAAGCCAAAGCGATCGACGCGGTGTATGCAGACCAGAGCGCGCTCGTCACATCCATAAAAGGACACGTCGGGCACAGCATGGCGAGCGCCGGCGCGATGTCCGCAGTCGCCGGCATCGCTGGGATGCACGCGGGCACCATCCCGCCCACGATGGGAACTCGAACGTTGGATCCGGCGACGCGTTTCGATCTGGTGATGGAGCGGCCGCGCTCGCATCGCTACTCGGCCTTTCAAGTCAACGCCTTCGGCTTCGGCGGACAGAACGCATCGCTGCTCATCTCGCTGTGATGCGCGAGCAGGGCGCCTCGCTTCAAACTCGGAAGCTTCACCGGCTCCTGTCCGCAGCGAAGTCGAAGGGGCCTCGAGGTAGAACGCCATGAATCTTCTCGTCAAAGGAACGAGCGGGCCGCTGACCGGTGAGGTCGAGGTTCCCAACTCAAAGTATCACGCGCATCGAGCGCTTATTTTGGCGTCCCTCGCGCCCGGAACGAGCCGCATTCTCGGCCTGTCGGATGCGCGCCACGTGCAGTTCACGATGGACGTACTGCGCGCGTTAGGCACGCGAATCGAAGTCGAAGGTCAGACCCTGCTCGTGCGCGGCGGCCCTTATCACGTCAAGCGGAAGATCGTCTCGGTCGGCAGCTCGGGTTCGACGCTCTACTTCATGATCGGGTTGGCGTCGCTCGCCGACGCGCCGGTGACGCTAACGGCACAGAAATACTTCCGGCGGCGCCCCGTCGGACCGTTGCTTGCGGCGCTCGCCGCAATGGGCGTTGCGTTCGAGTCGAACGATGGCTGTCCGCCGATTGCCGTCGCGCCCGGACGGCCGCGCGGCGGAACGATCGTCATTCCGGGCACGCTCTCGCAGTGGATCTCGGGGCTGCTGCTCCTGGCGCCTTTCGCCCGAGAGCGGACGGTGATCGAGGTCGAGGGCGAGCTCAACGAGCGACCGTATATCGCGCTCACGGTTGAGATGATGCGCGCCTTCGACCTGCACGTCGACATCGCGGCAGACTGGCGTCGCTTCGAAGTCGAGCCGGGGCAGCAGGCACGCCCCGCAACGATTCAGTTGCCCCCCGATATTGGTTCGGCGGCGTTCGGCCTGGCCGTTACGGCGCTGCATCCATCCAACGTGCTCTTTCGCGGTCTCCAGCAGTTGCCGGGAGAGCTGCCCGATCACCCCGAGGGGGCTTTCATGGAGATCGTGGCGGAAATGGGGCTGCCGATGATCTACGACGAGCAGGCGCACGCGATTCGCGTGCGTCACGACGGCATCGAGCTGCGTGGCGTTCGCGTCGATTGCCGCGACATCCCCGATATGCTGCCGATCCTCTCGACCCTGGGAACCTTCGCGAAAGGCGAGACCATATTGGAAAACATCGCGCACGTGCGGCTCAAAGAATCCGATCGCGTCGCCGCAATGCTTCAGCTCAATCGCATGGGCGGACACTTGGAGCTGCACGACGACCGGCTTGTCGCGCACGGCGTCGCGGAGCTCTTTGGCGCGCATCTCTCCTCGTTCAACGATCACCGCATCTTGATGTCCCTCGCGGTCGCCGCATCCAGAGCCGAGGGCCAGAGCACGCTGACCTATCCGAACGCCTATCGGATCTCGTATCCGCGCTTCCTCGAAGCGATGCGCAGCATCGGCGTGGCGATGTCGATCTCCGACGCTCCCCTCAACGGGCAGCACTCCGGCACCGTTGCATCGATTCCGAGACCCGATCGCGCCGCGCAGCTCACGCTCGACGAGCTCTTGGCGCGGCATGCGCGCGAATCGCCGCAGGGTCTGGCCGTCGTCGAGACGCGCGAGGGAAGCGACGTCGCGCTGACGTGGCAAGAGCTGCTCGAGCGCGTGGAGCGCATGGCGATGCTCCTGTTGAACCTCGGCGTGCGTCCTGGCGAACGCGTCGCGTACCAACTGCCGAACTGCCTCGACTTCGTCGTCATAACGCTGGCGACGCTGCGTGTCGGCGCGGTATGCTGCCCACTGATGCCGATCTTCCGCGAGCGCGAGGTCGCATTCTGTTTACGCCGTTCGCGAGCGCGGGTGCTCTTCGTGCCCGACGAGGCGCGCGGGCGCTATCACGCCGGCGAGATCGCCTCCATGCTGCGCGAGGCGAGCGTCTTTAGCGGAGACCTTCCGTTGCGTCTCGAGCACGTCGTGGTCTGCGCGGGCGCCCGCAACACCCACGCGCTTCCGACGACGGAGTACGACGACCGGTCGGTGCACTGGCTGCGGCTGCAAGACGCGCTGAGTACGATCCAGGTCGATCCGGCCGCACTCGACCAGCGTTCTGCCGACCCGAAGGCAATCGCGCAGCTGCTCTTCACCTCCGGAACCTCGGGCGAGCCGAAGGGCGTGCTGCATCGCAACGACGTCTTGATGCGCGCCGCGGCGATGGAGATCGAACATTTAGGGTTGGGAGCGAAGGATCGAATCTTCGTTCCTTCCCCGCTCGCGCATCAGACCGGCTTCCTTTACGGAATGTGGCTGGCGCTCGTGATGGGCGTTCCACAGATCATTCAGCCGGTTTGGAACGCATCGCGCGCGCTGCGCGCGCTCAACGATTGGGATGGGACGTTCGTGCAGGCCGCCACGCCGTTCTTAGCCGATCTCGTACACGCGGTCGAACGCGGCGAACGCCCTCCGACGGCGCTGCGGATCTTCGTCGCGACGGGCGCAGCCGTACCGCGCGGATTGGCCGAGCGCGCGACGCGCATTCTCGGCACGGCCGTCTGCGGCGCGTGGGGCACGACCGAATCCTGTCTGGGATCGCTGGCGGCACCAACCGACGAAGCGGCCAGAGTTTGGGGGACGGACGGGCGAGCGCTGCGCGGCATCCACCTACGCATCGCGGACCCCGATGGCCGATCGTTACCTGCCGGTCAAGAAGGGCACTTCGAGGTGCTCTCGTCGACGATGTTCGAGGGTTATGCGGATCACCCCGAATGGACGGCGGCGGCCTTTACACCCGACGGATGGTTTCGCACCGGCGACCTGGGCGTCATGGACGAAGCCGGCTACATCCGCATCACCGGGCGCGTACGCGACGTCATCAATCGCGGCGGCGAGAAGATACCGGTGGCCGAGATGGAGCAGCTTTTGAGCGATCATCCGGCGATTGCCGAGGTTGCGATCGTCGCGATGCCCGATCCGCGGCTGGGCGAACGCGCCTGCGCCTTCGTCGTGTTGCGCGAGCGCGCGCAGCTCGACTTCGATCGCATGCAGCACTATCTCTTTGCCTGTCAAGCTTCCAAACACTATTGGCCCGAACGCCTGGAGATCGTCTCGGAGCTTCCGCGCACGCCATCGGGCAAAGTGCAAAAGTATATCTTGCGCGAACGGGCGCGCGCACTGCGGCCCTTCGAACGCGGCACGGCGAGCGTCTCTTGACTTCTTTCGCGTCGCTGCGCGAGGAGATCGCCGCATACGTCGCCGGACCCGCCGAAGAGTGGTCCGCCCGCATCGAGCGCGAGCGCCGCGTTCCGCCCGAGCTTTGGGAAGATCTTAAAGCGCGCGGTTACCTCTCGCTGGCCGCTCCGGTCGCCTATGGCGGCCGCGGCATCCCGTTCACACAGTATCTCGAACTGATCGAGATCTTCTCCATGTCGCACGCCTCCATTCGCATGATCGTGCACGTCGTCAACGGAACGTGGCGCGCCATGGACCGCTTCGCGACGGAGTCGCAGCGGCGCGAGTTCGTCATCCCCTCGATCGCAGGCGCGATAAAGATCGCGTTCACGCTGACCGAGCCGACGGCGGGTACCGGCGCCGACCTTCGCTGCAGCGTCGAGCGCGAGGGCGACACGTATTTCTTGAGCGGCGAGAAGCACCTTATCACCTTTGGAACGATCTGCGACTATTGGCTGCTCTTCGCGCGGCTCGCCGGAACGCGCGGCGCCGACGGAACCGTCGCGCTGATCGTCGATCGCCATGCGCCCGGTGCGACGGTGCTCGAGATGGACGAGTCGATGGGCGTGCGCGGAACCGATCACGCGCGTTTGCGCTTCGAACGCACGCCGGTTCCGGCCGGCAATCGGCTCGGCGAGGAGGGGCAAGGCTTGGAGATCGCGCTAGGGGGTTTCCTGGGGCCCAGCCGGATCTCGGTTGCGATGAGCTGCGTCGGACTCGCGCGACGCGCCCACGAACTCGCGGTCGACTATGCCCGCAAGCGCGAAACGTTCGGAAAGAGGCTTGCGCAGCGCCAAGCGATTCGGTTCATGATCGCCGAGAACGCGACCGATATCGAGGCGGCGCGCCGGCTGACGCTCCATGCCGCGCGCGAGTGGGAGGCGGGAAGCCCCGATGCCGCGATGCTCTCGTCCATGTCGAAGCTGCAGGCTGTCGAGATGCTCACGCGCGTCACCGATAAGGCCTTGCAGATTCACGGCGGCATCGGCTACTGGCAGCCAAATGCCATCGAGCGGGTCTACCGCGATGCGCGCGCGCAGCGCTTCGAAGAGGGGACCAACGAGATCCAAAAGACGGTCATCGCCCGCGCGCTGCTCGGAGCCGGCGCATGAGCCGTCGCTTCGAGGGAAAGATTGCGCTGGTTACCGGAAGCTCGCGCGGCATCGGTCGCGCGCTGGCGCTAACGCTTGCGCGCGAAGGCGCCGACATCGTCGTTAACTTCAACCGCAATGCCGATCTGGCCGCGACGACCGTCGGTGAGATCGAATCGCTAGGCGGCCGCGGGTTCGCGGTGCAAGCAAACTTGGAGGAGCCCGAAGCGATCGATCGGCTCTTCGACCGCATCGAAAAGGAGCGGGGGCGGCTCGATTTCTTCGTGTCAAATGCCGCGGCGAGCTCGTTCAAGAAGATCGCGGACCTCAAGGCGCACAACCTCGATCGCTCCTTCGCATTGAACGTGCGCGCCTTCGTTCTCGGAGCGCAGCGCGCGGTGAAGCTGATGCCTAGCGGGGGACGCATCGCGGTGCTCTCGAGCTATGGCAGCATTCGTGCCTATCCGACGTATGCAAATCTGGGCTCCAACAAAGCCGCAATCGAGGCCTGGGTGCGCTACATGGCCGTCGAGTTCGCGCCACGCGGGATCAACGTCAACTGCGTGAGCGGCGGGCTCATCGATACCGAGTCGTGCGCGTACTTCTACGAGCGCGTCGAAGGGATGGTGCCGATTGAGGAGGTCCTTTCGAAAATTCCGAAGGCGCGCATGGGGACCACTCAAGAGGTTGCCGACACGGTTGCATTTCTACTCTCGCCGGAATCGGAGTACATCACCGGCCAAACGATCTGCGTCGATGGAGGGTTGAGCGTGATCGCGCCGCCCTTCTACGCGGATACCACGCCGCCGCTCTCGCTGGGGAACCCCACGTATTAAACCTTAGTTTGCAGGCCGGATCGATCGGCACGCTGCGCCTTGCCAATCGCATCATCATGGGCTCCATGCACCTCGGCATCGAATCCGACGGTGCGGCGCTCGCGGCGTTCTACGCCGAACGGGCGCGCGGCGGCGCGGGACTGATCGTTACCGGAGGCTCGTGCGTCAATCGTGCGGGAGCGGGCGGACGCAACTACAGCTTCATCAACGACCCGCAGTCAATGGCGCCGTTGCGCCGCGCCGCGCAAGTGGTGCACGAGGCGGGCGGGCGCATCGCGCTTCAGCTCTTTCACGCCGGACGCTACGCGGACTTCGCAGCCTTCGGCATTACGCCGCAGGCGCCGTCGGCGATTCCATCGCGCTTCTCTCCGGAACCGCCCCACGCGATGAGCGAGGCCGAGATCGAGGAGACGATCTCGGACTTCGCGCGCGGCGCGGCCCGCGCGCGAGAGTTGGGATTCGATGCGGTCGAGGTGATGGGCTCGGAAGGTTATTTGATCAACCAGTTTCTCTCGCCGCTGACGAACCGTCGCGACGACGCATGGGGCGGCGATCTCGAACGGCGAATGCGCCTGCCCCGCGCGGTGCTGCGCGAAGTTCGGAGGCTAGCCGGCAGCGATTTTCCGGTGATCTTTCGCATCTCGGGCGCCGACCTGATGCCGAACTCTACGACCTCGCAAGAGACGCTAACCTTCGCGCGTGCGCTCGCAGACGACGGCGTCGACGCGCTCAACATCGGCATCGGATGGCACGAATCTTCGATTCCCACCGTGCAGCAGGTCGTTCCGGCCGGCCTTTGGGTGCCGTTTGCGGCCGCCGTTAAAGCCGCCGTCGGAGCGCTGCCGGTCATTGCGAGCAATCGTATCATTAGCCTCGCGGCCGCCGAGGCGGTCCTCGCGGCCGGCAGTGCCGACTTTATCTCGATGGCTCGCCCCTTTCTCTCCGATGCGGCGATAGTAGCGAAGAGCGCGCGCGGCGAGGCGCGCTTCGTAAACACCTGCATCGCCTGCAACCAAGCCTGCATCGACCTTTCGCTGCTCGACGCGCCGGTCTCGTGCATGGTCAATCCGCGCGCGGCGCGCGAGTTGGAGTTTCCCGAGGCGCCGCACGCAAACGGCAAACGCGGCCGCTTTGCGGTCGTCGGCGGCGGCCCCGCCGGAATGGAGAGCGCCCGGGCACTCGCGGCGCTGGGGGGTTCGGTCGAGCTCTTCGAGGCCGCCGACGAGCTCGGCGGTCAGTTTCGCATGGCGCGACGCATTCCAGGCAAACACGACTTCAACGAAACGATCCGTTACTACACCAACGAGCTCGCGCGCCTCGGCGTTGTCGTGCGCCTGCGGGCGCGATGCACCGATGCCTCCGGGCTAGCCGGTTTCGATGCAATCGTCCTAGCGACGGGAGTCGTGCCCCGCGTGCCGACGTTGCCCGGAACCGGCCTGCCTCACGTTTTCAGCTACGCCGACGTGCTGCTCGGAAATCCTCCGCTCGGAGATCGCGTCGCGATCGTGGGCGCCGGCGGGATCGGCGTGGATATCGCGCATTACTTGAGCCACGGCGAGACGAACGTAAACGAAACGACGCGCTTCCTCTACGAACAAGGGCTGGCCGCGCCAAATGACGGCGCGTTGCTCGTCACCGGGCGAAGGCGGGTGGCGCTCATGCGCCGCGGGCGCACTATCGGCGAGCGCATCGGCAAGACGACGCGCTGGGCCGTGCTCGCGGCGCTGCGCGCGGCCGGCGTCGAGACGTTGCCGAACGTCACCTACGAGGAGATCGTGCCGGGGGGAGTTCGAATTCGCAGGCCCGACGGAGAGGCGTCTCTCGTCAAAGCCGATACTATCGTGATCGCCGCCGGTCAAGAACGCAACGATGCACTATCGGCGCCGATTCGCGAACTCGGGCTTCCCTACCGCATAGTTGGTGGCGCGAACGATGCTACGGAGCTCAATGCCGTGCGCGCCTTCGAGGAAGGCCTACGCGCGGCACACGAACTCGGCGCGCTCGTTCAGGCGTAGCGCTTACGCTCGTCGCGCCGGTAACCCGCCGCGGCAATGAAGCCAAAGAGCAAGGTATACGCCGCAAGGCCGGTCACGGCTCGCAGCACGTGAGCATCGCTCGTAACGCTCCACAAAAGGTCGGCGAACTGTCGCGTCGGCAGAAACGGTGAGATGCGTTGCACGAACGACGGGAGGTATTGCGGCGGCATCCACAACCCGCCCGCATACGCCAGGAGCAAATTGCACGCCGTGGCAACCGGAACTGCCGCGCGCGCCGAGGTCCAATAACCGATCGAGATGCCGACGAGCACGAACGGAATGCCGCCGAGGATGCAATAAAGCAGAACGCGCAGCCAAAGGGTCGCGCTAAGGTCGATCGGCGTCAAGACTCGCGCAACGATCGCGACCACCGCGGCGGTCATTACACCAAAGATCAGCGCGGTGAGGAGACGCGCGCCGAAGCGAACCGATGCCGGCGCCGGCAGCGTGCGAAGATAGCGTTCCCACGGGCGCCCGCGCTCCTGCGCAATTCCGACGCCGAACTGATAGAGCGTCACGCCGACGATGGCAAAGGCGATGAATGCGAGCGCCGTGCCGTCGGCAATGCCGGCCTGGGTCCGCGCGTACGGCAGGTCGAAGAGCACGTAGAACATCGCGGGAAAGACGATCGTCGGAACGACGTAACCCGGCCAGCGCAGCAGATCGAGAAACCCAACGCGCGTGTGCGCGCCGAGGAGCGCGAGCGTATTCATGAGCGACCTCCGGTAAGCGAAAGAAAGGCTTCCTCGAGCGAGGGGGTCGTAATCTCCAAGTCCGAAAAGGCCACGCCGGAGTTTACTAGGCTACGGACGTAGGCATCGGCATCGCTCGTCGTCACCACGATCGGACCGTCGCCGCTGCGATAGCTCAAGCGTCGGCCGCCCACGCGCTCGCGAAGCGTCCGCGCGTCACCATCGAAGAGGAGCCGCCCGCGATCGATCACCAGGATGCGCGAGGCGAGCATCTGCGCCTCCTCGAGATAGTGCGTCGTAAAGAGGATCGAACGTCCGCCGCCGGCCTCTCGCACCACGTCCCACAGACGCCGCCGCGACTGGACGTCGAGACCGGCCGTCGGCTCGTCGAGCACGATCAGATCCGGATTGCCGATGAAGGCGAGTGCGAGCGCCATGCGGCGCGACTCTCCGCCCGAGAGCGTCCCCGCCCGGCGTCTGCTCATCGTCTCCAATCCAAAGGCAGCCAACGTTTGCGCGAGCGGCGCGGGCGCACGGTAATGCGCCGCGACGAAGGCAAGGATCTCGTCGACGCGCAGCATGTCCGGAAAACCGTTCTCTTGCGGAGTGACGCCGAGACGCCGGCGCGCGGCGACGGTCTTGGGTGATGCGCCGAAGAGGTGTGCCGAGCCGGAATCGCAGCTGCGTAAGCCGACGGCGATCTCGAGCGCGGTCGTCTTTCCTGCGCCGTTGGGGCCTAACAGCGCTACGATCTCGTTGCGATCGATGGCAAACGATAGGCCGTCGAGCGCGCGTACTTCTCCGTAGGATTTGACGACGTTTTCGAGTCCGAGGGTCATAGAGATCTCTCTTTTCACCGAGCGGCTTTCAGAAGCGCTTGCAACGAGCCGACGTGTGCGGCAAATGCGTCGCGTCCACGTTTGGTGAGACGATAGCGCGTCAGGGGGCGGCGGTTGACGAAGCTCTTCTCTTCCTCGACGTAACCCGTCTCCACCAGTTTAATCAGATGCGCGCCAAGATTTCCGTTGCTCACGTCGAGCGAGCGCGCGAGCTCGGAGAAGGCAACCCATTGGGAGTTGAGCAGCTCGGCGACGATGCCGAGGCGTACCTTCGAAAGCAGCAGTTCGTCCATTCGGGGTTAGAGCGTCGCCGTTTCCGCGTCGCCCATCAGAAGTTCGCTCGCGCCGAAGCCCGCGTATCCGGCGAGCATTCCGGCGGCAAGCACGTACGCCGAAACGTCTTGGGCGATGAAGTTGGCGGCGATCAACGAAACGACCACGAGGATGCCCGCGACTTGCGCGCGCCGATTGCCGTGCAGACCGATGTAGAGCAGGACGATCGCTTCGGCGACGCTCCAAATAGCCGCCAAGGCGAGGCCCGTGAAGATCCGGAAACCGGCGACGTCGACGACAACGGCCAACCCTACCGTCAGCCAGAGCACGTTGAAGAATTCGCGTTGCACGAGCGAAGTGCGCGCCAGCGCTCGCCGGGTCTGCCGTCCGCGGACGATCGAGAAGAGGATGGCGAGGGCGATGACCGCCGGTACCGACCAGAGCGCCGCCGGCGGCATGACGCCAACCGATACGAGCTGATAGGCGAGCGTGATGTATGCGCCGGCGATTCCCCAGACGACGAAGAACTCGCCGCCCGCGCACAGGCGCTGATGCGATTCCGCTAAGATGCGATCCACCATCTCGATGTGATCGCGCGCCGCGCGTGGATCGATCCGTTCCATCGTTAGACCTCCCAAAGGCTCGGAGCCAGGTAGGCTCCGATTGCGAAAGCAAGGATCCAGATCGCCGCTTGCGACCACGTCGTGCCGGCGAAGTGCCAGAGCGCAGCCATCCAAAACGCATAGGCCGCCCAAGTGAAGACCAGCCGCTGCGGGCAGGCTCCCTTGGCCGGCGAAGCGACGGTTCCACTCGAGGTTAGATTAGTCTGTTCCATAGAGTAATCTGAGTTTAGTACCTTTAGGACCTGCCGTCAAGAGTAGGGCGCGGCAGGCGACGGCGGCGTTGACTGCGAGCGCTCCGGCTGGTATCGTACCGAAGTCATGTACGCGATCATTGAGGCCGGCGGCAAGCAATACAGAGTCGCCGAGGGCGACGTTATCCGCTGCGACCTGGTCGACAGCGACGTCGGCTCGGACGTAACCTTCGATAAGGTCGTGCTGGCTGCGGCGGGCGAGACCGTCTCCGTCGGAACTCCGACGCTCGATGGGGCCTCGGTTACCGGAACCGTTTTGCGCCAAGCCAAGGATAAGAAGATCCTCGTCTTCCGTTATAAACCGAAGAAGCGCGTGCGGAAACTCAACGGCCACCGTCAACCGTTCGCTGAAGTAAAGATTACTAAGATCACGCTGCCCTAAGGCAAACGCGTGCTCGAGGTCACCTTCTATCGCGACGGCCGCGATCGTTTCGCCGGACTCTGCGCGCAGGGTCACGTCGACTTTGCCGAGTACGGCCAAGACATCGTCTGTGCTGCCGTCTCCGCGATTCTTCAGGCGGCCCGCCTCGGGCTCGAACATTTTGCCGGCGGCGATCTTACCGCATCTCAAGAGCCAGGCTCGCTCGACGTCGTCATCGACGAGAGTCGCCGCGACGTCGAAAGCATCCAAGCAATCGTTACGACGGCCGAACTTGCCGTCACGCAGGTCGTTCGACGTTTTCCGGAGCACGTGAGCCTACGCCGCGAGCGAATAGCCGGGGGCCCGGGAGGTAGTGCCTCGCGGCGGGTAAACAAAGCTGACGGACAATAAGGAGATTGAAGATGTCAGAGAGTTTTCGCACGACCCCGTCGGACCAGCCGTGGTCGAGCTCGCCGGCCCCCGCGAACGGATATCAAAGCGCGTTCGGCGAGCGCCCTTCGAATGATGACGACGAGGGCGGTGAAGCGGTCAAAATCGTGCTCGCCGGCGTGCTCGGTGGACTCTTGTCGGCGGCCGGTTATTTGATCTACCGGCGCCTCCCCGACGATCAGCGTGAGAAACTGCACGGACAAGTTCGCTCGATCGTACAGCAGCGCATTACCGAACTACGGCAAAACTTTAACATTTAGCCGGTCCAAGATGTAAAAAGCGCGGGAGCAAATCCGGGCTTTTTGCTTTTATTGACGCGAGATGCAAATGATTCGACGACCCGGCTTCCTGCGCGCGCTGCTCACACTGCTTGGCATTCCGCTCCTTCCGCGCGCGGCGAGCGCGGATGATGTTCCGGCAGAACTGATCGTAACCGGCGCCACCATTCATTCGGTCGACGACGCCTTCGTCTCTCCAGAAGCGTTCGCCGTACGCGGCGGTCGATTCGTCTACGTCGGGAGCGCGACGGCGGCGCGCAGACTGCAAGGGCCGCAGACGCGCGTGCTCGACCTCACCGGAAAGACCGTGCTGCCGGGGTTGATCGACGCGCACCTGCACCTCACCTCGGTCGGCTTGGCGCTCCACGAAGTCGATCTCCACCGCGTTTCGTCGGTCGCCGAGCTCGTGCGACGGACGTTGGCATTCGCGAAAAACTCTCCCGACGCGTGGATCCTCGGCGAGGGTTGGGATCAGAATCTCTGGGCCCGCAAGGCGTTTCCCGAGCACCGCGCACTGAGCGCGGCGATCCCGGATCGTCCGGTCGCTTTGGATCGTGTCGACGGACATGCGTTGTTGGTTAATGCGAAAGCGATGGAACTGGCGGGCGTCACGAAGGCGACGCCCGACCCCGCGGGCGGACGCATTCTTCGCGATCCCGACGGCGAACCGACGGGCGTCTTCGTGGACGACGCGACGGAACTCGTCTACCGCGTGATTCCTCCCCCATCGCACGATCAGCTGCGGCGCGCCGCGCTCGCGGCCGCCGCGCAATGCCATCGCTGGGGCGTCACCGCAATCGGCGAGGCCGCCACCTCGCGTGCGGATCTCGCGGTCTTTCGCGAACTCGCCGCCGCCGGAGCGCTCGATCTGCGTAACTACACGCGCGTCACCGACGGCGAGGGACTCATCGCCGAGACCGTCGCATCGGGACCGCTCGACGCTGCCTACGAAGGACGGCTCTGGATTCGCGGCATCAAGCTCTTCGTCGATGGTGCTCTCGGCTCGCGCGGCGCCGCGCTTTTGGCGCCATATAGCGACGACCCGGGAAACACCGGGCTCGTGCGGACGACCCAAGCGCAGATCGAGGAGGTAGCGGAGCTGGCCTTGCGAGGAGGATTCCAGCTCAGCGTTCACGCGATCGGCGACCGCGGAAACCGCATCGTTCTCGACGCCTATCAACAGGCGCTAGCCAACGTTCCGGCTCACGATCATCGCTTCCGTGTGGAGCACGCGCAGGTGCTCGAGCCGGCGGACATTCCGCGCTTCAAAGAGCTCGGGTTGATCCCCTCGATGCAGACGACGCATCAGATCAGCGACATGGGCTGGGCCGAGAACCGTTTGGGAGAGGAGCGCTTGAAGGGTGCCTATGCGTGGCGCTCGCTTCTCGATACCGGCGTCATCATCGCAAACGGCACCGACGCACCGGTCGAACCCGTCAACACCCTGCGCACCTTCCACGCAGCCGTCACGCGCCAGAACGAGCAGAATCTACCCCCCGGCGGCTGGTATCCCAACGAGCGCATGACGCGGGAAGAAGCCTTGAAATCGATGACGATCTGGGCGGCGCACGCAAACTTCCAGGAGGACGTGATTGGGTCGATCTCTCCCGGCAAGTACGCCGACTTCGTGGTAATGGATCGCGATTGGATGACGGCGGCGCCGGAATCGATCGTGGGCACGACGATCGACGCGACGTACTTCAACGGCAGGAAAGTCTACGAGGCGACGACGTGTTAGGACTCTTCTGGCTCGGGCGGCGCGGGTGCCGGTGGCGGAGGCGGCGCGGGTTCCGGTGGCGGAGGCGGCGCGTCGGCCACGTCGGCGGCGCGTTCCATCTCGGCGATAAACGAGTGGGACGTGTTCTGCACGTCGCGCATGAAGCGGCCGGCCTGACGCATGACTTTCGGGAGCCGGTCGGGACCGAAAAGCAAGAGCGCAAGCACGGAGACGGCCAAGACGTCGGGGACGGAGAGCATCGGCAACGCTACTTTCGGCGCCATTGCCGGACTTCCAGCGTCGGCCGGCAGGGCTACCCTGCGGGCCTGTACAAGCATGAGAGCCCCCCGTGAAGATCATCTATACTCGCGGCAATCGCACGGAGACGCTGGCGTCGCTCGCAACGCTGCGGAAGATTCTCAACCGGTTCGTCGCGCACCGAGTCTTCTACGAAGTCTCGAGCCGCAGCAAGCTCGGTCACGAGTTCTTTTCGACCAAGAGCATCTTCGTCGTGGGACAGATCGAGGTCACCAACTTCGAACACCTGACGATTTTGATTTTCGATGCGCACAACTCCGCGCATTCGATCGAGATCCTCAATCCTGCGATGATGCGCATCTACGATGAGATCCCGGGCCGCGGCTTCGCGGTCGCGTTCATCAGCGGCGAGAAGGACGGGGTCGAGACGCGGTGCTATCTGCGCGACGAGGGAGAGGACGGCGAGATGATCCACGAGCGTACGGCGCTCGAAAGCATCACGCTGCCGCAGCTCTTCAGCTATCTCGAGGGGATTACCGCCGCCGAGCCGGCCGGAAAGAACGCAGAACGCTAACGCGCGAGCGCTGCTCCAAGCGCTCGGCCTGGCGTAGTGCCTTGACTCCCTCCGCAATGCGCCCCACCCGCTTGTACGCGATCCCCAGGTTGAGATAGGCTATCGCGTACTCGCCGTCGCTGGCAACCGCGCTTTCGTAGTGCAAGATCGCCTCGCTGACGCGGCCGCTTTCGAGCAGCAAGTTGCCGAGATTGGTAAGGGCCGGCGCGTAGCGAGCCGCAGCCTCCAGCGCGGACTGGAAATCGGCCTGCGCCAGCTCGAGCAGCTCCAGGCCGATCCGCGCCACGCCGCGTTTGTTGAGCAGGAAGGCACGTTCCAACCCGCCCAGGGACGCCTGCGCGAGCAGCGAGCCGAACTCGGCTTCGGCCGCGGCAAAGTCGCGCCGGTCGAGCGCTTCGAGCGCGCAAGCAAAATCCTCTCGGTCCCTGAACACTCTTTGACTCATGTTCGCGGTCGACATCATCACGCTCTTTCCCGAGGTCTTTGCACCCTTTGTCGGGCTCTCCATCGTCGGCCGCGCCGTCGAGGCGGGGATCGTTGACGTCCGCTATCACCATCTTCTCGATCATTTAGAGGAAGGGGAGCGAGCCGACGACGCCCCGTTTGGAGGTGGCCCGGGGATGGTCTTGCGGCTCGAGCCGATCGTCCGCGTGCTCGACCGCCTCGCCTCGCAGGCTCCGCCGGGCGAACGGCGGACGATCGTCGTCCCTAGCCCCAGCGGCGCGCGGTTCGACCAAGCCGTGGCAAATCGGCTGGCTCGGGTGGATCGCCTCGTGCTCGTCTGCGGCCACTACGAAGGCATCGACGATCGGCTCGGGCAGCTCTACGAGATCGAGGAGTACTCCCTCGGTGACTTTGTCGTGACCGGCGGCGAGATCCCGGCGCTCGCCTTCATGGACGCAACGATCCGTCTGCTTGCCGGTGCGATCTGCCGCGATTCGCTGGAACACGAGTCGTTCGCGGCCGGCATGCTCGACTATCCGAGCTTCACCCGGCCGGCGGCCTTTCGGGGCGTCGAGGTGCCGCCGGTCCTGCTATCCGGCGATCACACGAAGATCGCCCAATGGCGCCGCGAACAATCTCGGCTTCGCACCGTCAACCGCCGCCGCGACCTGCTCGATACCGCCTTGCACCGTGAGGAAACCCCGTGATAGGATACGGGAGTTCTGCCGGGCTTCGCGCCCGGCTCTTCATTGCGCCGCGCAGCCCCTCGACGGAGTTCACGTCGAGGCACTCAGGAATGAACTACCGTGAATGTAATCGACGCACTCAACCGAGATCAGCTTAAGGAGAATGTCCCGCAGTTTCGCGCGGGCGATACCGTGAAAGTCTACTCCAAGGTCAGCGAGGGCGGCAAGGAGCGGACGCAGATGTTCGAGGGTGTGGTGATCGTTCGCAAAGGCGGCGGCGCCGGCGAGTCCATAACCGTTCGCCGAATCGCTCACGGCGTCGGCGTCGAGAAAACCTTCCTGCTCCATAGCCCGCGCGTCGAACGCGTTGAAGTCGGAAAGCGTGGCATCGTTTCGCGCAGCCGCCTCTATTATTTGAGCGAGAAGGTCGGTAAAGCGGCTCGAATCAAGGAAAAGAAAGCCCGCGGAACCTGATCCGCCGCTCTGACACCGCTGCAGCTCGTAGGGCTTCTCGGCCTCTTCACGATTGCTCGGTTCGCACTATCGGCGAAGGCGTTCGCGGCCGCCGATGCGCGCCCCCGCCTTTCGGCGTTGCGAGAAGTGCTCGACGCTTTCATCGTTGCCGGACTCGTCGCGCTCTTTCTTACGACGTTCGTCATTCGCACCTTCTACATTCCCTCGGTCTCGATGGTGCCGACGTTGCGGGTTCGCGACGTCGTGCTCGTTGACGAGGTTGCATATCGGCTGCATCCGCCGCACGACGGCGACGTCGCCGTCTTCGAGCCGCCCGTGGCGGCCGGCGGGAACGATTTCGTCAAGCGCGTCATCGGCGTGCCCGGAGATGCGATCTCGATCCGTGACGGGATCGTCTATCGCAACGGCGGCGCGATGCGCGAGCCGTACGAAAACGAAGCGCCGAACTACGACCTCGCGATCCGCGACTACGGCATCTACGTCAACGGCCGCCCGCTCGATTCGCACGGAGCAAACGTGCCGCCGCGCGCCGCTTGGCAGGCCTCCGACCGCATTCCGGAGGGCTTTTACTTCGTACTTGGCGACAATCGCAACTACTCCGACGACTCGCACGTCTGGGGATTCGCACAAACGCGCGGCGCTTTCGCCGCCGGCCCCCTCGCAGCGCGCAAAGTGCGCGCGAGCTTTACGGGGCGGGCGTTTGCAATTATCTGGCCGCTGGACCGCCTAGGCATCTTGGAGAAATAGGGAGCACATGACGCCGTCCGAACTGCTTGCAATCGTCGCGGTGATCGCGGTGGGCCGCCTGGTGCTCTCGCTACGACCCGTCGTTGCGGGCTCGTCGGGACGCAGTACCGCCATCGCTCGAGAGTTCCTCGATCCGTTCATTATCGCGGGACTCGCCGCCTGGGTGCTCATTACGTTCGTCGCGCGCACCTACTATATTCCGTCCGGCTCGATGCTGCCGACCTTGCAGATTCACGACGTCTTGCTCGTGGATAAGTTCGAGTACCGCTTCCATCGCCCTAACGAAGGCGATATCGTCGTCTTTCCGCCGCCCGTCCCGACGCCCGACGACTTCATCAAGCGCGTCATCGGCAGGCCGGGCGACACCCTGCGCATCTCCGGCGGAACGGTCTACATCAACGGCACGCCGCTGCACGAAGCCTACGTCGCGGAGAAGCCGGACTATAGCCTCGAGATTCGGGACTACGGCGTCTACGTGAGCTACGGAGTCGGCTGGCAGCGCCTCGACCCAAGTACCGCCAACATTCCGCCACGATCCCTCTGGAGTGCTCCCGATCGCATTCCGCCAAACTGCTACATCATGCTCGGCGACAACCGTAACGACTCCGAAGACTCGCACATCTGGGGATTCGCGCAGGATAGCGGGCGCTTCGAGGCCGGGCCGCGCAGCGGCACGCCGGCAGGATTCACGGGCCGCGCCTTCCTGATCTTTTGGCCGCCCTCGCAAGCCAAGATTCTGTAGGCATCTAGCGAAGTCGGGCGCGTGGCCCGCTTCTTGCGCCGGCGGTCGGTCGCGAGCCTGGCGTTGCAACTCGCCGTGCTCACCCTACTGATCTCCGCCTTTTTCATGCGTCTTCCACAGGTCTCGGGGCGTTCGATGGAGCCGCACATTCACTCCGGCGAATACGTTCTGATCAACACCTTCGCGTATCGCTTGGGCGCTCCGCGCCGTAGTGAGATCGTCGCTTTTCGCCACGAGGACGCGACGCGCGAGGTCTTCATCAAGCGCGTCGTCGGCCTGCCGGGCGACCACATTCGAATCAGCCGCGGCGCGGTTTACGTGAACGGGGCGCGGCTGGACGAGCCGTACGTGCATGATCCCGACGATCGCAGTTTCGCGGAGGTCGTCGTTCCGCCGGGCTCCGTTTACGTCTTAGGCGACAATCGCGCCAATAGCGAGGACTCTCGCAGCTTCGGCGCCGTCGGCGACGATCGCTTGATCGGCCGCGCCGTCGCCGGAATCTGGCCTCCGCGAATGCTAGGCGCGCTGTGACCTCGAGCGGCGCAAGCGGGGCACTGTGAATTCGAAGTTGGAGCGTCCGGTTCAATGGTACCCCGGCCACATGGCCAAGGCCGTCCGTCACATCCGCGAATACTTGCGTGCGATCGACGTGGTGGTCGAGGTCGTCGACGCGCGGATCGCGCGCAGCGGGCGCAACCCGCTGCTCGACGAGCTCGCAGGCTCGCGCACGCGCTTCTTAGTGCTCGACCGTAGCGATTTGGCCGATCCGGCGACGACGCAACGGTGGCTGCAGGAGCTTTCCCAAGGCGATTGCGCGGCGCTCGCGGTGGACGGGCGAAATCAACGCAGCGTCGGCCGCATCGCCGCCGCGCTCGGGCGCAAAGCCCCGAAGAAGAGCGGCATCTCGCGCGCCATGATCGTTGGGATTCCCAACTCCGGTAAGTCGTCGATCGTCAATGCGCTACTGCGGCGATCGGCCGCAAAGACTGAGGCCCGGGCCGGCGTCACGAAGCACGTACAGTGGTTCCGTCTTGCACCCAACGTCGAGCTGATGGACACGCCGGGCGTCCTGCCCCCACGAATTCCCAGCGTATCCACTCAGTGGAAGCTCGCGATCTGCGGTGCCGTTCCGCGCGAGCGTTACGACGCGCAAGAGGTGGTCGCGGCCTTTCATCGCTGGCTGGTCGCACGCGCGCCGCGCACCTCGGTGCCGGACCTGCAGAGTTTTGCGACCGCCCGCGGTTTTCTGCGGCGCGGCGGGGAGACGGAGTATCACAACGCCGCGCAATCGTATATCAGTGCATTCAACGATGGCGCCTTTGGGCGCATCTCATTGGAGGCTCCCGGTGACGGCGAAGCAGCGTAAGGCGAAGACCGAGTACGAACGCGAGCGGCGGCGGCTGCATCGCTTGCATCGCTTCGAGACGGCGGCGCGCGCCAAAGGCTTTGAGCTCGTTGGCGGCATCGACGAGGTCGGGCGCGGTCCGCTCGCGGGACCGGTGGTTGCCGCCTGCGTCGTCGCGACACAACCGCTCTTCATCAAAGGCTTGAACGATTCCAAAGTCGTGCGGCCGGAGCTGCGCAACTCGATCGCCGCGACGATCAAAGAGCGCGTTCTTGCGTGGGCCGTCGGAAGCGCCTCGGTTGCCGAGATCGACCGGCTCAACATCTACTGGGCGAGCGTGCTGGCAATGGAGCGTGCTATCGCGGCGCTCGCGGCCGTGCCGCAGTACTTGATCACGGATGCCGTGCGGATTCGTTCGTTTCCCGGCCCGCAAGAACCATTGATTCACGGCGACGCGCGCTGCGCGGTCGTGGCGGCAGCCTCGATCGTGGCGAAGGTGCACCGAGACGCGTTGATGGTTCAACTCGATAGGGAAGACTCGCGCTACGGCTTCGCAGCTCACAAAGGCTACTCGACGCCGGTGCACTTGGAAGCGCTCAAAACGCACGGTCCGTCCATCCACCATCGCGCAAACTGGGCGCGCGTGCGCGATGCCCAGCTCGCGCTCGGCATCGGCTGGATTGAAGAATAACGGGCCAAAGGGACGAGCCGGTGAGGATCGGGCGAGCAGTTTTCTCGCGGCCCGCGGATACCGCATTTTGGCGCGCAACGTGCGCCTTCCCGGCGGCGAGATCGATGCGGTTTGCCTCGACGGGCCGACGCTCGTGATCGTCGAAGTAAAGCGCCGTGACTCCGGAAAGTTCGGAACGGCGTTGCGCGCCGTCGACGCGCGCAAGCGCGCGACGCTGCGACGCATCGCCGCGGATTACGCGCAGATCGTCGCGCCCTCGGCGAAGATTCGCTTCGACGTCGTGACGCTGGACGGAGCGACCTTGAGCCTACACCGAAATGCGTTTTAGCTGACCGATGCCCGCCGTTTCCAAAAGCCCAGAACCCGAACTGCGTCGCAGCGTCACGCCCTGGGGCTCGTTTTCCTGGGGATACTCCGATGTCGGAGCCGATATCTTCGTGGGACTTGGATTGGTGCTGGCCTGGGCTGCCGGCGCGTCCAACGTCGCCTTCCTTTTTGCCGGCGTCGTGTACGTCTGCATCGGTCTTGCTTACACCGAACTCGCGGCCACCTATCCGGTCGCCGGCGGCGGCCAGTATTTCGTAATGCGCGGCCTCGGCGATATCTTCGGCTTCATCACCGGCTGGGCGGTGCTGCTGGACTTTACGATCGACGTCGCTCTCTTCGCTTGGACCTCGGTCGATTACACCAGCCAGCTGGTGCCCTCGCTGGTAAACTCGGTGCACCCGTGGCTGCACTTCATCGTCGTACTTGCCCTGGTGCTGGGACTCTGCCTTTTGAACGTCGTCGGCGTACGCGAGAGCACGACCTTCAACGGCCTCGTCTCGGCGCTCGACGTCATCAGCGAAACCTTGATCCTCTGCTTGGGCTTTCTCTTCGCGTTCCGGCCGCAGCTGCTCGTTCACACGATGCAGATGCATTGGCCTTCGCCCTATCAGCTTATGCTGGGAACGTCGTTGGCGATCATCTCCTTCGTCGGCCTCGAGTCTATTTCGCAGGCCGCGCAGGAGACTCAGCGTCCGGCCTCGGTCATCCCGCGTACCTCCATATCGTTGATCTTGACGATTCTGGTCTTCGCGCTGGCCTATTCGAACTTGGCGCTCGGTCTGCAACCCTGGCACCCCATCACCGATGCGGCCGGTCATCCGATGCAGTTTTGGCAGATCTTTCCGCACAATGCGGACAATCAAGGCAAGGCGGTTGCCCTGCTTGCAGCTCAAGTCCCATATTACGGCGCCTTCGCCGCCCTTTACGTCCCCGTGCTGGGCGCGATCTTGCTGCTAATCTCCTCGAACTCGGGTGTCTTCGGCAGCTCGCGCATCGCCTACGCGATGAGCAACAGTAATCTGCTTCCCTCGCTCTTCCAGCGCGTAAACCGCAAGTTCCGTACGCCGGCCATCTCGATCGTCTTCTTCTCCGCCATCGCCGTCGTCGAGTTGCTCTTCGCCGCCGCGCCGGCGCTCTATCCGGCCGTCTCCTCGCTCTACACGCGCTTCTTCCGCGGTGAGAGCGGCCTCGACTTTCTCGCGGATCTTTATGCCTTCGGTGCCGCAACCAGCTATTCGTTCGTCTTTTTGGCGTTGATCGGATTGCGCCTGACCGATCCGTTGAGCCCGCGAAAGTTCAAGATTCCGCTCAACATCCCGATTCGCTTTCGCGGCGAGCGCGTCGAGTTTCCGATCATCGCGGTCATCGGCTTCATCGGAATCTTTTCGATCTTGATGTTCACGCTGCGCACCCACCCGCTCGGCCGAATCTTCGGCCCAACCTGGCTGTTGCTCGGAGTCTTGTTCTATCTCTTCTATCGCAAACACCGCAAGTTGCCGGTGCTGCAATCGCAGCCGCATAACTGGCGAACCGCGCAGGCGGAGATCCTGCGCCGCGCCGGCGAGCTCGAGCTCATGGACGAGTATATTGCCAACGTCAAAGCCAGCGACGAGCGGCGCGCGAAGCGGGGGACGTAGCGCGTGTTATTCGTGCGAGCAGGGCTCGCGGTGGCGACCGTCGTCTTGGGGTTGGTCGTTCTGGTACGCGTACTCTCTCTGCTGCCGGCCGCCGGATTCACGATCGTTCCAGGCGTTGTGCTTGGAGCGGCGATGATCGCCTTGGGCGTCCACCGCCTGTCGTTGATCGCTCGCGTGCGAGGAATGTTGTGATTTCCGGCGGCGTGCACGTGACCCTGGCGGGAGCGTTAATCGCTTTATCGATCGCCGGCATCGTCGGAAGAACGCTGTGGTGGATGCTGCATCCCCCGCCGTCGCACGTGCTACGCATCGCCGAGCAGGCGGAACGCGAGCTGGAACGGCTAGTCGGCAGCCTCATCGTCGTCTTCTCGCCGGAGATCGACTCGTCACATATGATGGCGCTGGCGGTTAAGCTGGCGCGCGGCGAACGCTCCGAAATCCTCGCACTCTACGTCATCGAGGTTCCGTACACGCTCCCGCCGGACGCCGAGATGGAGTTCGAAGAGCGCCAAGGGCTCGACGCGCTTGGCGCCGCCGAAACGATCGCTAACAGCCACAACATCGCCATTCGAACCGAAACGATAAAGGCGCGCTCGACCAAACAAGCGGTTCTGGACGTTGCCAAACGCGTGAAGTCAAACCTTATCATTCTTGGCTCGTTTCGCGAAGGTAAATATAGCGGGGCACCGCTGGGCCGCACGATCGAAGAGATTGCCGCCGATGCAAAATGCGATGTGCTCATCGGCGTCGAAGGCAAGCACGGCACGCTGCTGACCGACGAAAGCGTACAGCCGGTCGCCCAAGAGAGCTAAGGAGAGTTGAGTGAATAAGCACCGTTCTTTGTCGCTATGCGCCGCATTTGTTGTCGCCGCGTGCATCGCCGCGCGCGCCGCGAGTGCGGCGCCGGCCATTGAGGCTTTCGACCGGATGTTTGCCGGCGTTAACGATTACACGTGCGTCCTGCACGTCCACGAAGCCAAAGGGACGGCGACACAAGACCGAGTTTACCAGTACTCCTTCATGAAGCCGCACTACGTGAAGACGCTCATCCTCGACGGCGACGGCAAAGGCTCCGGCGGCGTGTGGACCGGCGGCGATCAGGTCAGCGGACATCAGGGCGGCATCCTCTCGGGCATTCATCTAAAGATCAGCGTAACCGACCCGCGCGCCGTTTCGCTGCGGGGCGTAACGATACCCGACGGCCTGCTGCAGCGGATCGTCGACGAGTACGCAACCATCCCCGGAAAGCTCACGCAGATCGAGGGCGGCAAAGTCAACGGCGTCGACACCGACCGCCTCGAGCTAAAAGCCTCCGATCCGGCCTCGAACAACGGCGTCACCGACCAGATTCTCTATCTGTCGAAAGAGACGCACTGGCCGGTCCGGCAGATCATGTACTCGGGCTCGCAGGTCGTCCTCGATGAAAACGTCACCGATCTCAAAACGAACGTCGGCCTCAAACAATCCGACTTCCCCTTCTGACTCTTAGCGTGGCGAGCGGAGCTAGTTCCCGCGTCGGGTCGTTCGTCGCGCACGTCCGTGTGCGCTCCTACTACCTGCACTCGCGCCACAGGCTAAGGAAGTCATGACATCCATGTCAATGGCGCTCGTGTCAGAGTCCCCGCCGCAGGAACTAGCTCCACTCGACGCGCTGGGGCGAACTACCCAGTTGTGCGGCCTAGCATATTAGACCGCACAACTTGGTTTTGACCTCGACTGTCGTGCTTAATACGAACTGTTTGAGCTTGTATCTTCGGACGACGGGGTGAGCTTCAGGTAATAGACCTGCGTCTGGTCGGCGAAGACGGGGTATCCGGAGAAGGCCTCCGCGACGTAGCCGTCTTTTACGGCGCCGATGGTGTAGTCGTCGGGCTGCAACGCGTAGACGAAGAAACGCCCGCGAGCATCGGTCGTCGTGGTTACGGTCTGTGACGGGGAGCTGATCCGCAACCGAGCACCTGCGACCGGCGTGCCGGTCTTAGCGTCGGTGATCGTACCGGAGATTCCGCCGCTGGTGCCGGCCATCGCCGAAGTTGCTGCGGCAGCAAATGCGACGAGTAATCCTAGCGCGCAAAGTGAGTTCCTCAGCGAAGTCTTATTCATTGTTTTACGTTCCCTTGCAATAGACAGCTTAGTGTGTCAGCCAGATATACCGCGCACATCCGGTCCAAGGTTTCACTAAAAACGAAAAAAGATTCGTTTGAATCTTTTTGATTTTACGTTCGAACCTTTGATAAAAAAATTAGCGTGCCAAATAGCGTTTTCTCAGCTCGTCCAAAACAACCGCGAGTAAAATCACCGCTCCGAGCAAGACCTTCTGCAGATACGAATCGACGTTGAGCAGGTTCATCGCGTTATAGAGCACGCCGATCAGGAGCGCGCCGAAGAACGTGCCGATCACGCTGCCGCGGCCGCCCATTAAGCTCGTGCCCCCTACTACTACCGCAGCGATCGACTCGAGCAGTTCGTCGCCCGTGCCGGTTTGCGGCGAACCCGATGAGAAGAGCGCCATGTATAAGAAACCCACGATTGCAGCGCAGCCGCCGCTAATCATGTAGACGGTCGTCTTGATGCGTGCGACGTTGATGCCGGCCAGGCGAGCCGCCTCTTCGTTGCCGCCGATGGCGAAAACGTAGCGTCCGAAGCGCGTTCGCGTCAGCAGGATCGAGGCGCCCACGACCACGACGAGCATCCAGATGACGGGGACGGGGATATTCGGCAGGTGCAGCGCGGAGGTGACGCCGCCCAAAAAAGAGCCGATTCCCGTGTTCTCGAAGTCGGCGCTCTGCAGTGCGACCGGACGTCCGTGCGAGAGGATGAAGGAGGCGCCGAGCGCCATCTCCAGCATTGCGAGCGTCGTAATGAAGGGAGGCAGGTTGAGCTTGACGACCGGTAAGGCGTTCACCCAGCCCGCCGCGCACCCGACGGCGACCGCGACGACGAGCGTCGCGGCGATCAGCGGAAAACCGCTCAAGTGAACCGCGTTGGCGAAAAGCGCGGCGACGACTCCGGTCAGCGCAACTAGCGAGCCGACCGAGAGATCGATGCCTCCGGTGATGATGACGAACGTTTGCCCGACGCCCAGCACGCAGTTGTACGTGATCTGCCGCAGCACGCGAACGATGTTGCTCGGTTCTAAAAACGAGCCGCGCGAGGCGATGTCGACGACGACCACCAGCACAACGAGGACGGCCAGCGCCGCGGCGATCCGCAGCCAATACGCGAGCCGTTCGCGCTGCGTCACGCCGCCGCACCCGTCGCGACCGCTATGACCCTCTCGGGGCTCGCATCGGCGTGCGCGAACTCGGCCGCAATTCGGCCCGCGCGCACGACGAGCACGCGGTGCGCCATTCCCAGCACCTCGGGAAGGTCGCTCGAGACCATCACGATCGCCGCGCCGCGCATTGCAAGCTCCACCATTATGCGGTAGATCTCCGCCTTCGCGCCGACGTCGATTCCGCGTGTAGGCTCGTCGAAGAGAAAGACCCCAGCGTTGCCGAGCAGCCACTTGGCAAGCACGACCTTCTGCTGCGTTCCGCCCGACAGATTGCGCACCAGCTGTTCGGTGCTCGGCGTTCGGATCTGCAGCTCGCCGATCATGCGCGTTGTGGCCTCGCGCTCGCGCGCAAGGTCGACGAGAAGATCGCGATCGACGAACTCCACTAAGTGCGCCAGCGAGACGTTCTCCCGAACGTTCATTCCGAGCACAAGCCCCTGCGCCTTGCGATCCTCAGTTATAAAGGCGACGCCGGCGGCGATGGCACCGGCGATATCGCCGGCTCGCAAGCGGCCGTCGTCGATGCGAACGTCGCCACGATCGGGAACGTCGGCACCGGCTATCGCCCGCAGAATCTCCGTTCGACCGGCGCCGATGAGCCCGGCGAGCCCGACGATCTCGCCCGCGCGCACTGCAAAGCTGACATCTGCAAAGACGGGCTTGCGGGCGAGGCCGCGCACCTCCAGCCGAACGTGCGCGCCCTTTTTCGGTTCGGGCAGCGCTGGAAAATGCGCATCGAGACGCCTCCCGACCATTGCCGCGATGATCTCGCCGGCCGGGAAATCGCGCATGGGGCGCGTCTCGACGATGCTTCCATCGCGCAGTACGGCGATGCGATCCGCGATGCGCGGCAGCTCCTCCATCCGATGGGAGATGTAGATGATGCCGACCCCAGCTGCGCGCAGCCTCGCAATAACGGCGAACAATCCTTCTATCTCGCGATCGGCGAGCGCGGCCGTCGGCTCGTCCATAACGACGATCCGCGCATGCCTGGCCAGGATCTTGGCGATCTCGACGAGCTGCTGCTGCCCGACGGAAAGCTCTGCCACCGGAACCTCGATGGGCACTCGCAGGCCAAGTTCGTCGAAGACGCGCGTCGTGCGACGACTCGACGCGCTCGAGTCGATCAAACCCGCGCGCGTCGGCTCGGCGCCAAGCGTGACGTTTGCGACCGCGGTCAGTTGCGGAATCAGGGTGAACTCTTGATAGATCATGCCGACACCCAGCTGTTGCGCCTGCTGCGGCGAGTCGATGCGTACTGGCGCGCCGTCGATGAGAATTCGACCGGCGTCGGCGTGGATCGCACCCGCCAAGACCTTCATCAGCGTCGACTTGCCGGCGCCGTTTTCGCCGGCGAGCGCGAGTACTTCGCCCGCATCGAGCGTTAGCGAAACGTCCGTCAGCGCGTGCACGCCGGGAAAGCTCTTCGTGATGCCGCGCATCTCGAGCAGCGGCACGTGAGGCGCCACGTTAGGGGAACCTCAAGACTTGGTAAACGTGCCGACGGGAATCTTCACCACCGCCGGGGTTTTCTTCCCCGCAAAGTAATCGTGAATTACGTCGATGGTCGTCGAGCCGATCCGCACCGGATACTGAATGGCATCGCCGTACATTTCGCCCGCGGCGATGGCGCGGCGCGCCTCCGGCGTTGCGTCGTAGCCGACGATCGCGACCTTTCCAACTTGGCCTGCGGCGCGTACGGCGGTAAGCGCGCCCAACGCCGAGTCGTCGTTAACGCCGAAGATGCCTTTGAGGTCCCGATGCGCTTGCAGAATGTCGCCGGTATCGCTGCTCGCCTTGTCGCGTGTTCCGCCCGAATCGATGTCGGCGACGATCGTTACGCCGGGGCAGAGCTGCGCGACCGCCTCTTTGAAGCCTCTTACCCGATCCTGAACGCTGGTCACTTCGGGCTCGTCGACGATCGCGATCGCACCGCGCGCGCCGACCCCTTTACAAATGAGCTTGCCGGCCGCAAAGCCGCCCTGCACGTTGTCGCTGGCGACATGCGCCACGACGTGACCTTGAGTGCTCGTACTCGCAATGTCGGCGGTAAAGACGGGAATGTTCGCGGCGTTTGCTTCGGCAATCGCGCTGCCGATTGCGGCGGAATCGTAGGGCGTCAAGACGATGGCGTCGACGCGCTTGGAGATGAAATCCTCGACTTGGCTCTGCTGCCGGGCGTTGTCCCGGCTCGCGTCGACGACCACCAGCGCGTAGCCGTATTTGGCGGCCTGCGAACGCATGCCGGACTCCATATCTTGGTAGAACTGCGCTTCGCGGTTCTGGATGGAAACGCCGATGGTCTTGTGCCCCGAGGCGGCCGGGCTGGGCGCGGCCGAAGCGCCCGTCTGCGACGCTCCGTGGGAACAAGCGCCTAGTGAGGCAAGCGCGGCCAGCGTTGCCGCAACCCGAGCGAGCGCTTCTTTCAAAACATCTCTCCTTCGTTCCAACTCAAATACTGTCCACAACCTGTGACATTGATCTTGTGCAATCTGTGGAGAAGCCGGCTTTGGCCCCCCGGTCTTAAGGACAGCTTAGCCTTTCTTTTGATCGCCGGCGCCGGCGGCATCTACCGCCAGCCACTGGTCGGGGATCACGGTACGGGTAAATGCGCGCGGCGACGTGCCGTGCGGATTGCGTTTGAGCCAGGCCGTCGCTCGCATTGCCAGATACTCGAAATCGTGGTACTGCGCTTGGCCGCGATAGCGGCGCATGATCGCGATCGCGGGAGATAGGTGCTTCCAGCAGTGCACGATTAAGCGAGCGAAAAGATCCATAAACGCTTCTTCGGAAACCAGGTCGCGTTTCAACAGCGTGCCCATCTCGTTAAGCCAGTTGCAGGCGGTCATTTCGGGATGCGCGACCGGATCGACGAACCCGAGGTGTTCGAGCTCGCGGCGATACTCTTGGTCCTCCAGCCGTTCGGGTAGGTGCTCCTGAACGTAGGTGAGCGCCGCCTGGAGGTCGGTGGCGTGAAAATCTCGCTCGAGCGACAGCAACGCCTGTAGCTGGTTCCCGGCCTGGACGTGCCGCAGTTGCACGAGCGCCGCGATGACGCTGCCGCCGATGACGAGCAGCGTTCCGAGCTGGGCCAGCGCGGCAACGACCTCGGCCCAATCCCCCATCGTCTGCGCATCCACGGCTTGGCGCATTCTTGGCGGCCTTCCGCGACCCCTAGACGCGCACGTGGCGGCGCGCAGAGGCGTCGTATGCTCTCGCTTGCCTATTCGGCTGCGATGCTCGGCATCGAAGGCTACGTCGTTCGCGTCGAAGCAGACAGCGCCGCGGGCACCCCGGGCTTTTCAATCATCGGCCTGCCCGACCGCGCGCTCGGCGAAGCACGGGAGCGCGTTCGTGCCGCAATCCTCAACTCGGGATTCTCCTACCCGGCCGGCCGACTGCTGGTCAATCTTTCGCCCGCCGACGTTCGCAAAGCGGGGCCCGCCTTCGATCTCGCGATTGCGCTTGCCCTCATGGGGATCGACGAGCAGCTCGATGCACCCGCGCTGCAAAGCTTCATCGCGCTCGGCGAGCTTGCATTGGACGGCCGGCTGCAACCCGTCAGCGGGATTCTCCCAATGGTGCTGGGCGCGCGCAACGCGGGCTTTTCAAAGCTGATCGTTCCGCTGCGCAACGCCGACGAGGCGGCGCTGGTCTCGGGCATCGAACTGTTCGCAATCGATTCGTTGCGCTCCGCCGTCGCAGTGGTCATGGGACACGGCGCGAAGTGGCGCCGCCGTATCGCCTCTGCGATCCTCGAGCCAAACGACGAAGCCGTCCACGGCGACTTGGCGGACGTGCGCGGACAACTCGCCGCAAAGCGCGCACTCGAGATCGCGGCCGCGGGCGGTCACAATCTCTTGCTCGTCGGTCCGCCGGGGTGCGGGAAGACGATGCTGGCGCGACGCCTGCCTTCCATTCTTCCGCCGATGTCGTTGGCCGAGGCGCTCGAGGTCACGAAGATCTACAGCGTCGCCGGATTGCTGCTCGGCCGGCCGGGTATCGTACGCGCTCGCCCCTTTCGGTTTCCGCATCACACGATCAGTCAAACCGCACTCGTCGGCGGTGGTGCGCTCGTCAAACCGGGTGAGATCTCGCTCGCGCACCACGGTGTGCTCTTTCTCGACGAGCTCCCTGAGTTTAACCGAAGCGCCATCGAGGTGATGCGGCAACCGCTGGAGGAGGGAACCGTCACCGTGGCGCGCGCGGCGGGAACGTTTACCTACCCGGCGCGCTTTCAACTCGTCGCTTCGATGAATCCGTGTCCGTGCGGGTATCGCGGCTCGCGCGGCGCCGAGTGCCGCTGCGACGACGCGATGGTCGCAAAATACGTCGGCAAGCTCTCGGGTCCGCTGCTCGACCGCATCGATCTGCAGATCGAGCTTGCGCGCGTGCCGTTCGACGATATGGTTCGTTTCGACGACGGCGAACGCTCGGCATCCATTCGATGCCGCGTCATCGCCGCGCGCGAGATCCAAGGGACGCGTTTTACGGCAACCGCGCTCACCTGCAACGCCGAGATCCCCGGCAACGCGATGCGGCGCTACTGCACGCTCGACGAGCCCGCGCTGCGATTGCTCGCGCATGCCAGCGCGAAACGCCAGTTCTCGGCGCGGGCACTCGACCGCATCGCCCGCGTCGCGCGGACGATCGCCGATCTCGGCGGCAACGCTGCGATCGGCTCCGAGCACGTTGCCGAAGCAATTGCGTATCGCAGCCTGGAACGCCTCGGCGCTTACGGTTCCGGCGCGTCGAACTGGGGGATCGCGTCACCGTCGAGGAACGCGGCGAGCTCGCCCGGCGAGAACTGCAAGCCGGCCCAAAACGCGCCGAAGTCGCCGTACCGCGCGCTGGCTTCGTCGAAGCGCATCTCGTAGACCAGCTTTTTGAAGACGAGCGGATCGTCGGCATAAAGGTCGACACCCCATTCAAAGTCGTCAAAGCCGATCGAACCCGAGATCACCTGCGTCACGCGTGCGTGGTAGGAGCGTCCGACGACGCCATGCGCACTCATCATCTTGGCGCGCGCCTCAAAGCCGAGGATATACCAGTTTTGCACCTCGCCCCGGCGCTTGCTCATCGGGTAAAAACATTGATAACGACGCCCCGGAATCTTCGCCCAGAGGCGGGGGCCGATATATGGGTTCTCTGCTTGCTTGCGGACGAGCTCGTCGAAGGCCGCGATCCACTCGGGCGATTGCGGTGCGAGACCGCGCTGGCTGAGCTCCGCATGAATCTTTCCGGTGGCATCGTACAGCCCGAGCTCCAGGACCGACACGTACGATCCCTGCGGTACGAGGAACTCGCGCAGCTCGAGCTTGTCCACCAGCGTTTGAGCGTAGGCTAGGCCGTCGAAGGTGCGCGCGTAGTGGGTAAGCATAAGGTCGCCTTTATGGCCGACGATCTGCGTGAGGCCCACGTCGCCGTCTTCACTGCCTTTCAAATGGTCGACGAGATCGGCGGCGTGGCCCGCGTACTTGTTGCGCCGCTTCTCCGGCAGCGCGTCCCACGCGCGCCGGTCGAACGCAAACATGCGATGGAGAATCCACCAGCCCTCGAGCGACTCTGGAACGTTGGGGTCGCGCATTTCTTCGGCGCTTCGTTCGTGCTAGCGGCGAGCTAATACTTTCGTGCGCTTCACTTCGGCTTCGACTTCGGCCTCGAGGCGCTCCGGCCGCTCGCGGTACTTTGCCCAGAGCGGCGGCGTGTGCGCGACGTCGTTGAGGACGCGCGCGTAGACCGCGTTTACCGGTGTCGGCACCCGCAGCTCCAGACCGGCGGCGGCGACGGCCCCGTTGAGGACGTCAACCTCGGTTCGCGGCTTGGCGCGGCGCAGGTCGATGAGCAGCGACGGAATCTTCGTGCCCCGCGCGCCGGCGATGCTGTGCGTCAATAACGTTCGGGCGACCGGACTCGGCAGGTTTGCAACGCCGAAGAGCGCCCGGACGGGATAACGCGGGAGATCGATCGGCTCGATCTTCAACGCTTGCATGACGGCGCGCACCTCGCGGATCATGCGAATCTCCAGCGTAAAGATCTTGTCGAAGTGCACGAACCGGTTCGGCAGTACGTTGAGGATCGCGCAGCTCGCGTTCGCGACCACGTTGAGCGCGAGCTTGCTCCATTTCAGCGAGCGCCAGTCCTCGACGACCTTTACCGGCAAGCCGGTGCTCGCAAAGGTGGCCGAGAGCCAATTGTAAGCGTTGGCGCCAATCGGTGCGAGCGCCAAGCCGCCCTCCTTCGCCGCGCGCGCGTTACCGTCGCGGTCGCGGTCGACCGGCGTCGTCAGCGCCGCCGCCACCACATTGTCGGCTCCGAACGCCTCCGCCAAACGCTCTTCGTTGCCGACGCCGTTTTGAGGCGAGACGAAGACGCACTTTTCCGGATACGCGATCGCTTTGCGCATGGTCTCGATTGCGTCGTCGGTGTCGTACGATTTCGTCGCGACGATCGCAACGTCGGCATCGTACGGCACGACTTGTTCTATGGCGCGCGGCGCATAGCAGACGTCGACGGAGATTGCGCGCAGTAAATCGCCGAGATAAGTACCGACGGCGCCCTTGCCGACGATGTAGAATTTCACGGCAGAACGTCCGTCGAACCGAAGCCTCCGTTGCCGCGCGTGGTCGGCGGCAGTTCCTCAACGGCCTCGAATGCCGCGCGCGACACCGGCGCCACGATTATCTGCGCGATACGATCGCCGCGCGCGATGAGCACCGGCTCGTTTCCGAAGTTCGCCAAGACGACCTGAACCTCGCCGCGATAGTCGGCGTCGATCGTCCCGGGGGAGTTGAGGCAGGTTACACCGCTACGAATTGCCAGACCGCTTCGCGGCCGGACCTGCGCCTCGTATCCCGGCGGAAGCGCAATGGAAAAGCCGGTCGGAACGAGTGCCCGTGCGCCGGGCAGAAGCGTCAGCTGCTCGCGAATCGCCGCGCAGAGATCCGCGCCCGCCGCGTGCTCGCTCATGTACGACGGCAACGGCAATCCCTCGCCTTGCGGAAGGCGCACGAGCGCAACGCGTACCGGGTCGCCCACTAAAGTTGGGCCAGCTCTTCGCGGAAACTCTCGATATCGTGAAAAGAGCGGTAGACGCTCGCAAAACGGATGTACGCAACGGGGTCGAGCTTACGCAACGCCTCCATGAGCTTCTCGCCGACCATGGCGGAAGCCACCTCGCTCTCGCCCCGCGCGAAGAGCTCCCGTTCCAGATCGGCCGCCACTGCCTCCATCCGGCTCTCCGAGATCGGACGTTTTTCGCACGCTTTGCGCAGGCCGGCCAAGATCTTGTCGCGGCTGTACTGCTCTCGCCGACCATCCTTCTTTACGACGAAGAGGCGCGGAACTTCCAGCCTTTCGTAGGTCGTAAAGCGGTGCTTGCAGCGCTGATCCAAGCACTCACGGCGGCGGCGTACGACGGTCTCGTCGTCACGGGAGTCGACGACCCGCGTCTCACTCTTACGACATGTCGGGCAAGTCAGCGGAAAACTCTCCCCCACGGCATATCTTGTGGGCGCACGTATTATACGTCACTAGTGGTGGGAAACGCAAAAAAGGGCCGGTATTAAGCGGCCCTCTGGTCTGCCGACGAAACCGAATCAGCCGGCGGCGCCGATTTTGAACATCTTGGTACCGCAGACGGGACATTTCCCTTCCGTCGCCGGGCGGCCGTTCTTCATGGTGATTTGGACTGCGTCTTTAATTTGGCGCTTGGCCTTACATTTGACGCAATACGCTTCTGCTGCCAACTGAGGTACCTCCGTGCGGCCAGCCTATTCCTCGGGCGCTCCCGATTCCCCCCGCCATTGGGGGTTCGAGGGGTTAACCATGACGGGACCGCCGCTTCACCGTGGGGGCTTGCACCCTTGGTTTCGGGGCGTGATGGAGGCCGAAATGCACGAGCCGAGGTTCGAGAGCCGGGAACGGATCGAAGCCGCGCGGGAGGGTCGCGGCTTTGAGGCAGCGGCGCCGGGGCTGTGGTGTACCGGCACCTTAGAGGGGCTGGGGCGCTCGAGCGTCGCGATCGTAGGCAGCCGTGCCGCAACCCCCTACGGGCGGCGGCTGGCACGCGAGTTTGCGGCGGAACTGGGGCGCGCCGGCTGCTGCATCATCTCCGGCCTGGCGCTGGGAATCGACGCGGCGGCTCACCAGGGCGCCTTGGAGGCCGCCGCGCCTACTGTGGGGGTCCTGGGCGGCGGCCATCGCCGCTTCTTTCCGCCGCGAAACCTAGAACTTGCCGAGCGGATGCTCGCCTGCGGGGGTGCCGTTCTCTCGCCCTATCCGCCCGACCACGAGAGCCGCCCGTACCAGTTCCTGGAGCGCAACGGCGTGGTGGCCGCGCTGGCGGACGCGGTGCTGGTCATCGAGGCGCCCGCGCGCAGCGGTGCGCTTAACACGGCAGGGTGGGCCGCGGGGCGCGTGCCGGTGCTCGCCGTGCCAGGCGACGTTGATCGAAAACACGTCGCGGGCTGTCTGGCGCTGATTCGCGACGGCGCGACCCTCGCGCGCAATGCGTCGGACGTGCTCGAGGCGCTCGGCCGTCTCAACGTCGTCTCGGGCGTACGGATCGCAGAGGCGCCGCGCGACCCGGCAAGCGCGGCGGTCCTTCAGACGCTCGCGGATGGTCCGCTCGACTTCGATCGCATCGCCGCCGGTAGTGGGCTGGGCGCCCCGACGGCGCTCTCCGTACTTGCGCGTCTCGAGCTCGACGGTGCGGTCGAGTTAATAGGCGCGACCAGGTACGCGCGGGTCGGAGTTCTACCGCGCGGCGAAGAGCAGGTGCGATGAACCCACGCGTAACCACCGGCGACCTTCCGATGCTCGAGGATGCGCTGCACGCCTTCCGCGATGCGGTGAGCGCTGCGGCGCGAGGGCGCTACCCGGGAAGCGAGGTCTCCGTCGGTTTCGAGGCGCCGCGGCGTGCGGAGTTCGGCGATTTTGCCTCCAACGTCGCATTCTCGCTGGCTAAAATCGCGCGACAACCGCCGCAAGCGGTCGCCGAACTCCTCTCGGCAGATGTGGCGCGCGAGGCTCCGCGACTCCGTGAGCTTTTTACGACGATCGAACCGGTGGCGGGCTTCGTCAATCTGCGACTTGCGCCGCGAGTGTGGCAGGCCGAGCTCGCTCGAATCTTACGCGAGGGCGAGCAGTTCGGCGCCGCGCCGAACAACGGCGTGCGCGTCTCGCTCGAGTTCGGCAGCGCAAATCCGACCGGACCGCTCGTCGTCGTTCAGGGGCGCTCGATGTCGATCGGCGCAACGCTCGCAAATGCGCTGCGTTTTCGCGGTTATGACGTCTTCGTCGAGTGGATCGTCAACGATGCAGGCGGTCAGCTCGATGCGCTGGGCCGCTCGCTCTACGCGCGCTACCGGCAGCTCTTCGACGCCGGATTTCCGTTGCCGCGAGACGGCTATCCGGGCGAGTACCTGATACCGATCGCGCAGCGAATCCGCGAGCGTGACGGCGAGCGTTGGCTGGAGGCGCCGGAGGAAGAGTGGCTGCCGTACTTCGCGGGCGCCGGGCGCGAAGAGATCGTCGGAGAGCAGCGGGAAACCGCCGAGCGCTTCGGCGTGCACTACGACCGTTGGCAGAGCGAGCGCGAGCTGCACGCAACCGGCAAGGTGCGCGAGGGTATCGAACATCTCGCGAAGCTCGGGCTGACCTACGAAGAGGACGGTGCCCTCTTCTTTCGCGCGACACAGTTTGGAGACGACAAGGATCGCGTGCTGCTGCGTGGAGACGGTCGCCCAACCTACTTCTGTATGGACGTCGCCTACCATTACCAGAAGCTCAAAGCGAGCGATCGCGTCGTCGACATTCTTGGGCCCGACCATCACGGATATATCGAGCGCCTCAAGGGCATCTCGGAGGCGCTGGGCTATCCTGGGCGCCTCGAGGTGATCATCGCGCAACAGATTGCGCTCGTGCGCGGCAGCGAGCAGGTTGCGATGAGCAAACGCGCCGGTGAGATCGTGACGCTCGATGAGATCATCGACGAAGTCGGAGTCGACGCCGCGCGCTTCTTCTTCATCATGCTCTCGGTGGAATCGCCGCTATCCTTCGATCTGCGGCTCGCCGGCGAGAAAGAGAACGAGAATCCCGTCTACTACGTCCAGTACGGGCACGCGCGAATCGCCTCGGTCCTGCGCCGCGCGCTGGCCGAAGATGTCGAGGCTGCGCGAACTGCGCCGCTGGACTCGCTGACGCACCCCGCCGAAATATCCCTGATGCGACGCTTGGCCGAGTTTCCGAACGTCGTTACGGGCGTCGTCGAGCGCCTCGCGCCCCATCGTCTGGCGCGCTACGCGCGCGACGTTGCCTCGGAGTTCCATCAGTTTTATACGGAATGCAAGATTCTCGCCGACGAACGTAAGGCGCGGCTCGCGCGCTTGGCGCTCTGCCTGGCGGCAAAGAGCGTGCTGGCGCGCACCCTGACGCTCGCGGGCGTCAGTGCGCCCGACTCAATGTAGTCTTGTCGGGTGTGCTCGCGGCACTGTGGCTGCTCGGCCTGTACGCGGCCGCGCCGGCGTTGCGCGCCGGCGATCGAAGCCGCTACGAGGTTGCGGATCGCTTGCGCGATGGACTGATCCTCGGCATCGCGATACCGTTCGTCCTCGGCCTTCTCCATCTGCTCTATCCGATCGCCTGCTGGGCGTTGCTCGCGCTTTGCGTGGTAATCGCCCAACGATATAATTTCGCGCAGCTCGCGCGCGGACGCGGAGTTCATCCGCCATACGTCTTGATTGCGGCTCTGCTCTTGGTGGCATGGCCACAGCTGACACGTCCGCTGCTGGACGGCGATTCGCTCTCCTATCATCTTCCCAACGCGGCGTCCTGGGCGCAGGCGCACTCGCTGTGGACCACCGTAACGCGCTACTGGTGGTATCCGCCGGGTTCCGAACTCTTTGCAAGCGCGCTCTACATCGTCGGCGGTCCGTTCGCGCTGCCCTGGAGCGGATTCGGCGCGCTCGCGCTTCTTGGCTTTCGCATCGCCGTCTGGGCGCGCGAAACGCTGACGCTTGCATCGGCCTCCGACGCACTTGCGGCTGCGACGATCAGCGTCTACCCCCTCGCGATTCAAGGCGGAACGCTGCAAAACGACGTTTGGCTTGCGGCCTTCTTCTTGGAAGCACTGTGGGCGGTGCGCGCGACGCCCGCAGGGCATTACGCGCGGCGCTCGCTTGCGATAACGGCGCTAATCAAACCGCAAGGGTGGCTCTTTGCCGCGATTGCGCTGGTGGCGTCGCGCGGTCGCGTGAGCCTATGGATTGCGGCTTTCTCGGCACTCGCTCTATGGATCGTGCGCGATGCGATCCTCTGGCCGAGCGCCGGCGTCTCCCCGGCCTCGACTAGTCTGCCCTTAGGCGTGCTCTACGGCTCGACGATTCTCGCGCACGGCACGACGGGGGTCGCGCTGCTCCTCTCGGTAACCATTCGGCTCGCGCCCTTCGCGCTTGTCGCGCTGGTTGCGGCACTCTTCGGCCCGCTGATCGCCCGGCACGACCGCAGGCTAGGCTGGGCGGCGACCGCAGCCACGTTGCTCTTCTTCATCTTGCCGTTCGGATACTCAACCAACATCGCCCAGCTTGCAAACGGAAACTCGCTGCGCTTCGCCGCGCCGGCAATTGCGATTGGCGCAATCCTCTTGGCGGGCGTCCTCCGCCGCGTCACCATCGTCGCGGTTCCGCTGCTATGGCTTTCGACTCTCTACGGCTGCGTTTACGTTCTTGCGATCTTTTGGAACGACGGCTCGACCCACGTGGCGCTCGCCGTTGCGGCCGCGGCCATCGTCGTCGCAGCACTGGCGCATCTGCGCAGGCTCGCATGGCCCAACGCACTCGCCTTCGGTCTCGGCGTCGTGCTCGCAACTCACCTCGCTGCACGCCACCCGCTCGACTACTACAACGACGCGCTGAGCGTGAGGGGTCACGCGACCGGCGTCTATCGCTGGATTGTTGCGAGCCGGCCGCCCGCAATCGCCGGGTGGGGATTGCGTGCCGGCGTCCTCAACGTGCTGGCTCCACGAACGCGCACGTTCGACCTGCCCGACATGCAGGCGTGCTTGCAGGCACGCGACGACGGCGCGCTACTCGTCGCCGTGGCGCAGGCCGACCTCCCGCCGCAACTCAACGCCCAGCGGCTTGCCGCCGCGCGCACCTGCGGCCGGACCCTCTATCAGGATAGCCTGGCGGTCGTTGCTCGGCCGTAGAGCCTAACGCGTCTCCAGCGGCTTGCATAGCAAGCGCCGTTCGGTGCGATAGCCCGCGCGCTCGTAGAGCGTGCGGGCGGCCTCGTTCTCTTCGGTTACCATAAGCGCCACGCATGGAAGCGCGCGGCGTCGCGCTTCATCTTCGGCCGCCGACAAGAGCGCCGTCCCGGCGCCGCTACGCTGCCGCAGCGGCTCGACGGCCATATACGCGATAAAACCTTGACGCGTCAGGGTAACCTCGTCGGGAAGTTCGTCGAGCATCAGGAGAAAACCGACGCGTTCGGCGTCCTCCAGCGCGATGAGCGTGCAGTGCGATTGATTCTCGACGATGGCGAAGAGCCGCTCGAACGCAACGCCGGCCTCACGCTCCGTTACCGGCCGCAGGCTGCCGATGCTCGACATCACCGAACGCCGTCCCAGCGACACGACGAAGTCGCGGTCGGCGGCAGCTTCGTTACCGTCGCTCGCCGCGCGCCTGACGCTGACGCTCACACGCGGCGCGAGCCCGGATCGCTGATCGGCTGGCCGGCGCGGCATTGTGGGCACTCCGCGGCATCGTACGAAACGATCGGAAGCTGCAGCAGTGCAAAGACCGGTGCCGCGAAGTCGAGCGCGGCTCGCGCGACGATGATGCCCACGCCGATTACGCGCGCGCCGCGGTCCGTTACGACGTCGATGACCTCGCGAACCGAGAGACCTGTGGTAACGACGTCTTCGACGACGAGCGCGCGGTCGGAGGGCAAGAGCGCAAACCCGCGGCGGAGCGTTGGAATGCCATTCTCTTTCTCGACGAAGATGGATTTCGTTCCCAACTGGCGGGCGACTTCGTATGCCAGGATGATACCGCCGACGGCCGCTCCCACGACGATCGTGGGCTGGGCATCGCGGAAGTGCTCGGCGAGCTCTCGCGCGACTCGTTCGAGCAGCGGCGGGTCCTCCAAGATGCGAAACTTTTGCACGAAGCGATCGCTGTGGCGTCCAGAGCTAAGACGGAAATGCCCGTCCAACAGCGCTCCTCGCTCCGTCAGCTCCGTCCGGAGGTCGAGTTGAGGCGCGCTCACGCGCGTACGCTCATCTCCTCCAAGATCGCTTTGGCAGCCGCGACGGGATCGTCGGCCTCGACGATCGGGCGTCCGACCACGATGTAGTCGGAGCCGGCGGCGACGGCCTGTGCCGGCGTCGTGACGCGTTTCTGGTCGGCGTGCGCGCTTCCGGCCGGACGGATACCCGGCGTCAGCGTCAGGAAGTCTTCGCCGAAGAAGCGTTTGAGATCGCGCACTTCGTGCGCGCTGCAGACCACGCCGGCGCAACCGGCGTCGCGAGCGAGCGCGGCCAAGCGAATCGCGTTTTCACCCGGTCCTCCTTGCAGACCCAACTCGTTGAGATCCTCGGGAGCGATGCTCGTGAGCAGCGTGACCGCGAAGACGTGCGGCGCAGCGATGCCGAGCTCCGCGGCTCGTTGGCGGGCGGCATCGACCGCCGCGCGCATCATCTCCAACCCGCCGAGCGCGTGCACGTTGAGCAGCTGCACGGTCGGTCGCACGAGTTGAGCGACCGCGGCACCAACCGTCCGCGGGATGTCGTGCAGCTTCGCATCGACGAACGTTCGAACGTCGCGAGCCTCGCAGTACGAAAAGATGCGTTCCGGATAGCCGCAGAGCGCTTCGAGGCCGATCTTTACGACGACGTCCAGCTCGTAGAGCTGGTCGACGAGCCGTTCGGCGTCGCGCGCACTCGGCACGTCCAGCGCGACGATCAGCTGCGAGGCCATTGATTCAACCTTCATCTCCTTCGTGTTGATGCGCGGTGGCGATCTCGACGTTTGCTCGCCCGACGATCTCCCCGAGCGAGCCGAGGTTGCGCTGCGCGAGATAGGTTTGCAACTCCGCCGCAATGCGCTCGGGAATACGCGGATCGGTAAAGTTCGCCGTTCCGATCGAGATGGCCGTCGCTCCGGCCAAGAAGAACTCGAGCGCGTCGGTGAGGTTTTCGATTCCGCCCTGTCCGATGATGGGAATGCGCACCGCGCGCGCGACCTCGTAGACCGCGAGTACCGCGATCGGTCGAATCGCCGGGCCCGAGAGTCCGCCGGTAATATTTCCCAGACGCGGTCGCCAGGTCTCGACGTCGATCGCCATGCCGCGCACGGTGTTGACGACGGCCAGCGCATCGGCGCCTGCATCCTCCGCTTGACGCGCGATCGCCACGATGTCGGTGACGTTCGGCGAGAGTTTGACGATGAGCGTCTTATCCGTCGTGGCGCGCGCCGCCTCGACGACTCTCGCGGTGAGGTCGGGATCGCAGCCGAACGTCTCGCCCTCGCGCGCGACGTTGGGGCACGACACGTTCAGCTCCACGGCCTCGATCTCGTCGCGCGCCGCCAAGCGCTTGCAGACGAAGGCGTAGTCGTCGATCGAGAATCCGGCAACGCTTCCGACGATGCGGCACGGCCGGTTCGCATATTTGTGAAGCTCCCGCTCGAGATACCAGTCGATGCCGGGATTCTGTAGTCCGATCGCGTTGAGCATGCCGCCGGGTGTGTGCACGAGACGCGGCGTCGGATTCCCGAGGCGCGGGAAGCGCGTAACGCTCTTAAGCACGATTCCGCCGATCTTCGAAAGGTCGGCGAACGGCGCGAACTCTTCGCCCGATCCGTAGCATCCGCTGCCCATCAGCGTCGGATAGGCCAGCTCGAGCCTTCCGATCTTCGTTGCTAGTTTCGCAACCCGCGTGTCGTGTTGCGCCTTCACCACCGCAACTCGTCGGACCAAAAGACCGGACCCTCCTTGCAGATGCGCGCGTAGACGACGTCGCTGCCCCCCGCTTCGATGGGCGGAAAGCTCGGCGCTTGCGCGCTCGTACCCGTTAGCGGAACGACGCACCCCCAGCATCCGCCGACGCCGCATCCGAACGTTTCCTCCAACGCGAGTTGTGCGCGCAAACCGAAGCCGGCTGCGATGCTTCCAACGCGCCGCAGCATCGGGGAGGGACCGCATGCGTAGATTGCTTGCGGCCTCGGCGAGCGCTCCAGCACGTCGGTTACGAATCCGCGCTCGCCGCGCGTGCCATCATCCGTCGTCACGATCAGTTCACAACCGGCATCGACGAAGCGGTCGGCATCGACGAGCAGCTCCGCAGTTCGCGCGCCGTAGAAGAGCCGGACGTGTACGCCGCGGTGCAGCAGCTCGCGCGCGCAAAGCCAAACCGAAGCGATCCCAACGCCGCCGGCGACGATCGCCACGTCGCGCGCGTCGCCGGTACAATCGAATCCGTTGCCCAGCGGTCCGAAGACGTCCAAACGATCGCCGCACGCCAACGCTGCGAGCTCGCGCGTGCGCTTGCCCGTCAAGAAGAAGAGAATGCTCGCGTGCTTGCCTGACCCGTCATAGATAGCAAGCGCCGTTGCCGCCGCTTGTGCGCTCGGGGGAATCGCCATCAGGTACTGGCCCGGCCTAGTTGCGTCAACGAGCGCGGGCGCTTCGAGCGTTAACAGAATGACGCCGTTTGCCGGCTCGCGGCGCTCCCGCACCGTTGTCGCGTGAACGCGGGCTTGCACGTCGAGCATCGCCATATTAACGCCAGCTTCTCCAGATTCTCAGAAAAATCTCCGAGAAGCTGTTAACGGTCTTGCTACTCTGGCCGTTATACTGTATAGAGAGCGTAAGAAATAAGAAAGGAGGGGTCCGCAGATGGCAGGTCTTATCGTCTTCAAATCGCTAGCCGACGCACTCAGAGCGGGCTATCAAGTGTACGATCGGACTGCAGATGGATATCTGGTCAGGACTCGCACCGCTGCCGGTTGGGCCATGGCCTTGGTCTCCTGTAAGTAACATCGTCTTTATTATACGTTAATGCCGCCGGCGACCGACCGGCGGCATTCTTATTTTCAGCGCAGAAACTTTAGCTGCGATAGTCCGGCGGAGAGGCCGGTTTCTCAATCTCCGGGAGCGAGCCGGGACGCCAGCCGCCGTAGGCGGGTCCGGGCGAAACGGTGCGTTCGGAATAGCCCGGTGGCGAAATCGTTTGATCGGGCGCGGGACCGAATCGTTGCCGCGATGCGGAAGATCCCAAAGTCGCACCACTGAGCAGCGCGCTGATGATCTGGGCGATGCCGACGAACAGCGGGATCAGGCCGCCCAGTAGCCATGGACCCGGTTGCACGATGCCGTCGTGATATCCGATAAAGCTGAGTCCGATGAGCAGCGCGAAACCGATGCAGGCCACTTGAATGCCCCGGCGCAGCTGGCGTTGCGCGTAGAAGTCGGTTTCGTAAACGAACTGGTTCGCTGAAGGATTTGCCGAAGGTCCAGGCACCCAACCCTTTCTCATCGCTCGCCGCATTTCACGCGAGTCGGGCGGAGGCGTGAAGCCGCGACGCAACATCTCCATTCGCTCCTGGTGAGCGAGCACGCGCGATACCATCCAGACGACGCACGGCAGACCGAAGATGATGATTACGGCGATCGCCGCTACGGCATTGTCGCTGTCCATCTTCTAGAGTCCCCCGTTGAGCCTGGGTCCCCACCCGTCGAAGGTAGGACGCAACCCCTGAGCGGAGTTCCGCTCGTCGGGCAGCCCGCACCGATGGTGGCTCCCCCCCGGGAGAGACTTGTTTGGGATGGTGGTCATGTTGTCGCTTCGAACCTCCGTGACTGTTGCTGCCCTAGTTACGTCCGGGCGACCAACATGTTTCGCGGCGAGGCCCGCCGCCGGCGCCCGCCCGCGCGAAACAATTGGCGCGCCTCGCGCGTACGACTGGCGTGTCGGCACTTTTGGCTGAGGCCCCGCCTGCCCGAATGAAACCCGCTCCGGAAGACGGCGAGCTGATCGTGTTGACGCTCGAAGGCCACCCTGAAGCGTTCGCCACTCTGGTCGAGCGGTACGACCGTGCGGTTTATCACCTGGCCTACCGCATGCTGCATCACGTCGAGGATGCGCGGGACGCGACGCAGGAGGCGTTTTTCAAGGCGTTCCGGAGCCTGCGGACCTTTCGGACGGGCTCCAAGTTCTCAACCTGGATCTTTGCGATCGCGTACCACGCCTGCTGCGACCGCCTTGCGCGCGGCAAGCACGACGCCGGCCACGAGCTGCCGGAACGCGCCGATCCGGCGATGGGACCGGAGCAGCAGGCGATCGCCCTGGACGAGGCGAGCCGCTTGCGCCGCGCAATCGAGGCGCTGCCCGAAAAGTATCGCGCCGTCGTCACACTCTTTCACCTCCAAGGTCGCCAATACGAGGAGATCGCCGTGGTCCTCGGGCTGCCGATGGGTACGGTGAAGACACATTTGTTTCGCGCCAAGGAGCAGCTGCGCAGGCTTCTGGACGGGATGGAGGTAACCGAATCATGACAATGCACCCCGACGACCAGCGTTCGCTCGACGCTTTGGATCGCGCAATCCTTGGACTTCCGCTCGAGCAGCCTCCCCCCGGTATGCGCTCTGCGATACTGCTGGCGACCGCCTATCGCCCGTCACCGGCCTTCGCCTTCTGGGAGCTGGCGGTTGTGGGGACGCTCGGTGCCGTCGCGGTCTGGCTCATCGCGCTGATCGTGCTGGGCGGCGGCTCGCTCTTCGTTCACACCGTTACGACGATCGCTTCCACGGCGGGCGCCGCACTCTCGCATCCGGCAACCCTGGCATGGCTCGCGGTGGGCGGCGCGACGGCGGTATGGCTCTCACTTTTCACCGGATTTCAACCCGTCATGGAGGCCTCACACAGGTCCGAACGGAGGAGCGCCCGATAATCTCTCTTCATGGAGAATCGTGAGACGCCGCAGCGGCGTCAATATAGGATCCTCGTCATCGAGGACGACGCGGCGATCAGCCGCGTCCTGCAGCTCGAACTAGAGCACGAACGGTACGAGGTAGACGTCGCTCGCGACGGACTTTCCGGGCTCGAGAAGGCTCTCAAGGAGCCCGATTTAGTGATTTTGGACCTCATGCTCCCACGCATGGACGGAATCGAGGTTTGCAAACGCATTCGCGCCAAGAGCCGCGTTCCGATCATCATGCTTACGGCACGCGATCGCGTTCCCGATCGCGTCGCCGGACTCGACGTCGGTGCCGACGATTACGTTACCAAACCGTTCTCGACGGAGGAACTATTGGCGCGCGTACGCGCTCGTCTGCGCGAGCGTTCGCCGCAAGGCAACGTGATTGAGTACCGCGACGTGGTAATGGATCGCGACCGCCACGAAGTGCACCGTGCCGGCAAGCCGATCTCGCTCACGGCCAAAGAGTATGCGCTGCTCGAGTACCTGCTGCTGCATCGCAACAAGGTCCATACGCGCGACGAGCTGTTCAACGGCGTCTGGGGAAGCGACTTTCTGGGCGACTCCAACCTCATCGACGTCTACATCCGCTACTTGCGCGGCAAGATCGACGACGGCTTCGAGGACAAGCTCATCACCACCGTGCGAGGCGTGGGTTACACGATTAAGGACTGACGCCGCGTGCTTTACGCAGGGCTGGGGAGACGCGGAAACTCGTGTCTCTAAAATGGCGCATAGCTATCGGTTATTCCGTTTTGCTAATCGTTGCGATGACGGTCCTGAGCGGCATCATCGTGTGGCGGTTTCAGCAGATTCTCTACGATCAAGCCCAGACGAGCGTCAACGCGACGATGCGGGCGATCGTGCAGTTCGCGCAGCAGTCCACGACGCCGTTCTCGCTCGAGGATTCGTCGTTGGGAACGCTGCAGTTTCTCTTCAATAGCAGCAATCTGGCGACGTGGAACTCCGCAAACAGTTTCGTGCAGGTGGACTCGATCGACGGCTACCCGCTTGCGAAGACGGTGAACCTCGGCGCCCTGACGATACCGCCCGATCCGAACCTTTCGCCGGTGCGCAACGTCACATTTCGCGAGATTAAGCTCGGGGGCCGCTCGTTCTTAGTCGAAGATCGTTACTTGCAGGAGGGCGCGAACGCGGCGATCATCCACGTTGCCGAGCCGTTGGATACGCTGCAGCTAACTTTCGCTCGGGCGCGCGATGCCATCGGGATTGCGCTGGGCGCGACCGCCGGCGCAGTGGTTCTGCTTTCGGTCGTGCTCGCGTCACAAGCCACGACACCGATCAACCGGCTCTCTCGCGAGATGCGAGAGATTACCTCCGATCGCCTGGCGCTCGCGACGGAGCCCGGCGCTCTGGAGGGCGAGGCTTCGCTTCGCGGGCGGCGAGGGCGTGACGAGATCGGCCGGCTCGCGGCAAGCTTCAGCGACCTGCTGGCGCGGCTCGCCGAGGCCTTTGCACGCGAGCGGCAGTTCATCTCGGACGCCTCCCACGAACTCAAGACGCCGCTGACTTCGATCAACGCGAACGCGCAGATGCTGTTACGGTGGGGCGATCGCGATCAGGCGATTCGTCGCGAGAGTTTGGAGACGATCGCGCGCGAGAGCGCCGACCTCGCCGCCATGGTGAAGGGCATGCTGACGTTGGCGAAGGCCGACCGGGGCGATGAGATGCCCAAGGAGCCGGTCTCCCTCGCGCAGATTGCCAGTGAAGCGACGCAGAGTGCCGCTCCGCGCGCCGCTGAGAAGCAGCTCGAGCTGCACTTCGACCACTCGGCCACGCCGATCGTCTGTGGCGACCCGAACCTCTTGCGCCAGATGATCGGGAACCTGGTTGACAACGCGATCAAGTTCAGCGAGCACGGGCGCGTCGACGTACGCGTCGGAAATGACGGCACCACCGCCTGGGTCGAGGTCTCCGACTCGGGTCCCGGCGTCCCCGCGGAGGAGCTTTCAAATATCTTCCAACGCTTCTACCGCACCGACAAGGCACGGTCGCGGGAGGTTCCGGGGACGGGGCTTGGCCTAGCGATCGTCCGCTCGATTGCTCGAGTTCACGGCGGGGAGGCCTCCGCTACGCGCGGGCCGGGCGGCGGTGCGCTCTTCCGCGTCGTTTTGCCGCGGATGGACACTCCTCCGTTCACCGGGCTCTCATGATGGAGCGCGCCGGCTCCCGATACAATGGGAACGTGCGCGAAGGATGGCAGCGTGGAGCGATCGCTACGCTCCTCGCCGTATTGTGTTCTCTCGCTTTCGCGGCGCCGGCGCGCGCCGACGAGCAGTTTGACGTTGGGCCGGCGCCGGTCCTCAACGTCCACGTTATCCGCGGCAACGTAACGGTGCAGACCTGGGATCGCCAGCAGGTGCTGATCTCCTCCGACAACGCCGTGAACGTTCGCCACGTCGCCGCCTCGGAGGTTGAACCGGGCGTTCCCAAGCAACTGCAGTTCGCCTCGCAACGCATTATGACCGAGCACGGAGCGGTGGAGCTTCCGGCGGAATCGTTCGTTCTGCCCGAGCTTCCGGGAAGTCAGCACGATGCCGTCATGGCGCAGGGACGCGGCAACGTGACGATTACCATTCCACGTAACACCGCCATGGTGGTAGCGCACGTGCGGGCGGGTCACCTGACGCTCGACAACTATCACGGGATCTTTGTCACGCGCGTGCGGGCGGCCGGAATCTCGCTAAACCACGTTGGCGGCACCGGCTTCGTCGAATCGTTGCGTGGGCGTATCGTGGCAACCGACTCGAGCTTCGACCGGCTGCGCGTGCGCACGGCTGTTGGAGACATGCTCTTCCAGGGCTGCACCGCAGAGCAGATTGAGGCGACGAGCACGTATGGCTCGATCGTCTACGACGACGGGCAGTTTCAACCGGGTCTCGCGCGCTTTGAATCCGAGTACGGAAACGTGGCGCTCGGCGTGAGCGGGGGCGCCCAGATCGGCGCCTATAGCGGCTCGGGACACGTCATCTCGAGTTTCAGCAACGACGCGGACGTTCACGGCGATCCGACGACGAAACAAGCGACGGTCGGTGGAGGCGGACCGGTCGTAACAGCCGCCTCGAAAAACGGCTCCGTCTACCTCTACAGCGGTTCGATGAACGATCACCCGCGCGTTCGCGAAGAGCTCAGCGGCAGTACTTTGCTGCCGGTTCGGCCGGCCCGGCCACCCGCACGTCCACCGTATTAGCGGGCGGCGACCGCTGCGACCTCCGTTTCGATATCCAGAACGAATCCATCGTACGCGGCGATCACACGTATGCCCAGCTCGTCTTCGAGCTGCTCCGCTAAGCGCGGCGGATCGGCCTCGAGCATCTTCGTTCCAAAGTGCTGAAAGACGGCCACCCTCGGCCGGACTTCGGCGACGATTCGCTTAGCATGGGTCCAGGTTAAGTGATCCACGTCCATCTGATCGTGGAAGCGCAAGACGTTGATGACGAGCACGTCGGGACGATGCGCCGCATAGTCGGCGGCCAATCCATCGAAGTACCGGCCGCACGGAAGATAGGCGACGCGCAATCCGTCGTGGACGAAATGCAGTCCGTAGGTCGCGACCGGGTGCACGTGCCGTAGAGAGGTAAAGATCTCGATCTCGCCGGCACGGTAGGGACCGCTGCTCGCCGTCAGACGCTCGACACGCTCGACGAACCGCAGCGCATAGGGCAACACCACATGTTCGTCGTCAAAGGCATCCGCGGGCGCAAGCAGCATGCCGCGCCGGCGAAAGCCGCCGGAAGTCATCGCCTCGATGAGCGCGTTAACGTCGCCGGAATGGTCGAGATGCTTGTGCGAGAGCACGATCGCATCGAGTTCGCGTGGATTGCAGGGCGGCACGTGCGAGAGTGCACGCACTAGCGCCCCTGGCCCCGGATCGACGTGAATCTGCGTCGCTCCGAAGCGCAACCACATTCCGCCTGAAGCGCGCAGCTGTCGCGCGACGACGAACCGGGCTCCCCCCGTGCCGAGAAATAGGATCGAGGCAGCCACGTGACGTCCTCTTACGAGAGAACGGGCAGCATTTGGAACGTACCGCTGAGCACCGGCGCCGACGGGCGTCCCAGCCAGCGCTCGAGCACGGTCGCGTAGACGCTGCGGAAGTCGGTAGTGTATCGCAGGTTGCCCATATTCGTCGCGGCGAGGTCGGGCAGCGTTCCGTAGAGTCCGCCCTTGACGCCGCCGCCGATGAGAAAGAGCGGCGACGCTTCGCCGTGATCGGTTCCGCGGCTACCGTTCTCGTCGATGCGCCGCCCGAACTCGCTAAAGGTAAGCGTCAGGACGCGACGCTCGTTGCCGTGCGCGGCCAGATCTTGATAGAAGGCGGCAACCGCATCGGAGAACTGAGTCAGCAGCAGATTCTGCGTCGTTTTTTGACTAACGTGCGTATCGAAGGAGCCGAGTTCGACGTAGACGACGCGCGTGCCGAGGTTGCTTCCAACGATCTGCGCGGCCAGCGCCAGACTGCGCCCGAGTCCCGTTGCCGGGTAAGAGGCTTCGCTCTTGTAGCCGGCCACCAGCCGCGGCAGCTCCTCGGAGCTGCGCTGCGCGTTCGCCTCGATCTCCATCACGTGCGCGAGGTACGGCGATCGGAAGGGCAGCGCGCGATCGCGCGCCTGAAGCGAAAAGGCATTGCGCGCCGCCGCGTTGCGGTCGGCGATCATTGAGTAGGACTCCAGTCCGGGAACCGCCGGAATATCCGTGCGCTCCGAGACGAGCACCTCCGGCAGCACGCGCGATACCGCGACGCCTTTGAAGAGGTTCTCAGAGGGAAGATCTGCCTGGTCGAAATAGCGGCCGAGCCAGCCGGTGTGCTTGTATGCTTCCGGCGCCGCGGTCTGCCAAATCTCCGTCGAGCGAAAATGCGAATGATCGGGATCGGGGTAGCCGACGCCTTGTACGATTGCAACCATTCCCTTGTCGTAGAGCGCTTTCAACGAACGCATGCCGGGATTGAGGCCGACGTGTGCGTCGATCGCCAGCACGTCGCCGCGGTCGATTGCAAGTCCCGGACGCATCTGATAGTAGCGCGCGTCTCCATGCGGCACGACACAGTTGAGCCCGTCGTTCCCGCCGAAGAGGTTGATCAGCACGAGGACCCGGTCGTGGCCGCCCGGCAATCCCGGCAGTGGCGTCTGCGCGAGAGCGCGCGCGAAGACGTGCTCGGGATTCGCGACGATCGCGAGTCCCCCGGCGGTTCCGAGCAAGAAATTTCGCCGTTTCATTTCATCAACCCAACTGATACGCGGGCGTGGCCATCGCAAGATAGACCGCCCCACTAACGCGCTGTGCGTAGTTCTCCACCGAGAGGGCCGCAAGCGCTGCGCTTCCAGTTCCGCTCAAGTAGCCGTCGAACTCCGCAAGCGACGCCGTTGCAACGTCATTCTGCAGAATCGTCTGCGCGAGCCGCTGCGCCGCGGCTTGCGGTGCGACCGGCAAGCTTTCCAGCCACGAGGAGGCCTGCAATGTCTGCGAATCGAGCAGCCGCGTTAAAAAGTTCTGGCGCGCGATCATCGTGCCGCTGGTCAGCCAGTTCTGCCCACCCGGCCAGCCTGCGACCGAGGGCGGATAGAACAGCCGCTGCCCCATCTGCTGCAACGCGACCAGCGCGGCGGCATCGATGGCTGGAAGTCCCAGCGCCTTGTAGGTACCGACGACAAACTCGACGGGGCTTTTCACCAGCGCACGATAGGCGCGCGTACTGTAGAAGACGTTGCTGTGCAAGAGCGTTGCGACGACCGGCGCCAACTCGAAGTCGTGCTTGCGCAGCAGGGCGGCAACTTGGTCGACCAGCTCCGGCTCGGGGTCGTTATAGACAAACCAGCCGAGCAGGCTTGAAGCGAAGAAGCGCGCGCACTGCGGCTGCGCGAAGATGATATCGACGACGTCGTCGCCGCTGAAGTTTCCAGTGCGCCCAAGAAAGGTCTTGACGCCGCCGTCGTGCAGCGAAGCGTCGAACGTCGCCGTGCCGGTCCGCCGGTCGACGCGCCAGCCCGTCCAGGCGCGAGCCGACTCGCGGACGTCGTTCTCGGAGTAGTTGTCCACGCCGAGCGTAAAGAGCTCCATCAGCTCGCGCGCGTAGTTTTCGTTGGGATGCGCGGCGACGTTGGTCGAGCCGTTGAGATAGATCAGCATCGCTGCGTCTCTCGAGACCGCGCGCGTCAGCTCGCGAAGATTGCCGAGCGCGTAACCCCGGTAGAGCGCGATCTGGTTGTACGTGATCCACGGAAAGCGCGGCGTCGCCCGTGAGGTGAAATGACCGTGGAAGTAGAGCGCCATCTTCTCTTGCAGTGGTGCCGGCGTCGTCAACATCCGGTTGAGCCACCAGAGCTGCATCGCAACGATAACCTCGGTCGCCTCACGCCGGCGCTCGCGGCGGCGCATCGTAGGATCTTGATCTGCGGCAAACATCGGCGCCGAGCGACCGGCTTCACTTAGCTCGCGCGGCGGGACGATCGAACCCGCGGGGGGCAGGGCCATCAGCGCGGCGACGGCTGCGCCGGCGGTCATGCCGGCGTAACGCCGCACCTCGTCGGGCGTGCCGCCGAACCCCGCGCGCCGAAGCAGATGCGCGGCGCCGCGCTCCCCGAGCGTTTGAGTGTACGGCTGCAACGCCGTAACGATATCCAGCTGCCCCTGCGGTCGCAGGATGCCGCCGACATCCATCTTAGCCTGCGCGGACATTCTGCGCAGTAGCTACGATTCGCGTGGGGAAGGGCCCTGGACGTTTGGCGGAGGTCTAACCGGGCTCTAAGCGCGGGACGCCGAAAGGCGCCGCAATGGAGACGAACGCGCAGCGGATGGAGCGGTTAGTCGCCGAGCTCCGCGAGCGCCTCGTTGCAGTGCGCGCGGGCGGCGGCCCGGAGGCAGTCGAGAAGCATCGCCGGCGTAAGAAACTGACCGCGAGGGAGCGTATCGAGCGCCTGATCGACCCGGGCTCCGACTTTCTCGAGCTCTCGGCGCTCGCTGCCTTCGACATGTATGACAACGACTCGCCCGCCGCCGGCATCGTCACGGGAATCGGCATCGTTGAAGAGCAGCACTGCGTGATCGTCGCAAACGACGCGACCGTCAAGGGCGGTACCTATTACCCGATGACGGTAAAGAAGCACCTGCGCGCGCAAGAGATCGCCGAGCAAAACCACCTTCCGTGCATCTATCTGGTCGATTCCGGCGGGGCGTTCTTACCTTTGCAGGCCGAGGTCTTTCCGGATCGCGAGCACTTCGGGCGCATCTTTTACAATCAAGCGCGCATGTCCAGCAAACGCATCCCGCAGATCGCGGCCGTGATGGGCTCGTGCACCGCCGGTGGAGCCTACGTTCCCGCGATGAGCGACGAGACGGTTATCGTTTCGGGTCAAGGTACGATATTTCTCGGAGGCCCGCCGCTGGTGAAGGCGGCAACCGGTGAGATCGTCACGGCCGAAGATTTAGGGGGCGCCGACGTTCACACGCGCATCTCCGGCGTCGCCGATCATTTCGCCGTCGACGACGCGCAGGCACTGGCGCTCGTGCGCGAGATCGTGCGCAACCTTCACCTCGAGTTGCCGCGACAGTGGGACCGCACCGAGCCGCGGCCGCCCCAGCTCGACCCGCGCGAGATCTACGGACTCATTCCCGCCGATAGCCGCACGGGCTACGACGTGCGCGACGTGATCCTGCGGCTCGTCGACGCCTCGGAGTTCTTCGAGTTCAAGTCGCGTTACGGCACGACGCTCGTCTGCGGATTCGCCCGAATCGAGGGGCATCCGATCGGCATCCTCGCCAACAACGGAATTCTCTTCAGCGAAAGCGCGCTCAAAGGCGCGCATTTCATCGAGCTCTGCACGCAGCGCGGTACGCCGCTGCTCTTCTTGCAGAACATTACCGGTTTCATGGTCGGCCGGGAGTACGAGAATCGCGGCATCGCGAAGGACGGCGCAAAGCTCGTGACCGCAGTCGCCTGTGCCGAAGTGCCGAAGTTCACCGTCGTCATCGGCGGGAGCTTCGGCGCCGGCAACTACGGCATGAACGGCCGCGCCTATGCGCCGCGTCAGCTTTGGATGTGGCCCAATGCGCGCATCAGCGTGATGGGCGGCCCGCAGGCGGCCAGCGTCCTTTCAACGGTTAAAGGCGAGATGACGGCCGAAGAGCGCGCCGCCTTCGAGGCGCCAATTCTGGAAAAATACGAACGCGAAGGGAGCCCCTACTATTCGACCGCGCGTCTGTGGGACGACGGCATCATCGATCCACTCGACACGCGGCGCGTCATCGCCATCGGTCTCGACGCCGCGGCCCACGCGCCCCAACCGCGCACGCAGTTCGGCGTCTTCAGGATGTAGCTAAATTCCCGCGTACCATTCGTAGCCGTTATCTTCCCAATAGCCGCCTTTGCCGCCGCCTATTAGCGCGAGGCTGCCGACGACCTCGACGTGCGCGATCCACTTCGCGCTCTTATAACCGAGTTGCGTCGGAACGCGCAGGCGCACGGGCGCGCCGTGATCGGGATCGAGGGGCGCATCGTTGAGCCGCAGCGCGAGCAGCGCCTGCGGGTGGCGCGCTTGATGCAGATCGAGGCTCTCGTAGTATAGGTTTCCCGACCCGTCGTTATCCATGCAGCGAAAGACCACGTAACGCGCGTCGCCGCGCACTTCGACGGTCTCGAGCAGGTTGCTTAGGCGAATGCCACTCCACTTTCCGATCACACTCCAGCCTTCGACGCAGTCGTGACGCGTAATCTGCGTCTGCTGCGGCATCCGCTGCAGCTGCGCGAGCGTGAAGCTCTGCGGGCGGTCGACCGCGCCATCGACGACGAGCCGGTACGATGCGAAGTTCCGGGCCACCAGCTCGCTATAGTGAGCGTCTGAGGGCGTCGCAAAGCCGTTCACGCGGAAGTTCCGGTCGACATCGCTATCGCGATACTCGCGCGCGAGCCCGTGTGTGTCGATAAGGACGTGATTGAGCGGTTCGGCCGACGCGAGGATGCGGCGGACGACTTCGTTAGAGTTGAGCGCCGAGCCAATCGGGCCGCAGCCCGTGAGCGCGGAGGCAGCCGAGGCGATGAAGAGCCGGCGTCTCATTGCGGCTGATACCAGCCGGTGATGATCGAGCGCATCTGGTTGACGACACCCTGAGTCGCGACTTGGAATGTATGAATCGCGAAGAAGCCGAGCAGCAGCAGCATGCCGGCGAAGTGCCAAAGCCGCGCGAACTGGCGCCCGCCGAAGAGGACGGTTAGCGGATTGGCGATAGCATCGATGCCGGGCGAGAGCGCAAGCCCAGTGAGAACGACCAGAGGCGCGAGGATGAAGAGCACGACGGTGTAGGCGGCCTTCTGCAATGGATTGTAAATGCCGTGCGGCGGCGGTTCGCGGCGCAACTTCAGATAGTAGGCCTGCATCGGCCAGAGCTTTGGAAGGTCGCTGCGTCGCAGCACCATCTCGCGCAAGTTTCCCTTGATTGCGCTCGAGATAAGCCAGGCAAGCCAGCAGAGCGCGGCGACCCACGCAAAAAACAGATGCCAGCGCCGCCCGGAAGCGAGATCCTGGTAGCCGGGAATGATGATCGAGGCCGGAAAGGCGTGTGCGTCCTTTGAGCCCATCCCATCGTCGGTCCAGCCCAGCCAGCCCGTCGTTACGAAGGCGTGGCCGAAGATCGTCGTCGTCCCGACACCATCGACGGGGGAGCCGATCGCAAGTACGCGCCGGGCCGGATCGCTCTTATCGGAAGCGTCCAGGTTCGGCGATGCGTTGAAAATCTGCAGACCGCTTCCGATGAGCACAAAAAACGCGAGGACCCAGAGCCAATGGCTGGCGCGAACGAGGAGCGGAAAGCGATAGATGCTCCGGCCTGCGGCTTTCATTTCCCTGGCTTTCATTTCCCTATAGAGTATAACGCGTGCGAGGCCCGCTCGGATGACGCCTCGAACGGGGCGCCCATGGCGCAGAGCGTTCGTCTCGAGCTCTCCAAGGGGATCGCGCGCGTCACGCTCGGGCGCCCGGAGGCCCGCAACGCCTTCAATGCCGAGGTGATCGAGCAACTGCACGGCATCTTCTCCCGAATTACGAGCGCGGACGACGTCCGCGCGGTCGTGCTGGCGGGAGAGGGCAAGGTTTTCTGCGGCGGCGCCGACATCAACTGGATGCGCGCCTCGCTCGACTTGAGCTTCGAGGCCAACCTTGCCGACGCCGAGCACATGAGCGATATGTTCCGCACAATCGACAACTGTCCTAAGCCCGTCATCGCGCAGGTGCACGGCGCCGCATTGGGTGGGGGAGCCGGATTGGCGGCCGTCTGCGACATCGCGATCGCCGCCGACGATGCGATCTTCGGTTTCACCGAGGTGAAGCTCGGAATCATTCCCGCCGTCATCTCGCCGTTCGTACTGGCGAAAATCGGCGCATCGCATGCGAGGGCGCTCTTCCTTACCGGCGAACGGTTTGACGCCCATCGCGCCAAGCATATCGGCCTCGTTCACGAAGTTGTCGCTCCCGTCGAGCTCGGTGCGGCCGTCGAGCGCCGCTTGGACGAGCTTTTCACCGCCGGACCCTCCGCCGTTGCGGCGGCCAAACTCTTGCTCCGCCGCGTCCTCGACAATGCCTACGACGATTCGCGCGCCATCACGACGCGCGCGATCGCGCAACAGCGCATCGGTACCGAAGGCCAGGAGGGACTGCGCGCCTTCCTCGAACGCCGCCGTCCGTCGTTTGCGGTGGATTTGGAGTCCGAAGCCGACGTACTAGATGATTGAACGGCTGCTCATCGCCAATCGCGGCGAGATCGCGGTGCGCATCGCACGCGCGGCGCGCGAGATGGGGATCGTGCCGCTCGGAATTTACTCTGAGGCGGATGTCAACGCGTATCACCTGCAGTTCGTCGAGGAGGCTCGCTGCGTCGGTCCCGCGACGGCGACGCACTCGTATCTCAACGCCGAGGCAATCATTGCGGCGGCCGTTGCGATGCGCGCCGACGCGCTCCATCCCGGATACGGCTTTCTCTCCGAGCGGGCGCCGTTTGCGCGCGCGGTGCGCGATGCCGGCTTGATCTTTGTTGGGCCGTCGCCCGAAGCGATGGCCGCGATGGGCAGCAAGATCGAGGCCAAGCACCGCGTGCGCGCCGTCAACGTGCCCACCGTTCCAGGTTACGACGGCGAAGACCAGTCGCTAGCAACGCTGCGCGTGCACGCCCAGCAGATCGGGTTTCCGCTGCTCGTCAAGGCGAGCGCGGGAGGCGGCGGGCGCGGCATGCGCGTCGTCGAATCGCTCGACGGCTTCGATGAGGCGCTCGAGGCGGCGAAGCGTGAAGCGCTGGCCGCCTTCGGCGACGATGCCGTGCTGCTCGAGCGCTATCTTCGCGATCCACGTCACATCGAGTTTCAAATTCTCGCCGACGCGCACGGAACGACACTGCACTTCGGCGAGCGCGAGTGCTCGATTCAGCGGCGCCATCAGAAAATCATCGAAGAGGCGCCGTCGGTGGCACTGACGCCGCAGTTGCGCGCCGAGATGGGCGCGGCGGCGGTGCGCGCCGCCGAATCGGTGGGCTACGTCAATGCCGGCACCTGCGAGTTCATGCTCGATCGTGACGGGAAGTTTTACTTTCTCGAGATGAATGCGCGGCTGCAGGTCGAGCATCCAGTCACCGAGTTGGTCTACGGTATCGACCTCGTGCAGTGGCAGTTGCGCATCGCCGCCGGCGAGGCGCTGACGGTCGCGCAAGACGACGTAAAGCCGCGCGGCTGGGCGATCGAGGCCCGGCTCTACGCCGAAGATCCCGCGAACCACATGCTGCCGTCGACCGGAACGATAGCGCATTGGTCGCCGCCGGAAGGACCGGGCGTTCGCGTTGACACTGGCGTAACGAGCGGCAGCGAGATCGGCCACTACTACGATCCGATGCTCGCAAAGCTGATCGCCTTCGGCAGCGACCGTTCCGCCGCGATCGCGCGCATCGAGCAGGCACTGCGAGAATGCCGGGTCGACGGCGTGCGCACGAATCTGCCGCTGTTGTTGTGGATCGTGCGCGACGCGGCGTTTCGGGCAGGTGAGACGACGACGCGTTTTCTCGACGAGCGCCTCGACGAATCGATCTTTGCCGCCGCTAAACCATCGCGCGAAGCGGTGCTCCTGTGCGCCGCCGCACTACTCGCCGACGGGCGCGCCCCGTGGCGCATCGGCGACGCCGGTATTCCGCTACGGTTGCAGCACGAGCGCAGCGTCGTCGAGCTCATTGCGGATGCACGCGGCACATCGGGTGCGTGGCGCCTCTCGGGTGACTTCGACGGCGCGCTTCGCGCGCAGCGCCGTGGCGATTTGCTTCTCGCCGATTTCGACGGAACCGCGATTTCGGGCGAGGTAACGTATGCAGGCCGGACGTTCGACGTTCAACTCGACGGCCGCACCTGGAGCTTCACCTTCGCATCGCCGCCGGAGGCCGGGGCCGCGCGCGGACATCACGCCGTCTCGGACGGTGCGAACGTCACCGCGCCAATGCCGGGCAAGATCGTTAAAGTTGCCGTCCGTCAGGGAGAGCGCGTCGAAGAGCACGCGCTCCTCGTCGTGCTCGAAGCGATGAAGATGGAGCACCGCATCGAAGCCTCGGCCGGCGCCACCGTCAAAGCGGTTCTCGTGAAAGAGGGCGAGATCGTCACGGCCGGCGCGCCCCTGGTGGAACTTTCGTGACCCTCGCCCGTGTCATCGTGAATACACCATGACTCTGCCAAGGCGCGTTACGATCTTCGAGATGGGCGCTCGCGACGGGCTGCAAAATGAGAGCGCGCGCATCTCGACCGACGACAAGGTCCGGTTTATCGATCTGCTCTCAGAGACTGGGCTGAAGTGGATCGAGGCAACTTCATTCGTTAGCCCAAAGGCCATCCCACAGCTTGCCGACGCAGCCGAAGTCTTCGCGCGCATTCGCAAGGCGCCCGGCGTGCGCTATCCGGTGCTGGTGCCGAATCTCAAAGGTTACGAGCGGGCGCGTTCGGCCGGCGCCGACGCAATCGCCGTCTTCACCGCGGCATCCGAGCATTTTACGAAACGCAATATCAACATGACGATCGACGAGTCGCTCGCAACCTTTCGCGACGTCGTCAGCGCCGCCAAACGCGACGGCGTTTGGGTCCGCGGCTACGTTTCCACCGCCTTCGGCTCACCATTCGGCGACGTCGTAACGCCGCAGATGGTGCTCGACGTCAGCAAGAAACTGATGGAGATGGGTTGCGACGAGCTTTCGATCGGCGACACGATCGGCGTCGGCGTTCCGAGCCAGGTGAATGAACTGGTACCGTTGCTCGCGGGTGAGATTCCGCTCGATCTGATCGCGATGCACTTTCACGACACGCGCGGTACGGCGCTCGCCAACGTGTACGCCGCATTGCAGCAGGGCATCGCGAAGTTCGACGCCTCCTCCGGTGGTTTAGGCGGCTGCCCCTATGCGCCCGGCGCGACCGGCAACGTCGGTACGGAAGACGTGCTGTACCTGCTGCATCAGATGAATATCGAAACGGGCGTCGATCTCGAAAAGGTGCGCACGGCGTCGCGCTTCATCGCCGGCGTCGTCGATCACAAGCTGACGAGTAAAGCCTATCAGGCGATGGAAGCGGCCGCGGCGGCTTCAACCACGTGGCTGTAGCCTAGCTATGTCATCCTGATAGCGGCCTAACGGCGGGTGAGCGGGATGACGAAGCGGGTCGCGGTGTGGGAGTTCGTGTAGGCGCTAATTTTATTGTCCACGAGTCCCGCGCCAAGACCGGCGGAGCGCACTTCGGCATCGGTTGGTGACGCGCCGCGCCCCTTCGGATGGAAGACCCACAGCGAACCATTTGCTTCGAGATGCGCCGCGGCGCGCCTGATGCGGGCGAGGTCGCGCGGCAGGTCGACGCGGACGAAGATGATGGCGTAGCGCGTGCGCAATGCTTGCGAGGCCGCTTTCGCAAGCCGTGCGTTGAGGTCGGTGATGAAGCCGTCGTCGTGCGGTCCCACGAGCGCCACGCGCGCCTCGGCGACGACGCCGAGCTTGTCGAAGAGCGAGCGTCCCGAATAGTCGCGTTCCTGTCGGCTTCTCATTCGAAACCGAGACTCGTGGGCTTGGGCGGAATATCGGTGTATGCCATCGGCCGATCCCACCAATCGTGTCGCCGCGCTTCCAGCGCACGCTCGCTCGGGGGCCCCGGCAGGCCCAGCTCGAGCGCACGAGCATAAACATCTACGTAGCGGTCGATCATCCGCTCGAGGCTGAACTCCCGTTCGACGCGGGTGCGGCAGGCGCGCCGGTCGAGTCCTGCGAGCCGCGGTACTTTCGCGACCGCATCCTCGACGCTCTCACATAAGAAGCCCGTCTCACCATCGACGACAATCTCCGGAATCGAGCCCATGCGCGCGCCGAGCACCGGCGTGCCGCAGGCCATCGCCTCGATCAGCGTGAGGCCGAAACGTTCGGGGCGTGTCGTCATGTGCACGAGCCCGAGCGCGTTCGAGAGCAGCTCGTTGCGCGCCTCCGACTTCACCGCGCCGACGAACTGAACTCGCTCGCCGTCGATCTGCGGCTCGATCAACTCGTGAAAGTAGGCCTCGTCGTGCGGAATCGCCGCGATCTTCAACGGGACGCCGGCGCGCCGCGCAATCTCGATCGCGAGATGCGTCCCCTTCTCGGGATGAAAGCGGCCGAGAAAGCAGAGATACTCCCCGGGCCGGTTGTTGAACGTAAACTGCGACGGATCGATGCCGTTGTAGGTGGTGGCGAGATAGTCGAGGCCCGGATCGCGGTCGGCGTTCGAGATCGAGCAGTAGAAGCTGCGCCAGGCCCCCGCATAGTAGGCGGCCAGAATCTGCGGCGAGGAAAAGCCGTGGATCGTCGTGACCAAGGGCGGCACCTGCGAGCTCTGCGCGTAGGTCAGCGGCTTCCAGTCGAGATGATTGTGAATGAGATCGAAATCGCCGGCCCTTCGAAAGAGCTCTGCGATGTGCAGTGCGCTATAGACCTCGCCGTTGAGGGCGGGATCCTCATTGAGGCCGACCGGAACGACCGAGATTAGCTTGCCCTCGAAACGCGAGCCGCCCGCCGCAAAGAGCGTAACGTCCAGTCCTCGCCGTCGCATGCCGTCGGCTACGTTGAAGGCGATCTGCTCCCACGGTCCGTAGCCCTGCGGCGGTGCCGGCCAAGAGATCGCAGCGAGCACCGCAAGCCGCAGACCCCGCAGATTCACAAGGGCCCGCTCCTACTTGTCGTCGTCGACGATGCGAGCGTCACGTTCGGCAACGGCGAGGTTGAAGCGCGTACGACGGATCAGCCGCTCCATCGCAAGCTCGGAGAACGCCGGCACCGGTGCGGCGCGGGTATAGTCGAACATATCGCCGAGATCGTCGTCGGTGACGTCGCGTTGTCCCAGATTGCCGAGCGCCCAGTTCGTCTCGATGAACTTCGTGATGGCGGTCGATTCCCGGCGCGTGTGCGAAACAAAGGGCATTGCGTTAGGATTCTTCGGATCGTAGTTCGAGCGCGACCAGGCCGAGAGCACGAGAATCGGGATTCGGAATCCCCAGGTCGTTCCGTCGGGCCCCTGTGGTGGAGCGACGTGATCGTACCAGCCGCCGGAGTCGTCCCAGGTCACGATGATGGCCGTATCCTTATAGTAGTTGCAGGTCGCAGCCCGCGCGTGCTGGCTTTGCACGACCGCCAGATAGATCGAGCCGACCCAGCCGGGGCCGGCCGCGCTTAACAGACCGGCGTGATCGGAGTCGAGCGCGTTGGGCATCGCAAAGGCCACCTGCGGCAGCTTGCAGGTTGCGATGTCGCTCAGAATCCTTCCGGACGGCGTGATGACGTTGCGCCTCCAGTCGGGCCCGTAGCGAATCTTGCGAAACGCATCGTAGATGTTGACGGTCTGATTCACGACGTCGTTATATGCCCCGGTGTAATACTTCCACGAAACGTGCGCGGCATCGAGCAGATCGCCGATGGTCGGCTGATCGAAGCACGGGAAAACGCCCGGTGCAACCATCTCTTCGCCTGCGCCGAAGACCGGAACGGTAGTGCCGGGCTTGGCATCGCAGCCCCAGATGTCGCTGTTGGGATTTCCGGCGATGCGGCTCTGCGCCGTCGCCAGCGTATAGTGGCTGGGAAACGTCGGCACGAGGCGCGGCGCGAAGTTCTCGTCGGCGAGCGCGTAGTGCGCGGCGAGCAGATGGTAGATCGTCGTCTCGGAGTCCGGCACGTACGCGTACGCAAAATCGGGCGGCGGCTTCATCCATCCGAGGTATTCGCGGATGCGATCGTTTCCGAAGCCATCCATCTTGCCGTTGTTCCACTCGCCGAGCAGCGAGAGGTGTGTATGGCTCGGGTCTCCAGGATTCTCCAGCGGCACCGGCTTAAGTGCAACCTTCTGCGCATCGACGTCCGCGGTTTGTGACGTGTTCGCGCCGGGGTAGGGATCGCCGTGCGCCAGAATCGAGGAAGCGAAGAGATTGTCGAAGGTGCGGTTCTCCTGCACGATGACGATGACGTGACGAATCGGGCTGCCGGTCACCGGCAGCCCGAGCAACGTCGGATTTCCAGTGGAGGGACTCGCGACGCCGCTCAAACCGAGCAGCGCCACCGCAGCGGTGGCCTGCTTGATCATTGAATCCGGCCGTTCTTGAGCACGCACTGCGGCTCGCGCAGCGCGCGCACGTCGGCGCCGGCGTCCCCGCGCAGCAACAACAGATCGGCCGGCTCGCCGACGGCCACAATCCCCTTGTGTAGACCCACGAGCTCCGCCGCCACGTTCGTCGCCGCATGCAGCGCCTGTTGCGGCGTCATGCCCAGCAGCGACCACATCAGCTCGATCTCCTGCGCGTAATCCTGGTGGTAGTTATAGGGGGTACCGGCATCCGAGCCGCCCGCGACACGCACGCCGCAGTCGTAAGCCTTGCGAATATTCACGAGCATCGCTTCATTGAGCCCACGCGCCTTCTTCACGATGTACTCCGGCTGCGTGCCGTCTTCCAAATGGGCGAGAATGCAGGTCGGCGCGCTCAGCGTCGGCACGAGAAACACGTCACGCTGCTTGAAGAGATCGATCGCTTCGTCGTCGAGCATGGTGCCGTGCTCGATCGAGTCGATGCCCGCGCGTAAAGCATTCTTGATGCCCTGCGTCCCGATTGCATGCGCCGCAACGCGCAAACCATGACGATGAGCCTCGTCGATCGCAGCGGTCAGCTCCTCGGGCGTGAGCTGTGCGTTGCCGGGAACGGCACCTTTTGTCAGGACGCCGCCGGTCGCGATCAGCTTGATGCAGTCGGCGCCTTGCCACAGCTGCTCGCGGACTGCTTTACGCGCGTCCCACGGGGAGTCCACTGCGCGGCCGATTGGCCAACCATGACCGCCGGTCATGCAGAGCACCGCACCGGCAGCGCGCATCCGTGGGCCCGGGATCCGTCCCTCCTCGATCGCATCGCGCACGTCTTGCGCGATGCTATTGGAGCTTCCGACGTCGCGGATCGTGGTGATCCCGGCCTCGACCGATTTGCGGGCGTTTTCGACCGCGCGCAGCAGCCGCTGGTTACGTGTCGTCGTTGCGATCATGCCCATCATATCGGGCTCGCCGCTGCCTTCGAGATGCGCGTGCGCGTTGACCAGTCCCGGAGTGACGCAAGACGCCTCGAGATCGCGCTCGCCGCTCGCCGCGCGAAACTCCGCGATGCGGCCTTCCTCCACGACGATATCGACGTTTTGCTTCGGCGGCTCGAGCGTGCCGTCGTAGAGAACTCCAGCCCGGACGATCATCGCGAGCTATTTGCGAGCGGTCGCGATGCAAGTCCTCTTAACGGATCGTAAGGTTCGTTAGGCTCGTGAGACCGTTGATGACGAGCTGCACGGCGATCGCCGCGACGACGATTCCGACGATGCGACCGACCGCATCGACGCCGGTCTGGCCGAACCATTTCGTCAAGCCTTCCGAGCCCCGCATGAAGGCGTACGTGATGAGGATGACGACAACGGCGACCACGGCGAAGATGCCCGCGTTCAGCTCGGGATGCGCCCGCGTCGGATAGACGAGGGCGACGCTCGCTGTGAGAGCGCCGGGGCCCGTGATGATGGGAATTGCGAGTGGAAAGACGGATGGATCGCTGGCCGGCAGCGGCGAAGTCTTTGCTTGATCGGCCGTTTGACCGGCAGTATCCTGGGCGAAGACCATGTTGAAGGCGACGCGCAGAAGCAGCAGACCGCCGGCAATCTTGAAGGCTCCGAGCTCGACGCCCAAGGCCTTGAGTATTGCTTCGCCGATGAACGCGAAGACCAGCAGCGCAACTCCGGCAACGATGGCCGCGCGGCGAGCGATCTCCGACTGATCCTTGGCCGAGCGCCCTTCGGTTAACGTAACGAACGCCGCAGCCGCCTGAATCGGGTTGATCATAGCCAGCATCGTGATGAAGACGTAGACGACTTCGCCGAGCCAGGCAGTCATGCCGTTGACCAACTTAGTTTGGAGTGTGCCGCCTTAGCGCGGGCGATCGCGTCGACGTCTACCGGGCCGTCGACTAGCATCGTGAAGTGCCCCATCTTGCGCCGTGCGACAGCGTGGTGCTTTCCGTAGACGTGCAGAACGATCGACGGATCGCGCAGCAGCTCTGCGACGCCGGCGAGGTGATCGCCGTTGCCGTCGCCCAGCACGTTCATCATTATGGCGTTGGCGAAGAGCCGCGGGGGCGAGAGCGGCAGATCGCAGATCGCGCGAACCTGCTGCTCGAACTGCGAGCAGGGCGTCACATCGATCGTGTAGTGTCCGCTGTTGTGCGGCCGTGGCGCGATCTCGTTGACCAGCAGCTCGCCGCTCGTCGAAAGAAAGAACTCGACGCAGTACGTGCCGACGATGCCGAGCTTGCGACCGACGATGGCTGCGCGTTTGGTGGCTTCACTTGCGATCGCCGCGTCGACACGAGCGGGGGCGATCGTCATCGCGAGAATCCCCTGGTCGTGCGTGTTCTCCGCGACGGGATAGGCGACGAGCTCGTCGTGCGCGTTGCGCGTCGCGATCACGCTCAGCTCGCATGCTAGCGGCACTAGACGTTCGAAAATTAGCTCGCCGCCGCCGGCCTGCGCAAGCGAAGCGCGCGCCTCCTCGATCGAATCCGCTCGCCACTGCGATTTGCCGTCGTATCCGCCGCGAACCGTCTTTAGCACCGCCGGAAAGCCGATCGTTTCAGCGACGCGCGCGAGATCGCCGACGGTGCGTACGCTTGCAAATGCCGTCGTACCGAGGCCGGCCTCGCGTGCAAACTCCTTCTCGAGCAGCCGGTTCTGCGTCACGTGAAGCACGTGGCTGCCCGGAGCAACCTTGTACGAGCGCGCCTCTAGGTGGCGTACCGACGCGATGTCGACGTTCTCGAACTCGTAGGTCACGACGTCGGTGCGCCGGCCCAGCTCTTCAATCGCGTCAAGGTCGTCGTAGGCCGCAACGATCTGTTCGTCGGCGACCTGCCCGCACGGGGAGCGCTCGTGCGGATCGAGCGTCACCACTTCGTACCCCATCCGTTTCGCATCGAGCGCGAACATCCGGCCGAGCTGGCCGCCGCCGATCATGCCGATCGTTTCAATCGGTTTCAATCGAGCTTGCTGGTCGCCGCGGCTTCGTGCATCCGCGCGACGTAAGCCGAAAGCCGTTCGGCTACGCCGGCATCGTGCAGCGCCACGATACGGGCAGCAAATAAGGCGGCGTTGACCGCCCCGCCGATGGCCATCGTCGCGACGGGCACTCCAGGCGGCATCTGCACGATGGAGAGCAGCGAATCGAGACCGCCGGCGCGCGCGGATCCGACGGGAACGCCGATCACGGGCACCAGCGTCTTCGCCGCGGTCATGCCCGGCAGATGTGCCGCGCCGCCCGCACCCGCGATGATGGCCGCCAGACCGCGTGACGACGCCGAGGCGGCGTACTCGAACATCTCGTCGGGCATGCGATGCGCCGATACGACGCGCACTTCATGGGGAATCCCCAACTCCGCGAGTGTATCGCGTGCGCCCGACATCGTCTCCCAATCCGAACGGCTGCCCATGATGATTCCGACCAGCGGTGCGTTGCCTGCCTGCGCCATCGCGGTGCGCTTCGCCAAAACAAAGTGGTGTCATGCTAACTGCGTCGAAGGAGCCGGCATGTCGCGTTTTCTCCTCGGAATCAACTATTGGCCACGGCGCAGCGCGATGTACATGTGGCAACGCTTCGATCCGGGCGAGATTTCGGAGGATATGAGACGCATCAAGGGACTCGGATTCGATGCGGTCCGCTTCTTTTTGATGTGGGACGCCTTCCAACCAGAACCCGATGCCATGGACGGTGCGACGTTGCGCCGCTTCGACACGATCATGGATCGTATCGCCGACGCCGGATTGAAGGCCGTGCCGACACTCTTCTGCGGCCACATGAGCGGCGTGAACTGGCTACCCGCCTGGACGTTGGAACCGCAACCGTCACCGGGCCGCTTTCGGACGATCAGTAGCGGTAAGGTGGTCGACGGAGCGATCGGAGATTTCTACGGCGATCCGCGGCTGCTGCGGGCGCAGTGGCTCTTTGCGCGACGCGTCGGCGAACGCGTGCGGGACCATCCGGCGATGCTCGCTTGGGATCTCGGCAACGAGTTCTCCAATCTTCGCCTCCCGCAGACGTCGGAAGAGGCGGCGCAATGGAGCCTGCAGTTGACCGAAACATTGCGCGACGCTTCGGGAGCGGGCTCGACTGCCGGGATGCACGGCGAAGACTTCGATAAGGATCGCAACCTACGACCCTCGAGCATCGCGCGCCCCTGGGCATTCGCAACGATGCACGGGTACTCGGTCTATAGCGGGTTCGCACGCGACCGGCTCGATACCAACGTCGTGCCGTTCCTCTGTCAACTGCAGCAGTCGTTCAGCGAGAAGCGCGTGCTCTTCAGCGAGTTCGGCAATCCGGAATGTCCGCCGGGCAGCGCGCGCGTCGACGGCTTTGCCTGTCTCGACGAAAACGAGATGGCGCAGTACGGGAGAGGCGCGCTCGAGCGGCTCCACGCGCGCGGCGCGCTCGGCGCGTTTTGGTGGTGCTGGGCCGATTACGATCTCGCACTGGCAAGTCTCCCACCCTTCGATCGCGCGCCGCACGAGCTGCGTTTTGGCATCGTGCGAAGCGACGGCACCGAGAAGCCGGTCGCGGCGATGCTCGCGCAGTTTGCGGGCGAAGGGCGCGAGGTTACCGCAGCGCCGCCGCCCATCGCGCAAGAGGCGGAGCATTACCGGGGACTCCCAGAGAGCATCGAGCGCGAGTATCGCGAGTACTGCGAGCTGTATGCCTGACGGATTGCGGTCGCTCATTGTAACGGGCGCCAGCTCCGGAATCGGCGCCGCGCTCGCGCGCGCGGCCGCGGCCGATGGTTACGCCCTCACACTCGTCGCGCGACGCGCCGAGCGACTCGAGGAGGTGGCCGCCTCGATTCGCAGTGCCGGTGGTAAGGTCGTTACCGTTACGGGCGACGTCACCGGTGAGGCGATGCCCGAGCGCATCGTTACGGCGGCGCTCGGCGCCTTTGGGCGCATCGACGTCGTCGTCAACAATGCGGGCGCCGGCGTCTTCGGCCGGCTCCTCGATCAGAGCGACGCGGCAATCGACGCACAGTGGCGGCTGCACGTCACCGCGCCGCTGCGTCTTGCGCGCCGCGCACTTCCGTCACTCGAAGCAACGCGCGGACAGCTCGTCTTCCTCGGCTCGGGTGCCGCGCGCGTGCCGCTTCCCAACTACGGGGCATACGCCTTGACAAAGGCGGCGGTTCGGGCGGCGGCCATTCAACTGCGGCGGGAGCTGCGCGCGCGCGGCGTTGCGGTAACGTACGTAGATCCGGGATTGGTCGCGAGCGAGTTTCACACGGCGATGGGCATCGAGCGCGCGAGCGAGGTTCCGGCAACCTCGCCCCAGCGGGTCGCGCGGGCAATTTTGCGCGGCATCGCACGCCGGCGCGGCGTCGTCAACGCCGTACCGTGGCAGACCGCCGGAACGGCTCTCGGCGAGTGGCTCGGAACGCTAAGCGATCCGATCATCGTCTCGCGCTTCTCCGCGCCCACGCCCACCGTTATTCCGGAATCGCATGCGTCACCAACGCGTCACCCCGAGCTTGTCGAAAGATCGCAAGAAGTCACGTCGTTTGCGCAGGCGCTCGAGCCGGTGACGCGGCGCTTGGAACGCGTCAAACTTCCGGCGCAGTTCCTGCGCGACGCGCTAGTGCCGGGCACGACGCTGGAGCTGAACGATCTGGCTATGCGCTGGGCCGGCATGCCGAACAAAAACGAACGCGCGGCGATGCACGAGGCGCTCGACGCACTCGCGTCGGGCGGTTTTCTCGAACCACAGAACGGCGAGACCTGGAAGGTGTTACGCGCCGCCGATTAAGCGCGCCGCAGATATTTGAGCCCGATCGACGCAAAGAAGAGCAGCGTCGCGAGCAAAACGATCGTCGCGCCGCTCGAGGCGCGCACGTAGTACGAGAGGTAAAGGCCGCCTTCGGTGCTGGCAGCACCGAAGAGCGCGGCGAGCGCCATCATCGGTGAAAAGCGCGAGGTCAGCTGATAAGCGGCCGCTGCGGGCGTGACGAGCAGTGCGGCGACGAGGACGATCCCGACGGCCTGAAGCGCGACCACGATCGTAAGCGCCAGCATGACCAGCAACGCGTACTCATAGGCCGGCGAGGCGATGCCGCTGGCCTGCGCAACGACCGGGTCGAAGGTCGTATAGAGAAGGCCACGATACAGCACGACGATCGTTGCGGCAACGACGATGCTCAGCGCGAGGATCAGCCAGAGATCCTGCGGCTGCACCGCGAGAATGTCGCCGAAGAGAAAGCTCTGCAGATCCACGGCGTAGCTGCGCTGCTGGCTCATCAGGAAGACGCCAAGCGCGAACATGCCCGTGAAGAGCACCCCGATCGTGGTGTCGAGCGAGATGCGCCCCCGGCGATGCACGAAGCCGATTCCAAGTGCCGTCACGACCGCAACCACGCCCGCACCGATGTAGAAGTTCGCGCCGCGCAGATAGGCGATTACGATTCCGGCAAACGAGGCGTGCGCGATGCCGTCGCCGATGAACGAAAGCTTGCGCAGGATGACGTACGTGCCCATCGTCGAGCAGAGCAGACCCACCGCCAGCGCCGCTACGAATGCGCGCTGCATGAACGCATAGTGGAACGGCGCCGTTAAGGCCTCCACTACGCGCGAATCTCGGGGTGCTCGGCGTGCGCTGCATGTGGCTCGTGGTCGTGCCGCAGATGGCCGTGCGTGTGGGTGTGCTCGCGAATGGCGCTGTAGACGCCGGTCTCGACGACCTCGCGCGGCGTGCCGAGTGCGAGCACGCGGCGGTCGAGCACCAGCAAGCGATCGAACCAATCGTCGACGCGATCGAGATCGTGGGTCGCCATCAGCACCGGAAGTCCGCCGGCGACCAGCTCGCGAACGATCTCGCGCAACGCCTCCTCGGTGGCCGCATCCACTCCGGTCGTGGGCTCGTCGAGCAAGAGAAGTTTTGGCTCCTGTGCGATCGCTCGCGCTACGAAGACGCGCTGTTGCTGCCCGCCCGAGAGATTGGCGATATGGCGCGCCGAAAGCTCGCTCATGCCGACGGCCTCGAGCGCGTGGTACACGACTGCGCGATCGTTAGCTCCAAAGGGTTGCCAGAATCGTTGATGCGGAAAGCGCCCCATCGCGACCACATCCCACACGGTCGCCGGAAAGGACCAATCCACTGCCTCGACCTGCGGCACGTAGGCGATCGCTCCCGCCGGCGCTTTGCGCGGCACGGTGCCCAGGACGCGCAACTCGCCACTCGAGGGCAACAAGAGGCCGGCAATCGTCTTGAGCAGCGTCGACTTTCCCGAGCCGTTGGGACCGACGATCCCGAGCGCCTCGCCATAATGCACGCTAAGGGTCGCATCGGCGAGTGCGGTGAAATCGTCGTAACGCACGGTAAGATCGCGCGCCACGACCGCCTCGGTCACTTCAGCGTCTCCACTATCACGTTGGTGTCGTAGGTCAGCATCGCGATATAGTTTGCAACACGCGGATCGGTGCCGATTGAATCGTCGTAGAGATCCTCGACGACCTTGATGCCGGCGCCCTGCGCGATGGAATAGAGAAGCTTTGGACTGTATTCGGGCTCGCTGAAGACGCCGCGAACGTTGTGCGCTTTGGCCAGATCGACGAGCTGCGCGATCTGTTGCGGGTTGGGCTCTTGGCCGGGATTGCGCTCGACGAACCCAAGCGTCGTAATGCCAAAGCGGTCGTTATAGTACTGCCACGCGTTGTGAAAGACGATCATATAGCGATGCGATGGCGGCACCGTGGCAATCTGCCGGCGGATCCACACGGTCAGCTCGTCCAGCCGGCGGTCGTAGCTCGCGGCGTTGCGGCGATACGCCGGCGCATGCGGCGGATCTACCGCGATGAGTGCGTCGCGGATCTTTGCGACGTACTGCTTGGCCATAACCGGATCCATCCACAGATGCGGATTGAGATTCTTCACCGGCAGGCCTTGCGCGCACACGACGACGCGCAGATTCTGCGCACCCGCGTCGCGCAGCAGGCGGTCGAGCCATGTCTCGAGGCCGGCGCCGTTTTCCACGAGCACCTGCGCGTCGGCCACGGTCGCAACGTCTTGCGGCGCCGGTTGGAACGTCTCCGGCGAGGCGCCGACCGGCACGACGTTCTTCACGGTGACGTACTCGCCGCCGATGCCCTGCACAAACGAGTTGAGGGTCGAAATGGTCGTTGCGACCGCGATCGTTGGTGGCCGCGTTTCACCCTGAGCCTTCGAGAGGCTCGGCGCTGCGGGAGGCGTTTTGTGTGCACATGCCGCCAGCGCGAGTGCAACCGCGACCGCAACTATTGGCAGGCGCGACATTTTCCCAAGAACTCGATCGCGTGTCCGTCGAGCTGAAATCCGTGAAGCGAGCGCAACGCTTCGGCAAACTGCTCCATCGCGCCGCAGTCGACATCTTCGACGCGCCCGCAGGACCGGCAGATCGCGTGGTGATGATGGCGCGCCGGCTCGCAAAGCATGTACGTCACCTCGCCGTCGCCATCGGTGCGCGCCGCTATGTCGCCCTTGCTCTGCAGATGGTCGAGCGTCCGATAGACCGTCGAAAGCGAAACGCGCGCCCCGGCGCGTTTGAGCCGCTGGTGAATCTGCGCCGCCGAGAGAAAGCGCGGCTCGCGCGCGAGTAGCGAGGCGATCCACTCGCGCGGGCGCGTCACGTAGTCCGCTCGCATGCCCATGGCGGGTCAGCTCATTTGCGAACTATTCGCAAAAACCTTTCGTCAGGTGGCCGGTGAGGCGCTCGGCGACGGACAGGTCGCCGCCTCGCTCTTCGCCGCGGCGTGCACCTGATCGCGCCAGTAGGCTGAGGTGTCCGCCCAGGCCGGCAACGTCAGACCGGCAGCCTGCGCGTCGGTCTGAACTTTTGGAATCACATTGGCAAAGATCGGCGGCACGGTTCCGCCGGAATCATTGACAACCTTGGCCATCGCCAGCCAGGCATCGGAGAGCATCATCTTTGGAAGCGCCTGGGCTGTGGCCGGGCACGAGGCGTTCAACCGCACGGCGAGGCCGGCCTCGAGGACAAGCGCCCATGCCGTGGTTGCAGCGATCTGCGCGAAAAGTGGCGCGCGCGCGGTATCGTTCGCGCAGACGCTGTCGAGGATCTCGCGCTCGTCGCGTAGCGTCGCGAGCACGCCGGCGATCGCTTCGAAGCGCGCAAGCGCCTGCGTCGTGCTGCCGCCCGATCCGTGGTGGTCGTAATCCCGGATACGCGCGTACGCCTCATCGACCGTCTGACTGTTGCAGCGATCTGCCGCGGTAGCCGCTAGCGTCGCCGCGCGGAGCGGCGCGATAGCGGCGAGCGGCACGGCAAGAGCGAGGATCAAGCTCCATACCCGCAAGCGTTTTTCCATCTGCTTTGACAGGTGCCCAGCGCGGCGCGTACAATCCTCCAGGTCGCCGCACGGGGATGTAGCTCAGCTGGTAGAGCACTTGCTTCGCATGTAAGGGGTCGGGGGTTCGAGTCCCCCCATCTCCACCATCGGAAACGCCTTACTCTGTAAAGAGTTTTGGCGTTTTTGTTTCCGCGGCAATGCGAAGCGATGAGCCGCATTTACGACAATCGTACGACAATTGGGTTCGAGCGCGGCGAAGATCCGGTCGGCGGTTTGGGCGACGCGCTTGGCCGTATGGTCGAACAGGTGGCCGTAACGCTCGAACATCATGCGGGTGTCCGAATGCCCCAAACTGCCCGCGATCGCGAGCGGATCTTCTCCCGCCTCGATAAGCAGAGAGTTGGCGGTATGGCGAAGGCTGTGGAACGTGACGTCGGGCAGTTCCGCCTGCCGAAGCAGCGGTTTGAAAACGCGTTTGAGGAAGTTGTTCTTCCGAAGCGGCGTGCCGGCAGCCGACGTGAACACGAAGCCGCTCGGCGAGTCGCCTTCTGCTCGAAGCGCGGTAAGCGCCGTTCGTGCGAGCTCGGGAAGATAGATGACGCGCCGCGACTTCGGCGTCTTCGGCTCTGAGCGCACGAGATGACCCTGGCGGTCTTCTGCCAGCGTCCTCTTGATAGAGATCGTCCTAGCCGCCAGTTCGATGTCATCCCAGGTGAGCGCAAAGATCTCGCCTTGACGCATTCCGGTGGTAACCGCAAGAGTCAGCAATGCACGGTCGCGAGTATTGCGCGAAGTGGCGAGAAGCTTAATCACTTGTTTCCCATCCAGAACGGACACCTCGGGCCGCGGTGGCTTCGGGCGCGGGACGGTCTCACACGGATTTCGCGCGATCTTGTCTTCACGAAAAGCGACATTGAGAGCGCATGAGAGGGTGACGAACGCCGTCCGCCGCGTAACGAGGCCGACGTCGTCATCCTTCCAGCGGCGTAATAGGAAGCGTACGTCATCTGACGTGAGCTCACTAAGATTGCGCGCTCCGATATGCGGCACGATATGCTTGCGGATCATGTGTTCGCGAAGCTTGAACGTACTCGGACGAATGCTCAGAGCGTTGAGCCAGGTTGTCAGATAATTGGCAAGCGTCACTGCAGTCCGCGTGACGACGGAGGTACGGTGCTCCTCGCGGTACTCACGCATCTTGTCGGCGATCGCACCGCGGGTCTTGCCGTAGAACGACTTGCGGACAATCGCCCCATCTGGAGCCTTAAGGGTCAACTTCCCCTCAAAAGTGCCGTTCTTTCGCCGGGATATGGTGCCCTCACCGTGAGCTCGCTTGCCCATTAGGAAGCACTCCGTTCAAGGCGGCGGGCGCGCAGTCTTTTCACAAACTGCTGGACAGCTCGGTACTCGACCCGACGGCGCCCCGTCCTCCGGTCAAGCAGATATGGGAGCAGGCCACGCTTCATCAAGCCGTAGACTTTCGTTTTGTGGTATCCAAGGAGCCCGCACACCTGCGGTACCGTCAGCAGAACAGCTTGACCGCTCGGCGGACCGTTGGCGCCGGCTTGGATCGTTTCTGAAAGCTTCTGCAAGCATTCACGCACATCATCGAGGCTACTGGTTGCTGCATCAAGCGCCATTTTAATCCGTTCCAGAGAAGATCCGCCGGCCGGCGGCCACAATTCGGCAAGTTCGTCGCGAATGACGTTGACGGGGCTTTGCTCTAAGACTCGTGTTGGTTGCATTCGAGTGATCCCGCGCGCGACAAAAAGAAAAGGCCCTCGGGGGCCGTTACGTACGCCTTTTGCCTGCATTATTATGCGGGCGAAAGTCGGCTTTACTCTTACATGCCAATTATCTCGCGCGTCCTGGCGGACGTCAAGCGGCGGTCGTGGCTACGAGCAGTTCAGCGCGCGATTTCTACGAGGCCCTTTGCGCCAAGGGTGATGGTGCTACCGTCGTCTAGCCACAAACGAACGCCATCTTCTTCGATCGTACGCACGTCCACGACGACGTGAAAGCCGGCAAACCGGCGCACGAGCATGCCACGCTTGATCTCCCGGATGCAGGCAAGTGTGGTACCGTAAACTTCGATCACTGTTTCTCTCCCGCGGCCCGACAATGGCGCCGCCGCACGGCGGCGTAACCGCGCGCGAAGGGACCCGCGCGCAAGGTCGGAGCGCAGCGGAGCCGCGTCAGCGGTCGCCTTGCGAGTGGGATGCGCCAGCGCGGTAGCCTTGCCGGGTGGCGGCGCCGGGCATCGGGCCGTGGGCCACTACGATCGTGCTTCGGATCCGCTAGACGACTGTTAGACGAAGAGGGTTAAGTCGTCAGCTTCAGCCCTCAAGCGGAAACGGCGATGAACCGGGGACCCGTGCGCATCAGGTGACACTCTCGCGCATCAAGCGCCGCAAAAGCGCATGCGCTTCCACAATATTGAGCAGCTCCGACGCAAAGAGGATCAGTCTCAGCGTTCGCTTACCGTCGATCTCGTCGACACGACGATGCGACGGTGGGTTCTTTAAGTAACCGATCGCTCCGGCGAATAGATGCGCGAGCGCGTCTGCCTCGGGTTTTAGCATCCCAGGATCAGTGAGCGGGCCGTCAGGGTACGCAAAGGCGGCGCGCACGAGCTCAACGCCGACCTTGCCTTCGATCCCAGAAGTCTCCCTCACCGCGATCTCTACTTCACGAAAAGCCTTGAATTGGGCGTCTGCGTAATGCTCGAAGCCGCGATCCATCTCACGAAGCGCATCTTTGAGGCGCGGATGTACAAGTTCCGAAGCGCGCGTGTCTGAAAACACGTACTCCGTCGGTGTAGCTTCTAAGACTTGCTTCCCAAGTCGTGAAAGTCGAAGAACACGCGAGTCGCCGTATCCGTGTTTGAGTTCGTGTACGAGCAAACCCTCGCGGAGAAGGTAGTCGATTGCTTCGCTCAAAGGCTCGTAAAGCTTCGGATTGTGTAGCGTCTCCTCGATAAGCCATCGGGCCATGTCTTTGATTGGCCTGCTTTCCCGCTCGCTGCGCGCAAACCAAGGTAGTAGGGCCAAGCCAAGCTCGCGGGTCGAAAGCTCCTCGATCTGCTTTTGCGAAGGCGCGTCCTGCATGTTCATCGCGTTTTGTTCTCTCCTTAACGCTCGCGTACCGTCGCAAGAGTTCGCCGTTCAACCGTTTTGCGACCGCCATCGCTACATCGATCGAAAAAGGCCACGCAAAATAGGCGTGCTTTGGCGTAAGCGTGTAGGAGGTTCTCCTAGCGTCCCCGCCACTACCCTCTGAGCTCCAAATATCCTTGCTGGTACTGGCAATTTTGCGCGTAGGGCTACGAAGCCTAAATAAATCGTACGCTATTTTTGGCCGATTCTGTGTAGTGAACGGTGTGGTGAGCCGCTCTGCCTTTAGGAGCAACTCGTTTCGCCTAGCGCGGAGGTCACAGTAGGCGCCACATATGTGTTGAGCGAGCCGAAGCTAACTCGATTAGACGAAGAGCGCTTTCTGCATACGCAACTCTGCGAGAGCCTTCTGGGCTTCCTCGCTGAGGTTGGACTTTCCGACCGCGACCGTCACCTTGTGAATCTTGCCGGTGAACTTGTTATCGTCCGCTTTGTAGTCATCGCTGACACACGTATAGAGGTTCTCGCCTACGTCTGTTGTCTCCGCGCCAAATGCGAACGGCTGAGTGTGCTCGACGCGCCCTGCGGCGACTTCTTTATCGTTGACGAAGATCACACCGTTACCGCCCGCGCCCAGACCGCCGTCGAAAGCGAACTCGAAGCGCAGTGAAACTCGTCCCACCGGCGAACGATCGGGGCCGGCGATCTTGTAAATCTCGCGGCCGAGATAGTTCCAGGCAAACCGAGGTGCGCCGTCCTTGACGTAAAGGGCCCAGCCGCCCATCTCCCCTCCTTGGGCGATGACCACTCCCTCTGCGCCAGCTTCCGGGACGTCGATGTCGGCCGTAATTACGAAAGAGCGGTTCTTGATGTTGATGAAGGCGTTTTCGGGAATGCCCTTCATTCCCTCATAGACCGTTATCTCGGTGCGACCTTCCATCAGATCCGGACGGCCAGCCAGCGCGGCGTTGAAGCGCTCCCACGCGCGGTCGTCAAGCGGAAGCACGTGGTACTTGGCAGCCTCTTCCAGGAAGACTCCCTTCAGCTTCTCGACTTTGTCGGGATACTTCGCGGCAAGGTCGTGCGCGCAACTGAAATCTTTCTCGACGTTGTAAAGCTCCCACTTGTCGTTCTCAAACGTAGCACGCGGCTTGGGCTCCCACGGCGGCCGATGCACCGTGGTGGCGAACCAGCCGTCATGGTAAATGCCGCGGTTGCCCGCCATCTCGAAGTATTGTAGGGTATGGCGCGACTTAGCGTCGGCGTTATTCAAGGTGTCGAGCACGCTCACGCCCTCGAGGGGTTTCTGCTGGACACCAGACACGACGCCCGGCTCGGGCACACCGGCCGCCTCCAAGACCGTCGGGGCAATGTCGATCATGTGCATCCACTGCGTACGCAGGCCGCCCTTCTCTTCGATCCCCTTCGGCCAGTGGACCACCATGGATTGGCAGACGCCGCCGTACGAGGCGACCTGATGTCCCCAGCCAAACGGCGTGGCGCCGGCAAACGCCCAGCCATTGTTGTACAACGGGTGGGATTTGGGGCCGCCGATCTCGTCGAAGTTCTGCAGCGCAACGTCCAGCGGCTCGGGCAGCCCATTAAACACGGACAACTCGTTGAAGGCGCCGTTGAGGCCGCCTTGGAAAACCGAACCGTTGTCGCCGGTGATGTAGAAGATCAGCGTGTTGTCCATTTCGCCGAGGGCCTCGATCTCGTCCAGAAACCGCCCGATTTCGTAGTCGGTCACCTCAGCAAAAGCGGCATAGATCTCCATATACCGCGCAAAGACTTTTTTCTCGTCGGCCGACAAGTCGCCCCACTCTTGGATTCCCGGCGGCTTCGGCGCCGCATCGGTGCCCTCAGGCACGACCCCCAGCTCGATCTGCCGGGCCAACGTTTCTTTGCGCACTTGATCCCAGCCCTGATCGAACTTGCCCTTGTAGCGGTCGCGCCACGTCTCGGGCACGTGGAATGGCCCGTGAGTTCCGATTGCCGCGTAGTAGACGAAAAATGGCTTTTCGGGGGCCAGCGAACGCTGCGAACGCAGCCAGAGGATGGCCTTGTCGGTGATATCCGTACTCGCGTAGTAATCGGGGTCGGGGCGCATATCCACCCTGGTCATGTTGTCGTACATGACCGGATGAAAGAGGTCGGCCTCGCCGGACATAAAGCCGTAGAACCGCTCAAAGCCGCTATGCACCGGCCAGCGGTCGAAGGGTCCGACATCGCTGCCTTCCCACGGTGGCAGCTCGTGACACTTGCCGAACATGGCGGTGCTGTAGCCGTTGAGCCGCAAAATCTCGGGCAGATTCGTGACGCTGCTGGGGCGCACCGAAGTATACCCTGGGAAGCCGGTGGCAATCTCCGAGATCACGCCGAAGTTTGCGCTATGGCTATTGCGGCCGGTAAGCAGCGCCACGCGGGCGGGCGAACATAACGGGGGAACTTTGAGATTGTTGTAGCGCAGGCCGGTCTTGGCCAGACGGTCCAGCGTCGGCATCTGGATCGGTCCTCCGAAGGTCGATATGTCGCCGAAGCCCATGTTGTCGAGAAGGATAACGACCACGTTGGGCGCACCTTTCGGTGCCTTTACCTCGAACCGCGGCGGGGCTTCCGCATTGTGCGCATCAAGCTCCGTGATTGGCGGATACTGAGGTGGTTGGATGGGAAGCACGGTGCGATCCATGGAAGCGGTTGTTCCGTTGCCCTGTTGGTCCTCTGGCTGGTTCGTCACAATCTTTTCCCCTGTCGCTGGCTCTTACCGCGATGACTTGTGCGTAACGGAGACGTTCCCGAAAGCCTTTTGCTGTTAGGCACAT
>CAVWGL010000003.1:0-53152 GCA_963754565.1 Vulcanimicrobiota bacterium | reverse complement strand
GAAATGATTCCAACGCCACACGCCGTTCCACGAAAAAGGCCCGGAAACCGCGAAAAGGCTCATAGCCACCGAACCTTTCAGATAGCTTGCCGTTCCAGAAGTTTCCACAGCTTTCCAAGCTTTTCCGGAAGAATGGTCGTCAAATGGTCGTCAGGCGCCCGATCGGCACGCGCACGGGGTCTTGGCGTGTTTTTGAAAGTTCGGCGCCGCGTATTGGACTCCAAACTCGGCTATGACAGTCGCGGGGGTAGGCTAAGAATGAACCTTTCCGAACGAGGGTGAGAATGGTCGATGCGAGACCGGAGCGGGACCTGAAGGATAGCCCAATCTTCGGGGAATGGGAAGGGCCGCGGGAGTTTAAGCTTGAGAGCCTCCCAATTCCCAAGCTTGGAGAGCCGTTGCTGTCCGATCCCATGGGCTCTGAGGACTATGTCCACTTGTACGAGGACTGGGGGATCAGCAAGCTTCAGGGCCTGAGTTTCTTCGCGATGTTCTACCAGGAGCGCGCGCGAGAGCTTGTTCGAGTGTGGCTGCGCTCCCACGATCATGCGGAGAACTTCGTGTACCCGGTTGGGTTCCTTTACCGGCACTGCATCGAGTTGAACATGAAAGCCGCGATCGTGCGTTCAAGTTGGTTTAGGAACCTCAGTCCTGAACGGAAAGAGAAGAAGTTCAAGACCCACAGCCTTGCAAAGCTTTGGAAAATACTTAAACGAATCTTGAGCGAGTTTATCTCCGACGAAGAGATCGAGCCGCTCGAGAAGCAGCTGCTTGAACTTGAACGGCTTGACAAGAGCTCTTTGGGGTTTCGCTATCCCTTTAGCGGGTTCGATCCCGAAACTGGAAAGCCGGGGCGGCTTCTGGAGGGACTGGTGGGGAAGTCTTTTGATAACTTGGTTTGGGTCCTCGACGGCATGGCGAACTGGTTGTCTAATACTGCCGACGTGGAAGAGGAGTACCGGACGAATCTTGCGGAGTTGAAGCGAGGCGCTGGATACTAGATCTTGAACCTGACGAGCGTATCTTTCGGGCAACTTTTGGCGCGTGGCATGCCCCCGTCCGGTTTCCTCAGTCCGACGGCCCCGTTTTCCTGAAGCCTCAAAATGGCGGCGCGGTAGTTGCTCTCGATATAAGGGCGTCCGATCTCATCCTCTTCGACGATATCAATGAAGTGCCGTTCCAGTTTGCTATATCGGTTCTTAAGGTCGAGGCACAACTGATCTATACTCCAGGGAAAGGAACGCGGCGGCAGCACCTCTTCAAGCAATGACGGCTGACCCGGCTCTACGAACTCGTAGGTCGGTACTCCGTCATGCGTGGTGCTACTCTCTTTCGCCATAGCTTTTTTCATTACGTCGTATCCGCGGCGAACCTTGGAGGTAAAAATGATATGTTGGCGCGTGCGCCCAGTATTAGCTCGGAAGCGGAACGACAGAAAGTACTCACCGTCTATCTCCTTCAGAGCCTCCGCCAGGTTCCTTAGGACATAATCTTCGCGATCAACGGGGTCCTCGATGGCCCCGATTTCCGCGTGCATTCGTGCAACTCGCTCCTTCCCAAAAAGCGCATTAAGGTGCTTATCGAACTTCTTTTGCCCGAGAGCGTTGTTGATCCGGTTGTAGTTAAAGAAGAAGATGCAGTCCGAACCCCATTCTTTTAGGACCGAGTGTATTAGATCGCGCGTAAGGCCGACGTAACCGTAAGGGTCAATGAAAAACATTGCCGGCGGCTTTGGCGAGGACCGTGACAGCTGACGCGCGATATCGTCATTAACGATCTCGGAAAAGTATTGAGGCTTTTGCTGCAGCTTTGCGCGCTCCGGGAGAGCCTCGATCGTATCCTTTAGCTGTCTAATGTGGTCAGCGTTCCTGTCGTTGAAGATAGCGACGAGTGCTTTGGAAAAGTTTGGATCTGCGGCAGCAGCCTTGATGATTCTTACGGGCGTCGAGTAGAGCGGGTTTTCGGGTGATGCCGGCGCGCCATTCTCGTCGCGCTTGTAGGAGCCCGGACCGGCGAATAGATCAATGTACAGAAGAAACACGACGTACCGATGAAGTACAGACGCCCATCCCTTGAAAAAACGCACCAAAATATCGGCCTTCTTAGCCGATGAAGGGCTCATTTGATCGAAGAAGTCATCCCCGTCGTCAGGTGGACGAGTTGCCATTCACCCTCCGTGTCGGCGAGTTTTCTTCTCAAAAACCGACGGAACTGCCTCCAGCCATGCAGAACGGCTCCAGCGGAGGGGCGCAACATGGCTGATGTATCGACAATCGAATGGACTGACTCGACTTGGAATGTGGTGACGGGCTGCACAAAGGTATCGCCCGGCTGCGATCACTGTTATGCCGAGCGGTTTGCAGAGCGATGGCGCGGTATTGCGGGCAATTATTTCGAGACGGGCTTTGATTTGACACTGCGTCCAAACATGCTCAACCGTCCCAGCGAATGGAAGTCGCCGAGACGCGTGTTCGTGAACTCAATGAGCGACCTGTTTCACAAGGGCGTATCCGACCAGTATCTTGATGAGGTGTTCGGCCGAATGGAGGTGGTCGATCGCCATATCTATCAGGTGCTGACGAAGCGACCTGAGCGAATGCGTCGGTATATCTGGCGACGTTATGGGAAGCGTGAAGTGCCAGCGCAGATCTGGCTCGGAGTTAGCGTCGAGTCAAATGACTACGGGTGGCGTGCCGACATGCTACGAGAGATTGCTGTTCCCATTCGATTCCTGTCGGTTGAACCGATGCTGGGGCCTATCAATCGAGTTTCGCTCAAAAATATGCAATGGGTCATAGTAGGGGGCGAATCCGGGCAAGGCAGACGGCCCATGAAGCCCTCATGGGTAAGACACGTCAGGGACCGATGCGTTAGGATGGGCATTCCATTCTTCTTCAAGCAATGGCACAAGAGTAACACGGGTCGGACCCTAGACGAACGCACATGGAACGAAATGCCTGGAAGCAGCCCATCCAACGACGTAGGTTCGAGCTTAGCATCTTGACCGCTTAACTAATGCGGATGACGCGTACAAGGATTCGGGGTTGAAACCGTGCTGGTATCTGCGATTTGTCATCGCCGGCGCGAAGCAGCGCGGTTTCCCGGAAGAGCACGTAGCCTCGCTTGACGCCGTCGGCTGCGCCGAAGATCCAGATGCGAGCCGCATTTCGAAGGAACGGGCAATCCGGTGCTAGCCAGAGGTTCCCATGACAAACGTTCTTAATGAGATCCTGCAATGGTCGCAGGATCGCTCTGCCTGGCAACGCGATGCGCTAAGGCGGCTGGTAGCGTCAGAAAAGACGACGCAAGACGATCTGCCGGAGCTCGTGGACCTTTGCAAGGCGGCGCATGGCCTAACGGAGCCGAAAGCCTCGCAGCCGCTCACTGAAGATCACTTGGCAGTGCCTGCACGTAACGCTGGCGCAGTCTTTCTTGAGAGTGTTACCCATCATCGCGGTGTCAACGCTTTGGCCGCGGGGCAAACTGTGAGGTTTGGTCCTAACCTTACGGTTGTGTACGGTCAGAACGCCGCGGGCAAATCAGGATACACACGCATACTGAAGCGCGCATGCCGTTCTCGCGGGCTTGAAGACGTCCTAGGGAATGTACTTAGCGGTGAAACGCCGCTTAAACCGCAGGCAACAATAGCGTTTCGCCAGGGGGCGATAGCGAAAACCCTCTCGTGGGCGCCCGACGCGCCAACTGCGGAGGCACTCGCGAGCGTGAGCGTTTTCGATGCGCACTGTGCACCGATTTATCTGCGCGACAAGACTGATGTCGCGTTTCGCCCCTTTGGTCTCGATATCTTCGACAAGCTCTCGGTTCTATGCGGTCAGGTGCGAGCACGGCTTGAAGAAGAGCAAAAGCAGCTGACTGCAGCGGCGCCAGGCCTGCCCGTGATCCCTGAAGGGACTCAGGCGCGATCGCTATGCGACGGCGTAACCCCGCTCACGAAAGTCGACGATGTGCGCAGACTCGCTACGATTTCACGAGACGAGGAGCGACGGCTTAAGGAGCTGCAGGCGCGACTACGTGACTATCAAACGACTGACCCAAAGCGGCGCGCCACAGAACTCACTCTGAAGGCCGGACGCCTAGGCAGCGTCGTCCGCCACTTGGAAGAGCTGAGCGTGGTCCTTGGCGATCAGGGTGTCTCGGATCTCCGATCGGCAGCCAGCGAGGTACGAACTGCCCGTGAGGCGCTTGCGGCGATTCGCGAAGCCGCATTTACCGCGAACGTGATGCCTGGGACCGGCGAGGAAGCCTGGATCGGCATGTGGGAGGCGGCCGAAGCATTCTCAAATGTTGCCTATCCCGATGCCTCGTTCCCAGTCACCGCTAGGGATGCGCGCTGTCCGCTTTGCCAGCAAACGATTGGCGCTGAGGCATCCGAGCGGCTAAAACACTTTGCCGAGTACGTGATATCGGGAGCTCAGACGGACGTTAGAACTGCCGAGGGCAAGTACCGAACAGCGCTCGAAAAAGTCAGACACGCTAGTATCGAGCGCGACGACGTCAAGCTTGCCATCGACGAGCTCTCCGAGGACGAGCCGCAATGTGCGGAGCATGTGAGGAAGTTTCTTGTTGAATCTTCGAAAGTTCAAACGCAGATCAAAACGGCTTGCGAAGATGGAAGCGACGTTCCCTTAAGTGGAGTGGGACCAAGTGGGGCTAATGAGTTAGGCGCTTTTATAGACTCGCTGCGGAAGCGGGCTAGTGGCCTTGATGGAAAAGAACATGGCTTGGACGCGAAAGAGGCTGCCGAGCTCAAAGAGCTCGAGGCGCGCATCCTCCTGAGGGACAACCTCCAGATTGTCCTCGACGAAATTGAGCGTAAACAGCGATTAGCCGCGTACCGTCAATGTCTCGACGATACGAACACGCAAACGATTACGCGAAAGAGCACAGAACTTACGAAGGAGCTCGTTACTGATCGGTTAAGAGACACGTTCAAGGCCGAACTGGCTAAACTCGAGTTCAACCACTTATTGGTTGAGATCCAGGCCGCCGGCGGCGCAAAGGGTGCATTGTTTCATCGGATACTATTTCCGAATGCGCCTGGCGTCGCCGTAACTGACGTCTTAAGCGAGGGTGAGTCGAGAGCACTTTCCCTAGCTGCATTCCTAACGGAGTTGAGCACAGCGGTATCGCTCTCTGCGATCATCTTCGACGATCCCGTCTCATCGCTCGACCACATCTGGCGAGAGAGGATCGCGCGCCGATTGGTAATGGAGGCGAAGCTTCGTCAGGTGATCGTCTTCACGCACGACCTTCTCTTTATGCGGATTCTTCTAGACGAAGCCGACCGCCAGAAGGTTCAATGCGAAACTCAGTACGTTCGACGCGATGGGGAGCCGGGTCTGTGTTCCGCTAACGCCCCTTGGGTCGCGATGCGCGTGAAGGACCGTATCGGAAAACTCCGCGACATGTGGCAGATCGCCGACAAACTGCATCGCACAGCATCTAGAGAGGAGTACGAACGCGAGGCGCGCGAGGTATATGGCCTTCTACGCGAAGCGTGGGAGCAAGCCATTGTCGAAGTTCTGCTCAATGATGTGGTTGAGCGATACCGGCAGAGCATACAGGCGCAGAGAGTCAGAGACCTGCACGACATCACTTCTGATGATTGCAAGGCGCTCGACGAAGCAATGACCGAGTGCTCGCGGTGGATTCGCGGACATGATCAGGCAGCAGCTGACGGCACGCCGCTGCCCGGACCGGTGGCTCTTCGGAAGTGCATCGATGACTTGGACCACTGGGTAAAAGTGATTAGAAAGCGGCGCAATTAGCATCCCGCCACGACGGCAGCGAAATCCCATCCTCGGTGGCACTTTGGGTAGAACCTCAGGACGCAGAAAAGATTCGGTTCCCCCTATTTTTATGGTTTTCCCAACTCTCAATGCGCGATACTGACGCTTTACGAGTGATAACCTCACTTCTCGCTACTTTGATGACTCTAGGGCAGCTTGTGCTCGCGACCGCCACTGGGTCGTGAGGGACGTGAAGCCGCGCACGACTCCCCTAAATGCACCTCGTCGCTTCGCCCGGCCGCAGCACCACTTTGCGCCGGCTCAGCAGCCCACGGCTTTGCATTTTGTACGGTGCTCCTGTCGGGGTCAGCGCACGTCGTCAACGCGAAGTTTGAATCGCCCGATAGAATCTGACTTTGAGCGGCCATTTTTGGCTCGTTGGCCCTCGCAAGCTGGTTGATCGCGAAAACATGCGGAACAGGGTCACGTCGGATGGCGTCACTCAATCAATTCTTTAAGTTTGGGCGCATACTCGCCTTCTCGGACATCCGTGCGAGGAGGATCGAGCTTGGGGAAGATCGCGGTGCCGGGTGTCCAGAGCTCGTAGTCTTCGGTGTTAGCATTGTAAAGGTCCCGGTCGCTAGTGACGCGCTTCGGAGCGCCTCCCGGTTCGGTAGTGATCTGCCACTGCCGAGGATCTAGGGAGTCCGCGCGATACTGCTGGGGCAGAAGCCCGGGACGGTCGAGCAGCAGCGACAACTGCGCGAGATCGTATGGCGGTGAAGGGACGTCGGCCGCGTGAGCGAGATCTTCGAGCAGCGAAGCATCGAGATCAAAGGCTTCACCGCTCAGCCGATCGATTTCACGATCGAGATCGGCAAGAATCGACGCCGGGTCGGTGCCCTGGAAGACGCTGCGCTCGATGAACGTCGTGGCGCTTGCGAGGATGGGCTGCAGCCGGCCGACGACGTCGCCGAAGAGGGTGATCCGCTGCTGCAGCCGGCGGTAAACCTGCGTTTCGATCGTGCCTTCGTAGTAAAGGTTGATGACCCGAACGACGTCGCGCGGCTGGCCGATGCGATCGATGCGGCCGATTCGCTGTTCGACGCGCATAGGATTCCAAGGCATATCGTAGTTCACGAGCGCGCTGCAGGTCTGGAGGTTTAACCCCTCGGAGGCCGCGTCGGTACAAACGAGCAGTTGCGCTTCTTTGTTCGCGAAGCGCCGCTTGGTGTCGTCGCGGCTCAGACGAAGCCAACTGCCGTCGGCCGCGCGGTGCTCTCCTCCGCGGCCCGAGTAGCAGAGGATCTCGTAGCCCAAGAGCCGGTCGCGCAGCCAGTCGAGCGTATCGGTGTATTGTGTGAAGACGATCGCTTGGTCGTAGCCGGCCGCGAAGAGTTCCTGCAAAGCCGTGCGTAGCGTTTGAAGCTTACCGTCATCGGCGTGCTTGTGGAATGCACGAATGGCGCCAACGATCTCACCGATGCGCTCGGTCTCAAGTTCGGCCAATCCTCGCGCTTCGAGCTCGCGTGCCTCGTCCACGTCGTCCGGATGCGCGTAAAGGCCCGGGAGGGATCCATCTTCGTCCAGGTCGTCGGTAACGTCGTTTTCAGCCGAAAAGCGCTGCTCGATCCTCCCGAGGTGGCGTTCGAGGGTGCGGAGTAGCGCTACAAGGCTGGAACCCAGGCGCTTCCCATAGGTCGCAAGGACGAAGCCGATCGCGTTACGCCGGCGAGCATCGGCCAGGCGGAGTGCTTTATTGAACTCCTGCCGCAGAAAGCTCTCGACCATCCTATGGATATCCGCTTCATCTGCGCTGAGCTCGACGAACAGATCGTGCGGATCGCGACGCGCGATCGGGATGCCGTACTGGCGCAACAGCGGACGAGTGAAGCGCGAAACTAGTGCGGCGATCGGTGTTGCACGGCGAGCGACTTCACGGAAGCGCTCGCGCTGCTCCGCGTTGAGCGGCGACGCGTCGCGCGGCGAACCGCTATTCAGTAGACGTTCGATCTTCTGAAGCTCTACACCGCGCGCGCCCGCCGCGCCGAGTGCCTTCGTCAGCAACACGCTTCCGCCGGGAAACCCCTCGGCCGCCCTGCGAATATCCCGCGCCATCGATGCGAGATCCTCATTGCTCAGCTGCTCCTTGCGCAACCGCGTGAAGAAGGCTTCGAAGTGGGCACGGTCATCCCAGGCCTCCGGTAGGCCGAGGATCGCAAGCAGGTCGAACACCTCAACGAGCGCGGTCTGCAACGGCGTTGCGGTGAGTAACACCAGACCGCGCAGTGATCCTTGACTTTTCAGGTGGCGTAGCAGCTCCAACAGACGGTTGGGCCCGCCTTCATTCTGGGTGCCGGCACCTTCGCGGCGGGCGTGATGCGCCTCGTCAACGATGAGAAGATCCCATGGCTCAGCGGCGGTCACGTCGCGCTGGCGGTCGTGCCGCCGCAGCAGGTGGCTCGAGGCGATTACATACGGCTCGCGGGTCCAATGCGTCCTGACGCGGCGCACGCAGTCGGGCGCGCCCTGCCGTACCGCCGGCGTAATGAAGTTTTCGCCGTCGTAGATCGGCCAGTCGAGCGCGGTCTTCTCGCGTAGCTCGCGCTGCCATTGCCGCTGCAACGCGGCGGGAACCATAATCAGGACGCGGCGCGCAAATCCGGCCATAACTGCTTGGCGCAAGAGAAGCGCCGCCTCGATCGTCTTGCCGAGCCCAACCTCGTCGGCGATCAGCAGTCGCGGAAACGTGCCCTCGTTGCGCCACGGCTCGTACATTCGCCGGAAGGCTTGCCACTGGTGGGGCCACGGTTCGACCGCACAAGTTGCCGCCGCGAGACCGACTGCGCCGGGCAGCGCGGGCGTATCGGAAAGAAAGGCGCGAATTTCGCGCCAACTACGGACTTGCGGCGACACTGTCTTGACCGGCTTGGGCGGGTTGAGCAACCGCTTCGGTACGGCGTCGCCTGGCGGATTGTATTGCATAAGCTGCTCGCGAACCGCCGTCGGCACGTCGATCACGTAGGCGGTCTTCATGCGCCCTTCCCACAATGCGCCGAAGTTCTCACGCAACTCTACCAGCAAGGGGCGGGTTTGGTCCCAGCTCTTGCAGACCATCATGTTTTCCCAGTTGTACCGCCAGCCGGCCGGCGTTTCGTTGGCGCTGCCGTTGAAGCCGACGCTATCGCCGTTGCGATCGGTAAAGATCGCAGATTTTTGATGGAAAATGTGGTTGAGGTCGACCAGCCCGTCCTCACCGCGGCGCGGCAGCGCGATGCGTATCGAGAGGCGATTCTGCGCGACCAACCAGGCCAGCAACTCGAGCGCGTCCCGAGCTACCTCATCGGGGACCTCGAGCGCGCCTCGCTGCCTTCGCTCTACTAAACGCGCGGCGTCCAACTCACCGCGTTCGATGGCGTCGGCCTCCTCGGGGCTCGTGAGGCAACCAACGATCATTCGCATGCTGCCGTCGTTGCCGACCAGCGCCTCGATGCCGTCCGCGGCGATTACCAGCGTAGTGGCGTTGAAATAGCCGGCGGTGCGGTCGTACGATGTGCTGCACGACAGCGCCCGGCGCAGCACGATCTCGGCGAGGTCACCGTCCTCGCGCGAGTAGAGCCACTTCCACGGAAGATCGCGTAGGCCGAGCACTCCGAGTCACGCGTCGGGGGCGCGCACTTCGAGCTCGAGCTGATGCGGCGGCGGCAACTCGTTCACGTAGAGCAGCTTGCGCAGATCTTCGAGCGCGCGGAAGTCGTCGCCGGCGCCGACGGCGTCGCCCGGGAGTGCCTCACCGGAATAGTCTTGACTGACGGGCAGCACTTGCCGCACCGCATCAAAAGCCGCGAGAAAGGCCGGGTTGTGGATGAGGTCGTGCTCCTCAAGCAGCGCGCGAGCGGCCTCCAGCGAGCGCGCACGAGCGAGATGTGCGGCATGATGGACGGCATCGAGCATTGAGCGGCTGCCATCGGCCGGACCGAGACCTGCAGTGGCAGCGCGCCGCGAGGAATCCCACAGCGTCAGATAATCGCCTTTTTTGCCTGCGACCCGCTTGACGACGTCGTCGTCAAGGCTGACGCCGCAGACATGCGCGAGCCGTAACGCTTCATCGTATGGAAAAACAGCGGCGGCGAAGGCATCCCACGCCAAGACGAACCAGGAAGCGAGGGGGTCCAGGCCGTCGCGCGCCGCGAGCCGCGACAGCTGTTCGAGCCGCCAGCGCTTCACTTCTGCGCGTGCGGCGTCGAGAGCGTCTTCCGGGGTGACCGCGTAGGGATCGCCCGGTGGCTCTTCTGCGGCCAGCTGGCGGCGCTTGGCCCGCTTTGCGATGATGGGCGCGGGGCGGGGCGTGACGCGCTGCACGGGCCACTGGCGCGAAAGTACTTCGAGGGCGGGGCCAAATGAGGCGAGGTAGAGGTCGACGCCTCGTATTCCTGCGGCTTGGAACTCGCCAATGCGCGTGCGGACTGCTGCGCGCACGTCGCGCTCGAGGTCGTCCCAGTAGGCTGGCGTACCGGAAATTTCCGTGCGCGGGCGACAGGCGAGAAAAATCGTGCTGTTGGCCGCGGCCTTGTCGCGGATGTGTAGTGAAGATTCCGCCTCGGTATTAATCGGCCACGACGCGGTGGTGACGAAACCGGCTTCGATCAAGCCCTGCGCGAGCGCGTCCCATGCACCGGTGGCCTTGTGGGTAAACATCAGCGTCATGATGCCGTTGGGCTTGAGCACGCGGCGGCATTCCTGGAAGATAGCAGCCATCTTAGCGCGATAGTCCGCGTCGGCAAGGGCCTTGGCGCCTCGTTGCCCATCGTAGCGAGCAGAGTTTGCGACCGCTTCGTGTTCCTTGTCGGTGAGACGGCTGCGGAAGAGTTCCGGATACACGAGGCCGACCGTGCGTTTGAGCCAGACGTAGAAGAAGTCGGAGAGCTCAGCATACATGACGTTGTTATAGTACGGCGGGTCGATAACAATGGCATCGACTGATGCGTCGCTAACGCCGACAAGGCGCGCCGCATCTTCGCATGGCAGGATAGTGCTGACGCCATTGCTTGAAGTACCCAATGGGAGCGAATCGGCGTCGTTCCCCCCTACCAGCTCGATGAGTTCTCGGAGGCATTTCTCGACTTGCCCAATAGCCCAGATGTACCCGGAGCCTGCCACGAATGGAGCCATTTCCGCGTAGGACCAGCAAAAAGCGAAGTCATGACGATTGAAGGTATTTGCAATAACCTCACGCTTCGGCATCCAAACCGACATACGGGAGTTGTAGTTGAGCATCTTGTCCAAAGCGAGCGCCAAATAAGCAAAGGCCGCGGCAGTCTCTGCTGAGAGCCCGCCCTTCGCGCGCTCATTTTCGAGCACTTCGCGGTAGATCTTGACTCCTACGCAGTGTCCGTATAGCTGGCGCGCATTAAAGAGGGCACGCCAGGAGGTCATACCATAGCGGATCGGTTCCGCAGTTTTTAACCCCTCAGGGATAACCTCAGAAGGGATGATATCAAGAGCTTCCCAAGTGGCCAGGTTTTTGCTCAGCCGGTTCTGGGCGGCGTCTATGGTTTCATCGGCACCTGTTGCCGCACGGTATCGAGTTTCGGTCTTTTTTCGCTTCTTTTTCACACCATTGCCGCGATGGCTTTCAATCTCTAGGGCGACTGCGAAGAGCTGATCGCCAAATTCGCCAGCCTGCGCTTGTCGTTTGACCTCGATGCCGTCGATGACTCGGCCGCAGTCCGGGAATGGGCAAATGGCATCGCCACCCGCGACGGTACTGGCACTTTGCTCTTTGGCCGTTCGAACAACTTCGAAGCGGCAAAAACGACCGGGTGTGTTCGGACCTCCCGCCATTTGCGGCAACAAACGCACGCCTTGTCCATCCGCAGTGAGCCGCCAGTTTGGTGACAGCGGCACCAAACCGGCGCAATACGGGCACGACATCGTTCTTGCCCAAAGGTAGCTAAGAATTTCGGCTCCCTGCGCTTCTGCCGGAAAGAGGCCCGCAAAGTGTGGCGTTGCAAGTCGAATGAATTCCGCCGCTATTCGCTGGTACTCTTGAAGCACGGCGGAACCCATCTTGCGCGGCACTTGAACTGTTAGGCGGAGAAGCAATGCAGCGACCGGGTTCAGGTCGTTAGCAACAGCGGTAAGATTCAGCCTAAGCGCCTCGAACGGTATGCTCCCTCCGCCGGCCATTGGATCTAAAACCACCGGCTCAGAGCGGCCGCTGCCGAGCGATGCGCTTATCCAAGCCCGCTCACCATCCAGCGGCGTATATTTAAACGCTCGCGGGTATCCATATGGGTTCTTAATCTTTTGCCCGCGGCGCTTTGCGGCGTCCATCGCTTTTCTGGCGGCAATTGGATCGCCGTGAATACCCAGCGTTCGCATAAACATTTTGTGGTCAACGTCGGCCGGGAGGAGGGAGGCCAGAATCGCGGCTCGTGATACGACCAGGGGCCGGCGAGCCCACCAAGCATGCAGATAGTAAACGGCGGGCAAAGCGGTCATGGAACGCCGTTCGCGGTCGGATTCTTCGCCAAGCTCCGCAATCGGAAGCCAACGCTCGATTAGGCGAACGTCCTGCTCGTTGCTCAACGAAGATCCTCCTCCGCCGCTAAGATTCGCAGCGCGCGCAGTACGCGTCGCGGATTCTTGCGATGCAACGCCATTCCCAGCCAGTACGCAGCCTCTTCGCGCCCCATTGCTTCGATGCCGCGCGCCACGGCGTCGATGCGCTGGCGGCTGCGCATTGGCGCGATCGCGCGAAAAAGCAATGCCAAACGCAGCGCCTCATCTTCCGCCAGCGACGCTCGCGTCTGTCCGGAACGTCGCGCTCGCTCAAAACGAACGGCCGCACGCCGCAGGCGCCGAAGCACGCCGTGTTCGATTAGCGCGAGTTTGGCACCGGCGAGGCCACCCAGGCGGCGCGGCTCGCGCAGATGCGGTGAAGCCTTGCTGCGCAACTCGTAGATCGCGTATTCGGCATCATAGCCACGCTCGCTCCAGCGCCGGATTTCGTAGGTCGGCAGCCCGTTCACGGCTGCGCCTCCAAGCCGATCTCGCCAGGCGCGACGCGCCCGAGATCATCGGCGAGCCTAGCGTAGGCATCTCCAACGAGCGGAAGCCCACCGTCAAAGCTCAGCGACAGGCGCATGTCCACGAAGTGCTCGCGTGCGAGCGGAACCTGCTGCGCGGCGAAGTCGAAGGCGTGTCGCGCCTCGGCCGCGCCGCCTTCAAAGTGCACCCGGCATGAACTACCGTCGCTCGTTTCGTACGAGATCTCCGCGGTTACGAGCGCGTTGACACCGCGCAGGCTCGGCGCGTAGCGGACCAAGGCACCCGCATCGCTCAGGATTCCCGACGTCAACGTCAGTGACTGCACGACACTCACGCTTCGCTCTTGCGCGGCGTCGCGTAAGCGCGCAAATGCCTCGCGTAGAGGTCCTTCGACTGGAATGACGCCGGCAGGCGGTGGGGGTGGTGGTTGTGGACGGCCGCCCGGCGGCGTTCCGCCAGGCGGCGGCTTAGGCTCGGGCGGTGGCGGCTCCGGCTCAGAGACGCGGCGCGGCCATACACCCGCTTCGCCGGCGGCCGCCTTTGTATGGAGGAAGGCGTTCTCGCCGATCTCGATCGCAACTGGTGGCATGCCTGCGGCGTAGACGACGTCGCCCCTGACGTAGACGAAGACGTCGCGGTCGACGCCTTCCCGCGCGAGCTTTCTAAACGGTTCATCGCCGAGCATCATCGGAAGGCTGCGGTCGCGCCGGAACTCCTCACGAAGGTCGCGCGTGGTCATGCTGCCTTTCGTGCGCAACTGAGACACCCTGTCACGGATTGCTGCGGCATTGATCGCCAAATCCTCGGGTGTGTTGAGCTTTTGATGGTTACGGAGCGCGCGGATAACGGCCCTCTGTCCGGCTCCAGGATTAGCTGACGCGTTGTCAACCTCGAGCGCAACGTGCGCCAGACCGGCCGCGTCGAGCGCCGCGCTCGATGGAAAGAAGACGTGGCGGTAGCACTGCTGGATGGAAACGGCGCAGCGATGTTTGCTATCCTCTTTTAGCTCGCGCAGCTTCGCGCGCTGGTGATCGGCCAGCGATCCCGCGCCGCGCTCGTCGAGGTCTTCGAGCGCGATCCGCCGAGCAACCGCATCGCTCATCTCTGCCTTCTTGCGCGCGTCGGCGAGCAGGTAGACGACGTTGTTGCGCAGCAGGCGCAACTGTGTCCCGTCGGCGCCCTTGAACTGTGCGATCCGCGCCGCGAGCGCCGGTGTCGCAGTAACATCGCCGTCGATCGCTTCCGCCTCGTAGCCGATGACGGCCAGGAACGGCTTGCCTTCGTTGGCGTCGTCGGGAACATCGCTCGGCCCGGCCGGAAACGGCACGAAATCCAAGCTCGGGCTTCCGGCGCTCGCCGCGCGGAAGAGCGCCTGAATTTCTCGCCGCAGGGTGTCGCGCACCTTGGCGGGGTCGACGTCAGCCTTGGTCTGCTCGATGAGCTTGGTGAGGTTCCATTCCGCAGCAAAGCGCAGCACGGTCGTGGTGCGGTCGTCGAGATAGCCGGACTCTTCCTCAAAGCGCTTGCGAGCCTCCTCGATGAACGTTGCGCCGCCTTCCGTGGGAGCACCGCCGAGGCCGGGCGCGAGCATCTGCGCGCGCAGTTGCTCGACCGAAAGACCGCGCAGCTCCTGATTGAAAGCCATCGAGTTGACGAAGATCGTGCGCGCTACGTAGCTTCCGAACGGAGGGGCGTTTCGGAAATAGCGATCGTCGATCCGCTGCGCCCGCGCTGGCTGAAGCGGGTCGGCGTTTGCGATGTCGTAGCTGATCGCGGAGTCGAAGGCCTGCTGGCCGAGCCGCGTGGTGAACTCGGTGCGGATGCCCGCTGCGCCCACGTCGATATGGTGAACGTGGATGGCGGTGGCGTCGCTGGGGCGCCTCTCCCAGAGCGCACGAACAGTCGGCGCGAGAATTCGAAGCATACCGCGCACGCGTTGGAAGTTCTGGAAGGTCGCCGTCTTGGCGTTGAGCGTTTGGATGAGATCGGGATGAAACGGATAGGTTTTCACCAGCGCCTCGCGTCGCTGCGCTCCGGCGGCGTTCTCGGGAAGGTGAGCACGCTGCGCTTCCCAGACGCGCGCGTACGCCTCGATCGCCTCCGATGCGCGACTGTGGTCGACGCTGGCGAAGAGACGGCGGGCCAGCACGCTGGCGGTTTCGTCTTCGCGAGTTGGATTGAGCACGATCATCTGCCGCGCGCTAACGGCTTCGGCCTCTTGGAGCGCCGCTGCGACGCGCTCGTTTTCCTGGGCGAAGGCGTCAACGGCGCGACCCGACGCACCAACCGCGAGCGAAAGCACGAGACAGGCGTTTGGGCGCGCCTCAACCGCTGCCATCAGTCCTTTGAGGAATGGCGCGAGCTGCTTCTGGTCGCCAGGGTTACGCAACTTGCGAAGCCATTCGGCGACTTCGTCAATCAGAATTAAGGCGGGGCGATCACCGATGATCGCAAGCCAATCCTCGGAACCCGGCGCCGAACACTGCTCGTCATTGGCACGCACGCGCTCAAAGGCGGTCAAGCCGTCGAGCTTATACGCGAGATACCCCCACGGCGTTTTGGCCCGGACGCCGTTTTCGAGTTCGATACCTTCAGCAACGTTTGCCATTTCGCCGTCAAAGGCGGCCACCGCAACTCGCTGCGTAGGTCGGCGCGCTGGGTCGAGGAACTCCGGTGGGACGTCGCCAGGTGTGCGCGCGAGATGCACGAGTGCTATAAGACCGTGAGTTTTTCCACCGCCGAAGGTTGTGTCCAGTCGGATCGTCGAGCCTGCCGCATCGTCGCGCCCGGCGAGACGGGTTCCAACGGTGGCGAGCAGCCGGCGTAGGCCGTCGGTGGGGAAGGTGTTGGCAAAGAAAAGCTTCGGGTCGGTGTAGTCGGCGGCGCCGCGGTCCGCGAGCACATTCCCGAGGTTTGCCGCGTAGTCGGACAACGCGGCGTCGAGCACATCCTCGCGAGGGCGGCAACAGTCGAAAATCGTCGGTGTCAAGGCGGCGGCGCGTCCCTTCCGGCTGTCGTCGGTTACGGCTTTATAGCGTTGCTGTTAAGCCGTATTCTTCTGTTCCGTGGGCGGCTCCGCTCTTGGACCACCGCCAAGGGGGCGCTTAGCTGTTCATGAGGGGGTGTTGCGTGCGAGCTCGCCGGCGCTTCGCCCGAGATCAACGCCACAGAGCTCCGATGTCGAGGCGGCACTCGCCTTCTGCAAAGGGGCGTCCACATCAAGCCAAATGAACAGTAACTTGAAAGGTTTGAGCGTGGCGTTTGCGGCTGGCGTATCGCTACGATGGGCCTCAGTCAGCCGCTGGCGCGTTGCGTTTCGTGATTACGGAACCGACGAAGCCGAAGTGACGGCCGAATCGCTTCCCAATCTGCTGACGGCCCGCTCGTGCGCTGTGTGTGCAAGACGCCGCACGTTTAATTATAATACCAAATGGAAGCGCCGAACGGTCTAATGCAAGATTACTAGAGACGCCCACTGCATCGCGACGTACGTTCGAGGTGTGGATCGCGGCCCCAACTTACCATCGAGCAACCGGTTGGCTATCGCGCGCCGAAAACTTGTGCGCGTGATAGCGGGACTCTTACTGCGCCTCGCAAGCGAAGAATCGAGCATCCGAACTCGCCGACGTCGCCGCAGGCGCAAGCTGCGGCAGCGATGATCGCGCGCACAGCAAGGAACTAATCCGCATGCCTGCACGTTCTTCAAGAAGACGAGCCTTTGAAGGCTCGCTATCAATAACTCTACCGCCGATCGCCGCGCTGAAGATGATCGGAAAGTTGAGGCATGGACGGACCGAACGACCGGTTAGCTACCGTGAGGACGAAGCTGTTGCGTGTGATTGCAATTCTTCGACAGCGGCTTCAAGCCGACGAACGCGAGCACGCAACTCCACCACCTCGTCGTGAAGGAGCAGGGCGCTCTCGGCGGTCTCCAACTGAGCCAGCTCAAGCTCCCGGCTCGCCTCCCGACGCTTCTTCCGGTCCCGAGCCCCCTCCGGAGGACCCGCCGAAAGCGGGATAGCCGGCTCCGCCTCTCCCGCCAGATACCAAGGCGAGACCTTGAGCTCCCTCGCCAGGCGCAAAGCCGCCTGCAGCTTGAGGCTCTTGATGTCGCCGGTTCGCATCTTGCGCGCCGCGTCAGCCGAGACCCCGAGAATGTAGCCCAGTTCCGTGTCATTCAGGCCCCGAACAAGCTCCTTAAAGCGCTTGCTGAAATTAGCAACGGTCACCAACTTAGGATAACATAAGGAGTCAATAGTTTACTATTGACGTTTCTCGTGAACTTGCTATCATGTCCATAGGAAGTAAGAGCAACGCGATGCCTCCTCGAGGCCAAGGCTTCGGCGTAACGCACCCCATGCCGTAGCCCTGGGTCTACACCGGTCACCACCCCGCTCCTTGCCTCCGCTCGCGATTACGGTATGACTGCTATGGACCCTGACGTCTCTTTCGGTGCTTCACCTAACGCTTTCGACTACTCGCAGCTGAACGACGAGCAGCTTCGCTCGGCGATTCGGTTCGCAGAGAAACATCTTTGCTGGGTCGAGGAGGACCATACCACCCTTCTGCGTGCCTACCGTGAGGAGATCGACGCGATGCGTCGACACCTCATCGATCGCATGCTCAGGCGCATAGTTACCGGCTCGGCGCCACTCTCGGGCGAGCAACGCGAGGACTTAGATCGCGCCTTCGAGCGGTGTGCTATGGATGCAAGCGAGATTACCAAGGCCGTCCGCGCAACGTCGCGAGGCCGAGTGGCCCACGTCGACGCGCTGACCGAGATTGAAGCGATGGCGTTACTTCTGCGCTTAGACCGACAAACGTGAATGCCTGGAGTGCTGGCGAGCCTGGCCGGCGATAGAGGAGATTACTTCGCATGTCCTACGACGATGAGCTCGACTGGCTGCGCGATCGCGGCGTACAAATTGACCACAAAGGCCGGATCATCGTCAGTCTTCCGGAGATACCGGATGAGGTTGACTTCGATGTTGTCGAACGCGAGCCGTCGATCGCCGAGCTCATGCGCCACGAGATCAATCCTCGCCGGGATGGATCGCGTGGCCACCGGCGCCGCCACTTGTCGACGCCGGTTCAGCGCAATCCGCGAGGCGCTGAGCGATTTTATCGGCAATTGACGGAACGCACGACGCCACGCGTTGGACGCCCGACAATCGGCTCGGAAGTCAGAGTTCACGTGCAGACGATGATAGCGCAAGAAACGCGCGATCTTCTTGTAAAACACCGCGTCACGCTTGCTGACGTCTTTGACGATTGCGCTCGAAAGCTCTCGCGTGTGTCCTGACAACGACGAACCCGACGGCCTCGACGAGCGCCGGCAGTCGGCCGGGCGCCCAAAGTCGGGGCGTCCGAAGCGTGTCCGCATAACGACAACCGTCGAACCGTCCAAGCTCGCGGTCCTTCGCGAGCACGCGCGCCGCGAAAAGAAATCCCTCGGCCAGCTCGCCGATGAGTACGTCGCCGAGCAATTTCCGTCGTCGGAGTCGCCGCCGGAATGATGGCTCAGCACGCCACACATGCTAGCGCGCTCTCAAGGGACGGCTCGCGATTCTTCGCCTCTGACAGCGTTACGACCGCGATCACGTGCGGCTCTCGCTTATTATCATGCAGCTACGCACGAAGTGCAAGGAGAGAACGAAGATGGGAAACTACAACCGCATTATCCTGGTTGGCAACCTAGTTCGCGATCCAGAGATCCGTTACGTGCAGAGCGGGTCCCCGATAACGAAGTTTACGATCGCTGTTAGCCGCAGAACGAAGCAGGACGACTCCGTGGACTATATCGACGTCGTCGCCTGGGACAAGCTTGCCGAAACGAGCAACACATACTTGACTAAAGGCACGCCCGTCCTTGTCGAGGGTCGATTGGCGATCCGCCAATACGAGTCAAGGACGGGCGAGAAACACAGGGCAGCTGAGGTCATCATGTCTTTCATGCAAATGCTCGGCAAGACAGGCGATGATGCCAAACAGGATGAGGTCGCCTAACTCGACAACCTCGTGCCGACGCTCGCGCGCTCAAAATCGTTTTGAACCGGGAAAGCTCTCTCTCCTCCGCCGAATCTAACCTTATGTCAGCGCAACAGCAAGACAAGTGGTCTCAGTGGCTTCTGGCGACACGATCCGGCGGCGAGCCAGGGGGTCACAGCAAAGTCCTGGAGCGGCTGGCGGCAGTGCGCGATCGTGTGCTGGCCAACGCCTTCATAAAGCCTGGTTCTACGCTTTTGGACGTCGGGACCGGAGACGGCCTCATCGGACTTGCCGCGCTCGATTACGTTGGGACCAACGGTCACGTTGTTTTTTCTGACGTATCGGAATCTTGCATTGCTTATGTGAAGCAAAAGGTGAGCGAGCGGGCTAGTTTAGAACGCGCATCGTTCGTAGTGACCCCTGCCGAGTCATTAGATACGATTCCAAATGAAAGCATTGATGTTCTAACGACGCGGTCCGTTTTGATTTACGTGGCGGATAAAGCTGCGGCCTTCAGCTCCTTTAATCGCGTGCTGCGGCGCGGCGGCGTCATTTCGCTTGCCGAACCCGTCAATCGCGATTACCTTGCCATGTGCTCAGCCCATCCCCATGAGTTCTACGGCTACGAACTTAGCTCCATTGCGCCGCTAGCCGAAAAGATGAATGGGGCGAATGCCGTGGACCCCGTGAAGCTTGACACAAGTCCAATGACGGATTTCAGCTATGTTGATCTTGCTCAATACTGCGAACGCGAAGGTTTCCGCGACATTTCCGTCGAGACCATGCTGGAGATTCGGCGCCGCACCCCGCGCAGCTGGAACTCATTCATCAACATGGCGCCAAATCCGAATGCGGCTACGATAGGCGAGGAGATTCGACAGAATCTTACTGCGGCTGAGTTGGCACTCGTTGAGGCTACGCTGAGGCCCCTAGTTGAAAACGGATGCGGATTAGAGAGGCAAGTGATGGCCTACGTTCGTGCCGTTCGCGCCATAGGCGACGGAGCGTGAGAACGCAAGACCTTTCGCGCCCGAAGTGCTCGCCGTTGTTTAACGGATCCTAGCCACGCCCGTCGATGCGCGCAAGGACCGGCTTCCGGTCCTCACTGCGCTCCGGTCCACGCCTCTTCGCTTCGCTTCGTCCTTGCGCGCCTCGCCGGTCGCGGCTGTGCGGATCTTATCAACGGCGAGCGCCTCGAGCGCGAAAGGAGAATCGACGATGTCTCAACTTTATACAATCGAAGACGAACGGACCGTCTACTGCCGCACGGCCATGAAAGCCAACGGCGGTGAATGGAATCCGGTAACGCGCGAGTGGATATTTCGCGATGCGAGCGATCACGCCAATGCCGGGGCTGAGCTCTATCGCGTGACGCGCCCAACGATCGGGATGCGTGGAGCGCTGCAGGCCATGGTGGCCGACGGTACGGGAGCCCTCGCGTGGGGCTTCGATCCGGCGGAGAAGCCGCTTGCGATCGACGAGCTCGACCGCAGCGAGGCTTCCAAACTTCTAGCTGCCGGCTACGCTGTGCGCCGCGTTCTCGGCGTGCATCCGCTTGACGACGTCGAGCGGCCGAGCGACGAGCCTGCGGCCTTCGACGCGTCCGAGTTCGAAGCGCGCGAGCAAGCGCGCCGGCGACGTCGGCGGAACGCCGCTTAACGGCAGCTCAGCACAAACTTTCACGAGAGCTCGCCCCACCGGCGGGCTCTTCGCTTTTTATTCCGTCGGAGATGTCTCAATGATTACGACATTCCAAGACCTCACAAGCGACGACACGGAGCCGCGCTCGCGAAATCGGCTGACGACGCGATCACTACGCGACGATGAGATCCGCGCGATCGCCGATGCCAACTACCGTGGCGATAATCCGCTGCGATTCGACTGCGTCAGGCAGGCGGCCCTCATGTTTGAGCGTGCGGGCTACAGCATCAGCCTTTCGCCGGAAGTCAGCCCCTTGGCAGTCCCGGCGCAACCGATCGTCGTCGGCGACCTGGTCGTCGACGCGATGCGTCGCACCGTCCGCTTCGGCCGACGCGACCTCGATCTGAAGCCGCGCGAGTTCGGTCTGCTCGAGATCCTCGCGCGCCATCCCGGCCAAGTGTTCACACGCGCGCACCTGCTCGACTGCGTCTGGCCGCGCGACTATGACGGTGACGAGCGCACCGTCGACGTCCACATCGCTCGCCTACGCAGCCGCCTCGGTGCGCCGCTTATAGTTACCGTTCACGGCGCCGGCTACAAGCTGGCCGCGCCCTGTGCAAACCTCGCCGCCTAAGAAAGCGGTACTTGCCATAGAGATACGCTTCGGCGCTCGATGACGGGCGCCGCGGCGCCTTCATATCCTAACGCCAGAAACAGGAGACAACCATGTCACGAAACCGCAAATCCGAGTCGATCGGCACCGCGCTGGCGACCGTCGAGCCGCCCGCGCTGCCGACGATCAGTCGTTCCGAGGCGAACAAGCTGCTGAAGCAGCGCGCCCAAGAGATCTACCACGACGCGCGAGCGGAGCGCGACGAGCGCATCCGGCAGTTCGAAGCCGAATACGGGCGCGCCGATCGCATCGACCACACGCTACTTCGTGACCTCCAGCACCTCCAGGCCCGCTTCGCAGCCATCGCCGCGCGCCAGTTCAAATACGGCGCGGACAACGAACCGAAGGTTTCAAAGTTCACCAAGCAGCTCGGCGACATCATCGGAGAGCTCAGCTCGCACCTCGCGACGGAGCGCGCCTTGGAACTCTTCGCACCGATCGAGGAGCGCGACTACGTCGGAGCCGGCGGGACCATCGGTCGCAAGGGACTCGATGAGTCGATCCTGGCGGGGTACAACGTCGTCGACGATCCGCTCGGCCCGAAGAACGTTACACCCTCGCCGATCGACGAAGACCAGGACGAAGTCTGCCTGCACGACGACGTCGAGCCATACGAGGACGATCCGTCGCGCGGCGCCTGCACGGAGTGCGGCGAGGAGTTCGACCTCGCGACTACCGCCAACGCCCAGGAAGCCTGATGAAGAACAAGGCGGCTTCGGCGCAAGGCCGGGGCCGCCTCACCCGCACTATCACCGCGGATTTCCTCCATGCCGCGCGTGAGCTCGCGATCCGGCGCGCTGCGCGCGATGCTCACCGTACCGAATGCGAAACTGACGCGTTCGAGTGCACGGTCTGTCGCATGCACGCCGCTCGCATCGCCGAGGCGAAGGCCGCCCTCAGGCGCGACGCATTCTCGTAACGCTTTGCTTACCGTCGGCGTGCGCGGCTCGTTTCACTGACTAGTCTTATCGAGAGTCTGGGGTGCTTCCGCCTTGCCCAGAAGCTGCGCGAGGCCATCACCGGAAAGCACCAGGCGCGTACCGTCCATATGATAGTCCAACATCGCGCTGCCGAGCTCTTCGGTGATCTTGAGCTTATTCGGGGTGATGACTTGATACTGGCCGGTCGACGTCGTCGGCGAATGCCATCCCGCCGCCGCGAATGTGTCGATTGCGTTGATGGTCACCGTGCTCTTCGGTAGGAACTCGATCGACACGATCGCGGCCTGCTTCGCCACCACGTGATGGTTCGTCCATTTCCCGAGCAGAGCGTCGCCCGATCCATGCCCGCATCCGGCCAGTATCACGAGCGTCGCTCCGACGTAGAAATACCATTGCGGTTTCATGACCGTTTTGATTCTGGCGCGCGCGCGGCGACAGCACCGCTCTTACGCGCCCGCGGCGCCGTAGGTCGCGCGGCGGTTCTTCGGCCCTGATCCTTTACGTCTGACCGTTGTCTGCGCCGGCGCTGCACGGCGATGCGCAGAGCATTGGCCTTGATCGGGTAGCCGCTCTCACTTATCTGTTTGGCGATCTCCGCATATGTGGCCCCGCGCTCTTGCGCTGCTCGAATCTTTCCTTCGATGCGTGAGACCAGCACGTCGAGCTCGCGCCGTGATGCCGGCTTGGGTGGCATGGCGTCGAGGCTATCGCCGATCTTTGCGATCAACTCATCCGACAGCATTTGTTGCCTCGTTATTGCTATGGATTTGCATCCATATGAAATGATTGACTTTACTATGGAGCTTGCTATGATTCTAGCATGGCATTGCAGCCGGCGCACCAGGCAGGCAACACGCCCCAACTCTTTTTCACCGCGCAAGCCGGTGGTTGTGGCCACAGCGCCTGCGGCGCCGCGTCCCCAACCAGGGAGAGCGAGGTCGCGTCGCCTTCGGCGCCGCTCAGCTCGCAACAAATGCGGCCGTCGCGGTCGCTTCGCTCAGCGCGACGGCCGCCTGACGGCACCCGGGATTCCCTGCTCCGCGTTCGCCTAACTCAACAAGAGGCCGAGCAAGTTGCGCGCCGAGCTAAAGCACGAGGGCTGAGTCTTTCGGATTTCGTCCGCCGAGCGGTCCTGCGAGGGACTGGCGCCCGATTCTCGAGGGGGCGCTGTGTCTTAGCTGCCGAGGACGCCGCGACAATCCGGCAACTCACCAACGTTGCAGCGGGCATTCGCAGCTTGACTTCGATCACGCTCGCGCAGGGGAACATCGACAAGAACGAGCTTCAGAGGTGCCTCACCGAGGTTTCGTCGACCTTGGCTCGGTTGTCGGTATGATCACCAAGTCCGTCCCGGCGCGCGCCCACACTCGGACCTTCGCCGTCGGCGTCGACTACATCACCGAACATACGCACCAGCGCGCCGTGACCGCCGCCGGCGCCACCTTCGAGGGCGGCGTCACATATGCGAGCGCGCCGGAGAAGGCTGCATGGGTTCACCTGCGCGGCGTGACGTCGGTTGAAACGGCGGCGATCGAGATGGAAGCGGTTGCGGTACTCTCGGCGCGCTGCCGCGATCCGGTTTATCACCTAATCATCGCCTACGCCAAACACGAACGCCCGACGCGCGAACAGGTCGTCAGCGACGCGGAGCGCTTCCTGAAAGCGATCGGAATGGACGACCACCAGTACGTCCTTGCCGCCCACAAAGACACCGATGACTTCCACGCACACGTGATCGCCAACCGCGTCGGGCCGGATGGCCACGCCAACGACCTCTGGCGCGAGCGGATCGTCCGTGAGCGCGTCGGCGCGGAGATCGCGGCGGAGCGCGGGTGGGATATCGTTGCAGGGCGCCACAACCGCGACATCGTGCAGCGGATCGAGTGCCTTCACGACCTTCCAGCGGAGCCGGAACGGCGGCTCAGCGACGGCGCGTACCGCCGCCTGCACGAGCGCGGGGAGCCGCCGTGGCAGGACGTGGCACGGCCGTACATTCTCGATGCCGTGGATCGCGCACGAGACTGGAATGACCTACGCCAGCGCCTTGCCGCGCATGGAGTCATCCTGAAGCTCGTCTGTCGCGGTGAGCGCGTACAGGGTCTCGCATTTGCCGAGGGCTTCGAGCGCGGCGCGGCCGGCTGCGCCGCGTCACGGATTGACGCGCGCTGCGCGATCTCTGCGCTCGAACGCCGCTTGGGTCCATTCAAGCCGTCGCATGAGCCTGCTCCTAGCATCGCCCGCGGTACGCCATGGAACGACACGGTTCGTCCAACGATTCTTGAGGCCGTAGATGCGGCGAACTCCTGGGAAGATCTCCGAAAGCGACTGGATCAGCATGGCATTGTTATCAAGCTCGTCGAACGCGGTGGTCACGTGCAGGGTCTTGCATTTGCACAGGGCCGTCGCGCCGATGCGCCTGGCTGTGGAGCGTCTCGCATCGACCCACGTTGCAAGAAGGCAGCTCTAGAGCAGCGGTTCGGCCCCTTCCCGCTAGATGAGCAGCAACGGCAAGAGCAAAGCCGTGAAGCAACCGTTAGCGGAGAAGCGCGCCAGCGCAATCAGACGCTGCGCGATCGTGCGGACCGCGAGGCTACCAGCGATCCCCGCTGGGCATTGCGTGAGGCCAGCCGCATTGCCGATCATGCTCGGATGCGCTCCACGTATGCGGCATACCGCGACCGCTTCTTCGCTGGACGCAATCGTGCACTCGAGGCTCGCCGGAATACAGCCTGGGAGCGCGAGCGCGCGCAGCGCCAACTCGAAGCCCGGCGCCGGCGCGAGGCGCGGCGGTTGTTGCGTGCCGTGGCGCGTCTGGGCGCGCCTGGTTTCATGGCGCGTCAAGTGGCGTATTGGTCGATCGACGGCGTGATTGCACGCCGGAGAGCGCAAGAGCAAGATGTTGCGCGCGTTCGCTGGGAGACAACAAAGATCGTATTGGCATCAGAGCGGCGGGTATCACGACAGGAGAAAATCATGGATTATCGCTCATTTGTCACCGAAAAGGCGCGCATCGGGGACCCCGCCGCGCAACGTGTGCTCGAATTGCTATCGGCGTCGGGTCGCAACCAGCAACGTCCCGCGCCAAGCGCCGAGCCGCGTCGAGTGAGCTTTGGCGAAGTGCGCGCACGCATCGAGGTTCTCCGTGCGGAGGAGGAGGTACGCTATGAGCGCTCGCGCGCGGAGCGCGCGGGCCTGCAACGCGTCGCGCAGCCGACTGCACTCGACGATCTTCTGGCAGTAGAGCGGAAGCGAATTCAGGAGCAGATCGCCAATGCCACGGAGTTCAGCGACGTAGAGCGTGCTCGACTCGCTCAACTTGCCCAAGAGAAGCGCTCTTGGAATCCGCTGGCGCGAACAGTAGCAACGAGAGCTGAGAAAGGACTCCGCGATGCGCGCCGCTCGCGCTACGATTCCGCAGTCGCGAAAGCGATGCGCGAGTTTGAAGAGCGTGCCGTTCCGCAGATTGCCAAGCGCGTGGCTGCCGAAGAGCGCGAGTACCACCAATTCGCCTCCACGTCGCTTGACCTTGAAGGGCAAATGCGTGACGCGCGTGCCTCCCTTCGCGACCGCATACCCCAGGTGGAGCGCCGTATGCACGTCCTCGAACGGGCGGGAGTCTCGCAGCTTGACGAATGCCAACTCAATGCGAATCTCAAGCAGCTCTCAGTCGCAATCGACCGGCAGTATCGGATCCTGCCAGAGGCCGTACGACGCGACGTCGAGTATGGCATCCGCCGCGAGCTGCGTGACCGCGCTCGGTCGCGTGAATCGATCTCGATGGGGGGCCGATAGTGCTCGGCTTGATCTATATCTTCGCGACCGCCAAGCCGATCTCAATGCGCCGGCTTAGCGTGCTCTTCGTTCTTGTACTGATTTCAGCTACTCTCGCGCTTCGCGTTCTACACGTCAGTACGCCGCGCGGGGCGCTGTTAACCGCAACATCACTTACGTTGTTCGCTTGGAGCATTCCGCTCTTGCATGTAATGCATGCAACGGTAAGTCGTCGCGCGCTATCGTTGGACGCGCTTCGGCAGGTCTCAGCGTTTGTGTGTTGGACTTACGGATGCGCAATCGCTGCCATTCCTATAGTTGCAGTCTCAGCGATTCTGATCCCGACGCAGGGTCTTCACTTAGCAGTACAGCCCCGATCGCTCGCAATAGCAGGCATCAGCGGACTGTTTTTGATGCTGACTACTCAGGCTTGGGGAAAGCGCCAACCTGTGCACCACGGCCTGGCCCGTCGGACGGCTCCTAACCGAAATCGAATCGGCTCAAACACGGTTGCGGGCGGTCGCTGAGGGGGCGAGAAGGCCCGCAAAATCCGGCCCGCCGCAAGCATGACGCCAGGCTTGGCGGTGGGCGTACCGAACATCTGTTCGCCTTATGGTCAGGCCGCCTCAATTCGAGCGATCGGATCCTGTGCTTCTCAAGGAATCGGTCAAGCGGCTCGACCCCGAGGACCGCGCCCGCCTTCTCGCCTGGCTTTTGCTCTATTTTAACGACGACGGTATGCTGTACTCGCCGCAGATCAGCCGGCGCCGACAGCGGCTCACGCTCGATGACGTCGAGTATTGGCTCGCGCGCGTACCGAAACGGTCAGCGCGGTGAGCAAGAAGCGAAGCCGCCGTAAAAGGCGCAAACAGGATCGCACCGACGAATTTACGGTCGGTTCGATTTATGGCTATCGCGTGGGTAAGCGCGTGGTTATCGGGAACAGGGCGACGCCCGAACAATTTGTGGCGTTGCGGTCGAGTCTGGCCGAACAGAAGCTCGAGCTGCCGCAGTTGATGAGACGATCTTCGGAAGAACTCCTAGCAGAGATCGCCGAGTACGATCCGCTGGTCGTTTTGGGGTTCATCTTCCACCTTAATCACCTAGCGCCGCAGTTCGCTGGCAGAGAAATATCAGAATCCTTTGCGCTAGTTGAGCACCTAGCGCTACTCCTGGCTAAGGATCTCCGATCCGGAACGGTTCCTGCGCTCGACGGCGAGGTAGCCGGGAAAGTGCGTGACGCACTCCGTGAACAACTGCAGCAAGCTATTTGGAGCGCGATGCCGGAGCTGCCAGCCGACGGGTCTCCCTCGATGGACTCCCTCCATGACGCCCTAGCGACGATACTTTTTTGGGAGCTTGGAGTTCGCGGGGAAAGGTACGCCGATCAGCAAGAAGCATTGATCCGCGCTCTCTTCACGCCGTTCAACGCAGAACTGAAGGACCTACTTGGCTTTGACTGCGACGAGGCGCTGACGATTGAGCATGCCTACGACCAGCGGATTAGGGCCGTCGCCATGGAGGGGATGGAGTCAGCACTGGGTTACATGGTCGACGTTCATCGTGTGCTGAAGGGCAAGCCCGCTGAAGATGCTCGCACCGGGCCAATGGTCGAAGCGCTGCGCGCTTTAGGTCCTGGCGTGGACGTACGGCAATATGCAATGTGGACGGTGATTCTGTGGTTTGCGTTGAGGACCGGTTATTCCCTAGCTCCCACCGCAGACGAACTGGTGTCGGAGACGGGACTGCAACGTCACACAATCGATAGCGCCTTAAGACACCTTACGACAACAGCAGGCGATTTAGCTGACTATTGGACCCTCGGGGCGGGTAATCGGCTAAAGCAAAAGCCCTTAGTCGCGATAAACGAGTGCTACGCGCTGCCCAGTCCATCTCTATTCCTCGCCGCACTGCAGACCCTATTTGAATCCGCTCTCAAGAAGTCGGGGGCGTGGGAGCGCTATCAAAATCACCGGGCGAAGTACGGCGAGCACCGCGCCGCGGCCGTCTTCGCTCGCGCGTTCGCAGGCGCAACGGTTTACCAGAATCTAAAATACCGCGATGCCGGGCTCGGGCTTGAGGGCGAAGTGGACGTGATGGTCGTGTTCGAGCGCCAGCTCTTTCTGATCGAAGTCAAAAGTGGAGATTTTGCCGACGCTGCGCGCGATGGCGTGGAGTCTCGAGTCGAGGCCGTTCTGAATGATCTGGTAACCAAAGCACACGAACAGGCCGAACGAGCGGCGCGCTATATCGATTCGGTCCCAGTGGCGCATTTTCGAGATGGGTCTGATGTTGTCGAGCTTCGCAAGGGCGACTTCGATGCCGTGCATTTGATCGGGCTTACGCTTGAGCAGCTGGGTCACATCGTAAACACCGCTGGCACCTATCTCCGCGAGGGAAACCCTGACCCACCTTGGACGGTTTCGGTTGACGATCTCGATATTATTGCGGAGATTCTAAATCGTCCGGCAGAGATTCTGCACTACATCAGGAGGCGACAGGCTTACTTGCATCATCCCTCCCTCAGAAACCCTGATGAGCTCGGATTTCTCGAAACTTATCTCCAAACGTCCCTCCAAGACGATCCTACTCGGTTCAAAGGGTATACGCACGTCATGCTCGATCCAGCGTCTCCGACCATTGACGCTTACGGAAACGGCAGAGCTGTCGGCGCTGCCGTAGTCGCGCCCATCCACAAGATCCCGCAAGAAGTGGCGCGGCTTCTAGATAAGTTATCCGAAACGCGACCGAATGGCTGGCTTGACGCTAGCATTTCTTTGCTCGACCTCATTCCGCGCCACCAGCGAGTCTTGGCGAGGGCGCTGTCCAAGTTTCTCGCCGGCGGAAAGGTGCCAGGAGTTACCGGCAAGGATTCAAACGGCCAAACTGTCGCGAAGCTTCGCCTGGATGATCCACGACTCGCCGTCGGAGCGCCCGAAGCCCTCGTATTAACGATAGATAGCTCATGCAACGTCTTGGACCTCTCCTTTGGCACAAGGACGTAATGCTTAGCGAGCTTAGTCAGCCGTCCGACGCTTCGCTCTTCTTCGGTGGCGGGCCGCGTGCTTTTCCGCCCGCGCGGCCTTTTGCCGATCCTCTTCAAAGCGTTGCGCCAGGCCAGGCAAATCGCTCAGTCGAGTGAGTCCCTCCTCCAAAGCAATGCAGATCGCGCTGGCGAGCAAGCGCATCGAGTCGATCGCTGCCTCCTCGGTTGAAAGATTTGTCGGATCGGCACCATGGACGATTGCGTGACGAGCTTTGTATAGCTCCTCAATTCGCTCAGAGAGACCCACAAGGCTCGCCAACGATGGAGATGAGTCCGGATCGAGGATATAACGTGTCGCCCTCTTACCCACGCGTTTGGGGATTTTGCCGATGTCCTTTACCGGATCCAGAAACAATGCTTCGAGCCCAATGAACGCATTCATAATGGCGTCTTCCCGATACATGGCGACTCTCGCGTGTCTATGACGAGCCAGCGCTCTGCGAAGTCTCCGACCAGCTTCGCTCATGTCAAAGATTTCAGCCCAATATCGCCCGAACGTCGAATCATCGACGCCCAACGTTGCATAGGTGTCCATCTCGCGCGGAATCCTCTGGCTCCCCAGCGGCACGATCTTGAAGTCAGTCGCTGGCCAGCCCTGCATTCGCTTCTCCCCAAAAGGCGTCCATAACACATATGGCAGCCTCACATCAAAGAGTCCAACGAGAGAGCCGAGCGCGTTGGCGGCGTCGTCGTTTGCAAGTGCGTCCCCTCCCTCGTTATCCTCAAGGAGGATCGCGGTGTGCGCTTTCTTGAGCATGAAGCCGTAACTGCCGATAAGGCACTTGAAGCAAGAATCGCTTTCCCAGTCCCGCTTCCGATCTTCTTGCAACTCGACCACGGAGAGTCTGTAGTCGGCTTCAGCGTGCGCAACGAACGTACGGCCAAGAGTAACGTTTACGAGTGGGATTAGGAAGCGTTGGAAGAACTGGCGATCGGCGCTAATCATCGGGGTCGGGTTCGGCTAGCTGTTCCTCCAGTTTAGCTTCGGCCTCAGGGCCCATCTGGGCGGCAATCTCGCGCGCCGCAATAAGCATCGCTGCTTCAAAGCGCGCATACGACGTGCCGTGCCCGAGCCTGCCGTCCACAGCGGTGATTATATGGAATGAAACCGGGTCGCGAATGAGCGCGTTGACCCCGATGCCAAACACCCTTTGAAAGATGTCGATGCTTTCCATCGCGCGGCGCACATTCGCGACGGTCCTCCATCGGGTATCGGCCGCTTGCCGCTCTTCGGGGTCAACGCACTCGTCGCGCGCAGCGCGAGCTTCACGCTCGAACTGCTTGCACTCATCCAAGGGCGGATATACATTTCCGCCCACGGGCCACGGATGGAAATCGCGCCAAGGAAGGTCATCCCACTGCGATACGTGCCGGATCGCGTTTGTGCCCGCGCGCAGCAGTCTTGTGAACTTCACCAAACCCTTATAAGGAGCGCCATAGGACGGTCCATAACCCTCGGGCCGCCTTTCATCGCCAAGGACACCGCGTGCGAATCGTTGCAATGCGTCATCAGCCACCAACAGCACGATCGAAGCCTGGCTATCGGCCTGTACGTTCTCCGCGAGCGCTTCATCCCACATTCTGTCGAGCGTAGCTTGCGGCAGTTCTCGTGTTTCAGTGCCGGTCGCGCTTAGCCACGGTATCTCCATCCCACCGTAGCCACTTGACCACTCGTGCTCCTTAAGAAGCTCACCTCGACGATCCCACGCGGCAAACGCCTCGTCGTAAGCAGTCTGCAGCGCAAAGCGCGAACGTCGAGACTGCGCTCCGAAAAGCTCGTAAGGATCAGGCCCATCCAATCGGACAAATCCAGACATACGCGCAAGGTGCGCCCGAGCAGGATGCGACCCCTGCGCCTCTGCACGACTTCGCGAATGCGAAGCCATGCTGATCTGCGAGATATGCTATCGCGACAGCGGGCTTGACTCTAAACTGGAGTAAGCTCGTGTTGCAACTCGTGTCCAAGGCTTAAGGTCGTCCGCAAAATGATCGGGCCAATCCGCCACCTGTTGAGCAACTATGGGGTCGGGCATGCAGGATCTCTACTAATGCGACCATCGAGCGTCAACCTTCGGCTCGAACGAATCTGAACTCCCTCGCTGGGGACGAAGGGAGCGACGGAGACTAGAGTCCCCACGAATTCGAGAACCGCTACACCGCCAAGGTCTCGCCGCGCAAATACTGGGCTTCCACTCATCCCTCCAAGATCGGTTTGCGCAACCCATTCGGGGGCCGCGCTGTCATCCTCTGTGCTAACCCACGCTCCACGATCGAAGGTGATGCGGAAGGAGTCGTCGTCAATCTCCGTGACATGATCAACGAACGGAAATGCAACAGAGACAATCGTTCGATCAGCAGCGTCGAGTTCACGCGTATCCGCGGGAAAGCCGCAAACGACGACAATCTCCCCAGGTCTAACTGGCGCGTTTGGCCATCGAGTCGGCCGCAACGCTTGTGCCGTGCCATCCGAACGACTCCCCAGCGCTTCCAGGTCGAGGCCCGTCACATCAATGCTCGCGAGATCAAGCACCTCGTCCCGGTCTCTTACATGGTCGAATTCGAGATGCTGCTGCCCTATTTGAAACCGATACCGCGGCTCGGTGCGCTTGAGAATCTCGTAGCCGCGGAGGACGTGGTCGCAGGTAATGACGCAGACCGTTCCTTCGAAGTCGATTAACGCGCCCGAGCCGCCGTGAACGACGGGCGGTTCGTCGTCGCTCGGGTCTTCCGAATAGGCGAAAACGACCGCAACGCTGTGCGTGTAAGCCTGCCGATAGAGGATTCTCGCGGCCACCCCCAACGGGTCACCGACACTCCCACCGCTCATGCGATCGCCCCTTCGCGAGAGACCAACTAGGCCCCACTTAGCAGAGGGCTTCGCGGTAGTCGGCCGATGACAAGCTGCGGTAACGGAGCTTCAGGGGCGGCCTAGAAAGGCAGTCCGCTTCGAGGGCATGGAGCGTCCTGTCACTTCTCTCGTTGTGGAGTTTAACGTGATGATTGTCGTAAAAGCCGGACGGTTCGTCACCGTTCGGACGAACCTAACAAGCTCGCCATTAAAGATTCCATTCTACAGGATGGCCTGCGCGATGCGGGTGCTATCGTGCGCCTGACGGCCAACGTGCTCGCTGACCTTCGCTCCCGTATGGACGAGATAGTACTCAGCTACCCTCCGCACATTCACCGAATCGAACGGCCGTTCATCGTTGGAACGGCCTTCTTCCCTGGTGGTTGCGGGCTTTGGTGCGGTCTTGAGCATTTCGCTCCGGCACCGACGTTATTTCCTGAAACACCCGTAATGTTCGTGGCGCATAACTACGCTGGTGCCAATGCCTTCAGGCAACTGCGGACAAAGGGTGGCGAGGGTGGATTTTGGTGGCGAGATATCGTGGTCCCATTGCTCCGCGGAGCCGGGCTCGATCCCGAGCGAGCATTCTTCACAAATGCACTAATGGGTTTGAAAGACGGCCCTTCGGTCGGGAAAATGAACGCGTCTAGACAGTTTGAGTCAGAATGCTCACGGTTCTTAGGGGAACAGATTCGGATCATTCAGCCGTCCGGCATTGTAGCCTTAGGGGCAGATGCTTACCAGCGCGTTCGATTGGTCACCTCTGAGGTTGCAAAATGTATCCACCCTTCCGCTCGCGAGTTTATCCCGTTGGAAACGCGAGCAGAGCGAGTGAGGGCGAGGGCCGCAGAGCTACGGGTTTCAAGGTCGCGCAGGCAGTAGGGGAGTTGTGTCAGTTTCGAGGGGCATGCAACCGTCGGACCAAGGGACTTACGCAGCGGGAGCTTTCATGGAACTTGTAACTAACCGCAGACTTGTCGACAAATGTCAGGGCGTCATCGCCAGGGCGCGCTGCTCCGAACCTGAGGATCGTTTCCCTCGGTCGGACTCGCTGAGCAGGTGCACCTATTATCTTGCGCAGCGGCTGCGCTGGTTGCGTCGCTCATGAGCAGGCCCTCCGGTCCGGCGTTGCCGACGTCTAGGCTACCACCAGCACCACTCCGCGTAAACGCTTCCCTTCGGCTCGCTATGCTCGGCGTTGACGCGGAGCCTCTGCGCCGGTGGTTCCTGCGCCGTGCGGCAACTCCGGGTCGGGCCGCCTAGTGATTCGATGTCGAACGGCTTGACGGCCGACGATGCGGCAACGATAATTGGTGTGTAAGCGTACACACGACTTTCGCCCGCATAATAATGCGGGTGAAAAGCCTCTGAGGGTGCGATCGTCCTCGGGGCTTTTTCTTTTTATACTCATGTGTTTCTGTTTGAAAGCTGATGAAGTCATCTAATCCATATCCGTACACTCTACCGCGACGCGAGCGGGACCCGATGGGCATCATCTTCCCGTCGATCGGCCTGCTGATTTGGCTTGGAGCCGCATCCTGCTGGGTCGCGACGCAAGACGTCGCTCGCACGTTCGGTTATCAACCCTCGCTCGGCCGGCCGCTCTTCGAGCACATCTACTCGCCGTTCGAGCTGCTCGCATGGGCGATCAAGTTCGATCATCCCGCGCGTTTCGGGGTCGGGATCCATCAGGTGTTCGTTCGTGCCTATGAGATCGTCTTGCTCGGCAACGCCTTCGGCTGTCGCCAGTGCGGCCGCGATGGCTGCGCGCCGGATTCGACGGTTGCAACGCCGCACCGACCTTCATGGTTCAGCCCACTGGGCATCGCCGGATGAAGTTCGGGCTACCGGTCTTATCGGCCGCGATCGCGGCGTCTACGTTGGCGCGTGGCGTGACCCGGCATCGAAGCGGATGAACTACCTGCGCGACGGGAGCCCGACGCACTGCCTCGCCTTCATGCCGACGGGGTCGGGCAAAACCGTCGGCTTGGTCATCCCGACGCTGCTTTCGTGGCAACGCTCTGCCGTCGTTCATGACCTTAAAGGCGAGATCTGGGCGAAGACGGCTGGATGGCGCGCTGCCAGCACGGAGCAAGGCGGGCTTGGCCAGCGCGTCTACAAGTTTGAGCCGACGGCCACCGACGGTTCGAGCGTACGGCTGAACCCGTTCGACCGCATCCGCGTCGGGACGAAGTACGAAATCCAGGACGTCCAGAACATCGTCGAGTTGGTCGCCGACGAGGGCGAGAAGCCCGTACGAGGCGACAACCGCTTCTGGGTCGAGATGGCCAAGCGGCTGCTGCTCGGCCTGAGTCTTCACGTTAAGCACGACGGCGATCCACGCAACGACTCGCTTCCCGGTGTGGCCTCGACGCTTGCCGACCCGCACTTTGACGACATTGACAAGTTCTTTGAGCATCTGCGCGATTACCCGCACGATCCATCGCATTCGCGCCGGTGGCTCGATCCGGACGGCGAGCCAACCGCGACTCATCCACTCGTGGCGCAGATCGCAACGCAGATGCTCGCGATGGAACCGCGTGTCAAAGCAAACATCGTCGCCGAAGCACAGAGCTTTCTAACCGTCTACAGTGACCCGGTAATCGGGGCGAACATCGCGTCCAGCGACTTCGATATTTCGGAGCTGCGCAATGGTCATCTGAGCCTATACCTTGTCGTGCAGCCGGCGCACAAAAAGCGCTTGCGTGCCCTGACGCGCCTGCTCCTCACGCAGATCATGCTTGCCCTGATGGACGTTCACGATCACGTCACGCGAGCCACGCGTCCTGATTATGCTGGAAGAAGTTGCTGAGATTGGTGCACTCGACATTGTGGCGACCGCGCTTGGGCTTGGGCGGGGATATGGGCTTAAGCTGTATCTCATAGCCCAGGACCTTAGCCAGCTCGAAACGGCCTGGGGCAGCAAGAGCAAGACGCTCGTTGCGAACTGTGCAATCCGCGTCGCATCGGCACCGAACGACGTCGCGACGGCCGAGCTGCTCTCAAAGATGTGCGGCACGATGACCGTCCGGCATACCGTTCGGAACTACTCCGGTAGCCGCCTCAGTGCGCTGCTGCCGCATACGATGACGACCGAACACGACACGCAGCGCCCGCTGCTGACGCCCGACGAAGTCATGCGCCTTCCCGGCCCGCAAAAAACCGATACGGGTGAGATCGTTACGGCCAGGGAATCTCCTCGTCTTCGCATCCGGACGTGCGCCCATTTATGGCGTGCAGCCCCTTTACTTTCGCGATCGCACGTTCACGCATCGTGCATCGATTCCGGCGCCGGACGTGCAGCCGTGCCTGAGCAATTATCGCTGAACGATCAACTGCACGTGCGTCTGCAGGAGAAGCTGCGCCGCGAGCTCGGCGCGGCTGTGCTCGATGCGCTGGCCGACCCGCGCGTGATCGAAGTAATGCTCAATCCCGACGGCCGCTTGTGGATCGACGAGCTTGGCGTCGGCATGCGCGATACCGGGACGCAGATCTCCGCTGCACAGGCCGAGAACCTGCTCGGCACCGTCGCCGCGACGCTCGGCTACGTGATTACGCCCGAGCGGCCGGTGCTCGAAGGAGAGCTCGCCCTCGACGGCAGCCGCGTGTGCGGGCTGCTTCCTCCAGTCGTGCTCGCGCCGGCCTTCTGCATTCGCAAGGCCGCAGCACTGGTCTACGGCCTCGACGACTACGTGCGCGACGGCATTCTCGACGGCGTCGTTCCGCCGACGCTTGCGAGCATCGATCGGCCGCCGGCGCGCGGCCATGCGGCGGTCTTGCGCCACGCGATTCGGACGCGCCAGAACATCTTGGTCGTGGGCGGCACGCAGAGCGGCAAGACAACGCTAGCCAATGGGCTGCTCCACGAGCTGAGTACCGCGATCGGCTCGACACAACGCGTCCTGACGATCGAAGAGACGCGCGAGCTGCGCTGCAGCGTGCCCAATCATATTGCGCTGCGCACGACCGAAACTGTCGACATGACCCGCCTCGTGCGCACCGCGCTGCGCTTGCGGCCCGATCGCATCATCGTCGGCGAGGTGCGCGGCGCTGAGGCACTGGCGATGCTTAAAGCGTGGAATACGGGCCATCCCGGCGGGATTGCGACCGTGCATGCCAACGACGCCCGCGCCGGCCTCATTCGGCTCGAGCAGCTGGTGCAAGAAGCCAACGTGCCGCCGCAGCCGGCGCTGATTGCGGAGGCCGTTGACCTGATCGTCGTCATCGTGCGCACGCCGAGCGGCCGAAAGATCACCGAAATCGCCCGTGTCCACGAGGCGAACGCCTCGGGCTATGTGCTCGAACCGATCGATCCCGCAATCGTCGACGAGACGCCGCAGCTGCACCGCCATTTGATCGCCCTATGACCTACTAAACCAAGAAAGGATTACGTTATGATTCGCATGCCCGCCGCGGTGAGAACTGCGGCGTCGTTATTTCCGCTCTTCGCGATCGCCATGCTGCGGCCGGTGCTCGCGAGCACCGGCGGCGGTCTGCCCTGGGATACGCCCTTGCAGACGCTGCAAAACGACCTGACCGGACCGGTTGCCACGGCGGTCTCCGTGCTCGCGCTCTTCGCCGCCGGCGCGGCGCTGGTCTTCGGCGAGGAGCTTGGGCACCTCGTGCGGCGCGCGCTGTTGCTCGTCGTCGCGATCGCCTTTCTCGTGCTCGGCAACAACTTCTTGACGGCGCTCGGCCTGACGGGAGCGGTGATATGACCGATCGACCGCGCACGATTCCGATTCACCTCTCGCTGATTCGTCCGATCCTGCTGATGGGGGCTGAGCGCGAGCTCGTGCTTATCTCCGGGATCCTCGCGGCGGTGCTCGTGATGAGCCTCGCACGGTTGCTCTTCACCGTCATCGGCGTCGTCTTCTGGGCCTTGAGCCTCGGCGGCACTTGCAACGCGCTGCGAAGTCCGATCCGCAGTTCACGCGCGTCTATCTGCGCCACACGCGCTACCGCGGCATACTATGCGGCACAGTCGCGCGCGACGTCGCGCCTTTCAACGGTACGGGAGGGGATGCCGTGCTAAACCTGCGCGAGTTTCGCTCCACGGCAAAAGGTTTGCCGGATCTCCTTAACTATGCGGCGGTCGTCGACGACGGCGTCGTGCTCAACAAGGACGGCAGCTTGACGGCAGCATGGACCTATCGTGGCGAGGATCTCGATTCGGCCAGCGTGCCGGAGCTCTCCGCGCTCTCGGCGCGCGTCAACGCGGCGTTCGCACGGCGCGGCAGCGGCTGGATGGTGCACGTCGATGCGCTGCGCACCGAGGCGCGCGGCTATCCGCAGGCGGGCGCCTTCCCCGATCGCACGACGCTGCTCATCGACGCCGAGCGGCGGGCGGCCTACGAGGCCGAAGGCGCGCACTACGAGAGCCGCTACGTGCTCTCCGTGACGTACCTTCCGCCGATCGACGCGCAGCATGCCGATTGCAAACTTCTTCGTCGAAGGCGACCGCCCGCGGGAGCACGCCGGCATGGCCTCGCGAGCGCTGGAGACCTTCGCCGGCGCGCTTGTGGAAATCGAGGATAACTTGTCGGCGGCGCTTCGGCTGGTGCGTCTGCGCGGCCGCCGGATTGAGGATCCGTTCGGGCGCGAGCACATCCACGACGAGCTGCTCCGCCACCTCATGGTCTGTCTCACCGGCGAAGACCATCCCGTTAACCTGCCGCCGATTCCGATGTACCTCGACGCGGTCTTTGGCTCGCAGGACTTCTTCGGGGGCCTGCGTCCGCGTATTGGCTGCCGGCACATTCGCCCGATCGCGATCACCGGCTTTCCAGCGGAGAGCTATCCGGGCATCCTCGACTTCCTCAACCGCCTGCCGCTTTGCTACCGGTGGTCGACCCGCTTCATTCTGCTCGATGCGCCGGCCGCGCAGCAGCGGATCAACCGCTATCGCGCGCGCTGGTGGCAGAAGCGCAAGAGCCTGCGCAACCTCGTTCGTGAACAAACCGGTACCGCCGCGACGCATGTTGATGCCGACGCCGACGCGATGGCGACCGATGCCGTTGCCGCGCTGGCCGACGCGTCGAGCGGCGCGGTGAAGTTCGGCTACTACACGAGCGTCGTTGTGCTGATGGATGAGAACGCCGAGCTCGTCGATGCGGCCGCGCGCGACGTGCTCAAAGCGATCCACCACGCCGGTTTCGGTGCGCGCATCGAAGATGTCAACGCGGTCGAAGCGTTCTTGGGCACGTTGCCCGGCCACGGCGTTCCGAATATCCGCCGGCCGCTACTCCACACGCTCAACCTCGCCGACTTGCTGCCGCTTACGAGCATCTGGCCGGGACTCGCGCAGCAACCCTGCCCGTTCTATCCGCCGCACAGTCCGCCGCTCGCGTACGCGGCGACGACGGGCGCAACGCCGTTTCGTTTGAACCTCCACGTCGGCGACGTCGGCCACACGCTCGTCGTCGGACCGACCGGCAGCGGTAAATCGACGTTGCTGGCGTTCCTGCTCGCGCAGCACTTCCGCTATCCCGACGCGCACGTCTTCGCGTTCGACAAAGGCTACTCGCTCTATGTACTCTGTACCGCAAGCGGTGGATCGTACTACGAGATCGGCGCCGATACCGGCCCGGCGTTCACGCCGCTGGCGCAGATCGATGCGCCGTCCGAGCGTTTGTGGGCGCAAGAGTGGCTCGAGACGCTCATCACGCTGCAAGGCGTCACCGTCACGCCGGTGCACCGGCGCGCATTGCATCGCGCGCTCGAGTTGCTGGCAAGCGCGCAGAGCCGTACGCTGACCGATCTCGTCAACACTGTCCAGGACCAGCTCTTACGCGACGCGCTCACGCCCTACACGCTCGCGGGACCGCTCGGGCGATTGCTCGACGCCGAACGCGATGAGCTTGACGAGAACCTCTTCCAAGTCTTCGAGCTCGACCACGTTGCGATGATGGGCGAGATAGAATCTCGTGCCCGTGCTTGCTCTATCTGTTTCATCGGGTGCAGCGCCGGTTGGCGCGCGGGCGCCCGGCAATCGTTGCGCTCGGCGAAGCGTGGCTAGCGCTCTCGCATCCGCTCTTTCGCGAGAAGATCCGCGAGTGGCTCAAGACCTTGCGCAAGAGCAACGGCGCAGCGATTCTCGAAACGCAGTCGATAAGCGACATCACCGAGTCGCCGATTCGCGACGTCATCATCGAGTCGTGTCTGACTAAAATCTTCTTACCGAACAGCGAGGCGCAGACCGAACACGCTGCCGGCGCTTACAAGGCGCTGGGACTTTCGTCGCGCCAGATCGAGCTGATCGCGCGCGCCGTTCCTAAGCGCCAGTACTACTACAGCAGTCCGCTCGGCAAACGGCTCTTCGAACTCGGCCTCGGGCCGATCGCGGTCAGCTTCCTCGGTGCGGCCGGCCGCGATGACCTCGCCGCAGTGCGCAGCCTGCGCGATCGCTTTCCCGCTACGTGGCCGGCCGAGTGGCTGTACCGACGTGGGCTGCGCGACGCGGCCGCGCAGTGGGCCGAGTTGTCACCACCCGCTTCAACGCTTACCCTACCTTCTCTTTAAGGAGACCACCATGAAACGAATTCTCTTCCGCGCCGTCGCGCTGGCGGCGGCACTGCTCTGCGCGCCGGCGCAGCCCGCCCAAGCGCAAGTGGCCGTCTATGACGCGGCCAACTATGTCAAGAATACGCTGACCGAGCTGCACACGCTGCAGATCGTGACCGATCAAGCAACCCAGATTGCCAATCAGCTTCAGCAGATCGACTACCAAGTGCAGAGTCTGCGAAACTTTCCTAACGGCATCTGGGGACAGATACAACAGGACCTGCAGGCGCTCACGCGTATCGCCAAAGTCGGCCAGAGCATCAGCTACGGTGACGCGAACCTCAGCACGGAGTTCACGCACATGTATCCGGGCTACGAGGTTCCGACGAACTACACGAAAGCCTACACGCAGTGGTCGACCAACGCACTGGGCGGCATCCAAGGTGCGCTCCAGTCCGCCAACTTGCAAAGCACGGAGTTCCAGAGCGAAGATGCACTCTTTAGCCAGCTTCAAGGCCTCTCCAATGGATCCGTCGGGCAAATGCAGGCACTGCAAGCCGGCAACATGATCGGCATCCAGGAGGTGCAGCAGCTCGAGAAGCTGCGCCAACTGCAGATGGCGCAGCTCCAAGGCGAGTTCGACTACCTGGCGACCCAGCAGCAGAACGACCTCGTCAAGTTCGCGACGCTGCGTGCGTGGCTCGACAGCCAGCAGAACTACAAGTCCAGCGAGTAGCGTTGTAATGCAACGGGTGACGAGAGCAGTATCACTGCTCTTTTTTATTGCGCTCCTGCCGACCGCAGCGCTTGCGGACTCGGCTCCGGTCTGCGTACCAGGCGAGGGCCAGGGCGGCATCCTCACTGGTCTAGCGCATCAGTTCAGCACGACGACCCAACCTTGGATGACGACCGCACTCCACTATGCGCAAGGGCTCTTCTTTGCGCTGGTGGCGATCGAAATCGCGTGGTCGGCGATCACGTACGTCCTGCAGAAGGACAGTCTGCCGGATTTTGTCGCCTCGCTGCTGCTGAAGATCCTGGGCGTCGGGTTCTTTTTTATCGTGTTGCAGCCGCAGTACGGACCGGTCTGGATCGGCGACATCATCTCCAGCTTCAGCCAAGCCGGCAGCGCGATCAGCGGGCAGGTGCAGTTGACGCCCAGCGATCCGAGCTCGATCTTCAACTGCGGGACCGACATCGCCAACGCGATGCTTGAAAGCGCCTCGGAAAACCAGGGCATGACGCTCGGCAATCTTTTGCCGATGATCGAGATCGTTCTGACCGCGATGATCTGCGCGCTCGGCGTCGTGCTGGCCTTTGCTATCATCGCAGGCCAGCTGCTCATCACGCTGGTCGAGTCGTACATCGTCATCGGCGCCGGGGTCTTCATGCTCGGTTTTACCGGCAGCCGCTGGACGCTGGTCTTCGGAGAGAAGTACGTCGGTTACGCTGTCAGTATCGGCATCAAGCTTTTCATGCTGGAGCTGATTGTCGGGCTGGGGTTCAACCTCGGACAGCAGTGGGGGTCACTGTTCGCTAACGGCATCGCGCCGCCAGAAACCTATATCGAGGTGGTGGGCGCGGCATTGGTCTTCGGTTTTCTCGCATGGCAGATTCCCAGTCTCGCAGCCTCGCTCATGAACGGCGCGCCGCGAATGACGCTGGGAAGCTTCGTAAGCACGGCCGGCGCCGTTGCGGTCGGCGGCGTGATCGTCGGCAGCGGTGTCGGCGCGCTGGCCGCCGGTGCGACAACGCTTGCCGGCGGCAGCTCTGAAACAATTCGTGCGGCCGGCGACGTCGGCGAAGTCGAGAACGCCCGCCTCCTCGATACCGGCGGCCCCGGAAACGGGCGCTCCGGGTACGTCGGAAGCACGTATGATTCCGGCGCCTACGCGCCTGAATCGGACACGTTTGCGAGCAGCGCGGCGTCGGAGCGCGACGACGAAATCGCGGACGCCGATGCGGCGGAAGCAGGGGCAAGCGCCAAGACAACTGACGCCGCTGATGCGGCCAGCGAATCCGACGATTCGACGGAGTCCGAGGTCACGGAAGAAGAAGTCGCCGGAACGCGCGCGAGCGACGCGGCCGTTGCCGCCGACGATGCTCGCGAGGTTACCCAAGCCGAAGAGAGTGACGTGCGCGCCGATCCAACCGGCCCGCGCGGCATCAATCCGATGCTCCTTCGCCAGCCGCCTGTGCCCGACGACTCCGCCGACGGCACCATCGAAATCCGCTTCAAACATCCTGAATGAGTGAGTGAACCTATGAAAACAGCCAAACACGCCGGCGCAGATGCGGCGGCGCTCGAAACCCCCTATCTCTCGGCCCGTCGCGAGTGGAACGAACGCTACGGCGACTACATCGCACGCGCTCGCAGTTGGCGATGGGCCGCGTTCGCCGCCCTCGCCGTAGCGCTTGTGCTCGCGGTTGGCGTGGTCTGGCAAGGCGCGCAAAGCAAGGTCGTGCCCTACGTCGTCGAGGTTGACAAGCTCGGTGACGCGGTTGCGGTGGCCCGCGCCGACCGTGCCGCGCCCGCGGATGTCCGCGTGATCAAATCGCAACTCGCGGCCTGGATCATCGACGTGCGCTCGGTCAGCTCCGATCCGCTCGCGCAGAAGGCCGCGCTCTCGCGCTCCTACGCCATGACCGCGGCCACAGCGACGCTCTTTCTCAACGACTATTACCGGCAGCACTCGCCATTTAACCAAAACCGCACGGTTGCGGTTAGCGTCGATGCGGTGCTGCCGATTAGCAAGCAAACCTATCAGATTCAATGGAGCGAGGACGGACGCGACCTGCAAGGCCGCAACCTCGCCACAACGCACTGGCTTGCCAGTGTCACCATAGCGTTTGATCCGCCAACGGACGAACGCGGCGTCCTGAGCAACCCACTCGGGCTCTACGTGACCGGCATCAGCTGGACCCAACACTTGTAACTCTTCATCGCTTTTTGTGAGGAATGACCAATGCTGCGACAGATCAAGATCTTCGCTCTTCTTACCTGTGCGCTCGTTCCAGCGATTGCTCACGCTGGGCCGATCGCCGGGCCCGACGGCGTGCTGCGCTATCCGTTTGGCGAGCGCACCCCGCCGACATTGCGCTGCAAGCCGCTCTTCGTGTGTGACCTCGTGCTCGAACCCGGCGAGACAATTATCAACGTCGCGGTCGGCGACTCCGTGCGCTGGCTCATTGCGCCAGCGTCGAGCGGCGGCGGCGATGGCGCCACACCGCACGTCCTCGTCAAGCCAACCGAAGCCGGTCTGCGCACGAATCTCATCGTGACGACAAACCGGCGCACGTACTACCTGACGCTGGTGTCAAGTTACAACTACCCGATGCCGCGGATCGGCTTTCTTTATCCGCAAGATCCGCAGCAGGCTTTTGCCACTGCCGCTGTGGGGCGCGGGGTCCGCGTGGGCGCACCGCTGCCCGATACAGCGATCGACAAGCTCGATTTCAACTACCGCATGAGTGGTGACCACGACTTGCAGCCGGTCCGCGTCTTCAACGACGGCATTCACACGTATCTGCAAATGCCGCCGGGCATGCGCGAGGTTCCGGTGCTCTTCGCGATCGGCAGCGATGGCAGCGATACGCTCGTGAACTACCGTTTCACCGGTCTCTACTACGTCGTTGACGGCGTACCGGCGGGCATCGCACTCGTCGAGGGCAGCGGCAAGCACCAGCGCCGCGCGCTCGTGACCCGCGGGAGCTAAATCATGGATCCAAAACACCCAAGTTCACCGGTCGAGCTGGTCGAAAAAGCTTGGCGGGGCCCAGTTCTCGGGGTCATCAAGATCAGTGCGAAAGCCGGGTTCATGGCAGCGCTGCTGCTCGCCGGACTCGTTGGCCTGATCGTCTACGGCATATCGACGGCGGGACACCGCCGCGCCTCGAATCTCAACTCCGCAGCAACCCTAACGAAAGCTTCCGAGCAGCAGACGCCATGGTGGAACGCGATTCCCGACGCCCAGCCCTCAGCGCTGCGGCTTCCCACTCTTCCGGTCCCCGCACGGGTTCCTCCGCTGCTTAGACAGGCTGAGAACTCCGTGCACGTCCCGCCACTCGCGCCAATCTCCGCTACGCAGATGCAAGCACAGCAGCTGGCGCACGAGCTGGAAGAGCGCCGCCGGGCGCTGCTCGATGCGGCGCAAGCAGCGCCGGTCATGGTGCGCCTTAACGAGAACGGCACGCCGGAGCTTGCCGGTGCGACGCAGCCGGCACGCGGTGCTCTTGCCTCGCCGAGTGCCTCCGGACTCGCCGGCAATACATCGCAACCACGAGCGGTTGAAAGTCAAGACGAGCGCGATGCCTTTTTGGCTTCGGCTGCAAGCGCTTCGCGCGATCGAATTTTCGCGGCTCGCCAAGACGATCCGTCGCCCTATGAACTTCACGCCGGTAGCGTCATACCAGCCGTCCTGCTCACGGGGATCAATGCGGATCTTCCCGGCACGATCGTCGCGCAGGTGCGCAACGACGTCTTCGACAGCGTCACGGGGCGCTGTCTCCTTATTCCGCGCGGCACGAGACTCGTCGGTACCTACGATAACCGGGTCGTACAGGGCCAACGCCGCGTTCTTGTTGCGTGGGCGAGACTGCTCTATCCCGACGGCTCGAGCGTCGACCTCCTCGGCATGCCTGGAACGGACGAGGCTGGGTACGCCGGTTTTGGCGCCAACGTTAATGAACACCTCAACAAAGTCTTCACGTCGGCTTTGCTGCTCAGCATTATCGGCGCGGGCGCGCAATTGAGTCAGCCGCAGCAGTCATCGAGCCTGTACGCAGCGCCGAGTGTTGGGCAAACCATCGCGGGCGCTTTCGGACAGCAAATCGGCAACACTAGCATCCAGCTCACGCAACGGCAATTGGAAATTCCGCCGACCCTTGAAGTGCCGCCAGGTTATCTTTTCAACGTGCTGGTCGATCGCGACATCGTCCTGATGGCGCCGTACGCAGACGGAGGTGCACGATGACGGTCTACGCACTTGCGCTGACGGCGCTTATGGCGCATTGTGCGCCCACCGTCGCGCCATCAACCATGACAGCGATCGTACAGGTCGAAAGCAGCGGCAATCCGCTCGCAATCGGCGACAATACCACCGGGCGTTCGTACTACCCGCACGACCGCGCGGCCGCGGAACGTCTGGCACGCCGGTTATTAAACGCGGGGCACTTGCTTGACCTCGGGATCGCTCAAATCGACAGCATGAATTTCCCAGGCTTCGGCGTTAGCGTGCACACGATTTTCGATCCGTGCATTAACCTGAGCATCGGCGCCAAAATCCTCAGCGACGACTATATGTTCGCAGCGCGGAGGTATCGCGACCCTCAGGTCGCGCTGCGGCATGCAATCGGCATGTACAACACCGGGCGCCTCGAGGGCGGAGCGCGCTACATTGCGCGCGTGGTCGACGCCGCTGCACTCGGTAGCGGCTACGTTCCGAGCTCGCGCGTCGCCGCAAAGCGCGACGCGATGCATTCACATCTCCTCGTGCGCGTGGCGACCACGCGGCGCGAAGTACGCGGTACGCATCGCAAACGAGTCACGCCGGCGCGCTCGCCGATTCTCGTGTCGAATGTCTCGCACGTCGTCGTCTTCTGATTAGCGTGGGTCAGCCAGTTCTGGCCGCCATCCTCGCGCTCGCCATCGCCGTTGTGCTTGCCACAGCGGTCGCGGTAGCCGCTTCAGCAACCGAAATGCTGACGCGCGCGATGAAACTTGCTGTGGTTGGTGCAGTCATTGTGGTTGCCACCCTAACAGCTCAACGCGCCGCCGTGCGGATCAATTTCACGGGCAGCATGCCGATCGACATTTATTTCCTGTCACCCTTACCGCCCGACGGCGTAAAGCGTGGCATGCTCGTCGCCACCTGCGCTCCCGCCCCCGCAGCAGAAATGGGTCGACAGCGCGGCTACCTTGGTGTGGGACCTTGCGCCGACGATACGGAGCTGCTTTTAAAGTACGTCGCGGCTATCGGCGGCGACGGGATCGACGTCACCGCTGCCGGCGTGGTCGTCAACGGCCACTTGCTGCTCCATAGCCAACCGGCTTCGCGCGATCGCTCTGGTCGGCAGTTAGTGCCGTGGGCCAGCGGTACCTATCGATTGGCTGAGGGCGAGGTTTGGCTTTACGCCCCAAACGATCGGAGCTGGGACTCCCGCTATTGGGGTCCAGCCGCAGATGGCGATATCGCCGCTAAGGTCGTTCCGTTGCTCCGCTTCAAGTAAGCCACCTGTCGTGCTAAAAGCGAGCGCGTGACTCCACCGCCGTCGCTATGCGAGTTGTCGAGCCGTAGCAGCGAACGATGAAAATAACAAGCTGCACCCTTTTCCCCTTTTATGGTGTCGAACATAAAGTGCCGATCGCAACCTGCGCGTTGTGCCGCCGAGAAGCGGACCTCGAAGAAAGCCACTTGATCCCCCGCTTCGTCGCGAGGAGCATGCGTCGTGACTCCCCGAACCCGTTCTTTAGGAACGGGCGCAATCCTAATCGGCGGGTTCAGGATGCCCCAAAGGCAACGCTTCTGTGCCACGAGTGCGAGCAGCGCCTAGCGGGATATGAGAGCGCGTTTGCCAAGGATATCTTCGCGCCGACCATGGAGGGTCGGCAACTGGACGACTTCGTGATTACGCGCGATCATTATCGTTTCTGTACTTCGGTAGTGTGGCGGCATCTCGCTACAGTGAGACGGATGCATGAGGAAGACGTCGTACCTGACGACGACTATACGGAGCGCGACTGGGCCTCGATCAAAGCCGCTGAGGACGCGTTCAGGCAATCTCTACTCGGCGTATCCGGTCGCCCTCGCGACATCGGCATTCACTTGTTCTGTGCGCGATCAACCACGGAGACCGAGTTCGAAGGAATCAATGCGCTCGTCAATCTCACAATGGGCTTCGCGCTGCGGAGGCACGAGGATACGCCCGATCGCCTTTACAGCATCGCGTTCATGAATGGGTTGATTCTGATCACGTTGATAGCGGCCGATGAGGCATGTCGCGCGGATTGGATAGGTGGAAACACATCCGTGGAACCCGGCGCACTTTGGCGCAATCACCGGCAAGAAATACGCGATGCCCAATTCGGCGGCGTCCTCGTTGCGATGGCTAAAGAGCAAGTCCGAGCGCAGGATGCGATGTCGAGCGAACAGCGCAAAGTTATTCGAGATGCGCTTTCAGGCATCGACCGCTCCCGGTGGGTGGAAACCCCTCACGGCCGCGCGGTTCTTCAGGATCACTTAAACCGGGAGCGTCCAGAACGCGAGAACACCACTGATGACCCATGACGAACTGATTGCAGCGGGTATCTGGTCGGGGAATATTCTAGAGCTCCGCCAACGCATGGCGGATTATACTGTCGACGGCGTTCGTTTCGGGACGATGGACCTGGAGACGAAGAGCGGCTCGCCGAACGACGTGCATCTGGAGAAAAGGACGTCTGAGATCACGACTGCGGCGCTGGTCTTTTCGTACCTGCGCTACGAAGGTGTAGCGCTCATCTCCGTCGGACCCGACGCGAAGCCACTAGAGCGTCCGGATCTCGATGCACATCTTCCCAACGGGGCGTACATCGGTGTCGAAGTAGCCGATGTGAGCGAAACCTCGCAGCGGAAACACGAATCGGGCCGAAACCTCATCGAAGTTGCGGTGAGCGATCTTCTGGACACTGACGCATCGTTTCGTACGCCCATGGCCGAGTGTTACTTCGCATTAACGTTGAACGGCATCGGTCCGAGTCGCCCCGTACAGATCGGCAGTAAGAAGGAGGCGAAGGCGATCGCCGACGAGATCGTCGCGTTCGTTCGCTCAGGAGCGCACCTCGCCTCGTCGGGCGACTACTTCTCAACGTTCCCGGCCAAGTACAAGACGCTGCACGCAAGAGGAGCGCAATACCACGCAGAGCGCATGGGCGGTGGTCCACACTTTACCGTGAGCGAAGGCGCGAGTGCGATCGGCCCGGTGCACCGCCGCGATGAAGTGATTCGCGTGCTCGACGATCATCGAGCTTCCGCGGCGGGTTATCGGCCGTTGCCGACCTGGCTATTCCTTTTTCTTACCGACACGATAGAGTATTTTTACAACACCATCGCCACGGTCGAGGCGTCGAAACCGCCGATCGCACCGTTTGTGCGGGCGTATCTTGTGGATGCAGCGGCCCGCATTCTGCTCCTGGAATGAAACGACGCGTGCTTATATGACTGCAATCAGCAACGTGTTCTCCAAAGAGTTCATCGCTTGTGCCTCCGATTCGTTCTTGACGAGGCGCGCAGGCGACTGCGTCGAATATGTTGAGACCCAGCGTCCGAAGATATTCGCGCTTGACGGCCTGTCAGGAGCTATCTCATACTGGGGATTTGCAGGCCTCGACCAGCTCGATACTGCCGACGAGCTCGAAGGCCTCGCGGGTCGCGCGCGCTCCTTCCCATCTCTTTGGGAATTTGCGCGCGAACTAAAAAAGCACTTCGATGGACTTCTTACCAGATACCCTTCGATTCGCGGCCGGCAGCGTGGCCTCGGTTTCCACATCGTCGGATACGAGGAAGTGGCGGGCTTCAAGGTGCCGGAACTGTTTCTCGTGACGAACTTCACGAGTCCGACGTATCAGGAGGTCGCCAATCAACTCGGCTGCTCGCGCCGCACGCATGCGGATCTCAAGAACGAATACGGCGACGACGAATTTCACGAACGCGATTCGGAGCCAGAACGGCGAATCGAAGTCTATCGGTACCTGGAAAGTGGTGGGGTGCTCTACTTCAATAACGGCGACCCGGAACTATTCAACATTGCTGCGAACGGCGTTCTGAGTTCCATGAAGGCGCTGAACGATCGAAGTGGGTTGAAGTCCAGCGCGGATGGTTGGCGTGACCTTGCGAAGCGGCCGATCGAAATTGTCGCAGACCTGCAGCAATCCTTCGCAAAGGACGCTAACCGCGTGGTCGGCGGAAGAATCCACGACCTCGTGATCAAGCCGGACGGCAGCATGTATAGCGACACCGGCGTTGTCAGCCGACGCTGGTCGGAACGCTAGACGTTCGTCGTGCTCGCGCTGGCGGCCAGCGCGAAGGCGCCGGCGTATCGTCTCCGGGCCGGAGGCGAGCGTGTCCACACGACGCTGTTGTCGATTCCCACGCAGACCTCATTTTCCATCGGGCACTTGTCTGTAGCCGCTACGTCAGCGAAACTGCGAAGCCCAACGGCTTGCAGGAGAAGTTCCTTCGTCCCCAATCCCTGTATACGCTCACCGCGCCGCCCGTAGCTCTGCAGGTCTTTCCGTCGTCTTCGATTTGAATATCCTTCAAAACGTAGAGATCGACGCGCTCCCGGCCTGCAAGCTCGCGTTCTGCTCGCGAGAAGAGCACCACATCTCCTGCGGTTGTCGTGCCTTTGACCTCTATCAGGTGCTCCGCCCGCCCATTGCGGCATAGGAAATCAAAGCTCGCTTCGCTGGAACGGTCCTCGACCTCATCGTATTCCTTCTTCAACATCTTACGCACGCGAGCCATCGCATGCATCTCGATAATGCGACGATAGCGAACGTCGAACTGGTATCCGTGCCCGCGAACGACCGCATCGACGGCTTCCAGGGATTCGCTCCTATTGTCGGGAGTGGTCGCCTTACCGTGGTTAACGATCGCGCGCCGAACCGAATCGAAAAATGGCCCCTGCGCTAACTTCCCGACGGCGTCGCGAGCGTAGCAGATATTTGCTTGCCCCGTGCCACCCTTCCCCTTTGGAATCTGCAAGCGCCGGTCGTCTGGGCGAAGCAGCACACCGTCTTTGAGTTTACATACGAACTCATAAAGGCCCCGTTTGACATGTTCGAGATACTCCGCATTCATTTTTGAATGCCGGTACCAGCCGACCAACACCTGTCCAAAGCCATCTCGTGTCGCAATCCATGCTACGCAAACGTCGTTTATGGATTCTTGGCCATCAGCCCCGCTCTGAACGCGACCAAGGTTCAAGGTCTGGCCCGGCGGTTGCACCCACCCGTATAGCTTTCCCGAGAATGGAAGAAAGTTGCGGTGTTCGGACCCGACGTGTTCGACATTCCAACCGCCGCCCTTTCGGGGCTCGTCATCAGGACTGCCGTCATACTTCGTGCACCAGCCCACCCGTGCGATAACGAGGCGCTGGCGGACATCGGCGTCGGCGGTACCAGGCATGTGTCACGGTCTTTCAAGATGGCTAAGACTTCTCCCAGGACCGCGAGCTGCCCGGGGAGGCTCCCGGCCGACTTCGAAGCTAAGGTTTCTGGCCAGGCGGCAGATCGCGTTTGAGGAGGCTCCATGACTAAAGGCATTCTGATTAGTCTGCTAACGGCGTCGATTGTCTTTGCAGACTCACGTGGCGGAATGGCCGCCGAGTCCTATGACGCGACCGTCAATTCGCTATTCCACGGCTTCTTGCTGGTCACCGACGTGCATTGCCACAATCACGATCTAGCCTTCTCAAATACCGGCATCGGTGTCTCACGCGCGGCCTTTGATGCTTGGGGAGGGCAGCACTTTAACGTTCACGTAGTATCTCACTACACCGATCAAGTTGAGTACGCAGATGAAATCTATCCCCGCGATGGGACGAACGCAATCAGGAAATGCGCGTCTGAACAGCGCAGCTTCTCCGCGCACGTTGACGGCCGAATTACATCTTGGAGTGAAGGTAATGCAGTCGGCGCTTTTGATCTGATCACCACCAGTGGTACTACTCGGCACTTCGCCTTCCTGGCCGGTAAGGAACCCGCGGTGAACGCTCATCACGTTTTTTGCGAGAACGGGCCGGACCCAGACATAGGTTGTGACAGCTTAAAGGCCTTCATCAGCTTCAATCGCGCGCTTGTGCGCGTTTACTACAAGGTTGTCGATAGTCCTGACGGCCGAAGCGATGACGTGATTCGCATACAGACACTCTGAGACCAGGACAAGCACTATGGCCCGTTGACAATGCAGAACCCCTGGCGAGCGCTTCCTACTGCTCCGGACTACGTGCTACCCGAGGACCGCGCCGCAGTCGAGGCAGCCAATGTCAAGAACGCTGAGCGCCGCAAGGATGCCTGGCGCTACTACTACCACCTTGAACTCCTGCCCGATCCGTACATCGGCAACCTCGACGCGCCGGTCGTACTGTTCAGCCTGAATCCCGGCTACACTCCCGCCAAATCGGGCGACGGCAATTGCAATGACGACTGGTGGCACGCTAATAGCGCGGAAATGCATGGAGCCTATCGCCGGAACTTCAATGAGGAGCCGTCCGAATATCCGATGTTCTTCCTGGACCCGATCCTCCGAGACAGCCCCGGAGGCCAATATTGGACTCGGAAGCTCGGCGAACTCATAAGTGCCTGCGGCGACGCGGAGCGCGTCGCGAAGAATCTGACCACCATCGAGTTCTTCCCATACCACTCGAACAGATTCGGCGGTGGCTGCGAGGTGCCGTCACAGGCGTTTGCGCGATATCAGATTCAGCGAGCAATGGCTAGGAATGCCCTAATCATTATTGTTCGAGCAAAGCGCGCTCTCCTCAACGCTGTGCCAACACTCGCTAGTTATCCGTTCGTGACCGTCAACTCGCCCGCATCGGGATGTGTTTCGCGCGGGAACGTCCCGGAGTTTCAGCGGATTGTGGAACGGATTAACGCCATCTAGGTTTAGTGATCTACTTGATTCTTCAGCGTTCTATAGGCGTCGATAAGTTTCGGTTGCCTTCGACTACGGCATCTCAAGACCGGTCCGCGCTGTAGGCAATGGTCACAAAATAAACCAGCTCTTTGCCAATTCCACCAGGGAATCCGGAGCCGGGAAACTCACGAAATACGGGAATCCACGGGATTGGCCTTATTTGTAAGAAACAAAGTAGCCGCATTCGATTCCCGTTGACACACGTTCAGATCTCCTTATTTTCGTCGGAATCCGCCAAAAGACAAATCGTCGAAAGCAAACATCTGTCCCACGCACCGAGAGGACGCACCCGCGGCCCCGACCCCGGCGCCGCCACTCGGCAAGGCTACCGCGCTGGCGTGTCCCGCGCGCAAGGCGACCGCTGACGCGGCTTCGCTGCGCTTCGGCCTTGCGCCCGGGTCCCTTCGCGCGCGGTTACGCCGCCGTGCGGCGGCGCCATTGTCGGCCCGCGGGAGAGAAACGATGATCGAAGTCTACGGTACGACGCTTGCGTGCATTCGAGAGATCAAGCGTGGCATGCTCGTGCGCCGGCTTGCCGGCTTCCATGTCGTCGTGGACGTAGGCACGATCGAGAAAGATGCGATTCGTCTCTGGTTAGAAGATGGCAGTACGATCACGCTCGGGCCCAAGGCTCTTGTAGAGGTCGCACGCTGAGTAGCATCGCAACTAGATTTGCACGACGAGACGCATGTGCCATTGACTGCGGTCGGCCCAAAAGAGATAATTGTGTAGCAGAGCCGCGCAGAAGTTTCGGCCGCATAATAATGCGGGTGAAACTCGTGCAAGAATGCACACCTGCATGCGGACACCGCCAACATCGCTCCAACGTTAGCCATAGGGTTTCTCAACCGTGGAATCCAAACGCCGTATTGAAGTCGAGCCGCTGATGGATACGCAAGAAGTATGCGCTGCGCTGGGGTGCAGGAAATCGAAATTGTACGAGCTGATCGGTAGCGGTCGCTTGGAGTCGGTAAAGCTTGGCGGTTCGCGCCTGTTCCGTCCGGACGCGGTGCGTGCGTGTATCGAGCGGCATGTCGACCGCCGCTACCGGAAAGGGCGGCCGTAGATTATGGCTCGGCGCGCCCGCGGCGAAGGAACGCTCCACAAGCGCAAGGATGGTCGCTGGGAGGGCAAGCTGCGTGTTGGTGCACGCGAAGGGCAGCTCGCTCGTAAGAGCTTTTACGGTGAGACTCGCCAAGACGTCACGGACCAGATGCGCCGATATTCGACGCGGCACGCGTTGGCGGTCGACCTCGATCTCACGCTAAGCGAGTATCTCAACCAGTGGCTGACCGATGGAGACTGGCGACCGAACACGTATCGTTTGCGAAAACATGCGATCGACTACCATATCATTCCGCACATCGGCGGGCGTCGCGTTGCGGACTTGGATGTAGACGATGTCAAAGTGCTGCTGCGGAAGCTGAAGGGGCGTGAAGTCGGTACTGCTACACGTAAGCAGGTCCATGCGACGCTCAACGCTGCCCTGAACGCCCTGTACCGCGAGCGGAAGATCGTCTTCAATCCATGCTCACTTGTGCCCGCACCTCGTTACGAACCGAAAGAAAAGGTCGTCCTCGATCGATCGCAGGCGAAGCGTCTTATCCGTGCGGCCGAAGGACAGACTCGCGTGCTTGTCATCCTCGCTGCCACGCTCGGCATGCGCGAGGGAGAACTATTCGGCCTCGTTTGGGATTGCGTCGACTTCAAGCGACGGACAGTGACGGTGGCACAGCAGCTTTGTGAAGATGCGAGCGGTCAACTGGGCCTCGGGCCATTGAAGACAAGGGCTTCGCGACGCACGCTAGAGCTTCCCGAACTCGCACTTCAGACGCTGCAGACTTGGCGGACCGAGCAGGAGGCCACGGGATACGGCGGTTCGCTGGTTTTTACGGATACTGAGGGCCACCCGCTCCGCAAAAGCAACTTCATCCGGCGCACGTTCAAACCCTTACTGCGCCATGCCGAGCTGCCGGACGTGGATTTTCACTCCTTGCGGCACTCGTCCAACTCGTTTCTCATCGAGGAGGGTGCCGATCCCATACTCATTGCACGCCGCAACGGGCACGTCGACACGCGCATGGTCCTCGACCGCTATGGTCATATGTTCGAAGGCGCGCGCCGGCAAGCCGCCGAGACGATGGACCGTGTTTTCGGCGACCTCGAGATTGGTCGTCAAATGGTCGTCAAAAAACCGGCGTTGCTTCCAGACACACAGACGCCGATTCCCAAAAAGCTAATGAAATCAGCGCGTTTCTTG
>CAVWGL010000002.1:0-193260 GCA_963754565.1 Vulcanimicrobiota bacterium | reverse complement strand
ATCGCGAGGCCGTTCAGAGGGGCAGAGCGCGCGGGCGAAGGGAGCGGCTGCGGGCTCCTAAGGACTCGGTCGTTCTTAGCACAAAGATGGCCTCCGGCATGTATTTACGCACGGTCGCTCTGGGGTTCTTCTGGGTATTATTGGCCGGAACGTCGCCGCGGGCGACGCCGACGCCGACCGTCTATCAGCCCACATTTACGGAAGAACTGCATCGCACCTTAAGCAACGGCGTCTACGGTGCGCCCGCAGGCACTACCCCCGTCGGCGAGGCGGTTGACGGTTTTGCGCTATCGCTCACGGCAAACCGCTATACGTTTAGATTCGGCGAAGGCTTGTCTTTTACCGTTGAACTGCGAAACGTCTCCAATGTCGCGGAGAGCACCAGCTTTAGCGCCAAGGACGTGTTATATGAGTTCACGGCCACCAATAAAAACACCAGGAACGGCACCGAAGGGCAGGCGACGCCGAACTTTGGACCCCCTGCCGGCTACGAGTTTGCTGCAGGTACGTCGCTCTACCTCTGGTTCGAGCCTCAAGTCACGGACACGATGGAAGAGCCCGGCACTTTCGTAGTCCAAGCGCAGGCAGTCATTCACGGCAGAAGGATCGTCTCCAATGCCGTGACCTTGAACATCCTGCCGCCAACCGACGGAAGACCAACCTACGCTTTTAGCGATCCATCTAGGGCCTCGCCTTCGGGGCCCGCTGAATCCGGCCTCGCTTTAGCGATCTCAAAATCGTCGGCGGCAAGTGTTTATCGCGTTGGCTCACCTATGTGGGTAACGGTTGAAGTACGGAACACTGGGCCCACTATGATCGATCTCATCGATGTATTTACCAATTCTTATACAACGGAGGTCGTGGATGCTAGGTCCGGGCGCAGGTTGCAGCTTTCGCAGAACTGGGAGGAGCGGCTCGATGCCCTTTCCGGAGGCTTCGGCAGTCAAACCGTTCCGAAAGGACAGTCGCATTTTCAGGCGATCCGCCTCGATCGGCTTTTCGACGGCGTTCTCCCGGGGCGGTATTCAGTCCGGATCAAGGCGACACTCGAGGTCCAACCTGAAAACGTTTCTCCCTGGCCGCCTCGCGCTCACGTCACGCTACAATCGAACGCTCTCCAGATCGACGTGCTGCCGGCGCGTTCACCTACCTTCACATCAGCGCGCGGATCGGGTGTTTACGAAGACGAACCAGGCGCCCAGCCCGCGGGGGCGCCCGCGAACGGCTTCGCGCTCTCTTTAGTGAACCCGTGGCCGAACAACAGTCTCGGCGGTCCCATCCTCGTCTCCGTCGAGTTGCGCAACGTTTCGGGCAAGGCGCAGGACGCGTTCTTCGGATCTCCGAGTTCGGACTATAAGTTCACGATCGTAAACCGGCAGACGGGAGCGGTTGTGGGGCGCGAGTCCAAAGCGCCGCCTCAGAGCACCGCAGGACCGAAGCCTTGGAGTAGCCGCCCGATCTATCCCGACACGTCGCTGTTTAGCGAATTTGCGTTGCACCGGCTCTATCACTTCACCGAGGGCGGAACCTACACGATACGCGTGACCGGGCGGCCGATCATCAACGGCCAACGGGTGACGTTGGAGTCTAACCCGGTCGAGGTCACCCTCGCGGCGCCGCCATCAAGGGTTGCACTGCCGACGACGAACCGAGTGCTGAGCTTTAAGGTTCAGACTGATCGGCCGGTCTACACGGCCGGCGAACCGGTCCTCGTTCGCCTTATGATTACAAATCTCGGTAAGGAGCCGGTTGCGTACGACCTCAACGGTCCTCAGCCTCCCTGCGTGCTCAACATTGTCAATGGTCGAAACGAGCCGGTACTCTCCTCTCAGGGCGGTCACGGGCGCCGGCCCGGGCGCGGCATCATGGTGATGCCGCGTCTTGCGGTGGGCACCACGACGTTAGGGTGGTCCCAGATCGGCGCCTGGGGCTTCTTCCATCCGCTCGAGCCCGACACGTATACGATTACCTGTAGCCCGGAAATCGACGGCTACATCTTTACGCCGAGCGCCACGTATACGTTAACCGGTGACAACGCAACCGCCGCACCTCCACTGAAGATTCAAATTCTGACAAAAGAAGCGGCGCGAACGGAGCCGGCGTACAAGCTCAACGATCCGAGCCTCGACGCGAACTTCCGCTCTTTGATGCGCGAGTACGAACGCTTACGCTCGGGAGTGCGCGATTTCGTAACGCAACTTCAGAGCGGCGCCCGCCAGGGCGAGCTATTCTCAAAGAATCCCAACTGGGAAAGCGATCAAGAGGAGTTGGAGCGGCGAATCAATCGACTTCCAAGCTCGGGAAATCCGGACTCGCCCTACGTCCTTCTCACCGCAAATCTACAGCGCGCCGTTTCCGAGCTCGGCACGGCGGGGGACAGCGCGCTGCACCGGTGCGACCCACCGAGCGCGGGCGCGGAGCTGAGAGTTGCCGACTACTTCTTTGATGCCGTTCGGCGCGAACTCTCCGCCGGCGAAACCAACGCGGGTGATGCTGCCTATCCGCCAAGCGATGCATCGCCACGGGGCTTCTGCAGGTGACCGGTGGTGGTTTTATTGGCCTGGCACGTCATCGTCAGCAGAGAAAAATCCGTTCATGTCCATCAGCGCATGGCCGAGGCTCACCGATATCGTGGCTTGTACGTAGCCAAGCGACGGATCGTCGAGCACGCGAAACATGCCCTCAGCATGGCCTTCGGCAATTGGCTCGAGCAATAGCCGGGCCGTGCGGATCACGATGAACGGCAGGCTCGCGGGGGACGGACCTATAGTCCGGTCATCCTGAGCGCTGCTTGAGGTAGACGTTCGCCCACGAGGTGAAGCTGACTCGCCTGCTGCTCGATCTCATGCAAATCGTCAGGGGTTAGGTTAACGTCGAGCGCTCCGAGGTTCTCCTGCAACCTCTGGAGTTTGGTGGTTCCAGGAATCGGAACGATCCAAGACTTCTGCGCTAAGAGCCAGGCGAGTGCGACCTGCGCCGGCGTGGCATGCTTGCGAGCCGCGACGTTCTTCACGAGATCGACGAGCGCGAAGTTGGCTTTACGAGCTTCCGGCGAAAACCGAGGGACGCTGTTGCGAAAGTCCGTGGCGTCGAATTTTGTATTCTCGTCGATCTTCCCCGTTAGAAAACCGGCGCCGAGTGGACTAAATGGAACGAAACCGATGCCGAGTTCCTCCAGAACCGGCAAAAGCTCCGCCTCCGGTCCGCGCCAGAATAATGAGTACTCGCTTTGAACCGCAGTTACCGGCTGCACGGAGTGGGCGCGGCGGATCGTTTCCACACCTGCTTCGGAGAGACCGAAGTGCCGAACCTTACCTGCATCAATGAGGTCTTTGACGGCGCCTGCCACCTCTTCTATCGGCACATCCGGATCGACGCGGTGCTGGTAGAAGATATCAATACGGTTGGTGCGCAGCCGCTTTAGGCATCCTTCTGCAGCCGCCTTGATATGTTCCGGACGACTGTTTGTGCCTCCGTGTCGCTCACCAGTGACTAGGTCGATGTCGAAGCCGAACTTCGTGGCGATGACCACTTTATCCCGAATCGGCTCCAGCGCCTCGCCAACGAGCTCTTCGTTGGCGAATGGTCCGTAGGACTCAGCGGTGTCAAATAGCGTAACGCCTTGTTCGTGCGCGGCTCTGATGAGCGCAATCATCGCGCCTTTTTCAGCTGGCGGTCCATAGGCCGCGCTCATGCTCATACAACCTAAGCCGAGCGCCGAGACCTCAAGGTTTCTCAACTTGCGTGTCTTCATAACTGCGTTCTTACCCTTTACGCTGCGGGTGGATGCCTCACGGCGGAGCCATTTAATAACGTTGCTGGTCTGGTTGAAAAAAGAAATGTAAAACCACCGTACCAGGTATCGGTGTGCATGCTTTCTGCGCGGCTGAGTATGTCGATGCGAATGTCGCCTTGCGGGCGAGTTCGTCGAATCGCGGGCCACCCGATTTGATTACCTGTGCCTTTATGGGCTTAGCACCCGCGTCTAATGTTACGAGTACGTCAACGGAGACCGGAGCGAATCCAACCATATAAACGGGCCAGCTTGGTTCAACGAGATTGGCGACTGACGCCGCCCGAGTCGCGACCGTGCATCCGCCCGTTGGTGACAAAGGCATGCGTTGGATCAGGTAAGAGTCTATTACCGTTATGTGGACCTTGTTAGACTCCTGACCTGGCACGTCATCGTCAGCAGAGGAAAATCCGTTCATGTCCGGCGTTACGACCAACGTGTAGGTTCCCGGCTGGGCGATGCTATAGCCCCAAAGCCGAATGTCCGCCCACACTCTCAGTGCCCAGTGGCTTTCAGGGTCGTCAAACTGAATTATTACGGGTTTGCCTGGGTCAAATGCCCAGGACCAATTGTGGCCTCCGCATTCACAGATCATGCCAGGCTTACCAGTGCGAGGTAGAGGTCTTCCTTGGGCGTTGAAGATCTTGAGAGTCGTCAGCCCATACGGTGGAGCGCCGCCGGCCCACAGCTCTTCGTCGCTTTCGTTGGTCAACGTGAGCTTTAGCTTGATCGGCTCGCCAAGGTGGTAGATCGACTTGTTTGACACGATTCGTGCGACAAGGGGGCCATTGCCACGCGCTGGACTCGCTTTAGATAGCGGAGTCGATCGTGCGGGTAACGGCAGCACCAGTGCAACGCAAACGAGGCTCCGGAGAAGGCCGCGCAATACGCGATTGTGCACTATGTATTATGTTCGCTGCGCTTGCGCTCTATCCCGGCGTAGGGTCAGACCGTGCATGAGAGCTTACGTGCCCGTTGCATGTCCTAGGTCGCGGGTAATCGAAAGGTTCGCGGGTAGATGAGCACTCCGCATTTAGCCCGATTCGCGCTCGTCAGTTGTGGGGTTGTCGCGGTGCTCGCAAGGCTGGACGGTGGGACATGTTACGCCTGCGCGATTCCCAATCGTCCTGCCCGCGTCACTAAGCTGGCACCGTGTGAGTGGGAGCCCCCCAAGGGGAGCATTGGTCCCGTCAGCGTCGACGTGAGAGTGACCGTCGATCCGAAGGGCAACGCGGTCGGCGTGCGGCCGCTTCCCAAGGGTACGAGTCCTGAGTGGGGCGAGGAGCCACTCGACCGCGGCGGCATACAAGCCGCACGCCAGTCAAGCTATTCGCCGGCGATTAAGAGTTGCCAGCCTATCATGGGAACAGTGGTCGTGCATTTCGACTGCGAAATAGGTTAGCATGCGTGGGCATTCTGAGGCCTAGGACGCGCGCGAATCGACGACTGGTCACGGATTGGTCACACACGAAGCGCGGCCTCACAGGAAGGCCGGGTGTATCTTGCTCAATCGTCAACACGCCGTGAGAGACCTAGCCCGATAACGGCAGCCGTAGCCCCGCCCACCACAAAGATCCTAAGGAGTGTGGCCCCATACAGAACCGCACAGATGTTACCCTCGGGCGGTAGGGCGCAACGCTCCCAGCCAAAATACCACAGCACTTTCCAAAATATATAGACAGCCGCTGGGAAAAGAATGACCGACCGGGCCGTGCGCGTCACTTATGTGCCATCCTCCCGCGATCGAGCAGAGAATCTCGACTCTAGGGCCTAAAGTTTTCGCTATCGACGGCACTGCTCGGTGTAGAGAGACCTTCCTTAGAACCTAAGACCGCTATGGATATGCCCGCAGGATACGTTAGGATGAAGACTTCTTCGAGCCCTTCATCGGTGACGTACGCCCGGTCGCTCCGCTTGTTGATCCGAACGGTAAACGGCATGCTGTATCCGGAGCCGAGCGTTCCCGAGACCTTCCGGTAAGGTGGCTTGACGACGTCCACCCGGTCAGCATCCTCGTCGTCACATACGATTAGATGGTTCGCATTGTCAAGCGCGATACTGCCGACAAACGTGAAGGTTACGCCCAGCAGTGTGGCGCGACAGCCGGTCAGGCCGCCCGTATACTCTACGATGCGACCTTGACCATAGGGCTTGTTTTCGTTGTAGGCGACGAACACGTCGCCCTTTCCATCGACCGCGACCGATTCGACGATCGACTCATTGATAAAGCACGATGCAACGATCGTATTGCTCTGTTGCGGATACTCATTGACGGACTCACCTAACTGATCGGCCTCGAAGACGTTACCGGCAGAATCGGTTGCGACGTCGACCGGCTCTTCCACTCCTTTATTGTAACTGAACGAAGGGTCGCTAGTGTCGGGCGCATATTCGGTGATCGCAATCTGCGATGTATCCGCGACGTAGAGATTGCCCTTGGCGTCGATCCAATTACGAATGGGATTTCCGATTCCATCGGTGATAGTGTCGATCTCTTTCCACGTGCCGTTTCTGAGTAGAACGACGGCATTGCTCCTCGCGATGCCGCTGTTCACGTAGAGGGTTCTGATCGCCCTGGCTGTCGGCGACGTGCCGCGATCCGCACGCGCTGCGATGGTGGACGCTTGCGGCATCGCGCCCGGCGCGGCGATTGGCGGCCGCGATGCGCCGCAGCCTGCAAGCAATGCAGCGGCAACGCAGCTGCCGAACACGTAGTGCCTAAGACCTGAAATCCTCATCGTGTGCTCCTGGGACACGTACGGGCCGGTGGCCGAACTGCGTTCGCTGTGCGCGGGGCGTAACCGTTTCACGGCGATAACGAGAAGACGGTTCCGCCGCCGTCCGCGCCCCCATACACGGTCGTGCCGTAGAGCGTGCCATTAACGTCGATCAAGCTCGCCGCGGGATATTCGCCGTCGATCCGCCGGAAGGTGTGAAGCACCGTTTCCGCGCCAGACAGCGTGATCGCGAAGACGGTTCCGCAACCGCGCGGGCTGCACCGTGCGCCTCCGTCTGCGGTCGTACCGTAGAGCGTGCCCTTGACGTTGAGGAGACCTGCAACGGGGAACTCGCCATCTGGTTCACCCCTAAAGCTGTAGAGCACCGTTTCCTTGCCGGACGTCGTGACCGAGAAGACCGTTCCGCAACCGCCGCTTGAGCTACAGCTTGTGCCTCCTCCGCCGGTCGTGCCGTAGAGCGTGCCGTTGACGTCGATGAGGCCCGCAGTCGGGTATACACCGTCTTGCGACCCGTACGGGCCGAAACTATGGAGCACGGTCTCCGTGCCGGACGCCGTGATCGCGAAGATCGTGCCGACACCGTTCGCGCCTCCGTCGTGGGTCGTGCCGTAGAGCGTATTTTTGACGCTCAAGAGGCCTGCCTCCGGGCCTGCGCCGTCGGTCCCAGAGCCGAAGCTGCCGAAGCTATGGAGTACGGTCTCCTTTCCGGACGTTGTGATCGCGAAAACCGTCCCGCCGTTGTTCGCGCCGCCGGTCTCCGTCGTGCCGTAGAGCGTGCCCTTGAGGTCGATGAGGCCCGCAGCCGGGTGTTCGCCGTCTCCCGGGCTGCCCGCGAAGCTATGGAGCACCGTTTCCTTGCCCGACGTCGTGATCGCAAAGACCGCCCCTTTCTTCTTCGCGCCCCCTTCGTAGGTCGTGCCGTAGAGCGTGCCGTTGATGTTCGTGAGGCCCGCAAACGGAAATTCGCCGTTCTTACCGTTGAAGCTGTCGAGCACGGTCTCTTTGCCGGACGTCGTAATCGCGAAGACCGTTCCGCATCCGGAAACGCCGCTACCAATCCTGCACGAGCCCGAACCGAATATCTCTGTGGTGCCGTAGAGCGTGCCGTTGACGTTAAGGAGGCCCGCGAGCGGCCATGCGCCGTCTGCGAAGCCGCTGCCGAAACTGTAGAGCACGCTGTATGCGGGACGCGCGTGCGTTCGCTCCTGCGTAACTCCGGCAGGCGATGGGCTCAGCGGCATGCCGCTTCCGCCGCCGCAGCCCGCGAGCAACACAGCGGTAACGCCTCCACTGAGGGCGTACCCGCCAAGACCAAAGCTTTTCATGCTCCGCGCTCCCCCGGTCCACGTAACGGATCGACGGCTAACGACGTTCGGCCCTGATGCTCAGTTCCCGTGTCTCAAGGCAAAAGGTTTGGGCAGCCAACTCGTAAACGCTCGCTCCAATGGGGTAGCGCCGAGACGCGGCGAACGTACTTGGCCGCAAGCTTCAGGAGGCACGCAATGGGGATTGGAGCTCTTGACCGTCACGCACTCGTCAGCTATGCGGCCGTTGCGTTACTCGCAGGCTGCGGCGGATCGTCGCCGCCGATTGGCGCGCCGGGCCCGCAACTCTACGCTGCCAACTATGGCAACGCTAGCGCAAAGAAATTTCAGTACATCATCGGCGCCGATGCTACCAGCATTTTCGAATATCCGAAGAGCGATAAGCAGATCGGTACGATCACTAACGCCGGCGGCCAAGGGTGCGCGAACGCCCTCTTTGGGTATGGGAAGAAGACCTTCTGGATCGTCGCGGGCGATACCCAGATCACGGAGTACAAGGTCCCTAAGAAGCCGGTCAAAACGCTCTCTGATTCCGTCGGTAATCCATCTAGCTGCGCAATGGATACTAGCGGCGACCTTGCAGTCGGAATCCTCTCAGGGTCGGGTGCCGGCGACATCGTGATCTTCAAGAACGCGAGCGGCTCGGGCACCGTCTACACCACGCCGCTGTCCGACGAGTACTTCGACGGCTACGACAGCGACGGGAATCTCTTCGCCGACGGCCTTAACGGCAGCGGCTTCGCGCTCGTCGAGCTCCCGAAGGGCAGCAGCAAGTTCCAAACGATCACGACGAGCAATACGGTGGTGTTCCCCGGCTCCGTGCAGTGGGACGGCAAATACCTCACCGTCTTCGACCAAGATGCGAACGCGATGTATCGGTACACGGTCAGCGGAACGACGGCGACGTTGAAGGGCACTGTATCGTATTCGGGTGTCGGCGACTGCGCGCAGACCTGGATCGGTACGGGCGTTGTCTTTTGCGCGGACGCGGGGACCGACGGCGCCGAGGTTTTCAAGTACCCGGCCGGCGGTTCACCGATCGCAACGCTTACGGGCAGCTTCGACCAGCCGCTCGGCGTGGTGGCAGCAGAAAAATAGCTGCCCGGCTCAACTCGTCATGTCAAAACTCGATCGCCTTCTTGATCGCTTTTTTGTATGAGTTGACGAAGCGATCGGTGCCGCCATCAACTCGACGGTATTCGGCTTTTGTCTGTTGGAGCGCGTTAATGAACCCAACCATCCCATAAAAGGACACAACTTTTTTCACGAAGTTTGGATCGAGTAGGCCAATCTTCTCCAACTGCGCATCGTAAACTGCGGTTTGAAAGGGCACAAGCGGCAGCTCTATCGAGGTTGGTTTTCCGATCCAAGACACATGCGAGCGCAACACATCTTTGAGGCGATCCATTTCTTCCGTAATGGCGTTGGTGATCGTAGCTTTTTCGTAGCGCCTCTGATTGATAAAATAATATAGGCCAAATACCGCCGGCACAAAAATGGCCGCGATCGGGATAACGATCAGGACAAGCAGCGTGTTACTCGCATCTGCGGGCATAACGTATTCCTCTTAGTTATCGGGATCGTTGAAGTTCGCGTAGTAATGCGAGCCATCGCAGAATGGTTTGTTCTTCGAGTGGCCGCAGCGACAGAGCGCGTAATGCTCGAGGGAGGCACCTCGATTGCGCGGCTCCCCCTCAAGCTCGATGTGGCCGCGTACCCAGTAGCTCTGGTTGTGCGAAACGATGATTTCAGCCTCGCGCTCCTCGCCTTCGTAGCGAATGCCGTCTTTGATGAAACCGAGTGCGCCCGAGGGACACTGCCGGACGATCGCTTCAATTCGTTCGGCCGGCGCGCCCTGCGGTGTCACGAACGGTTCGCCCTTGACGTGGAAGACCTCGGGCAGGTGATCGGTGCAGTTGCCAAAGTGCGAGCACGTGCCGCGATTGTCGAGCACCGTGATCTCTTTGGCTTCATACGTGTCCAGACGGTCGGGCGTGCGATCCGGCTGCTTGATGCTACAGAAGTTGATCTGTGCGTGCGTGCCGTCGCAATAGGGTTTGAAGTGCGAGCCGCCGCAGCGGCAGAGCGCGAGGATCGGGCGCACGTTAAGGCTCTCGCCTTTGGAGTTGGTGAGCTTGCGCAGGTTGCGCACGATGTACGGGCCGTCGAGCTCCGGGCGGATCGTCGTGCGGTAGCTGCGGCTGTCGCACTCTTCGCGAACGGCTTGCGCAAACTCCGGCGGAATAAAAGGCGTTAGGTGTTCGGCAACCGATTCGAGGGCGGCGGCGGCCTCCTGCACTTCTTGCGGTAGCGTCGCCTCTTTGGCGAGGTTGGTCAGACGCGTGGAGAGATCGTAAAGCCGTTCGAGGAAAAAGATCCAGGCGGCTTTGCGGTGCGAGAGCAAGCGCACGTTCTGTGTGATGCCAAAGGGCGGCCCGGCCGTCAGGCCGGGATAGTTGGGGCCGGCCGGCATCCGCGCGAGCGCCTCGCCCAGCGGACGCAGCCCCGACGCCATCATTCGCAGCGTTCCGCGTGAAAGCAGGCGGAGTTGTTCTTCGGTTTCGCCGCCATGCGCGAAAAAGCGCGCCAGCATCATCAGCATCAGCTCGTAAACGCTGTTGAAGATTTCGGCAAGCTCGCGTGACGAGGCATCGGTGATCCGATTCAAACCTGCGCTCGGGCCAATCGTGCGCGTCACCGGATCCGTAAGCATCTTCCGGAAGGGTTCGAAGACGCGGCCCTCCGCTTTCGCGCGCTGTGCGAGCCGTTCGTACTCTTCGTGGATCTTCTGGAAGACGTAGAAATGCGCTTCGGGATGGTGGCGCGGCGGGGCTTCGCCCTGTTCGATGATACGCTCGACGGCGCGGTGCGCGGAGGCTGCATCGTGAACGCGGATCAGCCTGCGCGGGAGGTCGAGATAGGCTGGACGGGCTTGGTCGTCGGGATCGCCGATGAAGAGCCGGTCCGGATTGATGGTATCGAATGCGGTTTCGATCTTCTTGTAGAACTCGCCGATCGTCCGGAAATCGACGTCAAAGGGCTCGATCGCGTTTTGCTGGCGGACGATATCGTCGTGGTCGATCTGCGCGGTGGTGCGCCGGCGAATGTCGTCGCACAGTGGGCGGAGATGCATGGGAATCGCCTCGTCGGCCGGCATCTCGTAACACATGAAGCGCTCGATCAACTCGTGCGAGAGCGGCTCGAGCGTGATTTCGATTCCGAACGGAAACGCCGTTGCGGGCAGCGGGAAGTTCGAGCGCAGGAAGTGCGGCGCGCCCCCGACCGCGGTCAGGATATTCGAAACCTGGGCGAGGTGAAGCATCTCCTCAACGGCGACGTGTGCGATCTTCTGCTTCCAGCCGCGAATCGCCAGCAACTCGTCGTGCGTGATACCGCCTTCTTCCGGGCGCATCTTAATGGAATATCCCGCGTACAGGTAGGAGCAAGCCAGATCGTGCTCAAGCTCCGACGCACGCGTTAGAAGATACAGCAGTTCTTCGCGCGTTTCGACGGGCGCAAGATGAGTCTCGGCAGCGGCGTTCATGCCGCCTAAACCAGGGCTATCCTGTCGCGGGTTGCATGGCGGCCAAGGCTTCGCGACGCGCAGGAATTATTTCCGCATCCTTGCATCCGTCCGAGGAGATGCCCTTGAAACCATCACTCGCTCTGCTTAGCGCGGTCCTCCTGTTGGGCGAGGCTCCGGCTGCGCCGATACGGCATCTGGAGTATGCCTTTGCACTATATCCGACCGATAGTGGAACGAAAGGCCACTTCAACGGAACGCTCAGCGTCGACGTGCTCGGCCCAGCGCCCGATGGCGGCGTCGTGGTGCGAATGACCGAGTCGTGGTACCGGGCGGTGCGGCCGCGCCAGCCGCGAACTTGCGAACTCTACGCCGACGGAACGGTACGCTGCAACGCTGGGCCGCCATTTCCATCCGAATCGGAGTTGGCGCTTTTTCCGCTGCTCGGGCGCGACTTCTTCAAGGACGCTTCGCTGCAAAGCGAGTCGAAGTGGCAACGACAGTTCACTTTGTCTTTTCGAAGCGGAACTTACCCAGCTGCCGCATCGATGGATTTGAAGGCCGCACCGAAGGGCGACGGACGGGTTGTGACAGGGACGATGTCAGGGACCTACGACCAGCTCCACACCACCGGGATTAAGGCGGCGGTGGATGCCACTTTCATGTACGACGTTATCGCACAGGTGCCGTTAGTCGTTCACGACGTCCTCACGGAAGTGCCGGGTGACATTGATCAGCGCACCTCGGCGGACTTCCAGCTTACTGAGGACTCTACCGGGAATGCTGCCGAGGCGGCGGAGTTGCAGCAGCTTGGGCCCGTTCGATTTCAGATCAGCGAGTTCACCGACGAGGGTGATATTTGACAACCAGGGGAACGCCTGCTGCCGACGAATTTCTAAGCTAAACGCTTGGACTTGAGGGGGCATTGCCATGCGAACGCTCGCCGGGGTTTCTTTAGCGGTGATCATCGGTTTCAGTCCAACGAGTGTTTGCGCGGTGTCAGAATCGTCTGGAGATCCGCAAGCGCTGGAGCTACTCGCCAAGCATAAGTCGTTCGTCGGGTGGCAGCTTGGCGACGGCACCTTCCAATCGATGCGCATTACGGGCAACCTCACCGACGAAAAAGGAAAGCAGACGCAGACGTTCGTCTTCCTTTCCGAAGGCCTGCTTTATAACGATGGCTTTACGGACCTCAAACGCAACGGCGTAATCGCGCGAGATGGGTTCACCGGGAATCTCTTCTGGCAGTCCGATTACAACGGCTTTACGACACCGGTGTATGGCGACTATGCGAAGTTCCTCGCCTCGACCACGGTCTTGCGCAACGAAGGCACGACGGAGCTTCCGGCTACCTACCTTGGAACCAAAACGATTGCCGGCCAGCCGGCCGGGATCGTGCGCGTCACGCTGAAGAATGCGGACCCGATCGACCTGTACGTCGACCCGGCCACCGGCGCCTACATCCAGGCCACTGTGGATCCCGACGGCTCATATGAGACGACGTACCACATTCGATCTTACGAGAACGTCTTGCCGGGGAAAAGGATGGTGTCATCATTTACGATCGACGACGATAAGTCGGTAACAACTTTCGCGAAGTTCGAGCCGAACGTCCCTGTAAATAACGAAGATCTTCATCCGCCGACACCGCTGGCCTCGTGGACCTTCGGTGACGGCACGCCGGTCCAGTTCACGATGACGCATGACCGCATGCTCGTGGACGCGACGATCAACGGCGTGAAGGGCCGCTTCCTTCTCGATACCGGTGCAGATTCTATCGTTCTTGACGATGGCTTCGCCGACCGCGCGCACGTGGCCGTGCTCAACAACTCCGACGTAGGCTACATGATCTATGGTGAGGTCAAGACGCGCCTTCGCAAAGTGCAAACAATTACGATTGGTAATTCGACGCTGCACGATGCCGTCGCATTCTCTCAGGCCTTTACCGCCCAAGAATACGGAACCGATTCTCGGGACCATTTTGATGGGCTCATCGGCTTCGATCTCTTCGCCGGGGCGATCGTCAAGCTCAATGTGTACGACTCGACGCTGGCCATTCTCGATCCGAACGCCGATCTCTCCTCAGAAAAAGGACTGCCGATTACCGTGGATTTATCCCAAGGGATTCCGATCATCCCGATGATGCTAAATAAGTCGACGCCCGTGAACGCCGAGCTCGATACCGGCAGCCCGGGGATTATCTTCTTTGGTCCCGACTTGATTTCGAAATATCACTTCAAGGTTTTCGCAGGCTGCGCAAACATTGGCACGCTTTCCATCGGGCCGATTGTTTATGCCGATGAATCCGCCTGCCAGTACGGGGAGGCCGCCAACTACATGCTCGTCGGTTTCGACTTCCTCAAACACTTCGATTTCGTGTTCGATTATCCGCACGCCCGCATGTTCATGACACCCAATAAGAACTAGGCTGCGCCCGGAACGGCGTTTATTTTGACGGCGGCTCCCACAGCTCCACGGGGTTTCCCTCCGGATCGTTGATACGCGCGAACCTGCCCGTTTCCGGTGTATCCCAGTCGGGATTCGTGGTGGCGGCGATACCGGCGTCGCGCAGGGCCGCTAGCAGCCGATCCAAATCCGCAACTCGTAAGTTGATCATCCACTGTTTTGCCGCGGGAAAGTAGTCTGTCTCTTGAGGGAAGGGCATAAATACGGTTGGGCCAGATTGTTGCATCCACTGAAAAGCATCATCGGTGACCATGCCCAGGTGCTCTCGATACCACTCTCGCAGGGCTTCAGGATCGTCTGCCCGGAAAAACACGCCGCCGATACCCACTACAGGCATTAAAATGTCTCCTCACGACCACGCCGGCCGAAACGGCGAGAAAAGAGCGCCTGACTCATCGAGACGAGGCGCTCCTTACGCGCTAGAGGCGTTTTATCGCTAGACCAGATTACGGGCCGACGTTCATGCCGACGTACGCGTCTTGACAACTGGTGCCCGAACAGACATGGATGTCCTGCTTGTATGTGTACGACTTGGTCTGTTTAAGTCCGGCTCCAGGCTTGATCGTGTCGAGCTCATACGTGCCCGTGCACTTGTCTTTTGCCTTACACTTGAAAGGGCCGGTCCATTTCGCGGTCAGCTGCTTAATGGCTTTCTTGCAAGTCGCACCTTTCGCTAAGCAAACGACGCCGCTCCAGGTAACCTCGCCGGCGTCACTATCCGAACACGGATCGCTCGAAGGACCCCAGCACCAGAGGAGTTCAGCGCCGTGTTTCAGTGAGACGGTGACGCATTCTATATATCTCTTCGCACACGCTGCATTCCCTTGCGCATTTAGCGCAACCTTAGAGTGGCCCGCGCTGCGGGCGCCGGCCGATGCGACTTGACTCGAGCCTTGTGCGTTAGGCATGGTCGACCAGTTGCTTCCGGCGCAAGCGCTCATTGCAAGCGTGGCTGACGCCAGAATCGCCGGTGCAGTCAACCGGATAAGTCGAGATACCATTTGAAAATCTCCTATTTCGAAAGTAGCATTGGTCGCCAACGGGTAAACCAAAAATACGACTTCGGGCGGCCCTCACCTTCCCTAAGTAGGTTCACCGCAGTCGCCGCAACTCGCCGGCGAGTTCGATCGCGTCGGCCACGCGCATGGAAATCCAGTTTTCCCAATCGGCCAATGCGGCGCCAGGATTGGCAGCGACTTCGATCTCCGCTTCGAACTGCGGCGCAAGCACGTCTTTTGCCATGCTTACGATGAGTTCGCGCCTGTCTTCGAACTCTTGAGGCCAATGCGCCCCTAGATGCTCGCGCGTTTTACGGAGCTCGATCTCGTCGACCACCTCGAGCAACGCGCGCGCACGCTCGCGCAATGTGGCAATTCTCGTTGACACCGACGTCATCGGCATACGCGGTGGGCGTCGGCCACCATCGGGGCCGACGGGGCCGAGCCGGCCCGGTAGCGCCCGTAATCGACGGCCGTCCGGCCAAAATCAACTCCGTCCACGCCTCAGATATTAACCGCGGTGCTATAATGGCGAGATGCAAAAGTACGCCTATAAGGTCGAGTTCATAGGCGCCGGCAGTGGGCCTGAGGGCCTCGAGAAGGCGCTGAACGAGGTCTCCGCGCTAGGCTGGCATTGCGTTCACTACCAGCACAATCCCAACAGCACGTGGACACTCGTCTTCGAAAGGGAAACTGCTCTCCAAGCCGCGCCCGAGCGATATTTTCGCGACGCCGTCGGTGAATCCGAGGCCACCGTGCCCGCTCATCAATAGCGTTACCTAGCTCTCGCGACCGGCGGATCAAAAAGAAGAGCCCGGCAGAAGCCGGGCCCCTCTTCCCTAGTTGGTTGACTAAGCTTATCGAATCGGAGCGCCCGAGCCGCTACCCGATCCTGAGCCGGATCCGGCCGGCGGAAGGACGACGATGCCGACGGGGTACTGACCGCCGGCGCCGTCGCAGTTGCCGTGGTGACATGCCTCTAGGTCAACAACATATCCGACGGCATAGGCATTAACCGTCGCGTTTTGCGTGACGGAGATCTCCTGAGTGCTCGGGTTGCCTTTTACAGGATTCCACCCCACATCAACTACGTTGTGGGTCGACCGGCCCGTCGCCAAACTCGTTACGTGCGTTTTCCGCCAGTGCCATTGCTGGCCGTACTCAAGGTAGTTGCAGTTGTTTTGGGTGGATTCGCACCAGCCTTGGGAAAACGTAGAATTCTGTTGGATGTAATAGCAGTAAAAGTAGGTCTGCGAGCCGCCCGCGGGACACGTGTAACTGCCGTAGTTACCATCGTCCGGGCGGATCTTGTTTGCCTGCACAGGGATAAAGTGCTGACGCGTACCTGACGAAGCGACGGGCTGCGAGCCGTTGCCCGGGATCGTCGAAGAGCCGCTGCTGCTCGAGCATGCCGAGAGCGCGAGGCTCGCCGCGAGCGCGGCGCTTGCGCAAAGAAGGGAAAAACGCAAATTCAAACTCCTTTGAAGAGCGGTGCCTGCGAAATAGCCCCCGCCGACTAAGCGGCAGGCGCTACTACGCGGCTAATGCGCGGCCGAGGGCCGGCTTTCCTGCTTAGGGCCGCTCGAGGTAGATGTAGCGGTTGGGAAGGTCGAGCGTGAAGCTCCGTCCCGCCCAGAACGCGTTGCCCACGTCGCAGTCGTAGATCAAGTCGCCAAGCTTCACCGTTTGGTCCGCGACCGCCATCTGGGGCGCACCCTCGAGCGCGATCGACGCAATGCGAAGCTCCGAGCCCGCACCCGGATTGAGGCCGTGTGTTGCGGCAAAAGTTTTATCGAGCGTAATGCCCTGCGCGCCGGTGTCGATCTCGCACAGCCCGCTCTTGCCGTTCCCGAAGGTAAAACGTGCAAAGACGCCCAGTGCGATGCCGAAATCATCTTGCAGAATCAGCGGCAGGCGAACCGCCGTGCGCGTTCGTTCGGGAAAGGTCACGGCATCCTCGATGATGATCTGATGGCCGGCAAAGTCGAAGGTTGCAGTGATGTTGCGAAACGCCGTTGCCGAGATGAGGCCCTGGACTGCGGTGCCGTCGAGCCCGTTCCAGATGCCGACGTGCGGGGCATCGATGCGCACGCCGCCGATCGCGAAGGTCAGCACCTTTCCGATCGGAACGTCCACGCGCTCGCCGGTTAGACGAAGGCTGACGTACTTGCCCTCAACGTGTACGGTTTGCCGCCCCAGAGCGGTTGCGAGCACGTCGATGCCGGCGCCCAGGTTTACGAGCATCGGCACCGGCGGGAGGCCGTCAACCGAGCCTTGGACCTGAATCAGGCCGCCGTTGACCTCGGTGAAGGGAATCGTATCGACCGCCAGCGCCGCGCGGGGCGCGGCGAGCATCGCGACGGCCAGCGCGACGATTGAGATTCGCACGTGGTTCGACGCCCTCACCATGACTCACGGTAATCGAAGGCGCTCATCGTGCTCGGCACAATGCAGCGCCTTCGTTACCTACCCACCCACGCTTACTTATCTGACCCTATTGTGACGGTGACCGGTTTAGATGCGACCCCATTGGTTACGACCACCAGGGAGCTGGTTCCCGTCCCGATCGACGAAGGGACGTCGAACTCCGCCGAGACCTTCTTCTTCGACCCAATGCCCATAAAGCTGAAGTTGTGGGTCTTGGCATAGACGACGTTGCCGGAGGAGCCGTTGGTGATTCGGACCAGCGGGAAGTTCGTTGCCTGCTGGTCGTCGTCGCCGTAGAAGTTCGCTTGCGTGAAGCCGTTAAAGTAGCGCCCGCTGATCGTATAGGTGCTCCCGGCCGTCAGATTCGTGGGAACCGACTGGATGATTGGAGCCGTCCCTCTCAGGGGCTTCTGCTCCTTCTTATCCGTGTAGATCTCCAGATTGTTCGAGCCGTCGTCGAATAAGACTTGACCCGTCGGCAGCAGCAATAACCGAATGTTATAGCTGGAGTCGTTGACGACGCCCGCCGGATTCGCCAGCGCCGAGAAGACTTTGCCGTTGAAGAGGAAGAGCGCCGCAGGCGAGCTATACACGCCCGGGCTACCGGCGACCATGACCGAGCCGTTTGGAAGGACGCTGGCCGGACCATCGGCGACGTCGTACTGCACGCCGTCGACGGTCGGGAAGTTCGGACCCTGCGTCCACGTACCGGTCTTTGCATTGTAGAGTGCGGTGTACTGGTTCGCACCGATCGCAATGACCGTGTTCGTGGGCATCATCGGTTGCGGGCCGAGCTCTTCGTCCTGGGTGATGTTCACCCCGAGACTTCCGGCGCTCGACCAGGAGCTCGAGGTCGGATTGAACAGCTCGGAGTTAGGTGCGGCGATTACGTCCGCCGTCAGAACCTGGCCGTTGCGCAGCAGCGTCCATCCCTCTTCGCTGTTGTCGTCGTTCTTGCCGGTGCCCACTTGCGTCCAAGTAGACGAGCCTTCGTCGTACAGAGCTTGCACTTTAGTACAGCAGTTGCCGATCATGTACGTGCCGTTCGAGAGAACGACGCTTTGGCCGTCGCCAATCTGGGCCCAGCCGCTGGGTGGCGAGACCGAAGTCCACGTGTTTGCGACGGGATCGTAGATCGCGCCGGCGGCCGACTCCGTGCCGTGACAGAAGTTGTACTCTCCGCCGTTGACGATCAGCTTGCCGTCGGGAAGCACGGCCGACGCAAAGTACAGCGGCCCGTACGACGACGGCATCGCAGCGATCTCGCTCCAGGTGCCGTTGAGATAGCTTCCGGTCTTATCGGGCGTGAGTTTGTACCAGTCCGATGCAGCCGAACAATAATCTTGGACCAAGACCGTTCCGTCGGTCATCAGCATCTGGGTGCCGGCCCCCTGATTAAAGGGTCCGGCTGCGTTCAGCGGTTCCCATCCGCCGGCTTTCGCGCGCGCGCGCATCGCCGCGGTTATCACATGCTTGCGCGCCGGCGGACGCGGCGGCGTGTGGCCGATGCGTAAGAACGGCGGAAGCTTCGCGTGGGTGGCACGCGCGAAGGGCGGCGCCGTGTTGGGAACCGGCGAGCCTGAGTTGGTTCCGCTGCAGGCGGCGAGTAACGAGGCCGCTACAAGGCTCGGCAAGAGGAAGCGCAAACGTCGCATTGGATGCTAACGCTTCTTTCGGGCCGGCGATTTTCTCCCGGCAGCCGCGCCCTTTGACGCGCCGGCCTTCGATACGGTCTTCTTGCGCGCGCTAGTGCCGCGCGCGCTAGCCGCGCGCGATCCGCGCTTGGACATCACGGCGTCTTTGAGCGCCTTCGCGGGGAGAAACTTGAAAACGCGTTTCGCCGGCACTTTGACCTGTGCTCCGGTCGCCGGATTTCGTGCCATGCGGGCGGCGCGATCTCTCACTTTGAACTGACCGAAACCGGGAATCTTGACCGGCTCGCCCGAAACGACCGCCGCTTGAATGTCGGCAAAAACACCGTCGATGAGCTCGACGGCATCCTTGCGCGAGAGTTCGAGGCGATCGGTGGCCGAGCGCACCAAATCTTGTTTATTCATCGCATCCTTTCGTGTGAAAAAGCAGTCCGCGATCGAGCTAGATCGGTTCGCGCTGCTTGCTACGCAACGCTGAAAGACTCCTGTTGGCGGTAACCTTTTACCCTGGCCGTTTGCGCGGCAGCATCGGCATTCCCGGGGACAAATCCATCTCCCATCGGGCACTCATCGTCGGCGCGCGCTGCAACGAACCGCTGCGCATTTCGAATCTGAATCCCGGGCGCGACGTCCGGGCGACGCGCGACGCGCTGCGCGAGCTCGGTATTGGGATCGAGCATCGGGGCGACGACGCGGTGGTGTATCCCGGCAGCCCGTCGAGCGGCCCGCGCACGCTCGACTGCATGAACTCCGGCTCGACCGCTCGGATGTTGCTGGGGGCCTGTGCCGGTGCCGGCATTGCGGCTAGGTTCGACGGTGACGGGTCCCTGCGGCGCCGCCCGATGGAGCCGGTGGCCGCGCAGCTGCGCGCCTTCGGTGCGCGCATCGAGACGACGGCCGGAAACCTGCCGGTGGAACTGCGAGGCAGGGCCTCCATCGAGACCCGCCACTTCATTCTGCTCGCGCCCTCCGCTCAGGTGAAGTCGGCGCTGCTCTTTGCCGGCCTTTTTGCGGGCGTTCCGGTGGAGATCGACGGCGATCGCGGCTCGCGCGACCACACCGAACGGCTGCTCTCCCACCTGGGCGCCGAGATCGAATGGAGCGACCGCCGTGTTCGGCTTGGGGCGGCCAGCCTACGGGGCGGCGCGGTCGAGGTCGCGGGGGATTTCTCCGCGGCGGCCTTCGTCATAACGGCGGCGGCGATTACGCCGGGGAGCGCGGTCGTCATTTGCAACGCCGGCGTGAATCCCACGCGAACGGGCCTGCTCGACGTCCTCGAGCTGATGGGCGCGGCGGTCGAACTGCGCAACCCGCGGATGCTCGCGGGCGAGCCGGTCGCCGACATCGCCGTCGAGCACCGCACGCTGACCGCCGCGACGATCGGCAGCGACCTTGCACTCCGCGCCATCGACGAGATCCCGCTGATCGCCTTGGCCGCGGCGGTCGCGCACGGCACGACCACGATTGCGGGCATCGAGGCGCTTCGCACCAAGGAGTCGGACCGCGTCGCGGCCATCGAACGACTCCTGGCCGCGGTCGGGATCGGCGCGAGCAGCGAAGCGCGCCGCCTCACGATCGCCGGCGGCGAACCGGTCTCGACCGGCGCGGTCCTGCGGACGGACGACGATCACCGCATCGTAATGGCGGCCGCGGTCCTAGCCTGCCGCGCCGGACCCATTACGGTCGACAGCGACGCTAGTCTGGATGTGAGCTTTCCGGAGTTTGCGCGCGCGTTGGCGCGCCTGCAAGCGCCTTAGCCTAGGCCGCCGGTTCGGCGGGCTTTTTCTCGCTCTTTTCGGTCTTTTCGGCCTTGGAAGGGGCGCCGGTATCGCTCTTGGGCTTCTCCTCCTTCGTGCCGCCCGATCCGCGGCGCGAGTCGGTTACGTAGAAGCCGGAACCCTTGAAAAGCACCGGCGCGGCGTTGAAGACGCGCCGGACCGGCGCACCGCAGAGCGCGCACGGCTTGTCGTAGCTCTCGTTAAACCCGTGACGCACTTCAAGGGTGTGCCCGCACTTGCTGCAGGCATAGTCATAGAGCGGCATGGTCAGAGTATACTGGTCTTAGCACTCAGGGTCAATGACTGCTAGCCTGGCTGCTTTTCTAGAAGTCCGCCAAGACCGCGGCATCACGTTGATACTCGACGAGGCCTTTGAAATGCAGCAGCGAGTCGTCGAGCGCGCTCGAGAGGCGGCGTCCGCGCTGCCAGCGGTCGAGGAGGCCGCCCAGGCGTCCGTGATAGGCGGGATAGGCGAGCTTGAGGTGCAGCTTCGAGCGCGTGGTCTTTCGTTCGATCCGAAAATCGAGGCGCCGCCGTAGCGAAAACGCGCCGACCAGCGAGAGCCGATAGTTCGCGATGAGGGCATCCACCTCGAAGAGCTGCTCTTCTTCGCCCGGCAGCGAGGAGCGAATGACGACTTCGCTGCCGACCTCAAGTTGCCGGGAGTTGTGGCGGCGTGCGCTGCGCAGGAACGAGAGCCATACCGGCCACTTCTCGACCGCGCAGAGAAGCGCGAATGCATCTTCGGCGGAGCAGTCAAGCTCCAGACTCGCGCTATGTGATTGAAGGCCAGTCGCACACGCGTTATCTGCGATGAGCACTATGGCGTGGGTATTCGTGCAAAAACCCTTAAGCGTCCTTTACCAATTTATCCACACGGGCATGTGGATTCTTATGAACTCAATCCACAGCGAGGAACGAACGCACGAAGAGCACGAGCGTCGCGATTCCAATCGGCAACGCACCTTCATCAACGCGAAAAAGCGGACTGTGCGTTGGATGAATCGCACCCGATAACGCATTGCGTACGCCTAAACGAACCAACAAGCCCGGCGCGCGTTGCGCGAAGTACGCGAAATCCTCGCCGCCCATCGTTGGTTCGGGCCGCTCGACGCGAATGGCGCTGTGCGCTTGCACGTAGGCCGCAAAGCGTGCCGCCAAGGCGTCGTCGTTGATAACCGGCGGATACCCGCGCACCAGCCGTATCTCCGCCTCGACGTTATAGGCGGCCGCGAGCCCCGCAACGATACGCCTTACGCGCTCTTCCAATGCCGCGCGAACCGCCGGATCGTGCGCGCGCAGCGTGCCGCTCATCTTCACTTCATCGGCGATCACGTTGTTGCGATAGCCGCCCTCAATCGTTCCGATGGTCACCACGGCGCTGGCCAACGGATCGGTTTCGCGCGCGACGACGTTTTGCAGCGCGAGCACGATCGCCGCCGACGCGGGAATTGCATCGACGGCAAAGTGCGGATAGGCGCCATGTCCGCCGACCCCGCGCACGTCGACGTACAGCTCGTCGGTCGAGGCCGAGACGCCACCGGGACTAATGCCGATCGTTCCGACGTCGAGCCGTGGATCCACGTGCAGCATCGCGATCGCTTCGACTTTCGGCTCGTCGAGCACACCCGCTTCGATCATCGGCAGCGCACCGCCCGGCCCTTCTTCGGCCGGTTGAAAGAGCAGTACGGCGCTGCCCGAGAGCGCGTCGCGCTGTGCTTGCAGCAGCGCTGCGGCACCCAGCAGCATCGCGGTGTGCACGTCGTGGCCGCAGGCGTGCATCTTCCCCTCGACCTCCGATGCAAACGGCAAACCCGTCTTCTCGCCAACCGGCAGCGCGTCCATATCGGCGCGCAGCGCTACGGCTGGGCCGCGTTGCGCGCCCTCAACAATTGCGACCACGCCCGTCTGCGCGACGCGGCGGTGCTTAACTCCCAGCGCATCGAGCTCCCGCTCGATCAGCGCCGCGGTCTCGTTCTCCTCAAAACCGAGCTCCGGACGCCGATGTATCGCGCGCCGCAACTCGACGGTTCGCGCAACCAGCGCCTCGTTTACGTCAATCGCCATTGCAGGCGAAGTTAACGGACCGGTACTCGCCTTCCCTCCGGCGAAGCTCTTCGATGCCGATGATGACCGCCGACCTGGCCCTCGCACTCTTGATAAATCGCACGACCCAGTACTATCAGGCGAATCCTCCGCTCTATATGAGCTACACGGAGTACACGCACGTCAGTGCCAAGGGGGTCAACCGGACGCAGGATCTCAACCGCTCCGTCGCCGTGCGCGTCGCAGACAACTTTGCGGTAATGAAGGACCTACCCAACGGCGAGCAGCGTACCGGGCAGGCCTTCCCGATCATCGCCACTTTCGATCCGTTTTCGGGCTTCACTTTCGGGTACTTCGCAAATCTCAAACGCGTCGACATTACGCTCAGCCAAGGAGCGCCCTACCGGTTCCCCATTCCGCAGCCCGACCCGAGCGTTACGGTCGTCGTTCCGTACAATAGTTACTGGGCGGCAAAGTACGCGCCTGACTCCACCGACGCGGCGCTGCACCTGCTCATCGACCCGACGCCGCGCATCACGCGCGGTCTCTATCCGGTGGACGTCGTCGAGGACCCGGCTTCGCAGCTGCCTTCGCATATCGAGATGCGATCCGTCGAAGGCGACATGGACTTCTCGCTCGACTACAAGGTGATCGAGGGACACTGGGTGATCGTGCACGGTACCTTTAGCGCCACGCAGCACGTCGCGTTCATGAACTTCAAAGCCATCGCCGACGTACGATTCGAGAATATCGTCTTTTCCAGCGAGCCGCCCGACCCGCGCTTAGCGGGAACGCCGTTGCCTTCGGCTGCACCTTCGCCGCCGCTGGTTACGCCGCTGCCGGCCGCAACGCCGCTGCAGTAGTCTCCGCAAACTCGCTGCCCGCCGAAGACCATCTTGGCGACCTCGTTTATGGGGTCAACGAAAAGACCGTTCCGTGCCCACGAGCGCCGCCCGCATTTGTGGTGCCGTAGAGCGTGGCATTTACTTCGATCAAACCTGCGACGGGGCTCCGGCCACACAGATGCTGAGCGCGTCGCGAGTGAAACTAAGGGTTGTCATCTATGTGCTCCTCGATAGGTCGATGGCGGAGCCATTTCACGGCAATAACGAGAAGACGGTTCCCGCATTCTTCGCGCCGCCGGCAGTGGTCGTGCCGTAGAGCGTACCATCGACATTGATGAGGCCGGCATACGGGTATTTGCCGTCCCGACGGCCGCCGAAGCTGTGGAGCACGCTTTCCTCACCGGAGGTTGTAGTCTCGAAAACGGTTCCGCATCCATGGATGTCGCCGTATCGCACACCGCATGAAACCGAACCACCGTTGGAGGTCGTACCGTAGAGCGTACCGTTGACATCGAGCAGGCCCCCATATGGAAACACACCATCTCCCGAGCCGCCGAAGCTGTGGACCACGGTTTCCTCGCCGGAGGTCGTGATCGAGAATACTGTTCCCCGGTTGTTCGTCCCCCCGGATTTGGTCGTGCCGTAAAGCGTGCCGTTTACGTCGAGCAGGGCCGCCTCCTTTGGGTATTTGCCGTCTCCCGCGCCACCTTTGAAGCTATAGAGCACGGTTTCGGCGCCGGACGTCGCGATCGTAAAGACCGTTCCGCAACCGCCGTTCGAGCTGCAGTTCGCGCCGCCAGTAGTGGTCGTGCCGTAGAGCGTGCCGTTGACGTTGATGAGGCCCGCATCAGGGCCGAAGCCGTCTGGTGTACCTGCGAAGCTGTGGAGCACGGTTTCCGCGCCGGAGGGCGTGATCGCGAAGACCGTTCCGCCGCCGGCGGTACCGCCGTCGATTGTTGTACCGTAGAGCGTGCCGTTGACATCGAGGAGTCCCGCATCGGGGCCGAAGCCGTCTGGTTCACCTGCGAAGCTGTAGAGCACGGTTTCCGCGCCGGAGAGTGTGACCTTGAACACGGTTCCGCAATAGCAGGACGCAGCTCCACCGTGAACGGTGGTGCCGTAGAGCGATACCGTCGACGTCGATGAGGCCGGCCCGCGGGTTCTTACCGTCTTTCGAGCCACCTTCGAAGGTGTGGAGCACGGCTCCGCCGCCGGACGTCCTGATCGCGAAGACCGTGCCGCCGAAGCAACGCTCGTAACACGGGCCGCCCCCGTATACGGTGGTGCCGTAGAGTGTGCTCGTGACGTTGATGAGAGGACCCGCGTGCGGGTCTCTGCCGTAGTTCCCGCCCTTGAAACTGTAGAGCACGCTGTATGCGGGACGCACGTGCGTTTGCTCCGGCGCAGCGCCGGCAGGCGACGGGCTTAGCGGCGTGCTTCCGCCTCCGCATCCGGCGAGCATCGCACCAGCCACGCAAATGCCTAGCGTACAGCGGTTGAAACCTAAGCCCTTGATCCGTCCCACCTCCTGAAGCATGAACGCTTCGCCAGCTGAAATACGTTCGCTGCGCCGCGGCGCTAACCCACTCGAAGCGAACGCTTACGCCTTGACGCCGGCCGAGTTCGTCAGGCAAACTTTGAGCCTAACCGTACGTTACGCCGTAAACAAGAGAATTGCGATGAAGCTTCACTACCTAGAGATTGTCGCTTCGGACGTAGCTGCCGTGTGTGCTGCCTATGAGGCTGCACACGGCATCAAGTTTGGATCGGCCGATCCCCTTCTTGGAGGTGCACGCACGGCTCCGCTGTCGGATGGGGGTAGCGTCGGCGTGCGCGCTCGCTTGCGGGATACGGAGGAGCCGGTCGTTCGACCGTACTGGCTCGTTGGCGACATCGAAGCAGCGTTGGACGCGGCATCAAAGCAAGGCGCTTTGGTTGTGCACCCCCCGCTGGAAATTCCAGGAAAGGGTACGTTCGCGATTTACGCACAGGGAGACGTGCATCACGGGTTGTGGCAGCTCTAGTCTCCGGGTTACGGTGCGACGCTAATGGTTGCGGCGTCGAATCCTATTCCGTTACCACTAAGGACTTTGATCGCCGCGCCACCGGCGGGATACTGCCAAAAACCAATCGCGCGATGATTTTCTTTTTCGAATCCAATCGCCGCCCCGGAATACAGCCACGTAAATCTTATGTGGCTGCCCGCCAGCCCGGTTCTGCTCACGACCTTTGCGCCTTCGTGCGCGATCGTTATGCGGTCGAGCAGCGCGTGATGTTTGTCGGGCGGTAACTCCTGAGCGGTCACGTACTTGCCATCCCATTGGATCCCCGTCAACGCCGATTCGGCGGTCTTGAGCGACGGCTTATAGTTAATAAAGGCGCCGGCACCTTTGGGCAGCTCTCCAAACGCTCCGGTATCGCCGGTGACAAAAAGATCGCCCGTGCCGTCATAAACGCAATCAGCAAGGTTATAAAACGGGCCATAATCCTCGTAGTCTTTGGCCTCGCCTGTCACGTTCTTGTAGACTGCGATGTTTTCAGGCCCGCTGTCGTAGTTACCAATGACGGCCAGGTTGCCGGTCGTCGGATCGAAAGCGCATTGTAAAGGAAAGCCAAACTTCGATTTAACTTTTGCAATCGGGTCGGTGCCGCCGTGCTTATACTCAACAATCTCTCCGCTAGGAACGCTGCCCGAATCCACAAAGACGTCGCCTTTTGGGTCGGAACAGAGGCCGCCGATGTCGTAGCCGATATCGAGTCTGCCGACGCGACGGCCTGCAGGATACGAAAAGATGTCGACTCTGTGCAGATTCGAGGCATACAGCAAACTCTGGCCCTTAGCCTCGGGCAGCATCCACGACGTACCACGATCGGTCGGCGCGACGATCGATGGCAGCTGCGATCCGCCGCACGCGGCAAGCATTGCGGCACAGACGCATGCGCTTAACGCGAAGCGGCTCAAATTAGGTTTTCGTACAGGTGACATTATACTGCATCTTCCAGGTACTGCCGGAGCGAAACTCGCCTAAGTCGCTGTACTTCGTGGGGCCAATCGTGTTCGTGTCGCGAATTTGCATGCTCTTTCCGGAGTCGCCATCGTAGGCCGAGCCCGTCCAGACGATCTTGGCGCCCGTCTGATTCGTCGACTCGGTGCCGTAACTGCCGTCGGCGAGGATGAACGGACTCACCCACATCTTCTTGCTGGGCACGTACACATTGTACCAGGAGTTGTCGAAGTTCGTGCCGGTGCTCCGATAGAAGATCGCCCCGGCGCTGGTGCGCATGACCGTGAGCGTCGTCTTGGTCGGGCCGCCCATCGGCGAAGGCATGGCGTTCGTGCACGACCAAGTTCCGACGGCCCAGTCGTAGCCATGCGGTCCCGCCCCATACATCGATTTGGCCATCATTTGCGACTGCGCGGCGCATGGCACCAGCGCCAGCGCGACGAGCGCGATCGACCCAAGAAATCTTTGCATACTTCTCCTTTGTGGGCTGTACGAGTTACGTCGCAGAGACCTTGGCCACCCCGGCCGCCACGTCTTCCGCGGTCATAACCGGCGTCAACTCGCATTTGGCACCGAGCTCCTGGAAAAACGGCTCGCAAATCGACGGGATGTCGCTGGGATGTTTCAGATCGAAGACGATGAATCCACCGCGATGGCCGTCCACCGCCGTAAAGTACGCCGCCTCCGGCTTGAGCCGCTCGAGCGTCGAGGACAGGACCTTACTTAGCCTGCCGTCTTTGAATGCCGCGTTCCCCGCGTCGACGGAGATTTGAACCTTGAGCATCGTTCGCATCGCAATCCAGCCTTTCCGGGCGCCGTTTTGGAAGAGTCGGCTTCGTTCGCGCCGGCGCTGCCGCGTCCTACGAGCGGCGTCCGACGGAATGCCGGTTAGCGCATTTCGGCCGAGGCGCGCACGTAGCTTATGAAGCCGTCGAGAGCCCAGCCCAGAAGCAACCCGCCGCAGAGCGCGGTCACGACGAGGATCGGAATTACTCTCCGCCCGTGTTCGGTAACGAAGTTGCGACCGACCGCGATTGTGATGCCCGCACTCAGCGCGAGGCTAAATATCCAGTACGCGATACGCTCGCTCATGTGCGCACAACGCCTCCCCTCAGGATGACACGAGTCTCTCCGTCCTTCGACTTCGCTTCGCTTCGCTCAGGATGACACGAGTCTCTTCGTCCTTCGACTTCGCTTCGCTTCGCTCAGGATGACAGGAGTCTCTTCGTCCTTCGACTTCGGCGCTACGCGCCTTCGCTCAGGATGACAGGCGTCTCTCCGTCCTTCGACTTCGGCGCTACGCGCCTTCGCTCAGGGTGACACGAGTCTCTTCGTCCTTCGACTTCGCTTCGCTTCGCTCAGGATGACAGGAGTCTCTCCGTCCTTCGACTGCGCTTCGCTTCGCTCAGGATGACAGGAGTCTCTTCGTCCTTCGACTTCGGCGCTACGCGCCTTCGCTCGCTACGCGCCTTCGCTCAGGATGACAGGCGTCTCTCCGTCCTTCGACTTCGGCGCTACGCGCCTTCGCTCAGGACGGTCTCTTCGTCCTTCGACTTCGGCGCTACGCGCCTTCGCTCAGGATGACAGGAGTCTCTCCGTCCTTCGACTTCGGCGCTACGCGCCTTCGCTCAGGATGACACAGGGTCAGGATGACACGGGGGCGGGTTGCGGTTGCTGCGGCTGGAGTTTGAGCTCTTCGTCGGAGGGGCGCGCGTGACCGTTGCGCACCGGATGATCCTTGGGTGCGACCCACATGTAGACGTTGGGAATGAGCAGCAGCGTGAGGACGAGCGAGCTCAAGACGCCGCCGATCACGACGATGCCGAGGCTCGAGCGCGACGACGCGCCGGGATCGAGCGCGAGCGCCAACGGAATGTTGCCGGCCACGACCGAGAAGCTCGTCATGATGATTGGCCGGAACCGCGTGTGCGCGCTCTCTTTGATCGCCGAGAGCTTGTCGAGCCCGCGTTCTCGCAGCGTGTTGGCATAGTCAACCAGCAGAATTCCGTTCTTTGTCGCAATGCCGATCAGCAAGATCGTTCCGATCAGCGAGAAGAGATTGAGCGTGCGGTGCGTCAGATAGAGCGCGCCGATCGCGCCGATCGCGGCGACGGGCACCGAAAAGATGATGATGAACGGCGAAACGTAGCTGTTGTAGAGCGCGACCATCAGCAGGTAGACCAGAATCACCGAGACGATCATCGAGAGTCCCATCCCGACGAGCGTCTGATGCATGAAGTCCTGCTGTCCCAGCGGCGCGGGCCGCACGACGACGTTCGGCGGAAGGTGCAGCGAGGGCAGCCGCTTCATCAGGCCGCTCTCGACGGCCGAGAGTGAAGAGTTGGGCGCATAGTTGGCATCGACGTGGATGACGTTGTTGCGATCGGTGCGCGTGATGAGCGGCGAGGTCGGCGTGGAGACGAAGCGCGCGATGTCGCTGAGATAGACGATGCCGCCGCTCGAAGAGCGCAGCGCCACCGATTTGAGCGCCGCCAGGCTCGTTTGATATGACTCCGGGTAGATCACCTGCACCTGCTCGAGGCCCGCGGTCGTTTCGAACTGCGTCGCGACGTTGCCGCCAAAGGCTGCGCCGGCGGCTTGCGCGGCATCGTTGAGGTTGATGCCGAGCGCCTGGGCCTTGTTGCGGTCGAACTGAATCGAGATCTCGGGCGCGAGCTGCGTTCCGGTGCTATTGACGCTGGTCGCACCGGGGACTTTTTGCAAGAGCCCGACGACCTGCGCGGCGTAGGACGTCGGATCGCCGCCCGTCACGTCGGTGACGAGAAGGTCGATCGGCTGCGCGTTTCCACCTTGGGTCGAGGTGGAGGGCACGACGACCGCGGTTACACCGGTGGGAAGGTACTTGCTCGCGATCGCCTTGAACTGCGCGAGCCAATAGGTGGTAGGATGTTTGCGCCCGTCCTTGAGCCAGACGTGAACTTGGCCGACGTTGCTCTGTGAGACGAAGCCGCCGAAGGATGCTGCATAGGCGCCTGCGACCGCAGTGTTCGCGAAGGTATCCGAGGTGTTGAGAATCTGTTTTTCGAGCCCGAAGGTGCCTTTCTCCACGGTCTGAATCGGCGTGCCGATCGGATAGATCAGCTGAATGAAGATCTCGCCGCGATCGACCGGCGGGATGAACTCTTCACCGACCGCACCGACGCCGACCATCGCGAGCGCGAGCAGGAACGTCGCGGCACAGAAAATCGCGACCAGCCGGCCGTGCCCGAGACTCCACGGAAGGGCGCGCTGCGTATACCAGGTGCGCAGATCGTCGAACTTCTGGCCGAACCAGTCCACCACGCGCCAGGGTTTCCAGTGCGAGCGCAGCGCCCAGAGTCCGGCCAGCGTCGGCGTGATCGTAAAAGAGACGAAGAGCGAGGTCAGCGTCGAGATGACGACGACGATGCCGAACTCGGCGATCTGGCGCCCGACCTGACCTTGAATGAAGGCGATCGGCAGGAAGACCACCACGTCGACCAACGTGATGACGACCGCCGCGGCGCCGATCTCTTCACGCCCTCGAACCGCCGCCTCCTCCGGCGGCTGTTTGAGCTCGGTGAAGTGCCGCTCGATGTTCTCGAGCACGACGGTCGAGTCGTCCACGAGAATTCCGATCACCAGCGACATCCCCAAGAGCGAGATCGTGTCGATCGTCAGGTGCAGCAGCTTCATCGCGGTGATCGCGATTGCAAGCGACGTGGGAATCGAGATGCAGACGACGATCGCGCTGCGCCACGAGCGCAAAAAGAAGATCATCGCAATGCCGGTGAGCAGAATCGCAAGCATGAGCGTGCGGGTCACGATGTTGATCTGCTGTTCGGTGAACTTCGACTGAACGTTGATGACGCGGAAACTGATCTCGGGAAAGCGGCGCTCGACCTCGGTCAGTGCCTTGAGCACGTTGTTTGAGGCGTCCACCTCGCTTCCGGTCGAGGCCTTTTGAATCTGCAGGAAGAGGCCCGGACGTCCGCTGATGTGCGCGTACTGCAGGCGGGGTTCGTAGCCTTCGGTTACGGTGGCGACGTCGCCGATGCGAATGACGGAGTTGCTGGCCGTCCATGGATCGACTACCCCCGCAAGCGCATTGACGCCACCTTGATAGCTCTCGACCTGCGCGCCGGTCGAGTTGGCGAGCGCCGGCGAGGCGCTCGTGACGATCGGCAGGTTGCGGACCGAATCGAGACTCTGGATGTCGCCGCGGATATCGATCGTGGTTTGCCGGTTCGGCTCGTACGCGTAGCCGCCGGGAACGCGCTGATTATTTGATTGCAGCGTGTTGATGACGTCGTTGAGCGTCAGGTTCGCCGCCGCCAGCCGCGCAGGATCGACCACGACCTCGTAGGCCGGCGTGACGACGCCGCCCACGTTGGCAAAGGAGATTCCCGGCACTTGCTCGAGCTGCGGCGCGATCACGTTGACCGCGTAGAGCGCGAGGCGCGAGAGCGAAAGCTTCTGCGAGTAAATCGCGAGCGTCACGACCGTGGACTGCGCCGGGTCGTAGAGATTGACCGTCGGCGGCGTCAGATTCGTCGGAAGGTATTTCTCTGCAGCCTGAATCGCCTTATTCGTTAAGGCGAGGTCGGTCGCGGAGTCCGAGTTGATGTCGAAGATCGCGCTGATCGTGGCCTGACCTTGCTGCACGACCGAGTTGAAGGTCTGCAGATCCTGCGTGCCGGCAAGATTTTGCTCGATCGGCGCGACGATGTTGTCGCGCATCTCGGTGACCGAGGCACCATTGTACTGGACCGAGATCGTAACCGTCGGCTGGCTGACGTCGGGATACAGTTGCTTGACGATCGTTGCCGTCGAGAGAATGCCGGCGAACATCATCAGCGAGACGATGACGAAGACGAGCGTCGGCCGCCGAATGAAGAGCCGGGTGAGGCTGAACTTCACTGCTGGAACGAGACCCGTTCGCCGTCGCCGATGCTGGCCTGACCGTTGCTGATGACTCGCGTGCCCGGCGTAAGGCCGGCCACGACCGAGGTCGTGCCGTCGCTGCCCAGCTCGGCAACCTTGACGGTTTTGACGTTGCCGCCGCTCTGCACCGTCATGACGGCGTCGTGATTGTCATCGGTGAAAGCCGTCACCGGTACGCGCTCGCCGCTCACGCGGCGCGCGGCGACCCTGCCCTGCACGACCATGCCCGGCCGCAAGCGCTGGCCCGAGTTCAGAAGAAAGACCTTGATCTGAAAGTCGGTCGAGCCAGGATTGATCTCGTTGAGCACGCCCGCGACGTGTCCCTCAAAGTGCGGGTTGCCGTTGAGGTCCTCGACGATCACGGTAGCCGCCGCGCCATTTTGAATACTCGACACCTCCTCGCTCGAGGCGTGCAGCACCGCGTAGATCGGGTTCACCTGCTGCAGCGTGAAGATCTCGCGCGAGCCCGGGTACTCGCCGGGATTGAGATTGCGGTTGACGACCACGCCGTCGATCGGCGAGGTTATCGTTGCTTTAGCGATCTGCACGCGCACCTGATTGGCCTGCGCGAGCGCAACGCTCTCCTGCGCCTCCGACTGATCTACCGCGGCGGCCTGCATCCCGCCCCCCGATAGCGAGCCGTTCGCCTGGACGTTCGACTGCGCCGCGGCCAGCGTCGAGTTGGCCGTATTGAGCGTTTGCTGATCGTTGCGGACCAGCGTGCTTTGCGCGTCCACCGCCTGTTGCGAGACGTAGCCTTGCGCGAGCAGCTGCCCATCGCGCGAGAGATTCGTCGTGTCGTTGGTGAGCGTTTGCTGGGCTTGCCGGACTGCGGCTTGGTCGGCCTTCACCGCGTCGACGCCTTGCGCGATGCTCAATCCGCCCTGGTAGACGGTATGAACCGTGTTGGCGTGATTGCTGTTTGCGGTTGCGAGATCGGATTGCAGCTGCGCCTGAAGGTCGGAAGTGTCGAGCGTTGCGAGGACCTGTCCGCTGTGGACCGCGTCTCCCTCCTTGACGTAGACCGCATCGGCGGGCTCGGAGAGCGAGCTTTGGATCGCGACATTCTGGTATGGCGCTATCACCCCGGCGAGCTGCTGTGCGGGATCGATGGTGCCGAACGAGACGATCGACGTTTGCACGTATGGCGTCTCGGCTTGGGGCGCCGGCCGATGTCCGCAGCCGCTTGCGGCTAGGAAGATCACGGCGGTACCGAAGAGTCGAGGGAGGCCGTCGCTTAGTTTCATGGACCACCAGATTGTACCTAAAGCGCCGGACCCTAATCCTGGAGTGAATCTGAGAATGCCTGGAGCGGGCGATGGACCGCGAGTGCTCGTCATCGATGACGAGCGGGGGCTGCGCGAGCTGCTCGAGTACGGCCTGAGCCGGGCCGGCTTTGCGGTACGCTGCGCGACCGACGGCTCGGCAGCGCTGGCGCTTTTGCAGCCCTGGCCGCCCGACGTGATCGTACTCGACGTGATGCTGCCCAACGGCGACGGCTTCAGCCTGCTTCCCGAGATCCGCGCGCGTACGACGGCGCCGGTCGTCATGCTGACCGCGCGCACCGAGGTGGCGGAGCGGGTCGCCGGACTGGCGGCGGGCGCCGACGATTACGTCGGCAAGCCGTTCGATCTGGAGGAGCTGATCGCACGGCTGCACACGCTGCTGCGCCGGCCGGCGATCGAGCGCCGCGAAACGCTCACCTACGCCGACCTCAGCATCGACACGCCGAGCCGTACCGTCTATCGCGGCAACCGGCGCATCGAGCTGTCGGCGCGCGAGTTCGACCTGCTGCGCGTCTTTGCCGAACGCGCCGAAGAGGTGCTCACGCGCTCGGAGCTGCTCGATCTCGTCTGGGGCATCGATCGCGACGTGATTCCCAACACCGTCGAGACCTACGTTTCGTTTCTGCGCGCTAAACTGGATAGCGGCGAGCCGGTGAAGCTGATTCAAACGCTGCGCGGCATCGGCTACTCGCTGCGGGCGATCGACTGATGCAAACCCGGCTGGCGCGGCGCATTCAGACACTCGCGGCAATCGAAATCGCGCTCGTACTTTGCGCGGCGATCGTTGCGGGCGCGCTCTTCGCCTTCGGCGCATACATTCGCGCCGTCTCGAACGAGCTGAGCGGCACGCTCGGGCAGCTCCAAAGCGCGATGACGCATACCGCGCTGCCGAACGCGCGCGCGGCCGGCCTCTTTACCGGTTCGCTGCTGCTGGGAAGCGGCAGCGAGATCGTCTTTCTCGACGCAACGACGCGCGTCACCGTTTACCGCGCGCATCGCTTCGATACCGGAAATGTCGTGACGATCCGGCCGCGAGGCGACCTTTCCGGCGATCCGCGTCCAGCCGGCCCATTCGCGCGCGTAATCGTCGGGCTGGCCACGGCCTTTGGCCTTCAACCGCTCTACGCCCACGTCGGCAACGTCTACATGGTCGTCAGGAGCAACGACGCGGTGCTCGTGCGCACCGTGGAGTCGTTCTCGATCCCGCTGATAATCGCGCTGGCCGTCGCCGCCGCGTGCGCGATATTGATGGCGCGTGTGCTTACCCGGCAGGCGATGCGGCCGCTCGACGACGTGACCGCCGCGCTGTCGCGCTTTGCCTCGGGCGACCTCACGCCGCAGCTGATCGCGGCCGACGAGCGACAGGAGCTTGGCTCGCTGGCGGCCGCATACAACGGCGCGATCGAGCAGATGGAACGCGCGTTTGCGGCGCGGGATCGCGCGAATGCCTCGATGCGCCAGTTTATCGCCGACGCCGGCCACCAGCTGCGCACGCCGCTGACGGTGGTGCAAGGCTTCATCGCGATTCTGCGCCGCGGCGGAATCGACAGCCCGCCCGAACGCGAACACATTCTCGATACGATGAACGATCAGAGCCGCATCATGGGAGCCTTGATCGACAAGTTGATCCTTTTGGAGCGTTGGGAGGGCGTGGAAACGCCCGCAACCCCGATCGACGTCGGCACGCTAGTGGCCGATCTGGTGTCGCCGATCGCCGATGCACACCCCGACCGCCGTTTCGCCGTTACGACCGAGAACGGCGTGCTCGCGGTCATCGATCCGACCGAGTTAGGCTACGTGGTAAGCAATCTCGCCGACAACGCCGTGAAATACGGCGAAGGTCAGATCGACGTGCGCGTGCAGGCGCGCGATTCGAAGGCGGTGATCGAGGTTGCCGATCACGGCCCCGGCATTCCCTCGACGGATGCCGCGCGCGTCTTCGATCGCTTCTATCGGGGCACGCAGCGCGACGTGTCGGGATCGGGACTTGGACTCGCCATCGTCAAGCGCGCGATCGAGCGCGCACGCGGAACGGTGAGGCTCGAGAGCAGCCCGAACGGCTCGCGCTTTATCGTCGAGCTTCCGCGCGCATAGTAGATTCGACCCTTCGACTCGGCGCTACGCGCCTTCGCTCAGGGTGACGCGAGTTTTTTCGTCCTTCGACTACGGCCCCTTCGACAAGCTCAGGAGCCTTCGCTCAGGATGACACCGCTTCGCCCTTCGCTCAGGATGACACCGCTTCGCCCTTCGCTCAGGATGACACCGCTTCGCGCCTTCGCGCAGGATGACACCGCAGAGATTCGGAGAGGGTGAGATTCGAACTCACGGAACGCTATTAACGTTCGCCCGCTTTCGAGGCGGGTGCCTTCAACCACTCGACCACCTCTCCGAGGCTTTGGGTTGGCGCTTGTTGCGAAAGAACTCCTGCAGTTGGGCGGAGGCCTCGGCTTCCAGCACGCCGGCGGTCACCTCGAGCCGATGGTTCGTGCGGGCCGAGCGCAAGATATCGAAGGCGCCGCCGTCCGCGCCCCCTTTCGGATCGCGCGCACCGTAGACGAGACGTTTGATGCGCGCCGCGATCATCGCCCCGGCGCACATTACGCACGGCTCTTTCGTTACGTATAGCGTCGCGTCGGAGAGACGCCACGCGCCGAGCCGGCGCGCGGCTTCGCGGAGCAGCAGCATCTCCGCGTGTGCGGTCGCGTCGCGTTGGGCCTCCTTCGCGTTCTTCGCCTCGATCACGAGTTCGCCGCTCACTAACAGCGCGCCAATTGGAACGTCGCCGGCGCACTCCGCCTCCTCGGCGAGCTGCAGCGCGCGGCGAAGGTACCGTTCGTCGTCCGTCATCGGCTTGCTCCGGATTCCAAGGCGATGCGCGCCCGGAGGGATTCGAACCCCCGATCCCAGCCTTCGGAGGGCTGTGCGTTATCCAGCTACGCTACGGGCGCACGCGAGCGGTCAGTGCGGGGCATCAGGCGGCGCTCCCGCACTCGGAATGTGCTTGAAGAGGTCGAGCTTGTGATCGACCAGCGTCCGATAGAATTTGCGCACGCAATCGGGATGACCAAAGAAGTACGTCCGCGCGTAGGCGAGATCTTCGCCGGAACTGTCGGGCACGTAATGTGAGATCTCGATCTCTTCCATTTGGCCCCGATCCACGGGATGGGGGCAGAAATCGCACGGAATCGTCGACATGAGATACACCTCGGAGATACGCTTTGGCTCGGGTAGGACTTGAACCTACGACCAAGGGCTTATGAGTCCCCTGCTCTACCACTGAGCTACCGAGCCGCAGTCCTGTCGATACCCGATTCGAGAAGGCAGTATAGCAGTACTGCGCCTCGTTTAACAAGCGCAGCTTCCTAGACCGGCAGCTCAGTACGGAAAATGCGAAGGCGCTATTGCGTGTCTACCGGAGCGTCCGACGGCGGCTCGTGGAGGAAGTGCGACATCGGATACTTGGCCCCAATCGGCTTGAACGGGCGAGGCGACTGATTATAATCGAAAGCATCGTCGAGGTTGTTGGCCCGACCATCGGTGTACCCTTGCGCGGTCGATCCGATGCTGCCGGCCGGCAGGCCGTTAGACACTTCGATGAAGCGCAGGATGCTGCCCCACTCGAAGAGCTTGTGCGTAACGTAACCCTCCTTTGCATAGGGCGAGATGATTATACACGGAACGCGTATGCCAAGACCGCGGTAATCGAGTTGAGGCGGTTTCGCGTTATCGTAGCTGCCGCCCCAATCGTCCCAGACGACGATGATTGCGCTGCTCGACCAGTAGTTACTCTCGCCGATTGCGTTGACGACCGATGAAACCCACGATGGCCCTGCGTCGCTATGGTAATGCGGATGATCGGAGTCCGCGCCGCTGGGCGTCACCCAACTCACCGAGGCGAGATTCCCGTTCATCGCGTCCTTAAGCACTTTAGTCTCCGGAGCGGAGACGTCATGCTTCCAATCGGGGCCGTCGCGAACGTACTTGATCGCTTCAAACGGCTCCCAAAAACCAGCGCCGACGAGTTTATTCGCGTAGATTCTCCACGAGATTCCGGCGTCGTCCAACACCTGTGCCATGGTATTAAACTGATCGAAGCACGGAAACGGGCCTTTATACTTGTGCTCCTTGCGATAAGGGTCTTTCGTAAGGTACGAACTCACCGTGCCTGGAGGCGAGTCACAATCGTCCGGCGGGTTATTGGGAAAATCTACTTCAGCAGAACCCGGTAGTTTGATGTCGTCCGTCCCCGCGACGAGGGTCAGATGGCCGGTAAAGCTGCCGCCAAACTCGGTAGGGAACATGGCGTCGGCGAGCACATACTGCCGCGCCATCGTCCAATACGGCGCGACGTCACCATGGTTTTCGTATACGTACCCGGCATAGTGATTATGCTTTTTAGGCAGCCGAGTCCAGCCGTCCATGTTGCCGTTGTTCCATTCGAGCATTGAAGAGTACCAATCGTGCCGAATGTCGGGGTTGTCCTTGAAGTTGACCTCTCGCAGCGGAATCGGGATGTCGCCGGACGGGCAACCCGATCCTCCGGTGGTCGCGGGCACGGGCAGTGGTGCGACTGCCTTGCGCGCAATGCCAGACGTCGTGACACCGCAGCCGGTCATCGGCGCGTTAGCCCCGGGATACCCCGCGAAGAAATCGTCGAAGCTGCGGTTCTCTTGAATGATGACGATAATGTTGGAGATCTTCCCGGGGATCCGCCTATTTAGCGCCGGCGTGGAAGTCCCGGGAAAAGCCGGCTCGTTTACGCTGGTAGACGAGCAGCCGCCCAAAAGGGCAAGCGCCGCAAGGATCACAATAGTGGGCCGGCTGCACGTCACGTTGCGCTCCGCTTTACCCAGGCCCACGTCTGCCTCCTGCGGCACCGCGCTCAGCATAACTGGCGGTCGGAGGGCAGCGAAGCTGCGTTTTTACTTGTACCAGGAAATGACAATCTTGCCATTGCCTGCCGGTGCCAGACCCGCTTGATCGCTGACGCGCGAGGCCGACGGCTCGATATACGACGAACCGCCGCCGCCGCCCGCACCGTCGCAACAGTCGCCGCTATAGTTGCCACCACCGCCGCCGCCTCCTCCGCCACCGTAGTACCCGCCGCCGCCACCGCCACCACCACCGCCGTCGAAACCACAGCAACTCTCGCCGCCCGCGCCGCCTTGACCGAACGACCCCGGATAACCATTTGAGCCGTAGTCTGAGCCGCCCGCACCGGCACCGCCATAGCCCCCCGATTTCTGGGTGCCTCCGCCGCCACCAACGGAGGTATATGACGCTTGACCACCGTTCGCGCCGGGTGCGCCTTTCTTTCCGCCGCTACTGCCGCCGGCGATAAGCCTGTACCCATCGCCGCCCCCGCCGCCTGCAACGATAACGCGGTTGCTCAGCCCATCGCCGCCTTGGCGAATGTCAGAAGCACCACCGCCGCCTGTGCCGCACCCATAGCAGTCGGAGGTAATGCCAAGGCCCCCGCGCCCGCCACCGTTGTAGCCGCCATTGAAGGAGTAGCCATAGTTTCCGCCTTCACCACCAACGAAGACTCCGAGCGTCTCGCCGGGCGTCACGGGAATCGTCGCCTTCACCTTACCGCCGTGTCCGCGACCTGAGCCGCCGCTTGCGCCGTCGGCGACGACCCTGATCTTCGTCACGCCGGTTGGCACTTCGAACGCGCCCTCGCTGCCGGTGTAGGTGAACGTTTGCGAGTGCCACTCTGCGTTGTGCGCAGGTCTGAGCACGTCTGGCAGCCCGCTAGGGCTCGATTGAGTTGCACAAGCGGAAAGAAGCCCCGTGACTACGGCGCTTGACGCGACGATCAATGCGTATCGGCTGAAACCTAAGTCTTCACTTGGCTTGCTCCACAAAAGAAAGAGCGGCGCTGATAAAACCATTACAGCGCCGCTCTTCTCAAAATCGCGGTCGGAGGGACTCGAACCCCCAACCTACAAGTTCGTAGCCTGTTGCTCTATCCAATTGAGCTACGACCGCGCGTATTTGTTCCTTCGACAAGGTCATGGTTCGACAGGGTCACCATGACAGACTTCGGAGAGAGAGGGATTCGAACCCTCGATACGACTTTACATCGTATAACGGTTTAGCAAACCGCCGCCTTCAGCCGCTCGGCCATCTCTCCCCACCTGCAACTGCCCACGATTGGCTCAGGGCCGCACCGCTACCTTCGACCAAGGGCGATGCCGCCAGGTTGCCGCCTCCTATGCGATCAACGCGATGCTGTCGGGCCGTCGAGCGGGCGTTCCGGCACCACTTCGCCGACGACGTGCTCGCGCCGCTGCGCCCGGCGCAGGGTCAGCGCGCCAAAGCCGGCGACGCGTCCCGTCGGAAGCACGAAACTCATCGCCGAGAGCAGCAGCAAACAGCCATCGATCGAGCCCCACTCGCTCAAGCTCCCCTGGCCGCCGCGTGCGAAGATATAGTTTAGTGTCAGCACGATGCCAAAGAATCCACCCAAGCGCGATAGCAGACCAAGAAAGAGCGCGAGCCCGACGCAGACTTCGCCGAAGCGTACCAACTCGGCGAAGAGCGCGGCATTCGGCGAAACCGTGTTGACGAGGAAGTCGTGATAGGGTCCCGTCGTCTTGACGATGCCCTGCTGCAGATACGTCGCGAAGAAGCCGCTGGGCGGCAGAAACGCGGTGGCGCGGAGAAACTTCGGAACGCCGTGGATCAGCCAGATTACGCCGGTTAGAATTCGAACGATCGCCAGCACGCGCGCGTACGTCCACGACGAGGGAAGATTCACGCCACGACGTCCTTGCGCGTACCGATCAGGCGCGCGATCGTTGCAGCCGCGTCGTACGCAGCATCCGGACGCCCCAGGCGGCGCGCGGCAGATAACATATTCCTCATCCCATCGGCGTTGCCCAAAAATGCTTCGAGCATCGCCGGCAGCTCGCGCAGGCTCGGCGCACGAACTGCGGCACCGCCTTCGACCAGCACGCGGGCGTTGCGCTCTTCCTGGCCGGGCAAGGGCTTGCACAGAATCATCGGCAGCTGCGCGGCCAGCGCCTCCGCGGAACTGAGACCGCCGGGCTTGGTGATAAACACGTCCGCCGCGTGCATGTAATCGTAGACGTTCTCGATGAAGGGCAAGACGCGTACCGGATAGTTGACGCTCTCCGCAGCGATCGTCAGCCGCCGTTCCATTCGCAAGTTGCGACCCGCGATGACGACCGCCGCCAGCGGCGCGCGAACCGCATCGAGCGCGCGCAGCACGCCCTCGAGCGGCGCCATTCCAAGGCCGCCCCCCATCACGAGCGCAACGGAACGGTCGCGCGGAATATCCAGCCGCTCGCGCAAAAGCTCGCGCGGCTCCTGCGAGGGCGCGAACTCGGGACGCACCGGAATTCCGGTCACCGCGACCGCGTCGGCACGAATCTGCCGGGCGAGCAGCGCCTCGCGCATCGCCTCGGTTGCAACGATATACCGGTCCACGTTGCGATGAATCCAAAAGCCATGAACGGCGAAGTCGGTGACGATGGCGACAACCGGGGGCGCGTCGGAGAAACGGCGTTTATACTCGGCCATCGCACCACACGGGAAGGCATGCGTGCAGACAACGGCGTCGGGGCGTTCGCGCAGCAGCAGCGGACGCAGATTATCGGCGGTGAACTGATGCGCCCAGCCGCGAAAGCGTCCGATCTCGCGCGCGCGCTCGGCGCGATCGTAGATGTAGCCGTACATCTGCGGAATCGTCTTGACCATGCGCAGGTAGCCGTCTGAGACGACGCGCGAGACGACCAGTGCGGCGTACTTGTAGGAGTCGACGACGCGCGTTCGGGCAGCGGGGTCGTAACGTCGCAGCGCAAACGCCACGGCGTTGGCCGCCGAGAGGTGGCCGATGCCGACGCTAGCGGAGAGAAAGAGAACGCGAATTAGCCGTTCTCCTCGCCGCCGGGGGCGCCGTCGTCTTCTTCCGCGTAGGTCAGGAACTCGTCCAGGATCTCTTGGGCGAGCGTGTCGTTCTCCAGTAGATTCCCCGCCAGATCCGTCACGATGAACTGCTCCTCGCCCTCTTCGGGCTCGTGCACCAGGACGGCGTACGAGACGCGCGCCTGCGGGTCTTCGAGGATGCCGACCACCTCGAAGCGCAGCGAGGTGCCGTCTTCGGTCTCAATGTACAGCGCCTCTTTGAGCTCGAGCGGAGCGTGCGGCATCCCGCTCTCTCCGTTGGACGATGGCATCGTCTTACTCCCTTCTACTGCAGACAACGGGCGACATTGGCCTGATGCTCCGCCAAAGTCTTCGCGAACACATGGCGCCCCCCGCCGCAATAGACGTAGTAGAGATCGTCACTCGTCGCCGGATGAAAGGCCGCCTCCAACGAGGGACGGCCGGGATTAGCGATCGGCGTCGGGGGCAGGCCCGCATGGATGTAGCTATTGTACGGCGAGTCGATGCGCAGATCGGCAAAGGAGAGCCGGCTCTTATGCTCCGGCAGTGCGTACTCGATCGTCGCATCCACCTGCAGCGGCATTCCCAGGCGCAAGCGATTGTAGATCACCGCGGCAATATGCGGACGATCCGCCTGACGCTGCGCCTCGCGCTCGACCAGCGATGCCACGGTCACGACTTGCGGGACGCTGAGATGCAGCGCGCGCGCCCGCGCGGCGGCGTTGCGGGGCAGCTCGTGAAGGAACTGCGCGGTGAGCAGCGAGGCAATTTGTTCGGGTCCTCCGTCGAACTGCAGCAGGTAGGTGCTGGGAAAGAGAAAGCCCTCGAGACTCTTGGTGCGTGTACCGTCAACGATAATCGTTTGTTGCAGGAAGTAGCTCCGAAAGGCCTGCGCCGGTCCCAAGCCGCCGGCCTGCAGCCGCGCTGCGATCTGCGCGGCGGTGAAGCCTTCGGGAATCGTCACCCAAGTGGCAACTTGCGCGCCGCCGGTGACGAGCGCGCGTAAGACCTCGCTCTGCGTCGCATGCGGCTCGAAGCGGTACTCGCCGGCCCGAGCAACCGCCTCTTCGTCACGCAGCTTTGCGAGCGCGCGAAAGGTAAGCGTGTTGCTGATGACGCCCGCGACGGCCAGCTCCGAGGCGATCGCGTCGAAGCTCGCGCCATGCTGCACCATGATCTGCGTCGCCGCTATCGGATGCGAACGATCCGCGTAGACCGCAAACCAGAAGAGCTCGGCGCCGGCAATAACGGGCGTGATGAGCGCGACGGCCAATACGCCGAGCGCCCGAAGCGGCGTCACGCGTTCGATTGATTGCGGCGGCGCGCGAGAAAGGTTTCCAGGATCAGCGCCGCCGCCATCCGGTCGACCACTTCGCGCCGCTTGCGCCGCGAAACGTCTGCGGCGATAAGGCTCTTCGTAGCCTGCGCGGTCGTCAGCCGTTCGTCCACACGATGAATCGTTCCCGAAAACACGGCTTGCAATGCTTCGACGAAGGCATCCATCTCGCGTGCGGCGATGCCTCGCTCGCCGGCAAGCGTCACCGGATCGCCGACGACGAGCTCCTTAACGCCATACGATTCGACGAGCTCGTGCAGGCGCGCAAGGTCGTCGCGCCGGTTCGTGCGCTCGAGCGTCGCGACCGGCAGTGCGAACGATGCGCTCGGATCGGAGACCGCAATGCCGATGCGCTTGCTGCCGACGTCGAGCGCCATAATCACCCCAGGCCCCCTAAGTACGCCATCGCCTTTGGCTTGCGACCGAGGTGATGCGCGATCAGCGTCGCGACCGCATCGGCGGCGCCCGGCGTCGCGCGCAGCGCGGCCGCACCCTTCTCGCCTTTCGGCACCGCCAACGCGCGCAGGTTCTCGAGATCGTGCTGGGTCAACTCGGGCAGATCGCGCCAGGCTTCGCGACAGCCGGCGTCGGTGACGCCGCCGGCCTCCGCGTCGAGCCAAACGGTGCCGGCGACCGGCAGCGCGGCACCGCAGCGCACGCAGCGATCCAAGGGTGGCGCAAGCCCCAGCATCTCGAGTAGTCGCAACGAGAAGCGCGGCAGCAGTTCGCGCGGATCGGCCGCGGCTGCGATCGCCGCAATGGCGCGCGCGAGCAGCTCGTAGACTTCGGGAAGGGCGAGATCGGGTTCACAGAAGGCATCGATAGTTTCCGAGACCAGCGAGACGACCGCGTAGCGCTCGGGCTCGACCAGCGACGGCCATGGCGCGGAGCGCACCTCCGCCGAGACGATAACCTCGAGCGAGCGGCCGCGATGCATCAGAAAGTCGCACTCGTTGGCGAGCTCGAGACGCCCCAAAAGATGGCTGCGAATGCGGCGGACGCCTTTCGCGACGGCATCGAGCTTTCCGTGCTCGCGCGTAAAGAGGGTAACGATACGATCCGCCTCGGAGAGTTGCCGTCCGCGAAGGACGATGCCGCGGGTCTTATAGGCGCGCGGCGGCGTCCGAATCCTCCGATTGCTGCGGCTGCGCGATGCTGCCGTTAGTATAGATGCGCACTGCGAGGATTCGGCGCCCGCGGGTTCGGTCGACGCGCAGACGCGTATGGTCGCCCGCGGCGACCTCTTCGCCTTCGGTGGGAAGGCGCCCGAAGAGGCCGACCGTGTAACCGCCGATCGTCTCGAAATCCTCGGTCGGCAGTTCCGTGCCCAAGCGCGCGTTAACGTCTTCGATGTTGGTGCCGGCTTCCACGACGGCTTCGCAATCCGAGATCACCGCGATCGATTCTTGCTCGTCGAGGTCGTGCTCGTCGCGAATCTCGCCGACGATCTCTTCCAGGAGATCCTCCATTGTCACGAGTCCCGCGGTCCCGCCGTACTCGTCAACGACGATCGCCAGCGAGAACTTACCCCGCTGCATCTCCCGCAAGAGCTCCGCGATCTTCTTCGTCTCCGGTACGTGCACGGCCGGCCGCATCAGTGCGCGAATGCCGATATGCGAGAGCGAACCATTTGCCAGCGAGACCAAGAGCTCGCGATCGTGGACGACCCCGATGATGTCATCCTTCGATTCCTGGTAGACGGGAAGCTTCGAGTAGCCTTCTGCGATGACGACGTCGAGCACGCGCCGCGGCGCGTCGTCCACGGAGACCGCGACCATCTCCGGGCGCGGCTTCATGACCTCGCGCACGATCGTATCGCCGAACTCGATTACGGAGTGGATCATCTCGCGTTCTTCTTCTTCGATCACCTTCTGCTCGGCGCCGACGTTCACGAGCGCGCGAATATCCTCTTCCGTGACGTAGGCGCCGTGCGTGCTCTTTACGCCGAAGAGCTTCAAGAATACATCCGTCGCGAACTGAAAACTGCTTGCGATCGGCGTAAGCACGTACGATGCGTAGCGCATCGGCACCGCCAGCCGCAACGCCCACCGCTCACTGTCGCCGGTGGCCGCGGTCTTCGGAACGATCTCCCCAAAAAGCAAAAAGACCGCGCTCATGACGATCGTGGATCCCACCGCGCCAGCCGGAAAGCCGAGCACGATGGCCAGGTAAGTCGCAAGCGAGTCGGCGACGAGCAACGCAATCGTATTGCCGACGAGCATTGCGGTGAGGAAGCGGCTCTTATCCTCGACGAGGAACTCGAGGGCGCGCGCTCCGCGCACCTTGCGCTCGGCGATTGTCCGGGCGCGCATTCGCGAGATCGAGACCAGCGCCGACTCCGAGGCCGAGAAGAAGGCGGCCAGGAGCACGAGCACGACGAGCGCGGCAATCTGGAACGGGAGGCCCGCGGGGGTACTTCGACCTGGGTCCGTGTTCAAACCGGCGCCATTATAACACAACGTGGGGCCGCACCAGCACGTAGATCGCCAGGGCGACGAGCGTGCCGACGACGGCTCCCCAGAAGACCTCGAAGGGGCGGTGAATCTGCGCCTCCACCCGGCTCTGGGCGACGAGGAAGGCGACGAAGTAGGCGAGGATCGCCGCGAGCGGCTTCTGGTAGAAGAACGAGAGCATGGTCGCGGCGGCAAAGGCCAGGGCCGCGTGCCCCGAGACGGCACCGCCCTGCAAGGCCGAGCCTCGACCGACCCAGGCCTTGGCAAAGATCGTCACGATCGCTACGACGGCCAGCACGATGAGCGCCGTGTTGGCCGGCACCGATTGCACGGCGACGAAGACCCGGGTTCCGCCGCTGATGATCCCTTGGTAGAAGATTAGGTAGGCGGCGAGCACCGCGCCGGTCGCGGCAATGAGCACGGCGCCCGCGGCGGCATCCTTTGCATTCTTGGCCAGCGGATGGTGCGCGACGGTGAGCAGATCCACGATCGACTCGATCGCCGTATTCATCAGCTCCATGCTAAGCACGAGCGCGATGAGACCTACCGTCGCGATCACGTAGGCGCGATCGAGGCGCAGGATCAGCGTCGCCAGCAGCACCAGCGCCGCGATGAGAAAGTGCACGCGCATATTGGGCTGCGTGCGCGTCGCGTAGATGATGCCTTCGAAGGCATGGTGGAACGAGCGCAGCAGCCGGCTGCGATCGATTGGAAGATAGTGCGGCTCTTTCTTTGGGCGCTCTTCGACGGGGTGGTGCATCAGCGCGCGCCAGCGTACGGCCAAGGGAGTTCGATCGCGCCGGCGAGCCGCCGTTCCTCGCGTTCCATCACGCGGCGCTCATCGGCGCGCACGTGGTCGTGCCCTTTGAGATGCAGCAGACCGTGAATCAGAAGGCGATAGATCTCGCGCTGCAGCGGCGCGTCGTATTCTGCGGCTTGCCGTTTTGCCGTGTCGACCGAGATCACGACATCGCCGAGGAGGCGTTCGGCGCTCGCGGCCGTCGTCGTGCCGTCGAGGGGGAAGCTCAGCACGTCGGTCGGCGCATCCTTGCCGCGGTAGTCGCGATTGAGCTCGCGCATCGCCGCGTCGCCGATGAGCGTGAGCGAGAGCGAGGCGGATTCACCCAACGCGCCGAGTAGGCGTTTTGCGGTCGAGACGAGCGCGCGTCCGTTCACGCCGCTGCCACGCACCTCGTTGCGATAGTAAATCATGACGCGGGTGCGTCGGCTGCGTAAGCGCGGACGATGCGCGCGACTAGCGGATGGCGGACGACGTCGGTTTCGGTCAGCTCGACGGTGCTCACGTCTTCGACGCCGGCGAGCCGCGCCGCGGCGGTGCGAAGACCGCTACGCTGGCCTGCGGGCAGATCGATCTGCGTGACGTCGCCGGTCACGACCATCTTCGAGCCGCTCCCGAGGCGCGTCAGAAACATCTTGAGCTGATCGTCGGTGGCGTTCTGCGCTTCGTCGAGAATTACGAAGGCCTCGGAGAGCGTGCGGCCGCGCATGAATGCGAGCGGCGCGACTTCGAGGATGCCGCGCTCCATGTACTTGCTCACCTGCGTATCGTCGAGCAGCTCGGCGAGAGCATCGAAGAGCGGACGCATATAGGGGTCGAACTTTTCACGCAGGTCGCCGGGAAGAAACCCGAGACGTTCGCCGGCTTCGACCGCGGGACGCGAGAGGATGACGCGCGCGATCTCGCGGCGTTTGAGCGCGCGCACCGCCATCACGACGGCAAGATAGGTCTTCCCCGTGCCGGCCGGGCCGATGCCGAAGGTGAGCGTTGTTTTTTCGATCGAGCGAACGAAGGCGCGTTGTCCCGGAGTGCGCGGACGAATCTCGCGACCGCGATGCGTTCGCAGCAGCGTGTCCGTAAAGGCCGCATCGCCGTTTGGCGTCTTCGCGTCGGAGAGCGCGAGCGCGACGTCGTCGGGGGTTATGTGCGCGCCGCCGACGGCGGCATCGAGGATGCGGCGTACGACCGTCTCGGCCCGCGCGACGGCCGGCTCGTCGCCGGCAAGCAACAGCCGGTCGCCCTCGGCGTGAACGGCCACGTCGAGTGAGGACTCAATCGCCGAGAGGTTGCGGTCGTACTCTCCAAAGAGGCGCACGCGGTCGGAGAGTTCCTGAAGATCGATGGATCGTTGTTTATTCAACTACCAGTGATATTCGTCGTTTAGGCCTCGAGGCTTGCCGAGCACCTCCGCTGCGATAACCGCTCCCACGATCGCCTTGCGGCTGAAGAGGCGCCCCACGTGCGAGCGGCGGGCCGGTGTGGGGGCTCGGGGCGGCGCCTGGATCGCCGGAGGGGGCGGTTTGGGAGCCGGGGCCGGCGCGACTGGGGGCGGCGGGCCGGCTTGGACGGGCCGAGGCTGGGGCGCAGGCTGTTGAGCGGCCTGTGGCGCGGCCTGCATCTGGGCCTGGAGCATCTCCATGAGGCGCTGGCGGGCGTCGGCCTGCGTGACAACCACGCGCTGCGGTGCCTGGACGGCCGCCTGCGCCGGTAGCGGCGCCTGCTGCCCCCCCTGACGCTGGCGGCGCATGCTCGAGCGTATGCTGCTGACGATGCCCAGGATGACGATGACGACCCAGACCAGGGTCCCGATTTCGTGCAACGTGCGCCTTAGCTGCTCGGCGGCGGCGTGATGGGCGAGGGCGCCTGCGAGTCGTCCTTCGGTTCCGTCGCAGCGCCGATCGAGGAACGCATCTCGGTGTCGGCCTGGACGTTCTTCAGACGGTAATAGTCCATGACGCCAAGATTGCCGCTGCGAAACGCCTGCGCGATCGCTTGGGGAATTGTCGCCTCGGCCTCGACGACCTTGGCGCGCATCGCCTGCGTCTCGGCCTTCTGCTCCTGCTCGGCGGCGAGCGCCGCGTACTGCCGTTCGGCGGCCTTCGCTTGCGCGATCCGGCGATCGGCCTCGGCTTGGCTCGTCTGCAACTCGGCGCCGATGTTCTTGCCGACGTCTACGTCGGCGATGTCGATCGAGACGATCTCGAACGCGGTGCCGGCGTCGAGCCCTTTGGCAAGGACGGCCTTGCTGATGCGATCCGGATACTCGAGCACTTCTTTGTGGTCCGCCGCGGCACCGACCGCTGAGACGACGCCCTCGCCGACACGCGCGACGATCGTCGGTTCGCCGGCGCCGCCGACGTAGCGGTCGAGGTCGCTGCGCACCGTGATTCGGGCCTTGACGTTGAGCTGAATACCATTCTGCGCGACACCCTGGAAGATGGGCGTCTCGATGACCCTCGGATTAACGGAGTTCTGTAGGGCCTCGAGCACGTCGCGGCCGGCAAGGTCGATCGCCGCCGCGCGTTGCCACTCGAGCGGAATCTGCGCGCGCTGCGCGGCGATCATCGCGAGCGTTACCTTCTCGACGTTACCGCCGGCAAGGAAGTGCGACTGCATCTGATCGACGGTGAGATCCAAGCCGGCTTTGCGAGCCCGCACGTAATTCGTGACGATGACGCTGGGCGGGATGCCGATCAGGCGCATGCGCACCAGCGCAATGATGCCCAGGGGCACGCCAGCGGCGATCGTGCGGATCCATAAACCGATCGGGAAGTAGTACAGAAACGTAAAGAATAGGATGACGAGGATGAAGACGAGGACCGCGCCGCTGACGGCTATCATAGAGGCTCCTTACGCAGTTGCTGGCTCGACAAAAATGCGCGCGCCCTCGACGCGCACGACCCGGACCGGTGTTCCCGCAGCGATGAACTCACCCTCCGTGAGGACGTCTATGCGGCGTCCGTCGATCGAGGCAATCCCCGCGGGACGCAGGAAGCTCACGGCTTTTCCGGTGCGGCCGCGCAGATCGCTGTAATCGGCGCTGGCGACGTACTCCGGCCCCTGCGCAGCGGCCAGCGCCAGACGATTCGCCCACGCGTTCTGCGGCACGGCGCGAACGGTCAGGGAAAAGCCGATGACGGTCAGTACGATGGCGGTGGCGATCGTTTCGATGCCCACGAAGAAGAATGGCGATCCGAAAGCGAGCAGCACGGCCACCAAGAGCGCGGCGGCCCCGAGTATTCCCGGGAGGCCGTGCCCCGGGACGACGTGCAGTTCCCAGACGATGCCGATGAGTCCGAGGACCGCGAGCACGACGACCAGTTCGTTGGAGAAGCCGGCATAGATGTGGGTTCCAAAGAAGAGCGCGAGCGCGCCGATGCCGATGACGCCGGCAATGCCGTGCAGCGTCTGCATCTCGATCAAGAGGCCGAGCATCCCAAGCGTCAGCAACAAGCCGCTGATTACGGGGTCGGTGGCAAAGCGCGCGAGCGATTCACCGAAGGTGTAGGAGGTGGTGACGACGGGCGCTCCGCCAAGGCCGAGCTGCGCGAGCGCTCCGTTGAGATCCGGTGCGGTTCCCGTAGCGATCCCCGCGCGGACCGCATCATCGGTATTGAGCGTCAGCACCATGCCGGGGCGTTTGTACTCCGGCAGGCTGGCGTTCTTGTCGACCATCGCGCCCGCGATGCGCGCGTCGTGGTGCGTCTTTTCCGCGGTCGACTCGAACTCGCCGCGCAGCGCCGAGATTATCTTGTCGCTCGGCGGCACGGTCCCGCCGGCTTCAACCGGTTCGGCCGCGCCGATCGATGCGCCGGGTCCCATGACGATGCGATTGGCCGAGAGCGAGATCAGCGCCGCGGCCGAGTAGGCGCGCTGCGCGACATATGCATCCACCGGCTCCTGGGCAGTGAACAGGGCGTCGCGAATTCGAAAAGCCGAGGCAACCAAACCGCCTGGACTGTTCACTTCCAGCACGATGGCGCGGGCGTTCTGCTGGTTCGCCTCGGTCACCGAGCGTTCGACGAGGTGCGCCATCCCGTCGTCCACAGTACCGGTAATCGGCACCACCACGACCGGCCTTGCTCCCAGCACGGCGCCGGCGGCGGTTCCCGCCACGCCCAGGAGCATACATGAGAGCCAGAGCCACGCACGGAGCTTCGATACCTTCATGCCCCTAGGTACCTTAGCAAGCGGTGGAAGTTGCGCAACCCTATGCTAACCTAGTTGGATGCGGACGGTCGGAATATTCGAAGCGAAGACTCACCTGTCTGCCCTGCTCCGCGCAGTGGAGCGCGGCGAGCGCATCCTTATCTCCGCGCGCGGCAAACCTATCGCCGAACTCGTGCCGGTGGGTCAAGGCGCCGCACCGGACGTTATCGACCGTCTGCTCGCGAACGACGCCGCGCTCGGTATCCCGATACGCGAGGCAATCGCGGCCGGGCGGCTTTGAGCGCCTTCGTCCTCGACGCTTCGGCGACATGGCCCTTCATTTGCACGGGAGCGGCCCCCACCCTTAGGAGTCCGCAGCCCCACCGGAACCCCGTAGATCGCTCGCCGCGGGAACCGCGCTCCGCAAGTTTGACGGCGCCTATGCGGGAGCTATGCTTGACAAATGTCCCATTCTGCAGTGTCGCGTGTCCGAAGAGGTGCGCGGAGCCTTATCCGCGATCTGCTGCGTCAGAGTAACCCCGGCGACGAGGCCATCATCGGCGCGGTGCAGCGCGGGCTGCCGTCGGCGGCGCTCGAGGAGTTGCTGAACGCCGGCCTCACCGAAGGCGAGATTTCCGGCGTCATCGGATTCTCGGTGCGCACGCTCCATCGCAAGCGCGACCGCTCCGTGAAGCTCGATGTCGCTGAGGGCGACCGTGCGGTTCGACTGGCACGAACACTCGCCGATGCCGACCGATACATCGGCAACCGCGAGCGCGCGCTGAGGTGGCTGCGTTCCAAAGTTTGGACGCTTGGGGATCGTACGCCGCTGGAACTGCTCTCGACGGAAGCCGGCACCGAGATGGTCCGACAGGCGTTGGCGACGATTGCGTACGGCGGCGTTGCGTGATCGAGGTGTGGCGGCTCGTGCGCAGGCGCTTTTGTCCTTCGCCGCCATCGGCATTTAGCGGAGACGGCGGGGCGATCGCAGGCGGCCGCTGGAACCGCAAAGGTACTCCGGCGGCGTATGCGTCCTGCTCGAGGTCGCTCGCAATCCTCGAGATTCTCGCAACGATCGAGCGCGCCGATGCGCCAACCGATTACGCGTTCGCGAGCGCGTCGCTAACTGATGAGGATGTAGCTCGGCTTCCGATTCTTCCGGCGGACTGGCGGCGGCCGGCACGCTCTGACGCGACAGTCGAAATTGGCGAGCGGTTACTTGCCGAGGGAAGCGCGCTGGCCGTTGCGGTTCCGTCGGCAATCGTGCCGCAAGAGTTTAACTACCTCATCAGTCCATTGCATCCGCGGTTTCGCGATGCGGATCGGCAGGTCGTTCGAAGCGTTTGCCTTCAACTCACGCATTTTCCGGCGGAACAACTAGCTAAGGCACGTCTCGCGGGATCTACTTTCCCGTCCAGCTAAAGGTCGACGGCGCTTCGCTGAAGCGGATCGTATCGTATGGGTTGGGCAAGAAGATAACCCCAAAGCTCATCGTAAGGCTCTGCCCGAAGACTTGCACCGTCAGCGGCGTGCTGTTCGAGAACGTAATGACGGAGGGGCCAAAATACGGAAATGACGTTTTCGCGGCACTCACACCTGAGGTCAACATTACGCTCGTGGCTGATAAGGATGTGTTCTTGTCATTGTAGCCAACACAATTAAGGATAAGCAACTCGCTAGGGTTGCCCGTTACGCTGACCGGAGCTCCGCTATAGCCGCTCATGTCGCAGGCCGACACCAGGATTGGACCGACTGGGTTACCGCTGACGAGCAGGGCGAACTCCTGGTTGTTTAGATAGACGCTCCCAACATTGGGGTAACTCGGCTGAAGGTTAGCGCCAATGATTTGAACGTCGCCGCACGATCCCGTTATCGCAATGCCGGCGCCCCCATTCGGGCTATTGTTCGAGTATGTCCCGCCGATTATTTTGATGTTGGAGCCGCTTGCGATCTCAACGCCGTGCTGGTTCAGCTGCGGCGTCATCGCCTGGCTGAAAACGGTGCAGTCAACCAGCATTATGTCGTACAACAGGCCATTGTTCGAGCTGCCTAGCGTGCCGATGTTGACGACTGGATTGGCGAGCGAAGAATCATGAGCCTTGGCGAGCGTGCAGCTTAGCACTTTGACGCCGCAGGTGGCAATCGAGGCTCCTACGGGCAATGCAATATTTAGCGAATTCTGCTCGCAGAGAGCCTCGCAGTTTCTTATCTCCGTGGATGTAGAGCCGGCCTGTTGCGAAAAATCGACGCCGATGTTCCAATATACAAAGTGGGAGTTTGCGATTACCGTGTGGTCGGCTTTGTTCTCGATCGAAACGCAGGTGCACATCATGGGGCCGCCCTTGCTTGGCGCCCGCTGCTGCAGCTCACCAGGCCCGAGGATAGTAAATCGCGGACCCGCGACGACCACGGCCGTCGCTCCGTTCGGCCCGTTAGAGTAGTCGATCGTGCACTTCTCGAGCGCGCATGATTCCCCAGTGACGTAAAACGCCAGCGGGCAGTCGGTGAAAGTACAGCTGACGGCTCGACAGTTGAAGGTTCCTGCGGCGATGCAAGTATCGCCATGGTTCGACGACGTTCCTGCCCACGAAAATGCCAAGCTGCGGAAGTACTTTCCGCCGGCCGTGTAGTCGCCGGCGCAGCTGAAAAGCACGTTCCCAGGGCCGCCGGTTTCTCCGGTGCCCTGGATCTCGAAATGGTAGAAGTTTGATTCCGAGCCGCCGCCTCCGGATCCGACAATGGTACACTGGTCCGGAACGACAAACCCACTGGACGACGAGTTGATGGGGAACGCAACTTGGGGAATGAACGCAACGCCGCCCGTGCCGTTGGGAGCCACGCTCATTGCCGAAAACATGCCGGCAAGCGCTGTGGAATTGGTCCCCGCTCCGGCACCTTCGGTCCCAACGTAAGAGCCATAGTTATAGATCGTCATGGCGTAAAAGCTCGTATCGAACATAATCGAGCATCTGGGGTCGCGCGCTGGTAGAGCCGTCGCAGCATTAAGCGCGACCGTGTCGAGCGGTGAGCGCCACAGTGATAGGATGTCCTGCCTCATTCGTCTTTCTCGTCGTCGAAGTCCATTTCTTCCGCATCCGTCTCATCGTCTTCGTCGCTTTGCTGCAATCGCTCCAGCGCTTTTGTGAGGCAAGCGACGAGGAGCTCTCTGCTGAGGGCGAAAGCCGGTTTGTTCTCCTCATTGTCTCGTGGTATTTGCGACAAGACGGCAACCGCAAGCGAGGCCTTCTGCAGGGTGAGCTGATCGTTTTGCATTGCGCGCTGCATCTTGGTCTGCTCAAGCTGCGTTGCCGCCTGCAGGGTCTCGCGCGACGGAAGGCGATTGTAGGCTTCCGCCATTAGTTTGCGCCGGGCACGCCTTTCGGCGGATTCAGCCATCGAGATATTACCGCGGGGCGGCCGGCGAGACCGCAATGCCGAAGACTTCACCGCCCTCTCTGAGACTGGCCAGCTTACGCAGGATCGACGGATGGTCGCCACCCTTGGGGTACCGCCAAATCCCGACTCCTACGGCGAACTTGGCGGAGATGACGAAGCTCAGTGCAGCGTCACCCTGTATCCAGATCTGACCCATGCGCGCGTGGTTCTTGACGGTGAGCTTCGTCGTTCCGATCACGGTCGCGTTACTCCCTGAAACCTTGACCCGGTAGATCACGACGGTCGAGCGTATGGGACCGTAGGAGATCGACGATACCGCCATATTCTTGCCATCCCACTGAACCGACGGCTCCAGGAAGTTATCTCCGTAAAGCTTGGCGTTCAGGTTGATCACGCCGATGGAGCTGCCTTCGTACGCAATCGACGTCAGCGCAAACTGCTGGGCGGAGTAATTCCAAGCAGAGAGATAAAGGTTTCCTCCGCTGTCGTAGCCGCAGAAATAGAAGCTCGGGAGGCCCGAATTGTAATACATTTGAGGATTTCCCTTCGCCGATTCAAAGACGGCTACGTCTCCCCAGCCCTTATTGTAAGGATTTGAGTCATCGTTGACGTTGGCCACAGCGAGGTTCCCAGTGGTAGGATCGACGGCGCACCCCAAGCCCGCGCCCGGCTCGCTAAGGCTATTGATCGGAGTCGTACCGCCGGGCGCGTACTCGTAGATTGTGGTTGAATAGCTGCCCTCGGTCGCTCTCCCGACAACAAATAGGTCGCCGGAGGCATCGACGCACAGGCCCCCTGCCGCATAGAAGCCGGTAAGGTCGGCGACAAACGCTCCCTGCGGATACGTGAGCGAGCGGAGGAACCAGCCCTTATCGCCCTCAACGCCGGAGACGTAGAGGAGCGCCTCCCCGGATGCGGCGCCGTGTGCGGGCGCGCTTTGCGCTCGGGCCGGTGTGCTCGCAGTGTGCGCTGCGGCCGGGGGCGCAACCCCCGGCTCCGTGGTTTCTTGGGTGCTGCATCCCGATACGACAAATGCAGCGCTCAGGCAGACTCCGACTAGGCGCGCCCTCATTTGCCTATCCATGTAAAAGTAGCCGGCGCCGTGGTCGTGAAACGGATGCTGTCGTATGGGCTCGGCAGGAAGATCACACCAAAACTCATCGTGAGCGTTTGACCGAAGACCTGCACGCTCAGCGGCGTGGAATTGGAGAATGTAAAGACCGATGGCCCAAAATACGGCGTGGAGAGCGTCGCAGCATTAATGCCCGAGGTCAGCATAGCACTCGTCGCGATGAGCGCTGTATTGCGGTCGTTATAGCCAGGACAACTTGAAATGAGCAACTCCGTCGGAGTACCCGCTACACTTACCGGCGACGCGCTATAGCCGGTCATGTCACAGCCGGATACCAGTATTGGACCGGGGACGACGGCACTGCTGGCGATCAGCAGCGCGTATTGCTGCGCGTGTACATTTGGCGAACTGGGGTAGCTGGGCTGAAGGTTTGCACCGATGATCTGGACGTCGGTGCAGGGGCCGGTGATTGCGATCCCCGCGCCGCCGCTGGAGCCGTTGTTCGAGTACGTACCGCCGATGATCTTGATGTTCGAACCGCCGGTGATCTGCAAGCCGTATTGAAGTGCAGCGGTCGGGGCCATGCTGAAAACCGTGCAGTCCAACAAACTGATGTCATTCAGTTGGGTGTTGCTCGGCGCTCCGTTCAGGTCTATAAAGACAATCGCGTGCGCATCGTTCGAGTCGCTCGCCTTGGCCAGTACGCAGCCCGCGACCTTGATGCCTGCGGTCGTGCTGGTCGTACCTGCTGGAGGTCGTAGGTTTAACGCGGTCTGCCAGCAGATAATCTCGCAGTTCGTGATATGGGTATATTGCGCTCCTTCGTGCGTCGACGGCTGGGAGAAGTCTACGCCCCAGGTCCACTCGTAGATATACATATCGCAGATTACGGCGTGTTCGGAGGGGCCTTGCACGGCAATGCAGGTACATCCGCTTGGGCCGCCGCTGCTTTGGGAGGCTTGCACAAACTCGCCCGGGCCTATCACCGAGCACTGCGGCGCACCGAGAATGACAGCCGTGGCAGTGTTTGGCCCCTGCAGGTACTGAATCGTGCATTGTTCCATCGTGCACGCGAGTCCGTCGACGGTCTCACCGCCAGACATGAACTAGTCGCAAAGGCCGTCGGGCAATTCGTAAAGGTGCAGTTTATGGCCCTGCAGTTCCATGTGCCAGCCGCGATGCACGTATCGGTAATTGCGGTGGCGCCCTGCCACTCAAAAGACAAGCCCCGAAAGTACTTGCCGCCGCTCGATCCGCTGCCCGAACACGAGAGAAACGTTCCGTTGCTGCTAATGACGAAGTGGAAAAAGCTGGTCCCGCTTTCGCTGATCTGCGGGCCTCCCTCGCCCGAGGCGACAATGTTGCATTGGTCGGGCACCGGGAAAGGCAGTAAGCCGCCCAGGTTTATGCCATAGCTGTACTGCGGAATAAAGGCCAGGCCTCCCACCCCATAGCCTGACTCCATGCCCGCACTGGACATATCGGAGAACATATTCGTCAGCGCGGTGATGTTGTTTCCACTTGCGGCGACGACGTAGCTCCCAAAGTTGTAAACGGTCATCGCATCGAAATCGGTGCCGTACACTATTTCGCAAGAACAACGCGGCTGCCGATCGCTTAGCGACTCTGCTTGCGTGATGGCGACCCGATCGAGCGGCGATCGCCACAGCGACAGAATATCGTTCATCTCTCGGCCCTCTTCCGAACCCGACGCGCAGGGTCTCCCCCGAAACTTCGCGGGGGGGGCCGCATCCTCCCTGGGAGCCGCGTTAGGATGACAGGAGGTTAGCTCGCCAGCTCTTCGGTGACGATTTGGCGGACCAGGTTGCCGTCGGCGGCGCCTTTGAGTTGAGGCATCACGACCTTCATGACGGCGCCCATGTTGCGCTGCTCGGGAGGCAGTTCGGCCAAGACGCTCTGCACGATCTCGCGGATATCCTCGGGTGAGCGTTGCGCGGGAAGATAGGCTAGCAGAATTTCGCGCTCTTTGCGCTCCTTCTCGGCGAGCTCGCCGCGACCGGCTTTCTCGAACTCGGCGAACGAATCGGCGCGCTGTTTGACCTGGCGGTTGACGACCTCGATCTCGTCGGCATCGGACAGGTCGCGTCCGCTCTCGGTGCGCTTATAGATGAAGCCGGAGAGGGCGGAGCGCAGCGTATCGAGGCGCAACTGGTCGCGCGCCCGCATTGCATCCTTGAGATCGGACGAGATCCGATCCTTTAGTGTTCCCACGATCAGACGGAGGACTTACGCGCGGCGCTTGCGAGCCGCAGCAGACTTCTTCTTGCGGCGAACGCTCGGCTTTTCGTAGTGCTCATGCTTGCGCGCCTCGGCGAGAATCCCCGCCTTCTGGGTGGCCTTCTTGAAGCGGCGCAACGCGCTCTCGATCGTTTCGCCCGGTGCGATACGAACTTCCATTCTTTGACAACCCCCCTTTCGGCGTGCCTAAGCACGAAAAATTAGGCCCCGTAGGGCCGCGTTTGGCTAGGTTAACACAGGGCGGGCACAGCGTCAATTTTGGAGGCTCGGCTAGCCGGGCGGCCACGCCATCGAACGCCCCGCCAGCACGTGCACATGCACGTGCCCGACGGTTTGGCCGCCTTCGGCGCCGGTATTGATGACCAAGCGAAAGCCGCGGTCGCCGCCGCGCGCCGCGCCCAGCTTTGAAGCGAGCGCCATTAAGCGTTCCGCCAGCATCGGCGCTTCGCGCACCACATCCACGATGCTGGCGTAATGCTCGAGCGGCATGACGAGCAGGTGCGCGGGCGCCTGCGGGTTGAGATCTTCGATCGCGATCACGCCGTCGGAGCGGTCGATGATCTTGGCGGGCACCGCGCCCCTGCCGATGCTACAAAAGATGCAGTCATCCATCAGCGCCCTCGAATCGTGAAGCTCCAGGATTTCATGGTGGTGTTGCCGGCCAGGTCGGCGACGCGCACGGTGACGCGTATGGGCCCGTTCGGATAGTCGTAGGACGGGAAGTACTGAATGAACTGGGCCGTGCGCACGCACTCGGAGGTAACGTCGCGCCCGTTGACCCAGAGCAGGATGCTCGCCGGGTTGACGGGGATTGCATCGGCGACGAAGCTTGCGTAGACGGCCGGCCGGTTCGTGTCGATCGTCGCGTTCGAATCGGGAGCGAAATCGCCGATGCCCGGCGCGATGCTCGACGCGGAGATGGACTGCGGCGCGGGCGCTTGCGCGGTAGCGTTCCCAATCGTCAGCCGGCCGATCAGCGCGACATCGGCGAAGTTGGCACCGCGCGGAATCACGTAGCTGCCGGCATAGGTGCCGGCGGCCTCTTCGTGCATCGCCTGGCCGACCACGTCGGAGCCGATGTCGAAGTCCGCGCTGCCGTGCGGCGTTCCGTGGAGCATCACGTGGATCGTGTCACCGGAGCGCAACGGGTGAGTCGCGTCGGTATCCACGCTGGCAATCTCGGCTTGCTGCCCGCTCACGGTCGCGACTTTGCGGCTAGCAAGCACCTCGCGAATCTCGTTGCTCTCGACGTTGTAGCGAATGCTCACTTGGTCGCCGGGCTGCAGATCGGTAAAGGCGGCGGCCTTGCCGTTGAGCGCGATCTCGGCGGTACGCCCGGCGGCGATCACTTGGCCGTCTTCCAACACGAACTGGCCGTTGGCGATCGCGACGATCCGCCCGTTGCGCGAGCCGTACTCGTCGACGACGCGCTCGACGCGACCGTCTTTGCGCATCTCGACGCGCGCAAAATCGCCGGGTCGAACGTCGCCGAGCTCGCCCGGCGAGGTGACGTTCACGTTCACGTCCTCCATGTCCACGCTCGCGTTATTGCCGACGTGAATGGTCTTGACGCCCCCGTTGTAGCCCAGCGAGATCGTCGGGGGATCGGAGAGGACGTCAACCGCCTCGACCGTGCCGAAGCGTTCGAAGCCGCCGCCCCCGATCGAGATGAGGCCGCGCCCGGAGCGGCCGACGAGCTGCGCGACGATCATCACTGAGTTGCTGCGCCGGTCGAAATGCGCCTGCGCGCCGAGCACGTCGGTGAAGAAGCGGATCGGCACGTAGAGCACGCTCGCAAGTTCGACCGTGGGACCTTCAAGTGTAAAACTTTGGCCGTCCATCTGCGCGATGCGGCTGCCGATCGTCAGCATAACGCTCTTGGCGCCCACCTGCGTCGTGATGTGATTGCCGGAGCGATCGAAAGGAAGCCCAAGGGCTTCAATGGTGCGGCGCACGGGAACGTAGAGCACCTTCTTCTCGAAGCGCGGCGGAGGATCGATCGCGAGCACGTTGCCGTTGATGACGATCGCGATGGGGCGCGGCGGAGGGGCGGCTGCCAGCAGCGCAAGCACCAGCAGCGCGAGACTCCATTTCACTGATTCACTCCAATACTTCTCGGTAGACGTCGGCCGTAGCACGGGCGCAGCGATCCCAAGTAAACTCCTGGGCAGCCTGCTCTCCTAGCTTGACCGAACGGTCGCGCTCGCCCTGGTCGCCCAGCAGCCGCTCGAGCACCCTCTCCAGGCCGTCCACGTCCCGCGCTTCGAACTTCAGCGCGGACCCCTCCAGCACGTGCGGCAGGGAGTCTTCGCAGGCAACCACCGGACAACGGGCGGCCATCGCCTCGAGCATCGGCAGACCGAAGCCCTCGCGCAGCGACGGATGCACGAGCGCACGCGCGCCGGCGTAGTACGCCGCAAGCCTTTCGGCGGGAACGTCGCCCAGCGCTACAATCGCGCGCGTCGCATTGCTGCGCGCTTGCAGTTCGCCGCCGAAATCGTCGGGCCCGGTGAGATAAAGGTCCACCGCAAGCTGCGGCGGCAGCGCCGCCCAGGCCCTAAAGAGCGTCGGTAAATCTTTATGCCGGCGATGGTTGCCGACGTAGAGCAGGTACGGGCGCGGCGCGGTGTGTGGTTCGACGTTCTCTGCGAAACTCTCCGCGACGCCGAGCGGAACCACGCGAATCTTCGACCGTGCCGTGCCGAGAAAGTTGACGAGATCCTCGACGGTTCGCTCGTCGTCGGTAATCACGCGCGCCGCACGCGCGCAGGCCCGGCGCACGAGCGTCCGATAGTACGGGCCGACCTTCGCTTTGAAGTGCTCGGGGAAGTGCAAATGAATCAGGTCGTGGATCGTCACGATAAAACGGCGCGGCAGCAGCACAGGTGCGTACTGCGAGAGGAAGTGGACCACGTCGAGTCGCGCGCGGCGCAGAGCCAGCGGCAGCCCGACCTGTTCCTCCCAGCCGAAATTGCCACCGTGCGCGAAGGGCACGTACTCGAACTCCGGCGCAACGCGCGGCAGCCTTTCGACGAGCTCGCGCGTGTAGGTTTGCATGCCGACCGAGAGCTGTCGCGTCAACCGCGCATCGAGGCCAACGCGCGGACGATTCATTGCAACAGCGCTTTACCGATTGCGACCGGACGATAGAAGGCGGAGCGGTATGCGACGTACCAGCCGCGCGGGCCATCGAGCAGCGCACCTTTTGCAAAGAGCAGCCACCCCAGACGCGCGAGGCTCGCGGCGCTTGCGGCGAGCAGCAGCGGAAACGATGCGTGGATTCCCTCCGCTTCGAGCGATGTGTAACGATCGTACTTCGCGCGATAGGTGGCGATGTCGGGATAGGAATAGTGCAGCAGCGTGCCGGGAAGCTCGGCGGTTGGCCCATCGCAGACCCAGGCTTCGTGCAACAGCGCATCTTCCGAGGCCGCCGGATTCGGTTTGAGCATGGCACGGCCCGTCCGGAAGAGCCGTAGCAGCGGTTCGTTGCGCCAGATGCGCAACGGGTGGCCACAGAAGTAGGTCGTACGGCGCAGGATATAGCCGTCCACGCTTTCGGGGGCGTCGCAGATCGCATCGCACAGCACATCGTCCAACGCTTCGTCGGCGTCGAGCATCAACGTCCAGGGCGTCGCCACCTGCGCGAGCGCAAAGCGTCGGGCATCCACGAAATCCGTCCACTCGCGCTCGATCACCTGGGCACCCGCGCTGCGCGCGAACTCCACGGTATGATCGTCGGAGCGCGCGTCGAGCACGAGGAGATGCACGCCGCGCGGCAGACTGGTGAGGGCACGTGGCAGGTTGCGCTCTTCGTCGCGCGTGAGAACGACGGCGGTGATTACGCCTGGGTCCAGCTGGCCGCCTCGCGTTTGGTCGTCCGCCCTTCGACGCGCTCCTGGTGCGTCAGCGCTGCGCCGATGAAGTCGCGATAGAGCGGAGCAGGGTGGTTGGGGCGCGATTTAAACTCGGGATGCGCCTGCGTGGCGACGAACCACGGGTGCATGTCCGCCGGCAGCTCCACGACCTCGACCAAGCGCGTTTTGTCGACGTAGTGATGGCCGGAAAAGCGCATGCCGTGCTCTTCGAAGATCGGGCGATAGCGGTTGTTGAACTCGTAGCGGTGGCGATGGCGTTCGCTGATCTCGAGCGCTCCGTAGGCGCGCGCCGCGTGGCTGCCTTCTTCGAGCGTGCACGAGTACGTACCCAGGCGCATCGTGCCTCCGTAGACCTCGAGGTTGCGTTGATCGGGCATGAAGTCGATGACGGGATCGACGGTCGTTTCGTCGACTTCGCTGGTCATCGCATCGGGCAGCTCGCAAACGTTGCGCGCAAACTCGACGCAGGCCAACTGCATGCCGTAGCAGATTCCGAGAAACGGAATCCGGCGCTCGCGGACGTGCTGGATCGCCTTGAGCTTGCCCTTCACGCCCCGCGCGCCAAAACCCGGCGCGACGACGACGCCGTGCGCGCCGCGCAGCACGTCGGTGCCTTCGTTTTCGATTAGTTCCGAGTCGATGCGGCGAATCTCGACGGCCGCACGATGGAAGATGCCCGCATGCGCGAGGGCCTCGTTGATCGAGATGTAGGCATCTTTGAGCTCGACGTACTTTCCGACTAAGGCAATCGTCACGCGGCGCTCGGGATGCAGCAACCGGTCGGCAATTGCCTCCCACTCTTCGAGCGCCGGCCGCGAGGGCGGCAGATTGAGTTTGCGGACGGCGGCCTGGGCGAGGCCTTCGGCCTCGAGGTTGAGCGGGACTTGGTAGATGGTGAGGGCATCGATGTTCTGCACGACGGCGCTGGGCGGAACGTCGCAAAAGAGCGCGATCTTCTCCTTCAGCTCTATCGGCATCGGCAGGGCGGATTGCGTGCGGCAGACGATCGCGTCGGGCGTGATTCCGATGCCGCGCAGCTCGCGCACCGAGTGTTGCGTCGGCTTGGTCTTCAGCTCGTCGGCGGCGCCGAGATGCGGAACCAGAGTCAAGTGGCAGTACATCACGTTCTCGTCGCCGACGTCGTAGCGCATCTGACGAATCGCTTCGAGGAAGGGCAGGCCCTCGATGTCGCCGACCGTGCCGCCGACTTCGATGATGCAGATGTCGGTGCGGGCGGCCTCCGCGACACGTTTAATGTGCGCTTTGATCTCGTTGGTTATGTGCGGAATCACCTGGACGGTGGCGCCGAGGTAATCGCCGCGCCGCTCTTTTTCGATGACCGAGTTATAGACTTGGCCCGTCGTAACGTTGTTCGCTCGCTGCAGGTTCTCGTCGATGAAGCGCTCGTAGTGACCGAGATCGAGATCGGTCTCCGCCCCATCCTCGGTCACGAAGACCTCGCCGTGCTGGTACGGGTTCATCGTACCGGCATCGACGTTGATATACGGATCGAGCTTCTGAATGGAGACGCTGAAACCGCGCGCCTTGAGGAGCCGTCCGAGGGAGGCGGCCGTGATGCCTTTGCCAAGCGAACTCACGACACCGCCGGTGAAGAATATGTACTTCGCCATCTCGGGCGGTTCTTATTCTACGGAGGCAACGTTGCTTCCTTGGCCGCTGATTGTCGCCCGAGCGAACCCCGGCTTCGGGGTTCACATCATGGGGTTTGGCTCTTTACAGCCTGCGGACGCAGCCCTTCGATTGGTTGCGCTGAACCGCCCGATGCCCGGCCTTTTCGACGCAATGTCACCGATCCAGAGGCAATCCCGACGAACCCGACCTGCACGTCGTCGCTGTCGAAGTAACTTCCACAGATGTCGTTACTGTCGTTAATGCCGTATACGACCGTATCGTGTTTGTTGCTTCCGCAGCCGCCACACGGGTCAGGGACTGTTTCATAGGAGCTGCATTGACTGTTGTTCTTTGCGTTCGGGTTGCACACGAACCCGTGCGTGCCGGCGGTATCCGTGTACGAGCCGGCTATCATCTCGGAGCTGTTCTTACAAGAACCATTTATGCTGATTGGATTCTGCGGGGAAAACTGGATACCGGGGACCTTCAGGACCTCGAGGGTGCCTTGAGATCCACTACATAGATACCAGGCGACCACCGCCTTTGAGCTCGTCATGGCGAGTCCGGCGGTATCGTTGTTGTCATTGATTCCCGTCGCCATGGAAGACGAGTAGTCGCTGGACAAAGATGGTAGGATGGAATTGTAGTTCCCGCCTGGAGTGACCTCAAAGGCTACGTCGGTAGTACAGTTGCCTTTAGACGTAGGCGTTTTAGTATAAAAGCCTACCGCGGTCTGCGCATCGTTGATTCCCAACAGCTCCATCTTTTCAGACGAATTCGAGCACTGATCCTCTCCGGGATGCGGATGCATTACGGACCAGAGTCCGTGATTGTTGGCAACTCCATAAGCGGGGTACGGTGGGGAATTGTTAAGGTGTCCGGGCTCGAGAACCCAGCCTGCTTCGATCATGGTTGCCGTAGCGTTAGCATCCGGATTGATCGCCGATACGTTGCTCTCCACAGCGTAGGGATAGTTGTCGTTCGTAAACTGGTACGTGCCGGAACTTTGCGGAACCGCGATGTAGCTATTGGTGACGCTCTTATAAGTTGTGGTGCTCACGGGCTTGGCGGTATACGTTCCAGCGATTACGCCGGCGTCGTTGATACCCGTTACTGCATAGTTGCTTCCAGTTGTATTCTCGACCTTAGTGAAGGCCCAGGTAATAGTTTTCGCAGGAGTTACGTGATTCGATAGAGGTTGTACCGCACTGCTCGTAGCCGTATTGGTACACGCGCCAACCGCAAACGCGCTCCCTGCGAACGCCAGAGGCGCGAGAGTCTGCCGGCTCAACAATCGTAACGAGCAAGTCATAAACCCCTCCGTTCGTCGTGCATTGATCGAATCGCCTGGATTCAGGGTCGCGGTCCACTGGGCGGGCGGGCTCCGCGTGGCAGCCGTCGCGGGCTCGCACTAGAGTTGCCGGGGCAGAAAAGCCCGCTGACTACCTCGCAGTCTCCAACAAAGCCCTTGAAGTTGCCCGCGTTATCTTCAAACTGTCCGGTGATGGCCCAGTGTGTGTTTAGCGAGTTTACGACCGTGAAGTTGTCACTGTTTGGCTCGTCAATGTCGGTGAATTGCGGATTGGGCGTCGTTATGTTGCAGGACGGCGGACCCCCACAGGCCAGAAAGCCATGCGTTGTCGAGCTTGCAGTATACGAGCCCACAATGCCGTCGTCGTCGTTTATGCCGAGCGCTGCAGTGTTGTTGGAGTTGGAGTTAATATAGAATGTATCGTAATTGAAGTCGTTATAATACCACGCTTCCGTCCCCGATCCCGACGATGGCGTCATGGTTCCGACGACGTCTCCAAAATTGTTGATTCCAGTAGCGATCGCGGATGTGCTGCCGGGAACGCTAAGGTTCACGAAAACCGGGCTGCCGTTAGGATATGGATACAAGTACTCTTCAAAAGGGCGGCTGACGCACGTTCCAGCCTGCTTAGTTTCATAAAAGCCTACTACGAACTTTGACCCATTGATCCCCAAGAGCTCCGTCACCCCGCAGCTGTGATCGCTGGGGTCCTCTATCAGAGGCTCCCAAGTGCCTTTCAGCTTAGACGCATTCCAATCGTACACGGCTCCACAAGTCGTGCAACTGTAGCCCTTTGGAGGCGAGGAAAATATCATGTAACCCGCATATTGAATAATGCTACTGTCGTCGTTGTTGTTCGCGTTCAAGAAGACGCCGGTTGCCGGCGGGCTAGGGGAGGCGGTGTAGAAGGGGGCATCGCAGTCAGTGTAATGGTTGCTCGTTGAATTTTTGGGGCACGCCTCCGTATAGCTGTCAACGTCGGGTCCGGCTGTGGCGGTGAGGGCGATCCAGTTTTCGTCGTCGATAGTTGTCGCCTCGTCGTTCTTCGTCCCCGCCTTGTAGACTGGCTGGAACGAATACATCATTTTAGGCGCCATTTCTTTAAAAACGGTCTTCCGGCTCGATGCTCCGGTTGACGAAGCATTGGTACCGGACCATGGCCCGATACCAGGGCTCGAACACGCCCCGACCGCGATTGCCCCTGCTGCGAACAGAATTGCGGCGAAGCGCCGAAAACGTGATGTGTGAGGTGAGCGCGTCATAGGTCCCCCTTCAACGCAGCCCTAGTCCGATCGCGCGGTTTTGTTACCTACCGATCGCTCGCGGACAAGGGGAGCGGCGGCCCAGTACCTAGGTGACCAAGGCTACCACAATATACTTAGCTGGGCAAGCGATTCCAGGCGGTGTAAGCGCCCTGCCCGATCAGAGTTGCAGCTTCACGTAACGGTCGAGGCCGGCGTAGTCGCGGCCGATCAAGAGGGTGCCGCGCGGGAAAGCGAGCTTCGTAATTTCGGCGAGGCGGTGAATCGTTGGTGGAGCGGCTTCGAAAAGCATTAAGGCGCCGGTTACTTTCATAGGCGCTAGGTTGTGGAGCAGCCTATCGTACGTACAGAGCCCGCCAGGGCCGCCGTCGAGCGCGATGCGTGGTTCGAATCCAATGGGGTCCGGCCTTCGGGGAATGTCATCCGTGGGAATGTAGGGCAGGTTTGCGACGATCACGTCGTACTTCTGATCCTTAACCGGTTCCGTGAGGTCGCCGACGTAGAAGTTGCAGCGCGCGGATACGTTTAAGCGGTCCGCATTCTTCTTTGCGATTTCGATTGCTGCCGGTGAGATGTCGGTAGCGTCAACCGTTGCATTCGTTTCGGCGACGATGGTGCAGGCGATGGCGCCGCAACCGGTACCGACGTCAAGTACACGCAGGGCCCGGGCTCCGATGAAACGGATCGCTTCTTCGACGAGGTGCTCGGTTTCGGGGCGCGGGATGAGGACGCTTTCGTTTACGAGGAACTCGCGACCGTAGAAGCCGGCGCTTCCGATCAGATAAGCAATCGGCGCGCCGTCGCTACGGTGCGCACTGAGGCGCTCGAACGCTTTGACTTCCTCTGCCGAGGGAGACTCATCGCCGTGAGCCAAGAGCCAGGCGCGATCGCGGTGCATAACGTGCGCCAGCAACAGCATCGCGTCGGTGCGCGACGCGCTGCGCGCTAGAAGCTGCGCAATGCTCGTCGCCGTAACGCACCGGCAGTTGCGCTCGTGCCAGGTAGCCAGCGCCGCCTCAGCCATCGGATTCGCCTGCGAGCCGGCGCGCGTGGTCGTCGGCGATGAGTTCCTCGGCAATGCGCGCGAGGTCGCCGTCGACGATCGCTTTGATGTTGCCGAAGCTGCGGTTGATGCGATGATCGGTCACGCGGTCTTGCGGAAAGTTGTAGGTGCGAATCTTCTCCGAGCGCTCGCCGCTGCCGACCTGCGAGCGGCGCAGTGAGTCAACGGCCTCCTCCTGTTCGCGGCGCTTGCGGTCGTAGAGTGTGGCGCGCAGCATCGCCATCGCCTTCTCGCGATTCTGCTGCTGCGAGCGCTCTTGCTGCGAAGCGACGACGAGTCCGGTTGGAAGGTGCGTGATGCGAATCGCCGACTCGGTTTTGTTGACGTACTGGCCGCCGGCGCCCGAGGCTTTGTACGTATCCACTTGCAGATCGGCGGGTTTGATCTCGATCTCGCCCTCGTCTTCGACTTGCGGAAGAACCGCCACGGTCGCCGTACTCGTATGAATGCGCCCTTGCGCCTCGGTGGCGGGCACGCGCTGCACGCGATGCACGCCCGACTCGTGCTTGAGCATGCGAAACGGCTGGTTTCCTTTGAGCGCAAAGACGATCTCTTTGTAGCCGCCGGCATCGCTAAGGCTCTCGGAGACGAGCTCGACCTTCATCCCCTGCCCTTCGGCAAAGCGCATGTACATGCGCGCGAGGTCGCCGGCGAAGATCGCGGCTTCGTCGCCGCCGGTGCCGGCGCGAATTTCAACGAAGACGTCTTTATCGTCGTCGGGATCTTGCGGCACCATGAGCGCGGCCAGCTCGGCATCGAGGCTTGCGATGCGTTCGCGCAGTGACTCGTTCTCCAGCAGCGCCAGCTCGCGCAGCTCCCCGCCCTCTTCGTTTGCAAGCGCCTCGTTTGCGCTTACCTGCGCACGCAGGTCGCCCAGGCGTCGATGCGTTTGTACGGGGGCTTCGAGTTGCGCGCGTTCTTTTACCAGCGCGGTGAAGCGCGCTTGGTCGAACTCTCCGCTTGGATTGGCGAGCTCGCCTTCGATTTCGTCGAAGCGGCGCGCCATCGTTTCGAGGCGCTCGGCTAGCGCGTCAGTCTGCGGTGCCGTTAGCCCGCTGCGGCTGCGGCCTTCTTAGCCTCGCGCGCGGCCTGGCGGGCTGCAGCCTCCTCTTGCTTCTTGCGCGCAGCGGCCGAACGCTGATTGAACTTGTCGACGCGGCCTGCCGTATCGACCAGCTTCTGCTGCCCGGTGAAGAGCGGATGACAGGCGGCGCAGATCTCGACCGCGATCTCGGGGAGCGTCGAACCGGTAACGAAAGTATTGCCGCACGCACAGTGCACGCGCGCTTCAGGGTACCACTTTGGATGAATCTTACTCTTCACAGCCTTAGCATTATAACAGAGGTGGCAAGCGGCAATCCCACAGGAGGCTTGGGCGCGGCTCCCAAAGCCAGATGCGTGAAATCGTCATCCTTTTTCGTCTTCGCCGGCGCCGTAGTTGCGGCGCTGGTTGCGCTTGCGGGCGCGCCCGCGAATCGCCTGGCGGCCGTCGCCGCAACCCCGCCCCCGACGCCGCCGCCGCTCTCGGCGCCCGCGACCGAGGCGCCCGCACAACCGAGCGGGACCTCACTTCCGACGCCCTCGGCATCGTTTCCAATGGGCGGCGGTGCCGCGTCGCCGGCCCCCGCCGGCTCCGCTACACCCAGCCCGCCCCCCAACGCCCGCAAGGGGCTCAACGGCGTCTGGGAGGTGCAGATCCAGCATCCCCAGACGACCGAGTACACGCACTTCATACTGCAGCAGCAGGGCGGCTCGCTGACCGGCACCTATCTCGATGCTTCGAGAAAGAAGTATCCGCTCGTCGGCAGCGTTGACGGACAAGACGTCCGGCTCATCGTTTCGCTCCCCAACGGCACGACGATCTTAATGGAAGGCCGGCTCGACGGAACGACCGACATGCTTGGCATGCTGACGAGCACAAGCGGCCAGGTTCCGTTCACCGCATCGTATCGCGCGAAAGAGAAGTGGATTGAAAACGTGAGTCCGTCGCCAGGTGGGATTAGCCAACCTGGAGGTTACACTCCGCCGTAGGGGCCGCGCGAAGCTTTAACACACCTTCGCGCTCACTTCCTATCCGGTTTCGGCGAGGCGGCGTTCGACGTAGGGGACGAGGCCGCCGGCGTCGATGAGCGAGCGCATGAACGGCGGAAACTCGGCGGCGCGATAGGTCGTGCCTTTCGTTAGATTACGAACGACGCCGGTGGCCGGTTCGAGCTCGATCTCGTCGCCCGATTCGATGCCGTCGACGGCCTCGGCCGATTCGAAGATCGGCAGCCCGATGTTCAGCGCGTTGCGATAGAAGATTCGCGCGAAGCTCTTCGCGATGACGGCCGCGGTACCGGAACCTTTGAGCGCGATCGGCGCGACCTCGCGGCTCGACCCGCAGCCGAAGTTCGTCTCCGCAACGATGATGTCGCCGGGTTTCATGCGTGTCGTGTACTCGGGGTCGAGCCCTTCGAGCGCATGCTTTCCGAGCTCCGCCTGATCGACGATGTTGCAGTACTTTCCGGGAATGATTACGTCGGTGTCGACGTTCTTTCCGTATTTATGCGCGTGTCCGCGCAGCGTTGCTTCCATTACGACACCACCGCCATCTCGACACTACGGGGGTCGGTGATGCGGCCGGTGAGCGCCGAGGCGGCGCAGGTGGCCGGCGAGGCGAGATAGATCTCGGCTTTTGGCGAGCCCATGCGGCCGACGTAGTTGCGGTTGGTCGTCGAAATCGCGCGCTCGCCGTCGCCCAGCGTTCCCATGTGGCCGCCGAAGCAGGCGCCGCAGCCTGGCGTATTCACGGCGCAGCCGGCAGCGGCCAGCTTCGCGAGCACGCCTTCTTCCGCAGCCTGCATCCAGACTTTTTGCGAGCCGGGATTGACGATCACGCGCAGATTCGACGCGATCTTCTTGCCGTCGAGAATGTTCGCGACGACGCGCAGGTCGTCAATGTAGCCGTTGGTGCACGAGCCGATGAAGACTTGGTCGACCGCGAGGTCGTCGCGCGTGACCTCGGAGATCGGATGGACGTTGTCGGGCGTATGCGGGCAGGCGACCTGTGGCTCTAACTCCGCAATGTCGATCGCGATGACGCGCTCGTAAACGGCATCGGGGTCGGGATGCTCGACGATGAACGGGCGATCGGTCCGCTCCTTTACGTAAGCGAGCGTCTTTTCGTCGGCCTCGAAGATGCCGTTCTTGGCGCCCGCTTCGATCGCCATGTTGGCCATCGTGATGCGTCCGGTGATCGAGAGCTGCGAGACCGTCGAGCCGTGATACTCGATCGCGCGATAGGTCGCGCCGTCGATGCCAAGTTCGCCTACCGTGCGCAGCATGATGTCTTTCGCATAGACCGCCGGACCAGGCGTTCCGCTGTAAACGAGTTTGATCGAGGCCGGAACCTTCAGCCAGACTTCGCCGAGCACGAAGGCCGCCGCAATATCGGTCGAGCCCATGCCCGTAGCAAAGGCGCCAAAGGCGCCGTAGGTACACGTGTGCGAGTCGCCGCCGACGATGAGCTCGCCGGGCGCGACCAAGCCTTCTTCGGGGAGCACGACGTGCTCGATGCCGCCGCGTCCAACGTCGAAGAAGTGCTCGATCTCCTGCTCGAAGGCAAAGTCTTTCATCAGGCGCGCGAGGCCTGCGGACTGCGCGTCCTTCGCCGGAACGAAGTGGTCGGCGACGAGCGCGATGCGCTTGCGGTCGAAGACCTTGCTAGCGCCTTTGATCTTTCGCATCACGCTGATGGCGACGGCCGCGGAGAGCTCGTTGGCGAGGACGAGATCGACCTTCGCGTTGATGATCTGGCCCGGCTCGACGCGGTCTAGCCCGGCGTGTCGCGCGAGAATTTTTTCGGTGAGCGTCATTCCCATGATATGTCCATTATAGCGCGAAGAAGGCGCCGAGACCTTCGATTTTATGCAGCACGAGCACCGCTTTGGCTTCGCCACGCGCGCCATCCACGCCGGGAGCGTACCCGATCCCGCAACGGGGTCGCGTGCCGTGCCGATCTACCAGACCACGGCATTCGTCTTCGGTTCGAGCGAGCAGGCGGCGGAGCTCTTCGCGCTGCGCAGCTACGGCCACATCTATAGCCGCATAAGCAATCCGACCGTCGCCGCATTTGAGGAGCGCATGGCGAGCTTGGAGGGCGGCCTAGGAGCAGTTGCCTTCTCGAGCGGTCTCGCCGCGCAGCTTGCCACGGTGCTGACACTCGCGCAGGCCGGCGATCATCTCGTCTGCACGCAGAACGTGTACGGCGGAACGGTCACGCAGCTCGGCGTCACGGTGAAGCGGATGGGCATCGAGACGACCTTCGTTTCGGCCGAAGACCTCGCTGCGGTGCGCGCGGCGATTCGGCCCGAGACGAAACTCGTCTTTGTGGAGACGGTCGGCAATCCGTCGGGCGTGGTGGCAGATTTGCCGGCGTTCGCGGCGGCCGCGCACGATGCCGGCGTGGCGCTGGTCGTCGACAACACGTTTGCGACGCCGTTTCTCTGCCGGCCGATAGCTCACGGCGCCGACATCGTGCTGCACTCCGCGACGAAGTTCATCAACGGACACGGCACGGCAATCGGCGGCGTGCTCGTTGAATCGGGGAAGTTCCCGTGGAATAACGGCCGCTATCCTCTGCTTGCGACGCCGAGCCCCGGCTATCACGGAAAAGTTTTTACCGAGACCTTTGGCGAGTATGCGTTTCTGATGCGCGCGCGGGCGGAGGTCTCGCGCGACGTCGGCGCGGCGATGTCGCCGATGGATGCCTGGCTGATGCTGATGGGCCTCGAGACGCTCGAGCTGCGGATGGAGCGGCACGTACGTAACGCGCAGGCGGTGGTCTCGTTTCTCCGGGAACGCCCGGAGGTTGCCTGGGTGCGCGAGCCGCGGATCGGTTCGATCTTTACCTTTGGACTGCGCGGCGGCCGCGAAGCCGCGCGCCGCTTCATCGACGCGCTCGAGCTGTGGAGTCATCTGGCAAACGTCGGCGACGCGAAGAGCTTGGTGATTGCGCCGGCTTCGACCACGCACTCGCAGCTCAACGATGAGGAGTTGCGCAAAGCCGGCGTCGAGCCCGAGAGCGTACGGCTCTCGGTAGGCCTCGAAGAGATCGCCGATCTGTTGTGGGATCTCGACCGCGGCTTGCGAGCGGCCGGGTGATTCTCGCTACGGCTGCCGAGATTCGCGAGCTGCTTTCGCGAATCTCGACGATCGCGATGGTTGGGGCGTCGAGCAATCCCTTGCGTCCTTCTTACACCGTTTTCTCCTACTTACGCACGCAGACGCGGTACGACGTGACGCCGATCAATCCAACGCTGAGCGAGATCGACGGCGTGCGCGCCTATCCGTCGCTTGCGGCGTACGCGGCGGAACGCGGCGCGCCGAGCTTAGTGGACGTATTTCGAAAGCCGAGCGACTTGGTTCCGCTCGTTAATGAGGCGATCGCGATCGGCGCGCCGGCGATCTGGTTTCAGTATGGGGTTATTAACGAAGAGGCCATTGCGCTCGCAGACGGCGCCGGCATGCACGTCGTTGTCGACCGGTGCGTGAAGGTTGAGTATGCGCGAGTCTCCGGAGGTTTGGCGACGAGCGGACTCAATAGCGGCGTTATCTCTTCGCGGCGCCGCGCTTGACCGGCATCGCGGGAAGGGCTAGTCTAGGATAGTAATGCGGCAGCCAATTATCCCTGAGCTAGATGCGGCCACCTTTCTTCAATGGGAGGCAGCACAGCCCGAAAAATTCGAGCTTCACGAGGGCTTCATCTTCGCGTTCGCCGGTGGAACAGCCGCACATGACCAGATCGCGTTTAACGTCCGCTTGCTGCTCGTGAGTGCATTTCCCTCGCCGTGTCGCGCGTTCGGCAGCGACATGAAAGTCCTCATCTCGCCGAAGACTTATTATTATCCTGACGTTACGGTTACGTGCGAGCCTATCTCAGACGATGCAACGGTGATCCAAAGCCCGCGCGTCGCCGTCGAGGTGCTTTCGCACACTACACGCGCATACGACCTGGTCGAGAAACGCAGTGCATACCGCTCGCTTCCATCGTTGGATGCTTACATTATCGTTCATTCCGAGTCGCGCCGCGTTGAAGTCGATCGCCGTCATCTCGGAGGCTCCTGGCGCACCGAAACCTACGATGCAATGCCGGTGCCGCTCGGTGAGGGTGAGTTATCGCTCGATGCGATATATCGCTCGACGACCGTAGCCGATAGCGGCAGCCACGACTCTTAGCTAGGGTCCGGCGACGACGGCATCGAGCGGACATTGCCCTCGCTCTTCGGGAGCACGCCAGTCGGTCGCATTCACAGCGGCATCATGATCAGCCAACGCATCACCGGAATCGTTGAGAGTCAAGTAGCCGATGCGATCAAGCCCGGTAACGAGCGCTGTGCCCGTCAGTAAGCTCAGCGCTTGCGGTCATCGCGAAGCGCCGTTAGCGCCGCGCTGAGATCGAAGCTCAGCTTCGCCTCGCCACGCAACGCCAAATCCTCCGCATCCAACGAGCAGCCGCGCGGTTCGGCGTCGGTTGCGCGGCCGAGCAGTACGAAGCCGTCATCGTGCTGCATGGCGAGATCTTCGGTTTGGATCGCGATGCATGAAGAACGATTCGCGAGATCGAGGTGCAGCAGCGAGCCGACCTCACCGTTGGGCAGCGTTCGGCGGTCGGGACCGACGACACGCGTGCGCAGCCAGGGCGGAGAGACTTTGCGACGTTGCGCCAGCGGACCGCTGTCGGGTAAACGGTCGTAGTATTGCGAGGTTAGTTCCGTCATACCGTACTCCGCTACGATTGAGTTTGCGTCGACGCAGAAGCGGTCGCAGACGCGATCGTAGAGTCCCTCGCGCGAAACGGCGCGAGAGCGGCCTTTGAAGCCGCCGGTCTCCATAATGCGGGAGCCAGGAGGCAGCGGCGCCTTCAGGCTTTCGCGTTCGAGTGCTTCGAGCAGGTGGACGAGCGCAAAGGCGGTTGTCGCGAGGCAGACCGGCTGCTTCGCGCCGATTGCCCGGCGCATGTCGCTCTGGAACTCGGTGAAAAGCAGCGTTCCATCGCGCAGATACCAGCCGGTCTTTCCATCGCCGCGTTCGTCGGCGATGTGGGCCATCATGTAGCCAAGGGACGAGTGCGGCGCTTCGCGTGGATTCGGCACGCAGTTAAAGTAGCGAAACTGCGGGGCGCCCGTGAGGATGAAGCGATCGAAGCCGGCGAGAAGCGCGGCGTCGTAGAGCCTTGGAGTTTCGAGGTAATGCTTGCCGGGGGCGCCGGCGGTCGTGCCGCTCGTTTCGAAGACCAGCGCTGCGGTTTGCGGGTCGAACGTCGTGATGGCGGCTTCTTTAAACGCGGGCGCGGGGACGGCGGGGATTCTCTCCCACGATTTCGGAAGCCCATCGACCGTTACGCCGAGCCGTTCGCAGTAGCGCGCGTAGGGTTCGTTATAGCGGAGCTGGTAGCCAAAGAGGCGCAGCGCGAGGTCGTTAAAGGCCTCGTCGTCCAGCGTTTCGCCACGTTCGGTGCCACGCGGCGATGACGCTGAGAATTTCTTCGTCGAGCGCGCGGGATTCGGCGTGGTAGCTCATGTTCTCTTCGTGTCATGGTTCGACAGGCTCACCATGACACACATTTTCGTCCTTCGACTTAGCCTGTCCTGAGCGAGCGCAGCGAGTCGAAGGGCTCAGGATGACACGGAGTGGATTACATCACGAGTTCGATGAGCGAGAGTTCGGCGGCGTCGCCTTGGCGGACGCGCGTCTTCGTGATGCGCGTGTAGCCGCCGGTTCGGCCTTTGAGTGCGGGCGCGATCTGTTCGACGAGCTTCTTCACCACTGCGGGCTCCGTGACGTACTCGGCCACTTGGCGGCGGGCGGCGAGGTCGCCGGCCATTGCGGTCGTGATCAAGCGTTCGGCGACGCGGCTGATCTCTTTCGCCTTGGTCGAGGTCGTCTCGATCTTCTCGTGTTTGAAGAGCGACGTGGCAAGGTTGCGCAGCAGCGCCTTGCGGTGACCGTCGGTGCGGGAGAGTCGCTTGTACGCGATCGAATGCGGCATGTCTTACGACGCTACGACTGACGCAGCGTCAACCCCCTCTCAGCCAGAACCTGCTTGATTTCGTCGAGCGACTTCTTGCCAAAGTTGCGCATCTTCATGATCTCGTCTTCTGTCAGGTCCAGTAGCTCGGAGACCTTCGAGATGCCGGCACGCTTGAGACAGTTGAACGAACGCACCGAAAGGTTGAGCGTCTCGACCGGAACATCCCACTCGTTGGGCGGCGCCTCCGGCAGCGGCTCGGCGCGATTCGTGAACGAGACGAAGAAGTCGAGCTGCTCCTGCATGATCGAAGCCGCCTGCGAGAGCGCCTCGTCGGGCGTAATCGACCCGTTCGTTTCGAGTTCGATGGTCAAGCGGTCGTAGTCGACGCTCTGCCCGACGCGCGTATCGTCGACCGTAAAGTTCACCCTGCGAATCGGCGAGAAGAGCGAATCGAGCGGTATGAGCCCGATCATGTGCTCGACGTTGCGCTGGCGGTCGGCCATCACGTAGCCACGTCCCTTCTCCACGCCGATCTCCATCGTCAGCTTCGCGTCCTTCGCCGAGAGCGTAGCGAGGCGATACTGTGGATCGAGGATCTCGACGTCCGCATCGGGCACGATGTCGCCCGCGGTCACCTCGCGCGCACCGCTAACCGAAAGCGTCAGCACCTTCGGCTCCTCGGTGTTGAGCTTAACCGGCAGTCCCTTGAGGTTGAGCATCAGCGCGATCGTATCCTCAACCATTCCCGGGACGGTCGAGAACTCGTGCAGCACGCCGTCGATCTTCATATAAGTGACGGCTGCGCCGGGGATCGAGCTAAGCAGCACGCGTCGCAGCGCGTTTCCTAGCGTGATGCCAAAGCCTCGCTCGAGGGGCTCGATGACGAACTTCGCATAGTTGTCGCGACGCTCGCGAACCTCGATGGTTGCGCCGACCGGCGTTTCCAACATGGTCATGTGTCTCTGTTTTTTCCTTTGTTGCTGCTTACGTTATCCGCCGCGCATCCCAAACGCGCGACGATCGTACGCCTAACAGCGGATTCCTGTTTTGTTGCGAGCGCAGCTAGCGCTAGCGAGAGTAGTACTCTACGATGAGTTGTTCGTCGACCGGCGTATCGATCTGCTCGCGCGGCGGCGGCTGCAGAACCTTGGCCGTCTTCTCTTGGTCGTTCCACTCGAGCCAGTCGGGTGGGCGGCGAGACTGTGCCACTTCGAGATTCGATTCGAAGACCGGCGACTTGAGGCTGCCCGGCGCGATGGAGATAACGTCGCCCGGCCGCACGACGTAAGACGGAATGTTCACGATACGTCCGTTGATGCGAAAATGGCGATGGGTGATCAGCTGGCGCGCCTGTGCGCGGCTGGTCGCCAGGTTCAACCGGTAGACGACGTTGTCGAAGCGGCGCTCGAGCAGCTGCAAGAAGGTGCGGCCGGTCTGTCCCGGGACGCGCGCCGCCTCGCGGAAGTAGTTTTCGAACTGCGTCTCGTGCACGCCGTAGTAACGGCGCATCTTCTGCTTCTCGCGCAACTGGCGTCCGTACTCGGAGACCTTCGTGCGCGACTTGCCCGCCGTCTTCTGACCGGGAGCGGTACCGCGCCGTTCGACGGCACACATGCGTGAGAGGCAGCGATCGCCCTTGAGAAAGAGTTTGATTTTTTCGCCGGTCTTGCTGGCCGCGGTTTCGCGGCGGCAGAGGCGGCAGACGGGTCCGGTATAACGCGACATTCGCTGCTAAACCCGGCGCCGCTTTGGGGGACGGCAGCCGTTGTAGGGGATCGGCGTTACATCCTTTATCATCGTGATCTCGAGGCCGGCGGCTTGCAGCGAACGAATCGCGGCTTCGCGTCCGGCGCCGGGCCCTTTGACGAGCACTTCGGTCGACTTCATACCGTGCTCCATCGCTTTGCGCGCGGCAGCTTCGGCCGCCATCTGCGCTGCGAACGGCGTCGACTTCTTCGAACCTTTGAAACCTAGATTGCCGGCGGAGGCCCAGGAGATCACGCCGCCGTGCGGATCGCTAATCGTTACGATCGTATTGTTGAACGAGGCATGGACGTGCGCCACCCCCGACAGAACGTTCTTTACCTCGCGCTTGCGCCGCGACTTCGTTTGCTTCTTAGCAGCCAAAATCTCTCCCGATTAAACACATGAAGGCCTATCGGCACCCCGAAGGTGCCAAGAAGGTATCTTACCTTAGCGCCCGAGGCCGGGTCAACGCCCTCGGGCGGGGCCGCTCTCTTAGGGAATCCCTAGTCCCACGATGGGGAGTACTGCCTCAGCTACCAAGCAAAGCATGCCCAGACGGGCGATCGCCAGAACGAGTCCGTGCGGCTTGATCATGATGATACCGAGGTAGAACACCAGGGCCGTAAGGAGCAGCGTCAAGTTGAGGTGCGCGAGCCTCATGCCCCATTATAACTTACTTGGCCAGTCGTGCGAATAACGCGTCTTAATATTGGAATCGAGAAAGGGCTCGCTAGCTTGTGTATGGAGTCCCTTCGTCCTTCGACTCACTTCGGCTCGCTGCGCTCCTCAGTATCGCTCAGGATGACACGAGCTTTTCGTCCTTCGACTACGGGCCTGCGGCCCTTCGCTCAGGATGACAGCAGCGCTCCGGAGTTTATCCTTCGAGCGATACTGAGCGAGCGTAGCGAGTCGAAGTAGAGTCTGTCCTGAGCTATACTGAGCGAGCGCCCTTCGACTCGCGCTTCGCGCTCGCTCAGGGTGATGCGATTTTTCGTCCTTCGACTACGGGCCTTCTCAGGGCGCAGCGTGCCTTCGCTCAGGATGACACGAGCTTTTCGTCCTTCGACTACGGCACTGCGTTCCTTCGCTCAGGATGACAGCGTTTAGCGTTAAATCAGGATGACGGGGAGAGGGCTTGTCAAAACGACGAGCCCCCTTTTTCCTCCGTGCTTGTTCCGCTTGCTTGCTAGGGGTAGAGCGTGAAGACTCCGATCCCGGCGAACGGGCCATTGTAGCTGCGGTTTATTGGAGCATTCTGTTTGTTGGTCCAACTATCGCCCATCCAGCCGAGGTCGACGAAGACCGGGCTGTTGCCGATCACGTAGTCGATGCCGACCTGGTACTTGAGGATATTGTAGCCGAGGCTGTACGAACTGGGCGTGGCCGGATTGGTAACCTTCGCGGCGTACGAGCCGTTGACGTTCGGGTAGTACCAGACGCTGCCGAAGAACGACAGCGCATGGTTGAGGTCCGGCAGTTTTTCGCCACCGAAACCGAACGAGTTCATGTTCGGGTAGCCGTAGTTGCCCGAGACCCACATGTAGCCGACGCCGAGATAGACGCGCGGCTGGAGGACGCGGACAGCGAGGCGCGCTTCGGCATCCTGATCGTACAATGGCGACGTCACGGTAACCGGCGAGCTGCCCGCGCCGCCGATCGTCGTCACGTAGCACTCCGGAACGTACGTCGTGGTGCCCGGAACGTAGCCGTTGCAGTTATGCGGATACTGATAGCGTTCGAACGTGCCTTCCACCATGAAGGGAATCTTGCCGAGATCGAACTCACCCGCACCGCGAACGGCGAACGAGCTGGTGCCGGTGTTCCCGGGGCTAAACTCGTTATAGACCTTCGGTGAGATGATGTAGTCGCCGGCCACGAAGGCTTCGTTGAAGGCCGGCCGCGGTGTTGGTGTCGGTGGCGGCGGAGGCGGCGGCGGTGGCGGCGGGGGCGGAGCGGGGCTCGGCGGCGGCGTTGCGGGAACGTAACGCACGACCACCAGCTTACGATCCGGAACCCACAGCACGTAGGCGCCCATGCCTTCCGAAATCACGCGGACCGGTACGACGACCGTACCTTGATAGATCATCGGGGGAACGTCGAGCGGACGCGACTCACCGTTGATCACGACCTCCGGCTTGCCGACGGTCACCTTGACCTCGGCGCCGGGTTTCGAGACGGTGGCCGTCTTGCTTCCCGCATCCCACGAAACCGTTGCGCCCATCTGTTCGAACATCGAGCGCAGCGGAATGAGCAGCGTGCCACCTTTAACGAGCGCGGCCAGCACGCGGCCTTGTTTGTTGATATCAGGTTTACCGTAAACGTGATGATCGTTGTACAGAATCGGAACCTGACCCGACGGCGGAGATCCGAAGTCCGCCGGCGGCGGGTTCGTCTGAGCCGCCGCGCTGAGTCCACAGAACCCAACGATCAGCGCCGCGAGCGTCCACGTACTCAGTCGTTTCACTAGCGCCTCCTTAATATAAAAAGCCTAATACCCGATTCCCGGCGACCGGCAATTGTAAACGCCGCGTCGGTTTACCGACGCGGCGTTTGCTTGCGCTCTTTTGCCGGCTCCAGCCGGCGTTCCTCAAACCCTAGAAGGGAGCGAGGAAGAGCAGACCGGCGAACGCGCCGTTAGAGTTATACGAGACCGGGAAGTTGTTCTTGTTGGCCCCGTTCTCGCCGTTCCAGCCGGCCTCAATGGCGACCGACGGAATGAACTGCGAAGGCGACTCCGACCTTGTACTTCAGGAAGTTGTACCCAAGTCCGAACGCTCTCGTTCGGCGGAGTCGCCGCCGAGCTGGTTGTATACGAGCCATTTGCATTCGGATAGTAGTAGACCGAACCGAAGTACGTGAACGAGTGGCCCCAATCCGGGAGCTTCTCGAGACCGGCACCTACGGCATTGAAGTTCGGGTAACCGTAGTTGGTAGAGCCCCAGAGATAGCCGATCGCGATGTAGACGTGCGGATTGAAGATCCTATAGCCCAAACGTACATCGAAGTCGCGATTGACGGCCGTGAATGCCGGCACGTACGTCGAGCCTCGCGACCCGATCGTCGTGACGTAGCACTCCGGTCCCGCAGCATAACCCGCGGTTACGGGAACGCCGCAATTATGCGGATACTGCATGTTCTCGTAGTCGACTTCCAGCATCAGCGGGAGGCCTACTGCGTCGAACTCGGCACCGCCGCGAACGCTATAGGATCCCGGTCCACCGTTACCCGGCGAGAACTGGTTGTATACCTTGGGATTGAAGAGGTAGTCGCCCGCGACGAACGCGACGTTCGGCGTATGAATCGGAGCCGGCGTCGGCGGCGGCGGGGGCGGCGGGGGCGGTGGCGGTGGCGGCGGAGCGGGGCTCGGCGGCGGCGTTGCGGGAACGTAACGCACGACCACCAGCTTACGATCCGGAACCCACAGCACGTAGGCGCCCATGCCTTCCGAAATCACGCGGACCGGTACGACGACCGTACCTTGATAGATCATCGGGGGAACGTCGAGCGGACGCGACTCACCGTTGATCACGACCTCCGGCTTGCCGACGGTCACCTTGACCTCGGCGCCGGGTTTCGAGACGGTGGCCGTCTTGCTTCCCGCATCCCACGAAACCGTTGCGCCCATCTGTTCGAACATCGAGCGCAGCGGAATGAGCAGCGTGCCACCTTTAACGAGCGCGGCCAGCACGCGGCCTTGTTTGTTGATGTCAGGTTTACTGTAGACGTGATGATCGTTGTACAGAATCGGAACCTGACCCGACGGCGGAGATCCGAAGTCCGCCGCGGGTGTGCCCATCTGCGCGACGTTGTTTCCAACGTTTCCTTGCGTCGCGTTCGACGGAGCTGCAACCGCACTGAGCCCACACAGCGCTACTACGAGCGCGGCGAGCACTCCGGTGCTCAGTCGTTTCACTAGTGCCTCCTTAAATTAAGACATGGTTTTTTGCCGATGAGGCGGTCCCTCACCGGCATGTTTCAGGCGAGCAAGCGCTCGACAGCGTTTCCGCTCGCATACCGACAACATACCGGTTCTCACTCAATTGCGCAACTTGGTAAGCGCCAGAGCCAAGCAACCCCGACCAAAGTCTCAGCTAAGGCTAATAAGAATGCCACGCGCGGCGCCTGCGCACCGGCGCTCAAACGCAAGGCCGCGAGGACCGCAGTAGTGAGCGCCGGCGCGACGATCTGCGGAAGCACGACCGCAAGGTTCCAGATGCCCATCGCCGCAGCCATCGCATTCGATGGAAGAATGCGACACGCGATCGCCCAGTCCGCCACCAGAAAGATGCCCCAACCAATCCCCGCCAGCAGCGTGGCGGCCGCAGCGCCGGCGATGCCGTGCGACGCAACGAAAACCGCGAGCGCTGCGATGAATGCGGCCGCACCCACCGTTGCGACCAACCGTTTGTCGAGGCGATCGCTCGGCCGCGCGGCGAGTGCCGCACCGAGCGCGCCGACGAGCGTGAACGTGACGATCAAGATACCGGTTTCGCGCCGCGCACTCGCGAGCGTCGCGCTTCCCAGCACGCCCTCAACGTAGAAGAGCAGATAGCCCAGCAACGTGTAAAAGCCGACATATACCAGCGCGCGAGAGACGAACAGATCGACGAAGGCGCGGGTCAGGCGCGGACGCGTTTGCGGCTGCGGCACCGTATGTTGCAGCGTTAAACCGCGGATGTGCGCGAGGGTTATCGCGCAGGTCGCCAAGAGCAGCCCGGCGAGCACGCCGCCGAGCATACGCGCGCTGCCGATGAAGCTCGCGGCCAGCGCCCCGATTGCGTTGCCGGCGCTCTGCAGTGCGGCCATCCACGACGATGCGATTCCGGTGCGCTCGCGCGCGACGAAGTCGGGAATGATCGCCTGGTAGGGTCCGATCGCTACGTTGAGCGCGGCCTGCAGCGCGATGAAGGCGACCGTCAACGTCGCGAAGGTGTGCGCGTCGTAGAACAGGCCGATCGCAGCGGCCCCCGCCAGCGCGCCGACGGCGTAGAACTCGATCCGCCGGCTCCCACCCCGACGGCGCGCATCCGACCAAAAGCCAACGACGATCTGTGTGACCGCCGCCGCGATTGCCCCAGCCGTCGCGAGGCGACCGTAGGCGAGCAGCACATTGCCGCCGGCCAGCTCGATCGTGCGCGCCTGCAGCGAGATACCCAGCATTGCGCCCCAGACGGCTTGAATGCCGAGCCAGAAGAGCGCGAGCCCGGTGCGTTAGCGCTGCGCGCGCGCGTACTCATACTCCGCGAACGTGTCGACGTCGAAGGCGAGCGCCGGGGCGCAGTTGCGGACCGCGTGTGCCGGAACTTGCGTAACCCTTTGCGCGGTCGCTTCAAGCTGCGCGATGCTCAGCGTGCCGAGAAAGTAGCGGATGAAAACCAACGGATTCACGAGGCTCGCCATTCGCCAGGGCGCTTTGCGCGCATCGAAGAGGCGCGTTGCGAGCGTGGCGAGCCGCGACGCGCTCCCCGCCGGAATCGAGAAGAGGCCGCCGTTGATTACGCGCTCGCCGGCCAGCGTGATGCCGGGAGCGGGCGCACCGGGAAAGCGCGTGTTGAACGTGCCGAAGTCAACCAGTGCGATTGCGAGCGCGCCGGGTTCCACGCGCGCGGCAAAATCGCCGATGTCGGCGGCGGTAACGAAGGGAAGGTCGCTAGTGGCATATAGCAGCGCGCCGCCCTCATCGGGCCACGCGCCAAGCGCGCGCAGTAGATTCTGCGCTCCCGAGGCACTCTCGTCCACAACGCGCTCGACCTGCGCGCCACAGGCAGTACGCACAGCGGCGCCGCCGATCACGGCGATGCGCGTCGCACCGGCGCCGCGAAGCGCATCGATAATTCGCTGCAGCATGGTGACGCCGCCGATCGGCGCCAGCGCTTTGACGTTCGTTCCGGCCGCCGCTGCAAAGGCGCCGTCGATTCGGCCGCCGGCGGTAACCACCGCTTTCACGGCCGGCGTGCTACTTCTTGGCTATGGCTTTCTTACGGCCGGCAACGGTGCGCTTCGGCCCCTTGCGCGTGCGCGCGTTGGTTTTGGTGCGCTGACCGCGAACGGGCAGCCCGCGGCGGTGCCGCATTCCGCGATAGCAGCCGATATCCATCAGCCGCTTGATGTTGCCCTGAACCTCCCGGCGCAGGTCTCCCTCGACTCGCAGTTGGAGTGCGTCGATCGCATCGCGCAGCTTCTTCTCGTCCTCCTCGCTGAGCGCTTTCACGCGCACGTTGGGATCCACGTGCGTGTAGGCAAGCAGCTTCCGCGCCGTGGGCGCGCCGATGCCGAAGATATACGTCAGCGCGACTTCCACGCGCTTCTCGCGCGGCAGATCGATTCCAGCAATACGAGCCATCAATTCAAACTTTCCTTTAAAATCCTGAGCTTGTCGAAGGGTCCTCTTACCCTTGGACCTGCTTGTGCTTGGGATTAACGTCGCAGATCACGCGCACTTTCCCTTCACGGCGAATGATCTTGCAGCTTTCACAAATTTTCTTGACCGACGGTCTGACTTTCATTCTAGTTTACCTTGTTTTGATCCGTCACCCTTCCCTTCGACTCGCTGCGCTCGCTCAGGAGCCTTCGCTCAGGATGACACAGAGGTATTTACTTATACCGATACGTTATTCTGCCGTGCGACAGATCGTACGGCGAGAGCTCGACGAGGACGCGATCTCCGGGAAGGATGCGGATGAAGTGCATCCGGATCTTCCCCGAAACGTGCGCCAGGACGCGGTGCCCGTTGGTCAACTCGACCCGAAACATCGCGTTCGGCAACGGCTCGACGATCGTGCCTTCCACCTCGATCGCTTCTTCTTTAGGGCTCACAGTCTTGGCGGCTTTCTCGACCGAGGCTTTCTTGCCACGTGCCGGACGGCCGCCGCGTCTACGCGCCATGGACCCCGCTGAGGTGGTACCGCTCGATCTCGGGATCCTCCGCGAAATCGCGCAGCGTCAGAATCTGGGGGCCGTCCTCCGTAACCGCGATCGTGTGCTCGAAGTGCGCTGCGAGTTTACCATCTGCCGTAACGACTGTCCAGCCGTCGCCGAGGATCCGGATCCGGGGACTCCCCTGCGTGATCATCGGCTCGACCGCCAGCACCAAGCCGGCGCGCAGCTCCATGCCCGTCGCCGGTTCGCCGAAGTTGGGAACCTGCGGCTCCTCGTGCATCGCGCGGCCGACCCCGTGACCGACCAGCTCGCGCACGACGCCGAAGCCATGGCGTTGCGCATGCGCTTGCACCGCCGCACCGATATCGCCGACGCGCTTACCGAGCGTCATCTGCCCGATCCCGATGGTAAGACACTCCCGCGTCACCTCGAGTAGGCGCCGCGCCTGTCCGGTGATGTTGCCAACGGGAATCGTTACCGCGCTATCGCTGACGTAACCATCGAGCGTGGTACCGATATCGATCGAGAGCAGGTCGCCGTCGCGGAGCACGCGCGAGCCTGGAATTCCATGGACGACCTCATCGTCGACCGAGGCGCAGATCGAGCCCGTGAAGCCGTTGTAACCCTTGAAGGTCGGCGTGCCGCCCGCCTCGCGGATGCCGCGCTCGGCGAGCGCATCCAGCTCGCCGGTCGTCATTCCCGGGCGCGCCGTCTTCATCAAACCTGTCAGCACGCGCGCGGTGATCTTCCCGCTGCGGCGCATCGTTTCGATCTCGCGCGGCGACTTGAGCGTTACCATCGCGCTCCCGGCGTTTGAGCTGCGCCGACGGCCGAGGCGATTGCTTCAGCGACCGCCTCGACGCTTGCGAGCGCATCGACTTCAGCGAGCTTCCCGGTCTTGCGATAATAGGCGATCAGCGGGCGCGTCTGCGCGTCGTAAACGTCGAGGCGAGTCGCGACGGTCGCAGCGCAATCGTCGTCGCGCTGAATCAGTTCGCCGCCGTCTTCATCGCAGATGCCCGCGACCTTCGGCGGATTGGTGAGCACGTTATAGGTTCTGCCGGTGCGGGGATTCGTCCAACGTGAAGCCAGGCGCGCGATCAGGGTTGGACGGTCGGCGCTAAAGAGAATTGCGGCGTCGAGCTTCCAGCCGCGGCGCCTCAGCATTGCATCGAGGGCCTGCGCCTGCGCGACGGTGCGCGGAAACCCATCCATGACGAAGCCTTCGGGCAAGCCTTTTAGCTCGGCTTCGATCATTGCGATCACGAGCGCGTCGGGAACCAGATCGCCGCGGTGCATATACTCTTCCGCTTCCATGCCCAGCGGCGTGCGCTCCGCGTAGTTTCGGCGCAGGATATCGCCGGTGGAGATCTGCGCCAACCCGAAGCGCTCGTGCAGGATTCGGGCCTGCGTGCCCTTGCCGGCTCCCGGCGGCCCAAGAAAGATGACTCGCAAAGCTGCCTTCGCCGCCTTTACCGTTTGATAAACCCGCGGTAGTCGCGCATCGCCAAACGCGCCTCGATCTGGGTGATCGTATCGAGCGCCACGCCGACGACGATGAGCAGCGAGGTCGAGCCGAGATAGAAGGTCGTGATCGAGAGGCCGCGCTGGAATGCACCCGGCAGAACCGCCAGTACGCCAAGATAGATCGCGGCGGCGGTCGTGATGCGCATCAGAATCTTGTTGAGGTAGTCCACCGTCGGCTGGCCGGGGCGAATGCCCGGAATGAAGGAGCCGCTCTTCTTCAGATTGTCGGCGACGTCGCGCGTGTTGAGGACGATCGAGCTGTAGAAGAACGTGAAGATGACGACCAGCAAAAAGTAGACGACGTTATAAAGCACGCCGTTGGGAGTGAACCAGACGTTGAGCCACGCCGAGAAGGCTTGCATCCCGCGCTGGACGTCGGCCCAGAGAGTGGCGCCGCTGATCGTCTGACCGTGACCGAACCACGAAAGCGCCTGCTGCGGAAGCAGCAAGATCGAGATCGCGAAGATGATCGAGATCACGCCGGCGTTGTTGAGGCGCAGCGGAATGTAGGTCGAGCGGCCGGCAAACATCTTGCGGCCGACAACCCGGCGCGCCTGCTGCACCGGCACCCGGCGCTGCCCCTGGTAAAGGAAGATGATCGAGACGATGATGAGGATCGCAATGACGATGTAGAGCAGCAGGTTGAGCAGCGACTCTGCGCCTTGGCTTGCGGAGGCGTAGGTCTGCGTGACGTACTGCGGATACCGCAGAACGATGCCGATGAAGATGATCAGCGAGACGCCGTTGCCTATGCCCTTATCGCTGATCTGTTCGCCGAGCCACATGAGGAAGAGCGTGCCGCCCACCATCGCGATGATGGCGTAGAGCAGATACCAGAGGCTGGTGTCGTAAAAGACGCCCGAGCGCTCCATCGAGATAGCCATAAACGTCGCCTGAATCGTCGCCAGGACGATGGTCAGCCAGCGGGTGTACTGGCTAATCTTTTTGCGGCCTTCCTCGCCGCCTTTCTTGGCCAGCTCTTCGAGCTGCGGCATGACGACCGTCATCAACTGCATGATGATCGAGGCATTGATGTACGGGGTAATGCCCATCGCGATGATGGAGAGCTTCTGCAGCGCGCCGCCGGAGAGGAAGCCGAGCAGGTTATAGAAGGCACCGCTCTGCAGCACGCGCTGCCAGGCCTCTTGATTCACGTTGGGCAGCTGCACGTGGATCATGAAGACGAACCACGCGAACGCGAAGAAAACGAAAAGAATGCGTTGGCGGATCTCGGGAACGAGCACCGCCGCTCGCAGGTTATCGAACACGTCTACTCAGAGGGTCCTTGGCCGTCGTCGATCTGCGCGCCGGCGGCGGCCAACGCTTCGCGAGCGCCCTTCGAGAAGAGCACGTCGCGGAAGCGCAGCCCCGACGGAAGCGCGACGCTCGGCCCGCTGTCGCCCAAAATCTTCACGCCATCTAGGAGCGACTTGAGCACGCCGCGCTCGCGCAACGACTCGGGCGAAACCTCGACGCTGGGATCCCATGCCGTCAAGCGGCTGAGCTTCACCACCGCATGCCGCGTGCCGAAATGACCGAGGTCGCGCGCCTTCTGCGAGTAACCGCGCGCGTGGGGAAGCCTGCGCGCCCACGGCGTCTGACCACCTTCGAAGGCCGGCCCCTTGCCGCCGCCGGACCGAACCGTCTGACCCTTGCCACCCTCGCCGCCGGTCTTCACCATGCCCGAACCGTGGCCGCGACCGATGCGCTGACGCTTGGGACGGCTCCCTGCTGCGGGGCGCAGCGCGCCGAGCTTGAGGAGCACCTTCGGCGCCGTTTCCGACTTCTTCTTACGCGGCATAGATATCCTTAACGCTCTTACCGCGCATCGCGGCGACTTGTTCGACGGTGCGCAGTGAGGCGAGTGCTTCGACGGTCGCCTTCACGACGTTAATGGGGTTGGTCGTTCCCAAACACTTGGTGAGGATGTCGTGGATGCCGGCCAGCTCGAGCACCGCGCGCATCGAGCCGCCGGCGATGACGCCGGTACCGGGCGCGGCGGGCTTGAGCAGAATCGTCGCGGCGCCGACTTCGTGACGCACCTCGTGTGGAATCGTCCGCTCGACCATTGCGACCGGCACGACGCTCTTACGCGCCTGCTCGACGGCCTTGCGAATCGCTTCGGGCACCTCGGTCGCCTTGCCGATGGCGAAGCCGACCTTGCCCTTGCGATCGCCGACCACCACGAGCGCGCTAAAACTGAACCGCTTGCCGCCCTTGACGACCTTGGCGACGCGATTGACGCGGACGACGGTCTCTTCGAAACCGCTGTTGTCGCGATCACGATTACGATATTGCATCAGAAGGTCAACCCCGCTTCGCGAGCAGCATCCGCGAGCGCACGCACGCGGCCATGGTACCGGTAGCCGCCGCGATCGAAGACCACCTCAGAGATTCCCGCAGCTTTCGCCTTATCGGCGATCGCGGCGCCGACGGCTTGTGCCGCGGCGACGTTCGTTTTCGAGCTCAGCCCACCCGCAAGCGTTCCGTCCAACGTGGAAACGGAGGCCAGCGTGTGGCCTTTCACGTCGTCGATCAAGTCGGCGTAGATGTGGTGCAGCGAGCGGCGCACGAAGAGCCGCGGGCGCGCGGCAGTGCCCGAGACCTTCTTGCGCAGGCGGCTGTGACGTTCGCGCCGGCTATCGGCCTTGCTCATCACTTCTTCGCGGCCTTTCCGGCCTTACCGAGCTTCTTGCGCACCCGCTCGCCTTCGTAGCGAATGCCTTTGCCTTTATACGGCTCGGGCTTGCGAAGACGGCGGATGTCGGCGGCGACTTGGCCGACGGCCTGTTTGTCGATGCCCTCAATGTGGATCTTCGTCTGCCCTTCGACCGAGAGCGCGACGCCCCGAGGCGCTTCGAACGAGACCGGATGCGAGAAGCCGAGACTGAGCGTCAGCTTCTCGCCGGATTTGGCGACACGATAGCCGACGCCGCTGATCTCTAGGCTCTTACGGAAGCCTTTGCTGACGCCTTCGACCATGTTGGCGATGAGCGTGCGGGTCAAGCCGTGCGCGCTGCGGTGCGCCTTCGCATCGCCCTTGCGGCCGACCAGAACCCGGCCGTCTTCGGTGCGCACCTCGACGACGTCGGTGAGAATGCGCTGACGCAGCTCGCCTTTGGGTCCCTTCACCAATACTTCGTTAGCATCAACGGTCACGTTGACGCCGGAGGGCACGGCTACCGGCAGCTTACCTATGCGCGACACGGTCGCACCGCCTTACCAAACGTACGCAAGAACCTCTCCTCCGACCCCTTGCTTCTTCGCGCGCTTGCCCGACATGATGCCTTGCGGGGTCGACATGATGACCAAACCAAGACCGCCGAGCACGCGCGGGATCTCGGTCTTGCGCGTGTAGACGCGCAGACCGGGACGCGAGATGCGGCGCAGTCCGGTGATGATCTTCTCCTTCTCGGGGCCATAGCGCAGCGCGATCCGAAGCGTACCCTGCGGACCTTCCGCGACGCGCTCGAAGCTCTCGATAAAACCTTCGTCTTGAAGAATCTTGGCGATGGCCTGCTTCGCGCGCGACGCCGGAATATCGACCGTCTTGTGATTGGCCGTATTCGCGTTGCGGATGCGCGTGAGCATATCGGCGATCGGATCGGTTATCGACACGTACTCGGTCTCCTTACCACGACGCCTTCGTGACGCCCGGAACCACGCCGGCATGCGCGTTCTCGCGGAAGCATATCCGGCACATGGCAAACTTGCGCAGATAACCGCGCGGCCGGCCGCAGACTCGGCAGCGGTTGTGGCGACGCACGGAAAACTTCGGCGCACGCCGGGACTTGATTATCAAACTCGTCTTTGCCATTACACGCTACCTCTGCGAGGCTTTCTGCAACGGCAAGCCCATTGCGACCAGGAACTCCGAGGCCTCTTCATCGGTCTTCGCCGAGGTCACGATCGTGACGTCCATTCCGCGCGTCTTATCCACCTTGTCGTAGTTGATTTCCGGGAAGACCAGCTGCTCTTTGAGACCCAAGTTGTAGTTGCCGCGGCCGTCGAACGACTTGGCGGGAAGGCCCCGGAAGTCGCGAATGCGCGGCAGCACGACGTTGAAGAGCTTGTCCACGAAAATGTACATCCGGTCGCCGCGCAGCGTCACTTTGGCCCCGATGTTCATTCCCTGGCGCAGCTTAAAGGCCGCGATCGACTTCTTCGCCTTGGTAACGATCGGCTTCTGACCCGTGATCGCGGTCAGCTCGCTTACCGCGGCATCGAGCGCCTTCGGATTGGCAATCGCCTCCCCGACGCTCATGTTGACGACGACCTTCTCCAGCTTCGGAATCTCGTTGACGTTCTTATAGTTGAAACGCTCTTGCATCGTAGCGCGGACCTGCTGCCGATAGCGCTCCCTGAGACGCTCCGCCATCGCGCTAGCCTCCCTTGCCCGACTCGCGGGCAGGCTCGCCGCAGCGCACGCAGATGCGGTGCACGGCCCCGTCGCTGCTGCGGCCGCGCCGCAGTCGCGTGGGCGCCTTGCATTTCTCACAGACGTATTGCAGCGTTGCCATCGGCAGAGGCGACTCTTTCTCGATGATGCCGCCCGTCTGGGTGCTGCCGCCCATATTCGTGGACTTTCTGCCCTGCTTGCTGTGACGCTTGACGATATTGGCGCCTTCGACCGTCGCGGTGCCCGCGCCGATATGTACGGCCTTCACCGTTCCACGCTTGCCGCGCTCCTTGCCGCGCCGAATCAAGACCGTATCGCCCTTGACGATGTGTGCCTTCGCAGGCATTCTACAAAACCTCCGGTGCTAGCGAGGCGATCTTCAAGAAGCCCCGTTCGCGCAGTTCGCGCATCACGGGACCGAAGACGCGCGTGCCTCGCGGGTCGAGATTATCTTTCTCGCCTTTGATGATGACGCAGGCGTTATCGTCGCAACGCACGACCGAGCCGTCGACGCGGCGGATCGGCGCGCTCGTGCGCACCACGACCGCCTTGACGACCTGGCCCTTCTTGACCGCGGCGCCGGGAATCGCGCTCTTCACGGTTCCGACGACCACGTCGCCGACGTGCGCGTAGACGTGGCGGCCGCCGCCCGTGACGTGAATCACCAGCAGCTCGCGAGCCCCGCTGTTGTCGGCCACCTTCAGCCGCGTCTCTTGCTGAATCATTTCGCTCGCTCGACGATTTCAACCAAACGCCAGCGCTTGTCGCGCGAGATCGGCCGGCACTCGGCGATGCGAACGAGATCGCCGATGCCGGCCTCGTTGCGCTCGTCGTGCGCTTTGAAGCGCGCGGACTTGCGGACGATCTTGCCGTAGGTTGGATGCGGCACGCGCGTCTCCGAGACGACGACGATCGTCTTCTGCATCTTATTCGACGTAACTCGCCCTTGCTTCACGCGCCGCGTTCCTCGCGTGGTCGAGGGGTTCTTAGGCTGCTCCATGCTCTCCCTCGGCGAAACGCTTCTCGCAGATGACGGTTTGAATTTGCGCGTACGAACGGCGCATCGCCCGAATCTTGCTGAAGTCGGTTAGATGCCCGGTCCGCAGGGCAAAACGCAAGTTGAAGAGCTCGGATTTTGCATCCCGCGCCTTCTGCTGCAGCTCCTTGACCGTGAGGTCGCGCAGTCCGTCCAGCTCGCTTTTCTTCAATTAATTCCTCCTCCCGTGCGAGGATCTTGGTGCCGATCGGAAGCTTTGCGGCGGCGCGACGCAGCGCTTCACGCGCAACGGTCGGCGCAACGCCGGAAAGCTCGAAGAGCACGCGTCCGGGCCGAACGACCGCGACCCAAAACTCCGGATTGCCTTTGCCCGATCCCATGCGGACTTCGGCCGGCTTCTTGGTTGCGGGCTTGTCAGGAAAGACTTTGATCCAAACCTTGCCGCCACGCTTGATGTGACGGGTCATCGCGATACGCGCGGCCTCGATCTGCCGGCTGGTCATCCAGCATGGCTCGGTGGCCTGCAGGCCGTAGTCGCCGAAGGTCAACGAATTCCCGCGACTCGCCACGCCGGTCATCCGGCCGCGCTGCACTTTGCGCCACTTGACGCGTTTGGGCGTCAGCATTACTCGGTCACCTCAAGGGCCGGAGGCGCTGCCGGAACCGGTTCGGCAACCGGCATCGCGGGCGCAACCGGCATCGCGGGTGCCATGGGCATCGCGGGCACCATGGGCATCGCAGGCTCGGCGACGACTTCCGGCGAGGCGAGTGCCGGCGCCGGCGCGGCACCGATACGTCCATCGCGACGTCCGCGTCCACCCCGGTCGCGCCGCTCGCGGCCGCGCTCCGCACGATCGCGCAAGGCGCCTTCGGTGCGCGGCTGATCCGGGAGCACCTCGCCGCGATAGACCCAAACTTTTACACCGATGCGTCCGAAGGTCGTAAAGGCCTCGACCTGCGCGTAGTCGATGTCCGCGCGTAGCGTGTGCAGCGGGACCTTGCCGTCGGCGTTGTGCTCGGTGCGCGCAATCTCGGCGCCGCCCAGCCGCCCGGAGACCTGCACTTTGATGCCGCGCGCGCCGGCGCGCATCGTGCGCATGATCGCCTGCTTCATCGCGCGACGAAACGCGATCCGCTTCTCGAGCTGATCCACGATGTTCTGCGCGACGAGTCGCGCGTCGAGCTCGGGGTGCGAGATCTCCATCACGTTGACGGCGACGCTCTTGCCCGTCAGCTGCTCCAGCGTCTTGCGAATTTCGTCGATGCCGACGCCGCGCTTGCCGATGATGATACCCGGCTTAGCGGTGTGTACGATCACCCGCGCCTGATTGGCACGCCGCTCGATCTCGATCTTGCTGATCGACGCGGAGCGCATCCACCGAGTAAACGACTTGCGGATGGCGACGTCTTCGTGCAGCCAGTCCACATAGTGTTTCTTTTCGAACCAGCGGCTGTCCCACGTGCGCGTGATGCCGAGGCGCATGCCGACCGGGTGAATCTTCTGTCCCACTTAAGCTCCCTTCGGGCTCGCAGCGGTCTTCTTGCGGCTGCCCGATTTCTTTCGCGCGGCTTTCTTGCGCGGCGCCTTTGTCGCTCCCGTCGCGGCCGGCGCGGCGCGGCGGGTCGCGCGCGCGGCCTGCACCGAGGCGCCCGCGCGCTTGCGGCGCGGCTTGGCCGGCGCGGCTTCGCTGACGATCACCGTGACGTGTGAGAGGCGCTTGCGTTTAAAGGCGGCGCGTCCTTGCGCCCGCGGATCCATGCGCTTGGTGAAGCGTCCGCCCGGACCACCATCCACGGTTATCCGCGAGATGTAGAGATCGTCCACGTTCATATCGTGGTTGTTTCCGGCGTTGGCGACGGCGCTGCGCACCAGCTTCTCGATCGGCTCGGCCGCATAGACTTCGGCGAACTTCAACAGCACCAGCGCCTCGCTGACGCTCTTGCCGCGAATGGCGTCGGCGACCCGGCGCAGCTTGCGAGGACCGGTGCGCACGAAGCGCAGGTGCGCGACGGCCTGCGGAATCTTCTGCTCCGTCACGTCTTCACCGTCGCTTTGTCACCGCCGTGGCCGCGGAAGTGGCGCGTCGGCGCAAACTCGCCGAGCTTGTGCCCGACCATGTTCTCGCTCACATAGACCGGTATGTGCGTCTTGCCGTTGTGCACGCCGATCGTATGCCCGACCATGGACGGCAGCACCGTCGAGTCGCGGCTCCAAGTCTTGATGACGCGGCGCTCGCGTGTCTCGTTGAGCTTCTCGATCTTCTGCACCAGGTGGTCCGCAACGTATGGACCCTTCTTTAAGGAACGCCCCATTTTATGCTCCCTTAAACCATCGTCCGAAACTCATTTTGAGCCTCGCTTGCGGACGATCATCTTGGTGGTGCGCTTGTTGCGGCGGGTCTTCTTACCCATCGTCATCTGGCCCCACGGCGTGGTCGGAGGACGCCCGGACGTCGAACGCGCCTCGCCGCCGCCGTGCGGGTGATCCACCGGATTCATCGCGATGCCGCGCACGCTGGGGCGCTTCCCGAGATGACGCGAGCGGCCGGCCTTGCCAATGACTTGGTTCTCATGCTCGACGTTGCCGAGCTGACCGATCGTCGCGCGACACTCCAGGTGAATCCGCCGCACCTCGCCCGAGGGCATGCGGACCTGCGAATACCGATCCTCTTTGGCCATCAGCTGCGCCGCAACGCCGGCGGAGCGCACGAGCTTGCCGCCCTCGCCCGGGTGCAGCTCGACATTGTGAATGACCGTGCCGACCGGAATGTTCTTGATGGGCAACGCGTTGCCGATCTTGATATCCGCGTTCGGACCGGACTCCAGCAACTCGCCGACCCGCAGGCCCAGCGGCGCCAAGATATAGCGTTTCTCGCCGTCGCGATAGTGCAGCAGCGCGATGCGGCACGAGCGATTCGGATCGTACTCGAGCGTCGCGACCTTTGCGGGGACGCCGTCTTTCGAGCGCTTGAAGTCGATGATCCGGTAGAGCTTGCGCGTGCCGCCGCCGCGATGGCGGACGGTGATGTGGCCGTTGTTGTTGCGGCCCGAATGCTTCTTGCGCACCTCTACCAGCGCGCGCTCCGGCGCAACCTTCGAGAGGTCCGAGAAATCGAGGGTCGTCAGGAACCGCTTACCTGGCGATGTCGGCCTATATTTTTTAACCGGCATCCCTGATCTCGTCCTCGAAACTGTTACTGTTCAAAATAGTTCACTCCGCCGAGCTCGATCTTCTGACCGCCCTTGAGGGTCACGACCGCCTTTTTAAAGTCGCTCTGCTTGCCTTTGGTGCGGACGCCCTTGCGCGCAAAGGTACGCGCCTTGCCGCGGACGCCGATCGTGTTCACGCGCAGAACGTTGACGTGGAAGATCTCCTCGACGGCGTGGCGGATCTGCGTCTTGGTCGCGTGGGGATGCACGACAAAGGTGTACTGCGACGCCGAGGCGTTGGCCATCGACTTCTCGGTGATGCGCGGCGAAACGATCACCTCACGCGCGTCCATCTTTCTCCTCTCGCGTTGCACGTTGCGCAACGCTCCGGCGCTTCGCCTTTACCTCGGAGGCGTCGCCCCCGCGACTCGGCTCCGCGAGGCGCTGCGCGATCGCGGCGTAGGCGTCGGTCGTGAGGACCAGCCGTTCGTAGCGCAAGATGTCTTTCACGTCGAGCGCGCCGTCGTCGGTAGTCGCGACCCGCTGCAGATTGCGGCCGGCGCGTTCGATGGCGGCTGCGCGCGTTTCGTCGCGACGGCAGACGATGAGCGTCTTGGGACCGTTGCGCGCCGCTTTGACGCTGCCGAAGAGCAGTTTGGCAAGCGCCGCCGTCTTCTCGATTGAGAAGTTAGCCGGATCGAGCAGCGTCACCGCATCGTTTTGAAAGCGCTCGGCGAGCGCCGCGGTAAAGGCCAGGCGGCGTTCCTTCTTATTGAGGCTCTCGACGTAGCTGCGCGGCTGCGGGCCGAAGACGACGCCGCCGTGACGCCACTGCGGCGAGCGAATCGAGCCTTGCCGCGCCCTCCCGGTGCCCTTCTGCCGCCACGGTTTGCGTCCGCCGCCCGAAACCTCGTCGCGCTTGAGCGTCGAGGCGGTCCCGGCGCGCGAGTTGGCAAACTCGCGATGCACGGCGCGATAGATGACGGTAAGCCGTTCGCTAAAATCGCCCGAGAGCGCGGGCGGCGTGTCTACCGATTTGAGCACCTTGCCCGTCGCATCGATTACGTTCGGCATTACGTTGCGCGCGTCTTGACGCTGCGGCGCACCATCACCAACGCGTTCTTGCCGCCGGGGACCGCGCCGCGCAGGAGCAACAGGTTGCGCTCGCCGTCGGCGCGCACGACCTCGAGGTTCTGCAGCGTCGTGCGATCGACACCGTAGTGCCCCGGTCTCCGGCTTCCTTTAGTGACGCGGCCGGCGTTGGTGTCGCCGTTAGATGCCGGCTGGCGATGGATCATCGAACCGTGGCTCGCGCCGCCGCCGCGAAAGTTATGCCGCTTGATGCCACCTGCGAAGCCGTGCCCTTTCGAGATGCCGACGACGTCCACGCGATCGCCCGGCTCGAAGGCAGTAACCGTCACCGCCTCGCCGGCCTCCACGCCGTCGATGTCGTCGCGGAACTCGCGGACGAAACGCAGCGGCTCGACGCCCTGCTTCTTGAAGTGACCTCCAAGCGCGCGCGTCACGCGACTGCGTTTGAGCGGCTCAAAACCCAAAGCGACGGCATCGTAGCCGTGCTTCTCCTTTGTGCGGCGCTCGACGACCGTGCAGGGCCCCGCCGCGATCACCGTCACGGGCACGTTGCGCCCGTCGTCGGTGAAGACGCTCGTCATCCCCACTTTACGGCCAAGGATGTTCTTCATTCGTCCGTTTCTGTTCACTTACGCCGACCACGGAGCCAGGCGTATTGTTATTTATTTTCGCCGGCGCGCATGGCAAAGCGAACCGGCAGGAAAGGCAACTTCGGCAGTTTACCAGGGCCGTGGCGCGAGGTCAAGGCTGCGCGCTCGCGTAGTTACGCGGCATGGTGATCAAACGTACCGTCATGCTGCTCGCCGTCTCGCTGGGGTTCGTCCTTCCGGCTGTGGCACCGGCCGCGACCACCCCGACCGGCCAGCTCCTCGACAACCTGCGCAAAGCAACCCTCACGCGCCCACTCTCCTCCATATCCTCGATCCACCTCTCCGGAGCCGTAGAGGTGCTCGGCCTGCACGGCACCGCGCAGGAGTGGGACGATCCGCGCGGCCTTCGATTCACACAGGTGCAGGATGCCGGCGCGCTCACTGGATCGTCGGGTTGGGACGGACGCACCGCGTGGAGCCAAGACTATTCGGGGCTAGTCACCATCGACGGCGGCACCGCAGGCCGCTTGCAGAGTATCGACCAGGCCTATCTCGACAATCTCGCCTACCTGCGTCCCAACGCCGGCGGCGCGATCGTCGTCTACGCCGGGAAACGCACCGAAGGCGCCAAGAGCTACGACGTACTGGCGGTCACGCCACCTTACGGCAGCGAGATCGACCTGTGGATCGATCCGCAGACGCACCTAATCGCACGCGAGACCGCGACCATCGGCATCAACAGCTTTACCACCACGCTCTCCGACTACCGGCACGTCGACGGCCTCACGTATCCCTTCACCAACAGTTTCGTTACCTCGAGCGGCAACACGTCGGTGACGAAGTTGAAGTCGCTCGAGTTGAACACCGATGTTAACGGGCGCGTGCGCGTGCCGGCGTCGGACGTGCACGACTTTAGCGTCGAGGGCGGCAGCACGACGGCGCCGCTGCAGGTCATCAACAATCACATCTACGTCTCGGTAATGCTCAACGGGCGCGGACCCTACACTTTCGTCCTCGACAGCGGCGGTGACTACATCGTGACGCCGGACGTGGCGAACGCGCTCTCGGCGAAGAGCACCGGCGGCATGCAGCTGCAGGGCGTCGGCAACGCCTCGGAGGGCGCCGCCTTCACGCACATTGCCTCGATCGGGGTCGGCACGGCCGTCGTTCGCAATCAATACGTGCTCGTGCTGCCGATCGCGACCAGTTTCGGAGTAGCGGAGGGTCTGCACATCGACGGCATGCTCGGCTATCAGTTTCTGGCGCGTTTCGTCACCACGCTCGATTACGCGGGTGGAAAGATCACGCTGCAGATGCCGGCGGCTGCGCCGCCGAGCCCGGCTGGGGCGGCGCCGGTCGCCTTTTACCTCGACGGCACGATTCCGCGCATTCCGATCACCGTAGCCGGCGTGACGACGAGCGGCGAGGTCGACACGGGAAGCCGCGCAGGGGTTACGCTCTCCTCGCCCTTCATTACAGCACACCCAGCGCTCGGCGCGCTGGCGAAGACGCCGCCGGTAGTCGCCGGGTTCGGCATCGGCGGCCCCTCATTCGCGCGGCTCGGACGCGTTCCGAGCATTGCGATCGGCCCATACGACGTCGCAAACAGCGTCGTGGATTTCACCGAGCAGAGTAAGGGCGCGTTTTCAGATCCCTACAATCCCGCCAATATCGGCGGCGCGATCTGGCGGCGATTCACGGTCACCTTCGACTACCACCACCAGCAGATGTTCTTAGCGAAGAACGCCGACTTCGATGCGCCCTTCGGCTACGATCGCTCCGGGCTCTTTCTCGTCGATGCCAACGGCGCATTTACGGTCCTCTCGGCGCTCGTGGGATCGCCCGCGACCAACGCCGGTCTCGCCAAAGGCGACGTCATCGTAAGCGTCAACGGCTCGCCGGTCTCGTCGACGACGCTCGCGGGCTTGCGCACGATGCTGGCGGGTCCGGCGGGTACCGTCGTGCACCTGCACGTGCGCACCGGCACGAACGAGCGTGACGTAACGCTGACACTGGCCGACTACGTGTAGCTTCGGCTTAACAGCTTCGGGGAGGTTCGCAGGCCTGCGTCTCCGACGTTCGTCGCAGGATAAATTACGTCGAAGGGTGGCGTTGTTATCGTGCTTCGACTCGCTGCGCTCGCTCAGCACTACGTAAATAATGTCCTTCGACTGCGGCGCTCCGCGCCTTCGCTCAGGATGACACGGCGCCTTCGCTCAGGATGACACGGCGCCTTCGCTCAGGATGACACGGCGCCTTCGCTCAGATCGTGCTTCGACTCGCTGCGCTCGCTCAGCACTACGTAAATAATGTCCTTCGACTGCGGCGCTCCGCGCCTTCGCTCAGGATGACACGGCGCCTTCGCTCAGGATGACACGGCGCCTTCGCTCAGGATGACACGGCGCCTTCGCTCAGGATGACTGGCGACGATCTAGATGACTCGCGACGATCTAAGTAAAGGCGGCGAGGCCGGTGATCTCTTTGCCGACGATCAGCGCGTGCATTTCGCTGGTGCCTTCGTAGGTGAGGACGGACTCCAAGTTGTTCATGTGCCGGATGACGGGGTACTCGAGCGTAACGCCGTTGGCGCCGAGAATCGTGCGCGCCTGACGCGCGATGGCGAGCGCCTCGCGAACGTTGTTGAGTTTGGCAAAGCTCACTTGGGAGGGATGGAGGCATCCGGCGTCTTTGGCCCGGCCGAGATGCAGCGCTAGGAGCGTTCCCTTGTTGAGCTCGAGTAGCATATCCACGAGCTTGGCTTGCGTGAGCTGGAAGGCCCCGATCGGACGATCGAACTGCACCCGCGTCGTGCTGTAATCGAGCGCGGTCTCGTAGCAGCTGCGCGCCGCACCCATCGCACCCCAGACGATGCCGTAACGCGCCTCGTTCAAACAGGAGAGCGGCGCACCGAGACCGCGGCTCAATGGCAGCACGGCCTCCGACGGCAGGCGGCATCCGTCGAGCACGAGCTCGCTGGTAATCGAGGCGCGCAGCGAGAGCTTCCGATGAATGTTCGTCGCCGAAAAGCCGGCGGCGTCGCGCGGCACGATGAAACCGCGAATGCCGTCATCGGTCTGCGCCCAGACGATCGCGAGATCGGCGACCGAACCGTTGGTGATCCACATCTTGGTTCCGTCCAGCACCCAATCGGGACCGTCGCGGCGCGCGTAGGTGCGCATGCCGGCGGGATTGCTTCCGAAGTCCGGTTCGGTGAGGCCAAAGCAGCCGATAAGCTCGCCGCGCGCCATCGGCGGCAGCCAGCGCCGCTTCTGTTCCTCGTCGCCGAAGCAATGGATCGCGTACATCGCGAGCGAGCCCTGCACGGAGGCGAAGCTGCGCACTCCCGAGTCTCCAGCCTCTAACTCGAGACAGGCGATGCCGTACGCGACGGCGCTCGCGCCGGCGCAGCCGTATCCCTCGAGATGCATGCCGAGCAGACCCAGCCGTCCGAGCTCGACGCCGAGCTCGCGCGGAAGAGTCCCCTCCTCGAACCATTGCGCCACGTTGGGGAGGATGCGCTCGCGCACGTAACCACGCACGGTGTCGCGGACGAGCCGCTCTTCGCCGGAGAGCAGCCCCGAGACGTCAATGAAGTCGACCCTATCGGGCACCGGAGAAGTGACCTGCGGCTAGCGCTTTAGAACGCGCGCGAGCTTGTCGAAGAGCGCTTCGGTCGAGCGTTCGAACTGATCTTCGAAGCGCCGCCAAAGCAGGCGGCCGTCGGTGTCCGAAAGCATCGCGTCCACGCGGTACTCCAGCATCGTCTCTTTGCCGTTAGCGACCAAGTGGAACGCATGCTTTCCATCAAAGCCGTCATTTTGGAAGCGCCAGACGATCCGCTCTTCGGGAACCGCCTCTTCGAGAATGCTATGGATTCCCAGATGCCACTCCTCGGTTCGCCCCGGCGCGAGCGGCCCGGGCGAACGCATGAACGGCTGCGAGGCGAAGGGCCAAATTTGATCTCCCGAGGTGCCCATCTCTTCAAGAAGGTGGTAGATGCGGCGTTTTGTGCCGTGAAACGAACGCGACCGGAGCTCATGAAGTTCGATGGGCATTGACCGGTCGTTCGCTTACCGAAGCGCTACAACCCCTAGGCCACCGCTGAGGAGGATAAGCAGCGGTGCGCTAACTTTCGCGCGCAGCATTGTGACAGCGACGAGTGCCGCCGTTACGTAGGCGACGGGACCGGCCGGCGCGCCGCGACCGATCGTCCAGACGCTGGACCACACCAATCCTACGATTGCGGGCGCGAGCCCACGCGCGATCGTCGCGCGCCACGGCGATGCGGAGTAGCGCTGCCACACGGCATCGAAGCCGCCCATGATCAGGCTCGACGGCACCAACATTCCTATCGTCGCGAGGGCGGCGCCGAGATACGGGCGCGCCGGCATCGCCGCGTAGCCGATGAGCGCGGCGAAGATCGTCGTCGGTCCGGGCACGAGTTTGCCGATCGTGTAGAACTGCGTGAACTGCTCGGAGCTGACCCACCGATAGGTTGAGACTGCCTCCACGTGCATCTGCGGAATGATCCCTTTGCCGCCTCCGAAGCCCAGCACCGAGAGCTGCGAGAATACCCACAGCAGCTGCAAGCCGGTGTGCACCGCGCTACCCATCGGTGCGCTTTCGTACGCGCAGCGCTTCGAGCAGGATGCCCGCACCGCCGAAGATCACCATCACGAGCAACAAGGGCATGCGCAACAGCGAGACGGTGAGCGCGGTTACGACGATCAACGCGAGTCCGAACCAGCTGCGGCGCTCGTCCCAGGTTAGCTCGAGTGCGTTGCCGACGGTCAGGCCGAGCGCGCCGGCGGCGCAGCCACGCAAGGCGCCGTGCACGTACGGATTGGCGGCGAACTGAAAGTAGAGCGCGCCGGCGACTAGCACGATGACGAACGGCGGCAGGCTCGCGCCCACAAACGCCGCGAGCGCACCGGGAACGCCTCTCACCCGCTGTCCGCAGTAGATCGCAAGGTTGAGGATATTTGGGCCCGGGAGTACCTGCGCGATCTCGAGCCCGTCCATAAAGGCGTCGGACTGCATCCAACCCTGCGCGAGCACCTCGTGACGGATGCTCGCCTTCTGTCCGCCGCCGAACGAGGTCGCCGAGATCTTTGCAAAGAGCAGCGCGATGCGGCGCAGCGACGGAGTGCTGCTAGCCTGCATCCGGCATCGGGCCATCCACGACCGGACTCCGATGTTTGCCCGCAAGAATGTGGATGTGGATGTGCTCGGTGTGTTGATACGGCGGCAGAACGCCCATGCGAATCATGAAGCCCTTTTCATGGAGCCCCAATGCGAGGGCGACCTTTTGAATGCCGCCAACGAGCGCGTGCCAGATTTCCGCGTCGCCAAGCGTTAGGTCGAGAATCGTCGGAAACCACTTCTTGGGAATGATCACCACATGGATCTCCCACCACTCCTCCTTGCTGGGGTCCACGTTGTGGCGAAATGCGAAGACGAGATCGTCCTGGTAGACGATCTCATCGGCCTTCGCACGCGTGCCGTCGAGCCGACCGCGAAAGGTGTGGTCGGGATCGGGCTTCTCCCACACACGCTGCGCCGGACTGCTGATGAGCTCGGAGATCCACGTCCGCTGCATCGCGCTGGCTTCAGGCAGCGCGAGCAGGCGTCCTGTAGGCGACGCGGAAGCAGCGCCCCGTGAGCGACGACAGGACGAAGCGACGCGTCACCGCGGCCGAGGTGCTAGGCGCGCAGCCGCAGTGGGCTAAGGAACGTAAGGGCTGGGAAGAGCTTGCCGGCGACAACGCGATCGTCTACGAAGACCACCATGTCATCGTCTTTCACGATCCGGTCGACGAGGAGCACGAGTCGCCGCGCGTCCCCGGCGAGATTCGCTTGACGCTGCTCTCCAAGAGTGCGAGCGTCGAGAGCCTTATGGACCTCAGCGTCGCCGACGAGACGCTCAACGCTGCGATCTTACACGGCATTCAGCAGGCTGCGCTACAGTTGGGTCTCGAGAAGAAGGGCTTCGAAGTGCGCGCGCACATCTACCCTCCGCTGCAGCACCGCCCCGAGGTGGCATTCAAAATTCGCGCCGGAAAACCGCCGAAAAGCCCGTAGGGAACCTGGGTTTCCCTCGCTACTCCTGCGGCTTCCTGGTAAACGGCAGCTTCGCGGTTAGCTCCGCTTCCTTTTGCGCGAGCTTAGCAAGGCTATTAACGACGACGATCGCCAGAATTGTAACGATAACCGCGTAGATCAACTCGGCGAGCACGCCGTTGCCGGGCTTGAGAAAGAGCGCGATTACGTCGCTGATGACCTTGTTCCACGCGCCGGCCGCGATAAGGCCAAAGGCGACGGTCGCCAGCCCGATCATCGTGCCGAGATAGGTCGGTTTTACTTCCATAACCCTTGCCTTGGACGGCGAGGGTGGCTAGGCCTTGAGCTCGATATCCACGCCGGCGGGCAGGTCGAGATGCATCAGCGCGTCCATCGTTTTCGGCGAGGCCTGCAAGATGTCGATCAAACGCTTGTGCGTGCGCATCTCGAAGTGTTCGCGCGACTTCTTGTCGTTGTTGGTCGAGCGTTGCACGCAAAACCGGTTGATCTCGGTCGGCAACGGTACGGGCCCGCTGACAAAGGCACCCGTACGCTTGGCAGTCTCCACGATTCGCTCCGCCGATTGATCGAGGACTTTGTGATCGTATGCTTTGAGACGGATGCGGATCATCTGTTTGGCCATGGTCAGACTCGTTCTACTCGCTGACGGCCGTGACGACGCCGGCGCCGACGGTGCGGCCGCCCTCGCGAATTGCAAAGCGCAGGCCCTCTTCACAGGCGATCGGCGTGTGCAGCTCTACGTCCATCTGCACGTTGTCGCCGGGCATCACCATTTCGACGCCGTCGGGCAGCTTGATCGTGCCGGTGACGTCGGTCGTGCGGAAGTAAAACTGGGGCCGGTAGTTCCCAAAAAACGGCGTGTGGCGGCCGCCCTCTTCCTTCGAAAGAACGTAGACCTCGGCTTTGAACTTCTTGTGCGGCTTGACCGAGCCGGGTTTGGCGAGCACCTGACCGCGCTCGATCTCGTTGCGATCCACGCCGCGCAGCAGCACGCCGATGTTGTCGCCCGCGATGCCCGAGTCGAGCAGTTTGCGGAACATCTCGATGCCCGTCACGACGGTCTTCTTCGTCTCGTCTTTGAGCCCGACGATCTCGACCTCTTCGCCGACCTTCACTTGGCCGCGCTCGACGCGGCCGGTGCCGACGGTGCCGCGACCGGTGATCGTAAAGACGTCCTCGACCGGCATCAAGAACGGCTTATCCACTTGGCGTTCCGGCTGCGGGATGTAGTCGTCGATCGTATCCATCAGCTTGAAGATGGGATCGGCCTCGGCATCACCCTTGCGGCCACTCGAGTTGAGCGCTTTGAGCGCCGAACCGCGGATGATCGGCGTGTCGTCGCCGGGGAAATCGTACTGGCTGAGCAACTCGCGGATCTCCATCTCGACGAGTTCGAGCAGCTCTTCGTCGTCCACCATGTCGACCTTATTGAGGAAGACCACGATACGCGGGACGCCGACCTGCCGCATGAGCAGAATGTGCTCGCGCGTCTGCGGCATCGGGCCGTCGGTCGCGGCTACGACCAGAATGGCGCCGTCCATCTGCGCGGCCCCGGTGATCATGTTCTTGATGTAGTCGGCGTGGCCGGGGCAGTCGACGTGCGCGTAGTGGCGCTTCGCGGTCTCGTACTCCTGATGCGAGATGGCAATCGTAATCCCGCGCTCTTTCTCTTCCGGCGCGTTATCGATCTGATCGACGCCGACTTTCTGCGCCAGCCCCTCGGTCGAGAGACAGTGCATAATAGCGGCCGTCAGCGTCGTCTTTCCATGATCGACGTGACCGGTCGTACCGATATTGACGTGCGGCTTGGTGCGCTCGAACTTTTGCTTTGCCATAGGTATGTATCTCCTAATACACGCAACCAGGCGTATTGGTTGCCGTCTCTGCTCGCATTACGTAGTAAGCGCCCCATCCGGGGCGCTGCGACCACGGAATAGTATCAAGCGCGGCTAAGGCTGTCAACGAGCCGGCCGCGGGGGCACCGGGTCAGTTCGACAGGGTCACATCGCGGAGCGCTTAAAGGGTGTGAGTTATGGTCGCGCTGGCCGCGCTACTGGTCTGCCTGCCGCTCATAGTTCTGGGACTGCTGCCCGCGGCACGGCGACTTGTCGGGAACAACCCGAAGTGGGCCGTCATCTTCTGTTTCGCATACTACTCGACCATGACACCCCTGATCTCGCTCGCGATTGACAGGAGACTCTCCCGCCTCTTTAGCGGCCCGTCTACAGCTTGGATTGTTTTCCCATTTATGCTCGTTTTTGGGCTAGCCTCCGGATGGGGCGTTTGGAAGCTCATGGAGGCAAACAGGCCGCCGGCGACACGATACTAGGCCTATTTCTATGGCCGGCCGATTGCGAGTGCCTCGGCGAACTTGAGGCCTTTCGTAATCGTGTAGAGCAGTTTGGCTCCTCCCGGGCTGTAAACCGTGACCGAGCTCGCGTTAAGGTTGGCGACATAGAGATTGTCCGACGCGTCGATGGCGAGATCGGAGGGGTGGTTGATGCCGGCTGTGATCCTCCGAATCGGTCGCTTGCCGCCCGGCGCGTAGACCGCTACCCGACCGGGACGGTACGTGCCCTCCGCGACGTAGAGCCGGTTCTTGGAGTCGACCGCCAGCGCCGAAGGGGCTCCGATGCCATCTGTGATGGTTAGCGAGGGCTCGGAAGCGCCCGGCGGGTAAACGCTGACCGACGATCGCCCGCACGGGGGGTTGCAGGCGGGAAAGTCCGCGACGTAAAGGTCTCCGTTCGGACCGAAGGCGAGCGCATCTGAGTGCTGAACGCCGTCACTAAAACTGCGCACCCACTTCATGCGGCCATCCCGTCCAGTCGGCGCAAACTCCGAGATCCGGTTGCCACCGTCCGTGTACAAGTCTCCCAAGGCGTCGAAAGCCAGTTTGCCTGCGTCGTGGGCGTTGCGCCGAATTCTGTACAGCGGCTCGGTATATCCGGGCGGATAGACCAACACCGGGTCGCCATAACAATAGTAGAGGTTGCCTTTGCTATCGAGGGCGATCGAGCCCCAGCCGGCGGTGTTGGGAATTACGTAGTCTTGCGCGAGCGTGCGCGCGTCGTAGACGACTATCACGCCGCCGCTGGTGGGGTTACCGTATTCGGCAAATAGGTGCCCGAACGAGTCGAGGGCTAACGCGATAATAAGATCGGGAGGCGCTATCTTGACCGTCCGCAACGGTTTCGTAGCTCCCAGCGCGAACTCGGAAATTTTCGAGCCGCCTACATACAGGTATGCGGCCGCTGACCGCGGTTGCGGGAGCGAGTTCGAAGCGGCCGGCGCTGCCGGCATCGTGGAGCGCAGCGAGTCTCCGCTGAAGGCGACGGGCGAACATGCCGCGGTGCCGAGCAGCGACGCGAGTGCGACCGCAGCTGCGCTACGGCGAGCCGATAACGATTGTCGTAGCTTCACCGACGCCCTTTCTGATGGTGCGCAGCAGTTTGGCGCCGCCCGGGCTGTAAACCGTCACCGAGCGCGCGCCAAAGTTTACAACGTAAAGATTGTCCGACGGATCGATGGCGAGATCCGTTGGATCGTGAACGCCGTCGGTGATCTTGCGGAGCGGTTGAGTGCCGCCGGGCGCGTAGACCGAGACCCACCCCCTGTGATGCTTCGCCGGCTCGCAGGCGACGTAAAGCCGCGCTTTTGAATCGACGGCGAGTCTGTTCGGAGCTTCGATTCCCGTGGTAATCGTTTGCGACGGCTCAGTAGCGCCCGGAGCGTAAACTGCGACATCCGCGTGCGGGTGCCGCTCATACAGATCGCCCTGGTTCGCCACGAAGAGCTCGCCGCTTGGGCCAAAGGCGAGTGCGTCCGAGTCGTGAATGCCATCGCGGAAGCTGCGCACCCACTTCATGCGGCCGTCCGGCCCGGTCGGCGCATAGACCGAAATCTGATCGACATCGTCGGAATAAAGGTCACCTGAGGGATCGATAGCTAGGGCCTCGGAGATGCGTGCCTTTTGCCGGATCCGGTAGAGCGGCTGCTGGTAACCCGGCGGATAGACCAAGATGCCCAGCCCTGCCAGGTAAAGGTTGCCTTTACGGTCGACGACGATCGAACCGCCGCCGGCGGTGTAGATCACGGACTCCCGCTTGAGATCGCGTGCCCGATAAGGGAGGATTTCGTCTCCGCTGTCGCTTCCTGACAGTACGAAAAGGTTCCCCAGCGAGTCCAACGCCATGGCGCTTGTGTAAGCGGCGCCGCCCCTCACGGTCCGCAACGGGTCCGAGCTGCCCAGCGCGTACTGGGAAACGTTAAACCCCGCTACATAGAGGAACGGCCCTTTATCTGCAGCAGCGGTGGCCTCGAACGAGCCTGCCGGCGTCCCCGGAATCGCCGAGCGCAACGAGCTTACCGAGCACGCTGCGCAGCAAAGCAATATCGTCGGAATAGCGAGTAAACGAGCGCGCTGGAAGTCCATCATTCAGACGGCACCTCGAGGCTTGAAGTGGCTTGTATTCTACCACCGCTTAGTGACTTGCGTCATTAAACGCACTATGCCCGGTCGGTCCTTCGACGAAGCCCGTCCTGAGCGAGCGCAGCGAGTCGAAGGGCTCAGGATGACACGTATGCTCGTGCTTCGACTCGCTGCGCTCGCTCAGCATGACGCGTACTTTTTGTCCTTCGACTACGGGCCTACGGCCCTCCGCTCAGGATGACGCGTATGCTTGTCCTTCGACTTCGCTCGCGATGACACGTATGCTCGTGCTTCGACTCGCTGCGCTCGCTCAGCATGACGCGTACTTTTTGTCCTTCGACTACGGGCCTACGGCCCTCCGCTCAGGATGACACCTATGCTTGTCCTTCGACTTCGCTCGCGATGACACGTATGCTCGTGCTTCGACTCGCTGCGCTCGCTCAGCATGACGCGTACTTTTTGTCCTTCGACTACGGGCCTACGGCCCTCCGCTCAGGATGACACCTATGCTTGTCCTTCGACTCCGCTCAGGATGACACGTATGCTTGTCCTTCGACTTCGCTCGCGATGACACGTATGCTCGTGCTTCGACTCGCTGCGCTCGCTCAGCATGACGCGTACTTTTTGTCCTTCGACTACGGGCCTACGGCCCTCCGCTCAGGATGACACTATGCTCGTGCTTCGACTCCGCTCGCGATGACACGTATGCTCGTGCTTCGACTCGCTGCGCTCGCTCAGCATGACGCGTACTTTTTTGTCCTTCGACTACGCCCGCCTACGGCCGCTCCGCTCAGGATGACACGAAAGGCTAGGCGGGGGTGAGCTTCTTTCCGGCGGACTTGGCGACGATCTCTTCCTCGACACTCTTCGGCGCCTTCTCGTAATGCGAAAACTCCATTGTATAGGTCGCGCGGCCTTGGGTTGCCGAGCGCATATCGGTCGCATAGCCGAACATCTCGGAGAGCGGGACGTGCGCGGTGATTACTTGCGCGCCGCCGGGCGCTTCTTCGGTGGCATGAATCGCGCCGCGACGGCGGCTGAGGTCGCCGTTGATCGCGCCCATATACTCTTTGGGCGTCGTGACCTCGACCTTCATGATCGGCTCCAGGAGAATCGGGCCGGCCGAGCGGTTCGCTTCCTTCCATGCCATCGAGGCGGCGATCTTAAAGGCCATCTCCGATGAGTCGACCTCGTGGTACGAGCCGTCGAAGGCTTCAACCTTGAAATCCATCACGGGAAAGCCGGCGAGTACGCCGCTCTGCGCCGACTCGCGAATGCCCTCTTGCACGGCTTTCGCATACTCTTTGGGAACGGCGCCGCCGACAATCTTCCATTCGAAGACGAAACCGGTGCCGGGCGGCTGCGGCTGCACGCGAATCCAGACGTCGCCGTACTGACCCTTGCCGCCGGACTGGCGCACGAAGCGGCCTTCCTTTTCGACCGGTTTGGTGATCGCTTCTTTATAGGCGACTTGCGGCTTGCCGACGTTGGCCTCGACCTTGAACTCGCGGCGTAAACGATCGAGGATGATCTCGAGATGCAGCTCGCCCATCCCAGCGATAATCGTCTGTTGCGTCTCTTCATCGGTGCGCATGCGGAAGGTCGGGTCTTCTTGCGCGAGGCGCGTCAGCGCCAAGCCGAGTTTATCTTGGTCGGCTTTGCTCTTCGGCTCGATCGCCTGGTGAATGACGGGCTCCGGAAAGGTTATCGACTCGAGTGCAATCGGCGACTTCTCGTCGCAGAGCGTGTCGCCGGTGCGCGTATCGGAGAGTCCGACCGCGGCCGCGATGTCGCCCGCGCCGATGGAGTCGATATCTTCGCGATGGTTGGCATGCATGCGCAGAATGCGTCCGATGCGCTCTTTGCGCCCGCTGCGCGAGTTGAGCACGTAGCTGCCCTTCTTGAGCACGCCCGAGTAGACGCGAAAATAAGTAAGGTTGCCGTACGGGTCGGTTGCAATCTTGAAGGCGAGCGCGCAGAACGGCTCGCCGTCCTCGGGCTTGCGCGTGATCTCGTTGCCCGTCTTGGGATCGCGGCCGACGATCTGCTTGGCCTCCAGCGGCGAGGGCATGTACTCGACGACCGCGTCGAGCAGCGCCTGAATGCCCTTGTTCTTGAATGCCGAGCCGCAGAGCATCGGCAGCACCGTGCCCTCGATCGTTGCCTTGCGCAGCGCCACCTTCATGCGATCGATCGGCAGCTCTTTGCCCTCGAAGAACATCTCGAGCAGCTCGTCGTCTTGCTCGGCAATCGCCTCGACGAGATGCCGGCGCCACTCCATCGCCAGCTCGCGCAGCTCGCCCTCGACCTCTTCCTCGGCCATCGTCGAACCGAGGTCGTCGGTGTAGACGATCTTCTTCATCGTGAAAAGATCGACGACGCCCTTGAACTTGTCCTCCGCGCCGATCGGCACTTGAATCGGAACCGCGCGCGCGCCTAGACGCTCGCGAATCTTCTCGACGACGTTGAAGAAGTCGGCGCCGACGCGATCCATCTTGTTGACGAAGACGATGCGCGGGACGCGATACTTGTTGGCCTGACGCCAGACGGTCTCAGACTGCGGCTGCACCGCAGCGACCGAGTCGAAGAGCGCGACCAAGCCGTCGAGGACGCGCAGCGAGCGCTCGACCTCAACGGTGAAATCCACGTGGCCGGGCGTGTCGATGATGTTGATGCGCGTGTCGCGCCAGGTAGTCGCGGTCGCGGCCGAAGTGATCGTGATGCCGCGCTCCTGCTCCTGCACCATCCAGTCCATCGTGGCGGCGCCGTCGTGCACCTCGCCCATCTTGTGCACGCGACCGGTGAAGAACAGGATGCGTTCGGTACAGGTCGTCTTGCCCGCGTCGATGTGCGCGGCAATGCCGATATTCCTCGTGCGTTCGAGGGGGTATTCCCTTACAGCCATGGCGTTAGTTTAGGTGAGCGTTTACCAACGGTAATGCGCGAAAGCTTTGTTGGCCTCGGCCATCTTGTGCGTGTCTTCACGCTTCTTGATCGTCGCGCCGGTATTGTTCGACGCGTCGAGCAGCTCGCCGGCGAGCTTCTCCTCCATGGAGCGCCCGCCGCGGGCACGCGCAAAACCGATGAGCCAGCGCATCGCCATCGCCTGACGGCGATCGGGCCGCACTTCCATCGGCACCTGATAGGTCGCGCCGCCGACGCGGCGAGGACGAACCTCGACCAGCGGCATCGCGTTGGAGAGCGCTTGTGAAAAGACTTCCATCGCATCGCGGCCGGACTTTTCGGCGACGATCTCGAGCGCGCCGTAAGTGATGTGCTCGGCGGTCGATTTCTTTCCGCGCAGCATGACCTTATTGATAAACCGAGCCAACACTTTCGAGTTGAACTTTGGATCGGGGAGAATCTGTCGCTTCGGAGCGGGTCCTTTTCGTGGCATCGCTACTTCTTCTTCTCGCGCTTGGCGCCGTACTTGGAGCGGCCTTGCTTGCGGTTTGCGGTGCCGGCGGTATCGAGCGTGCCGCGGATGATGTGATAGCGGACGCCCGGGAGATCCTTGACGCGGCCACCGCGTACCAGGACCACCGAGTGCTCCTGCAGATTGTGACCGATGCCGGGGATGTAGGCCGTCACCTCTTCACCATTGGTCAGCCGGACGCGGGCGACTTTCCGCAGCGCCGAGTTCGGCTTCTTGGGGGTAACCGTCTTGACTTGCGTGCAGACGCCGCGGCGCTGCGGATTACCCGTCACCTCGAAGGTTCGCGTGGGGAGATCCGGATGGCCGGGCTTCGGCCCGGTCAAAATCATGCGAAAGGCCCGCGTCTTGACCTTTTGCTCGGTCTTCTCTCGCCCCCGGCGTACCAGCTGGTTAATAGTAGGAATAGCCCGCTCCCAATCTCAGTGACATCACAAACAACGGCCTCACCCGCAGGTGCGACCGAGCATCCACTATACCAAGGCCCTATTTAGGCGTCAAATGGCGGTAGGCGCTGTGACAGGCCTTGGTTAGCCGGCCGTATCAAAGCTTGCTCTGTGTGGTTTCCCATGACGCTGACAGCGTTCGGGCGAGCGTTTATTGCCTACATCGTACTGTTCGGGGCTCCGGCGCAGTTGCTTTACGTCACGTGCCGGCTTAACCCGCGGTCATACCTCGGGGAGCTGGCTCCCCGGCTCGGGCTGCTCGTCTCGGCCGGGGCACTGGATGCCCTCGAGAGTGAAGCCTTGCAGCCGAAATGACTAGGTGCTAGACTAGTTAGATGGAAGGACTCGCTGGGGCGAACGAGGTGGGCGTCTTCGAGGCCAAGACCCATTTTTCGGCCCTCATCGAAGACGCGATCGCCGGCAAGACGACGGTCATCACAAAGCGCGGCAAGCCCGTCGCGCAGATCATTCCCACCGATGAGGCGCGTCGGAAACGCATCGCCCAAGCGGTCAAGCGCTTACGAGCGATGCGCGGCGCCCTGAAGCTGGCGCCCGGGGAAACCATTCGCGACCTCATCAACGAGGGGCGCCGCTGATCGTCGCGGATGCGTCGGTCGTGCTCGCTTTCATTATGCACGACGAAAGCGAGGCTTACGCCGACGCCGCCGTCAGCTTCTTGTCGAGCGCCGGCGCCACCGTTCCCGGGAACTTTTACAGCGAGGTTGCCAACGGTCTGTTGCAAGCAGAGCGCCGGCGACGCATCGATGAAGGGCGCGCGGCGGCCGCACTCACGGACATACTAGCTCTTCCGCTTGCGGTCGAGTTTCCGAACCCGCACATCGCCATGAAGCTTGCACGCGAGCATCGTCTCTCGTGCTACGATGCTTTTTATCTCGCGCTGGCTCTTCAGCTTAGCCGGCCTTTAGCGACAGTGGATAACGAGCTGGCAGTCGTCGCGCGCGCGCTAGAACTGCTTTGGCATCCGGCTTAGGACGCGATTACGTTACGTCGCGTCCAGCATGCTGGGCGCCAACGCACAGATCGTAGACGTGCTGCGCGTCCGAGATGCCTTCGAACGCGGGAACGAGTGGTCCACCAGACCAGTTCACGAGCGCGTACGGATACCAGTAAAGCGATCGCGCCGGATCGCCGAACGTGATCGTCCCGAACCCATCGGCGAAAAGCTGAAAACCCAGTGACTGGACGGCCGGCAGATAGAGACTCTGGATGCTGTTCGACCCTTGCTTGGTGATGATCGCGCGGTCCGATGTCAGACCGTAATAAGTCTTGCTGCGCTGATATGCGTCCCAGACAAACCGACCGAAAAGAAAATAAAATGCGACGGCGATGAAAACCGCACCAAGTGTTATAGGAATTGCGTTGCGGGTCGTAGCCGCCAGCAACTCCCAGAAGACGGCGAACGCGAACACGAACGCGGTAATTAAAATAGCGTACACGTCGCTGCGGCGGAAAAGCAGCCCGGCGCGCGGGCGGCCGGTCCAGCGAAGCTCGCTCGGGTCGATTCCACGTTGTGCGAAGACCTGCTGCGGCGCTGCCGGCATCGTCATGCCGGCGTCTCCGCCGGTGCCGCACGTTGCGCGCTAGTGCAGAGATCGTACACCTGCCGCGCGCGGGGAATCCCTTCGAACGACGGTACGACTGGTCCGCCGTTCCAGTTCTGATAACCGGGCGTCGGCCAGCCGCCCGAGCGTGACATGCTTCCGAAGGAGATGGTCCCGCTGCCGTCAGGAGCGAGTTCGAAACCGAGCGTCTCGACAGAGGCTAGGCGCAACCGCTGAAGACCTCTGAACAAGCCTTCCTGCGCAATGAGCGCGCTGTCGGAGGTCAAGCCGTAGTAGGTCACGCTGCGCCGGTAGGCGTCCCACACAAGCCGGCCAACCAGCAGCCAAATGCTGCCGGCAATGAAGACGGAGCCGACAAACGGGAAAATCAACGGAGCGTGGCCCCTCGCCGTCATCCAGGTCCAAAAGATGGAGAAGCCGACGGCGTAAATGCTGGCTGGGACCATGTAACCATCACCCTTGTGGAAAAGCAGGCCGGTGCGCGGGCGACCGGTCCAGCGAAGTTCGCTCGCGTTGATGCCGTATTGGGCAAAGACTTCCTCCGCCTGCGTTAGCAGCATCGCTTGGAAGACTACGCTGCACAATAAAGCAGGCCTTCCCCGCGTTGCTGAAACCGGACTAACCGCCGCTAGCCCAGCTCTCCCGCACGGAGCAGTTCGGTGGCGATCTCGTCGCGCGTGAAGCCACGGTGACGTAGCGAGTCGATAAACTTCTCCGTCGTCTCACGCAGGCTGCGCAAACGCGCGCGATTGCTCGTAGGGATGCGCCCGGCGACGCGGGTACCGCGGCGGCCATCGCCGACGAGCCAGCCTTCGGCTTGCAGTTCGCCGTACGCACGCGCCACGGTGTTCGGGGCAATGCCCAAGTCGCCCGCAAGCTGACGCACCGTCGGCAACGGCGAGTCGGGCATGAGATCACCCCGTTCGATCGCCGCACGAATCTGTGCGACAACTTGCTGGTAGGGCGGGGTTTCAAGTTCCGGGTCGACGAGAACGTACAATGCTTTACGCTACGCGCAAACGCGCGCGCAAGGGCAAAAAATACGCTGCCATCGCGCCGAGGAAGGCCACGATCGAAACGTAGTACGCAACCTCGCCAAACGCTTCGTAAAGCGGCGAGAGACCCACTTGCGCCAGCTCAATGAAGACGAAGCCGACCGCGCAGGCCAGGAAAGCAGCGTTGCGCGCGCGCCCCACGCGGACGCGTTCGTCGACCGCATACTCGCATTCGGGGTCGATGCCGAGCAACAGCGCCGACGCGTTGGCGATCGCGCCACGCCACCGCGCCGAGTATGAGCATCGCAACGGCCGTGACGATCGCTTCGATCCGCTCCGGTGGATAGAGTGCGAACGCCGACGCGGCAAAAAAGGAGCACAGCAATCGCAACGATGAGCAGCGGCGGCAGTGCGGTAAAGGGCGAGCGGCGCACGAGCGGCGCGACGCGCTGTTCGGTCGCGCGATGAAACTGTAGGTAGGCCCGCAGCGCCGTGCCCGAGAGGACGAGACAGATCAGGGCGTAGGGCACGATGAACGGCACGGCGGGCACCAGCTCCAGCCCTGCAAGCGCGATCGCTCAGGACGCCGGCGGCGCGGCCATATGCGCCTCGAGATGCCCTCGGCCTGCTCGCGCGCACAGACTCACGCGCTGCACGCGCTCTTCTTCCTCGGGGCTCAGCCCTGACGCCCAGCGCGTGAAGCGGCGTGCAACGCCGGCGGAGCAGCTCGGCCGGACGAGCCCAGATGATACCCATCGCTGTCATCGCGCCGGCCATCGTTAGGCGAAGGAGTGCCGAGTGATCGATGTGCCCGCTTAACATTGTATCACGACCCTAATACAATCTGACCTTTTGTGTCAACCCCTTGGTGCAAAGTTAACGTCTCCGTTATCCTTCGACTTCGGCGCTCCGCGCCTTCGCTCAGGATGACAGCGATTTCTGTCCTTCGACTTCGGCGCTCCGCGCCTTCGCTCAGGATGACACCGATTTCTTGTCCTTCGACTTCGGCGCTCCGCGCCTTCGCTCAGGATGACAGCGATTTTGTCCTTCGACTTCGGCGCTCCGCGCCTTCGCTCAGGATGACACCGATTTCTTGTCCTTCGACTTCGGCGCTCCGCGCCTTCGCTCAGGATGACACCGATTTCTTGTCCTTCGACTTCGGCGCTCCGCGCCTTCGCTCAGGATGACACCGATTTCTTGTCCTTCGACTTCGGCGCTCCGCGCCTTCGCTCAGGATGACAGCGATTTTGTCCTTCGACTTCGGCGCTCCGCGCCGTCGCTCAGGATGACACAAAGATCTGTCGTATCACACGGGATGGCTGCGAGCGGAACGCTGCATCAGAATCCGCGCCTGGGCGTCCTCGACGGGCTGCGCGGCATCGCCGTGCTGCTCGTGCTGTGGTACCACGTGTGGGAGATCTCGTGGCTGCCGCCATGGCCGCCGCTCGCGTTTCTGCCGGCGACCGGCTTTGTAGGCGTCACGCTCTTCTTCTTTCTCAGCGGCTTCGTGATCTCGTATCCTTTCGTTGCAGCCGAGATCGCCGGCAAAGCGCAGCCGTCGTGGCGACACTTCGCGTGGCGGCGCTTCATCAAGATCGTTCCCTCGTACGTCCTGTCGATCGTCGTTGCGTACGCGATCGGCTACGCGCAACGGCAGCCTGGCTCGGCGCCGCTGCCCGACCTCGTGACGCACCTGCTCTTCATTCACACCTGGTTCCCGGCAACGTACGGCAGCATCAACGGCGTGCTCTGGACGCTAGCGGTCGAAGTCGAGTTCTACTGCCTCTTTCCAGTAATCTGGTGGGCCTTTCGGCGCGCGCCCTGGCTGACGGCCGGCGCGATGATTGGGATTGCATGGATCTGGCGCGCATCGCTCGCGCACTGCTGCTTCGACACGATCTTTGCGCAATGGGAGGAGAATCTGCCGGGCTATCTCGACATCTTCGCCTTCGGAATGCTCAGCGCATACCTGTTCGTGGGCGTGCTTCGACAGGGTCGCCATGACACGAGCCGCGCGTTTGGGCCGGCGGTTGCCATCGCCGGATTTGCGATGCTGGGGATGCTGCTGGAAGGCTGCTACGCGTACCGGTTTGCGCCGCTGTGGTCGAGCGTGTGGCAGATCGCGAACCGGCCGCTGCTCGGCGTGGCATTTACGGCAATGGCGCTCGGTTCGCTCGCAAGCCCGCGCTGGTGGCAGATCCTGCTCGACAACCCGCTGCTGCGCTTTCTCGCGACGATCTCGTACAATCTCTACCTCTACCACCAGATGGTGGCGCGGGAGTTGCTACGCAATCACGTTCCGCCGTTCATCGGCGATCCGCACTACGACACGGAATGGCAAGTCCGGTATACCGAACTTGCCTTTGCGGCCGCCATCGCCCTTGCGACGGCGGTAACCTACCTCTTCGAGCGTCCGCTACTGCGGCTTAGGGTTCGACTTTAAAGATACTTCTCGTCAGCGCCCCGACGCCGGGAATCTCAACCGTTTTGCCCTGGAAGCCGGTAACCGTCGTCCAGATCCAAATTACGAGCGCGAGAAGCCAGATAATCGGATAGAGTATCCACAGGTGCACGAAGCTTAAGACGAACCCGAGGATGAAGTAGAGCGCCCATATCGTGATCGACTGCGCGGCGGCCCATTTCACAAACTTATTTGTGCCACCGCCCACCAACATGATGATTCCGCCAAGAAGGCAGAACAGGTAGGCGAGCCCGGCCGCTACATTCGGCTCGAGTCCGAACGGCGTGTCTTTCGGAGGTTCGGTTACGGACATCTATGCTGCCCCTTTCGGCATCGGCGTTAGAAGCTTGTCAGCGTTGCTTTGCTTTATAAGCACCGCCGCCCTTTTCTAAAGCGCCGAAAACCGAAACAGGCCTCCGCGCGCCGGGGTGAGAACGGCCCCCACGATGCGCCGGCGCAGCTGGTATCTGCTGCTCCTCTTGCCCTTCGCGGGCACGCTGTTCCCGGCGCTCTACAATCGAGCGGGGCCGGCGCTTTTCGGGTTGCCGTTCTTCTACTGGTATCAGCTGGCGTGGATTCTCGCGACCGCACTGCTGCTAGGTATCGTGGTTTGGCAGACGCCCGACGATAAGGATAGTGTCTAGCGCCGGAGTCATTCTCGGCCTCGCCGTTGCCGCCGTTACCCTGTTGGGCTTCGTCGCCGGACGCTGGGGAAGAGCCGACCTGCACGACCTCGAGCAGTGGGCGCTGGGCGGACGCAGCTTCGGCACGATCGTCTCGTGGTTTCTGCTTGGCGGCGATCTCTACACGGCGTATACCTTCATCGCGGTGCCTGCGCTCGTCTACGGCATCGGCGCACTCGGTTTCTTCGCAGTGCCATACGCGACGATCGCCTACCCGATCGCACTCATCGTGCTCTCGCGGTTTTGGAGCGCCGCTCGCGCGCGCGGCTACCTCACCAGCGCCGACTTCGTGCGCGATCGCTATGGCAATCGCGCCCTCGAGATCGCGGTTGCGCTCACCGGCGTAGTCGCGGCGATGCCCTACATCGCGTTGCAACTCGTCGGCATGCGCACCGTCTTCGGGCAGTTCAGCACGCTTGGCATCGCCAACGCATTACCGGCGCTTAGCGTCGCCTTCATTCTGCTGGCCGCCTACACGTACACCAGCGGGCTGCGGGCGCCCGCGCTGATCGCCTTCGTCAAGGACGCGCTGATCTACGCGACCGTCATCGCAGCGATCGTCGTCATTCCCGCGCGGCTCGGCGGCTGGGCGCACATCTTCGCCACCTCGGCGACCGCGCTCGCCGCGCGGCCCAAGCCGGCCTCGATCTACCTCGCGCCCGCGCAGTATTTCGCCTACGGAACGATGGCGCTCGGTTCGGCACTCTCGCTCTTTATCTACCCTCACTCGATCACCAGCGTCTTGGCCGCCCGCAGCCTACAGGTGATCCGGCGCAATGCCGCGCTGCTGCCGATCTACTCGCTCTTGCTGGGGCTGTTGGCGCTGCTGGGCTACTGCGCGGTCGCCGCGGGCATTTCCGTGAAGGACGCGAACACCGTCGTTCCGTTGCTCTTTGCTCGCTACTTCCCGAACTGGTTCACCGGCGTCGCCGATGCGGCGGTGGTGATCGGTGCGCTCGTGCCGGCCGCGGTGATGAGCATCGGCGCCGCGAACCTCTTCGCCAGCAACGTCTTTCGCGAGTACTCGCCCGAGCGCACGCCCGTCGAGACGCGCAGTGCGAAGCTGGTAACCCTCGCAGTCTGCGCCTTCGCGCTGCTCTTCGTCTTCTTCGTCCCCGTCCCGTACGCGATCGACTTCCAACTGCTCGGCGGCGCCCTGATGCTTCAAATCTTTCCGGCCTTCGTGCTCGGCCTGTGGACGCGCTGGTTCAATCCCAAGGCGCTGCTCGCGGGCTGGGCCTGTGGACTTGTGGCCAGCGCCGCGATGGCCTGTGCGAGCGGCTTCAGCTCGAACTTCACGGTGCACGCCCTGGGGGGCACTTTGACCGGCTTCATCGCGCTTTACGGCCTCGCGATCAATCTGGCCGTAAGCATCGCCGGCACCCTGATCGTTCCGGCCCGGACCGCGCGATGAGCCGGCGAATCGAGCCCGAGGGTTGGCCGCAACCGCGCGGCTACGCGAACGGCATTCTCGCCGAGGGGCGGTTTTTGGCGATCGCGGGACAGATCGGCTGGAACGAGCGCGGCGAGCTGGCCGACGGATTCCTCGAGCAGGCTCGAGCGACGCTGCGCAACGTCGTCGCGGTGCTGCGCGCGGCCGGCGGCGAGCCCGAGCATCTGGTGCGTCTCACCTGGTACGTAACCGACAAGCACGAGTATCGCGCAAACATGACCGCGCTCGGCGAAGCCTATCGCGAGATCATCGGCGCGCACTATCCGGCGATGGCGCTCGTGCAGGTCGCCGATCTGCTCGAAGAGGGCGCGAAGGTCGAGATCGAGGCGACCGCCGTGCTGCCGGCACTGTAGGTTCGCCGGCGTGGATGCAGCCAGCCAATATGCGCTCGCCTACGCTCTGACCACGACCGCCGGCGTGCGCGCGCTCTTTCCTCTCGCCGCCTGTGCGGTGGCGGTGCACCTCGGCTTTCTCCATTCGCCGCCTGGATTTAGCTGGCTGGGCGCAAGCCACACGATGTGGATTCTCATCGGCGTCGCGATCGCCGAGATCTTCGCCGATAAAGTGCCGTTCGTCGACCACGCGCTGCACGTCGCCGGAGTCGTGGTCAAACCGGCAGCCGCCGCGATTTTGGTAGGCGGCTCGGTTCATCCGCAGTCGCACCAACTGCTGATCGGCCTGATGGTGCTCGGCGCGCTCAACGCGCTCGGCATTCACGCCGCCGTCGCCGCGGTGCGCGGCGCATCGACCGTCACGACGGCGGGAATTGCCAATCCGGCGATCAGTACCGTTGAAGATGCCGGCTCGATCGGCGGCTCGCTGCTCGCGTTCTTCGCGCCGTTCGTCGCCGCGTTTCTCGCGCTCTGCTTCGCGGGAGCGCTCTTCGTCGTCGCGCGCTCCACCTACCGGCGCGTTCGTGCCGGAGGCTAGAGGCCTCCGAGGTTCCTGGAGGGACCAGGGTTCTTTTCAGCGGATAAGTGCGGCGAGCCGGGCGATCGCCTTTAGGACGGGGACGACACGCCCGGCTTCGTTTTGGGCGAGAACGATCCGCAACCTAGCTACGTTCCCTTTACGGCTGCTGGCAAATTCAGCGAGATGGTAAGGGGTATCGTACCAACGTGGACTCGCTCATGGTACCAGCGGCTTGAGGCAGGAGACCTGGGCCGATGAGAATCTGGGACTTCAGTTCAGGTCTTCTGCACTGCCCACTGCATCGCGCACGGCCTCGCGCAGCCTGTAGCGCTGCAGTTTTCCGGTCTCAGTGCGCGGCAGCCCGCTGACGAACTCGATCTCGCGCGGCGCCTTGAACGGCGCGATCTCACGCTTGCAGAACTCGCGCAACTCCTCGGCTTTTTCGGGCGTAGCGCCGCAGCCATCGGCCAAGACGATAAAGGCTTTGACGATGTTCGTCTCCTTCGCCGGGTCGCGCTTTGCGACGACCGCAACCTCCTTCACATCGGCGTGGGCGATCAGTGCCTGCTCCACCTCGGGGCCGGAGATATTGTATCCCGCCGAGACGATCATGTCGTCGGTCCGCGCGACGTACCAGAAGTAGCCGCCGGCGTCGCGGCGGTAGGCGTCGCCGGGATAGTTCCAGCCGCGCTGCACGTAGATCTCCTGGCGCTCGTCCTGCAGATACTTGCAGCCCGTCGGGCCCTTAACCGCGAGGCGCCCCATCGTACCGTCCGGCAATGCGCGCCCCGCTTCGTCGTGAATCTCGGCGACGTAGCCCGGAACGACGCGGCCGGTCGAGCCGGCGCGCGCCTCACTCTGCGGCGAGCCGATGAAGATGTGCAGCATCTCGGTGCTGCCGATGCCGTCGAGAATCGACAGGCCGGTGGTCGCGCGCCACTCTTCCCACACCGCTTTGGGCAGCATCTCGCCGGCCGAGACGCACGCGCGCAGCGAAGAGAGATCGAACTCGTTCGCGCAGGCGGCCATCGTGCGGTAGGCGACGGGCGCGGTGAAGATCGTCGTTACCTTGTAGGCCGCGATCGCTTCCATCAGCTCGCGCGGTCCGGCCTTCTCCAGCAGCAGCGTTGCGGCACCGCAGTGCAGCGGAAAGAGCAAAAGGCCGCCGAGACCGAATGTGAACCCCAGCGGCGGACTCCCGCAGAAAAGATCGTCGGGGCGCGGCTGCAGCACGCGCTCGCAGTACGTGTCGCAGATTGCAAGCAGATCGCGATGGTAATGCATCGCGGCTTTCGGCCTGCCGGTCGTGCCCGACGTAAAGGCAACGATCGCGACGTCGTCGGCAGCGGTGCGAACATCCTCGAAGTGCGACGGCTTGCCGGCCATGAAGGCTTCGAGCGACTGCGCGCCGCCCGGCGGCGCATTGAAATAGAGCGTTCGCACGCCGCCGTAGCCGCTGAATGCCTGCTCCAGCTCGTCGCGCAGCCGCAGATCGCAGAGCGCGTGCTTGACCTGTGCCTTCTCCATCATGAAGCGCAGCTCGCCGGCGCGGTAGAGCGGCATCGTGGTCACGGCGATCCCGCCCGCTTTGAGTACCGCAAACCAGCAGGCGGCCAGCATCGGCGTGTTCGGCGCACGCAGCAGCACGCGATTTCCAGGTTCGAGCTCCAGCTCGTCGACGAGCACGTGGGCGATGCGGTTGGCGACCTCGCGAAGCTCGGCGTAGCTCCAGCAAAGGCCGCCCGGCGCGAGAATGCACCGTCGCTGCGCCGCCTCGCCGGCAGCGAAGCGCTCGAGGAATGCCGTGCCGGCGTTGAGCTGCGCCGGATACTGAAGTCCAGGCAGCTCGAAGCGCAGCTCCGGCATCGCCTCCGCCGCAGGCAGACGCTCCTTGGCGAAGCTGTCGGTGTAGGCGCTCATCGTCATCGCAACAGCTGCTTGGCGATGATGAGCTGCTGGACTTCGCTCGCCCCCTCGTAGATGCGTAGTGCCCGCACGTCGCGATATAGCCGCTCGACGATCTCGCCGCGCGTAACGCCGCGCCCGCCAAAGAGCTGCACCGCGCGGTCGCAGACGCGTCCGGCCGCCTCGGTTGCAAACCACTTCGCCATCGCCGCCTCGCGGGTAATGCGCGCCGCTCCGGCGTCTTTCGTCCAAGCAGCGCGGTAGACGAGCAGCGCGCCGGCATCGATCTCGGTGGCCATCGTCGCCAACGCCGCCTGCGTCAACTGCAACGCGGAGAGCGGTTCACCGAAGAGCTTGCGCGCTTTGACGTGCGCGAGCGACTCGTCCAAGGCACGGCGCGCGAAGCCGAGCGCCGCGGCACCTACCGTGCTGCGAAAGAGATCCAGCACCGCCATCGCGATCTTGAAACCGTCGCCCTCCTCGCCGATGCGGGCCTCGGCCGGGACGCGCACGCGCTCCAATACGAGCGTCCCGAGCGGATGCGGCGAGATCGTCTCGATCGCCCGTCCAAGGCGGCAACCCTTCGTGGCGGCGTCCACGGCGAAGGCGCTCAGCCCTTTGCTGCCGCTTTCGCCGGTGCGCGCGAAGACGACGTAGAGATCGGCGATGCCGGCATTGGAGATCCAGGCCTTCTCGCCATCGAGAAGATAGCCGTCGCCCTCGCGCCGCGCGTGTGTCGTCAGCGCGGCGACATCGGAGCCCGCTTCGAACTCCGAGAGCGCAAAGGCCGCAATGGCGCGGCCCGCGGCAATCTCCGACAGGTATCGCTTTTTCAACCCGGCGCTGCCGAAGAGCGTAATCGGGGCGGCGCCAAGGCCTTGCATTGCGAAGGCAAAGTCGGCGAGTGCGCAGCGATAGGCAAGACGTTCGCGCGCGAGCGCCAGAGTTCGCAGGTCGAGATCGGCGCGGATACCGCCGTAGAGACCGGGGACGGTCGCGCGCAGCCAGCCGCCGTCGCCGAGCGCGCGCACCCACGCGCGAACGGCCGCCGCCGCATCGGCTTCGTCATCTCCGACGTCGGCCTGCTCGAGCCAGCGTTCGAGCCCAGCGGCAAAGGCGCGATGCTCTTCATCGAAGAGCGGCATCTCGAGCACTTCGGAGCCTCCCTCAGTTACCTTCAAAACGCGGCGGCCGTTTCTCGAGGAAGGCCTCGTAGGCGCGGCGGAAGTCGTTGCTCTCCATCAGCGACGCTTGCGCGACGGCCTCGGCATCGATCGCCTCGAGCAGCGGCATCGACCATTCCGCGAGCAGCATACGTTTGGTCATCGCGTGTGCGAGGGTTGGTCCTTGCGCGAGACCGCGAGCAAGCTCATTCGCGCGGGCCGCTAACGCATCGGGCGCACAGAGCTCGTTGTAGAATCCCCACGCGTGCGCCTCGCTGCCGGAGATCGCGCGACCCGTGTAGAGCAGCTCCGCGGCACGGCCGAGCCCAACGATGCGCGGCAGCATCGCGCAGGCGCCCATGTCGCAGCCGGCCAGACCGACGCGCGCGAAGAGAAAGGCGATGCGCGAGCGCTCGGTGCCCAAGCGCAGGTCGCTCGCCATCGCGAGAATCGCGCCGGCGCCGGCGCAAGCGCCATCGACCGCCGCGACGATTGGGGCGGGCGCGTCGCGCATCGCCTTAACGACGTCGCCGGTCATCTGGGTGAATGTTTGCAGCTGCTCGCGCGAGGAGTGCGTCAGCGGCCCGATGATCTCACGGACATCGCCACCGGAGCAGAAGTCGCTCCCGGCGCCGGTGAGCACGACTGCCTTCACGGCATCGTTTGACTGCAACGAGCCGAAGAGATCGCGCAGGCCGGCGTAGATCTCAAAGGTCAGCGCATTCTTACGCGGCGGCCGGTCGAGCGTTATCGTCAGGACGCCGCCGGCGAGGGCGGTCCGCACGCCCTCTATCTGATACGAAATGGGAGATCCTCTTCATCGGCATCGCCCCCGCTGTTGCGCGCGATCACCCGCAAACGGTAGGCACGAACGAAAATCGCCGGCGTGTCGAGCACGTCGAGGGTGAAGGCGAAGCGGCCGGGATGCAAGTGCGGAACGTTTATCGAGAAAAGATTCGTACGCACTTCGACGCTGGCCACGTTCGTGCCGGTTACGAACTCGCCCCACCAGCGATCGCCGCGCCGGACGTCGAGCGACGAGAGATGCATCCCGAGAATCTTCGGCGGCGCGTCGTTCGGCTCGACGCGCGGCGTCGGCAACGCCGCCCCGGAGCCGATGACGACGTTCGCGGGCGTGTTGAGCGGCCGCGACCCACATGCGCCGAGCAGCATTGCGAGCGACAACGCTCCGATGCGAAGCAGCACGTCAAAGGTCGTACGCGCATCGGTGCGTAAAGCCTTCAACTAATGCAGAACGCGATGCAGAACGCGGTCCCGCGGAGCCTCGCGCTCGACTACGCGGTCGGCATTTGCGGCGTCTGGATCTCCGGAGGATTTTTCCTCGACGCGTGGGCGCACGGGCACGTCCCCGTGGAGAGTTTCTTCACCCCTTACCACGCCGTTTTTTACTCGGGAATGCTGGCGCTGCTGTTTACGGTCGCGGCATTCGTACTGCACTCGCGCCGGCTCGGTTACGCGTGGCGCGACACCGTTCCGCAGTGCTATCGGCTGGCGCTGCTGGGCATTCCGGTCTTCATCGCGGCCGGCATCGGCGACATGTTGTGGCATCGCCTATTCGGCATCGAGGAGGGCGTCGACGCGTTGCTGAGCCCGACACATCAGATTCTCGGGCTCGGCGTCTTTCTGGTCGCAAGCGGCCCGATCCGGTCGGTGCTGGAGCAGCGCGACGCAACGACGCTGCGACGTCAGTTCCCGCTGGCTTTGGGTCTCGCGACCTGGCTGATCCTCACCCACTTCGGGACCGCCTACGCGTTCGATCCCGCCGCCGGGCGAACGAACGCGCCGCCGCCGATCGTGCCCTTCTCGTATCACTATCTCACGGCACTGGCGATCGGCTACTACAAGATTGCCAGCGGCGTTCTCATCGTCATGTTCCAAAGCACCCTGATCGGCGGGTTCGCGCTATGGCTGGTCTCGCGTATTCGGCCTGCCTTCGGCATGCTGACGGCGCTGTTCGTCATCGGGAACGTCCCGGCGGCGGCGGCCTTTACCAACACGACGCCGCTGCTGGCGGTAACCATCGTGCAGTCGCTGATTGCCGGGCTTCTCGCCGATCTCTTCGTTGCACGGTACGATCCCAACCCCGTTCCCGATAAGACGCGAATCTTTCGCACGTTTGCCGTCGCACTTCCGCTGACATATATCGGCCTTTACTTGCTGGCTACGCTGGCGCTCGACGGGATGTGGTGGGACTGGAACGTCGCGCTCGGCTCGTGGATCTGGTCCGGCGTCTGCGGCTTCGCGTTGAGCCTGCTGATTCTCGCTCGCCGAACGGCGTGATCGCCTTCGGCTTTCTTTGTGCCGCGCTCGTGCTGCACGGCGCAACGGCGTGGCGCTACGGGTACTTTCGCGACGAACTCTACTTCATCGCGTGCGCGAAGCATCTGGCATGGGGGTACGTGGATCAGCCGCCGCTCGTCGCGTTGGCCGCTTGGCTTTCCGCTCCCGCGGGCTATCAGCTCGTCGCCCTGCGGGCGCTCCCGATTCTCGCGGCCGCGGGCACGGTCTATCTTGCGGTGCGCCTCTCCAAGGAGCTTGGCGGCGGAATCTTCGCGCAGGCACTGACGGGTATCGCGGTGCTTCTGCTGCCGGCCTATCTGCTGCTGGGCAACACGCTGACGACGACCTCGTTCGAGCCGTTTTTCTGGACGCTTGCGATCTACGTGACGATTCGCATCGCGCGCGGCCCTCTCGGCGCGTCGCGTTGGCTTTGGCCGGTGCTGGCCGCTGTGGTGGCGGCGGGCGCGTACGCAAAGTATTCGATGGCGCTGCTGGTTGGAGCGCTCGCCATCGGCGTCCTCTGCGCCGGTCCGCGCCGCCATCTCGCTTCGCGCTACGCCCTTGGCGCGGTCGCACTCGCGCTGCTGCTGCTCGCGCCGAACCTTGCGTGGCAGGCGTCGCACGGCTGGCCATTCTTCGCAGTCATCCGCGGCGACGCGTTTCACCGGCCCGGCTTTCAGAACGGCCTTGCGCTCGAGTACCGCAGCCTTTCCAGCAATGCAATCGCGTTTTCGCTCGAACAACTGCTCTATACGAATCCGCTAGCCGCGCCGGTCTGGCTGGCCGGCGTCGCCGCGCCGTTTCGACTCGCTTCGCTGCGCGATCTCCGCTTTATCGGCGTGGCGTATATCGCGCTCTTCGTCGCCGCGGTGCTGCTCGGCGCGAAGGGCTATTACATCGTCGGTATCTATGCGGCGCTCCTGGCCATCGGCGCGGTGGCCATCGAGCGCGCCGTGGCGAGGCTGCGGTACGCGTTGACGGGAGCGCTGCTTCTCGTCGCAGTGCTTTCGCTTCCGCTTTCGCTGCCGGTGCTGCCCGTGCAGAGCCTTATAACTTACACGCAGGCTCTGCATTTAACGGGTTCGCCTGCCCGTCTGATTCAGCCGGTGTTTGCCGAAGAGTTTGGCTGGGAGCGGCTCGCGCGCGACGTCGCCGCGGTTTACTTCACGCTTCCGGCCGGTACGCGCGCTCGAACGGCGATCTACGCGGACACCTACGGCGACGCGGGCGCGCTCGACTTCTTCGGAGCGCAGTATGGGTTGCCGCCGGCGATCTCGAGTCAGAACAGTTACTATCTTTGGGGCACCCGCGGCTACGACGGCACGACGCTGGTTGCCATCGGTGCCACGCGCATCGATCGTTTACGGCGCTACTATCGCAGCGTCACGCTCGTTCGAACTTCGACCGAACCGTACAAGTGGGTCGTCGAAGGGCCTGCGCCGATCTATCTTTGCCGCGAGCCCGTCGCGCCGCTCTCCGTGATTTGGCCGGATTTGCGCTGGTATGGCGCGTAGAAGTTGGACCACGGTTTCCGACCAGACTTGTCGCCCGCAAAGCGATATCGACTCTAGCGAATTAGGGCGTCCTTCGACTCCGCTTCGCTCCGCTCAGGATGACACACCTTAGTGCCTGCGCGAAGCGCAGTCCTGAGCAAGGCGCGCAGCGCCGAGTCGAAGGGTCAGGATGACAGGTAGTTCTGTCCTTCGACTCCGCTTCGCTCCGCTCAGGATGACACGTCGTTGCGTCCTTCGACTCCGCTTCGCTCCGCTCAGGATGACAAGGTAGTTCTGTCCTTCGACTCCGCTCTCTGCTCCGCTCAGGATGACACGTCGGTTCCGTCCTTCGACTCCGCTTCGCTCCGCTCAGGATGACAGGTCGCTTCGTCCTTCGACTCCGCTTCGCTCCGCTCAGGATGACAGGTAGTTCGTCCTTCGACTCGCGCTACGCGCTCGCGCTCAGGATGACATATCCTTATGACGCGGGGACGACGATGGCTTGGCCGGTGGCGGAGCCTTCGATCAGCTCCAAAACCGCTTGGGCGACCTCCTCGACCGTCGCGATGCGGCCCTCGGGATTGCCGCGCGCCAACAGCTCCAGGGTCGCCTCTTCGCTGCGCCCCGTCTTCGCGGTGATATTCTCAACGGCGCGGCGCAAGATCTCGGTCTCGGTATAGCCGGGGCAGACGGCATTGACGGTGACGCCCGTCTCGGCGAACTCGGCGGCGAGCGCGCGGGTCAAGCCGACAACGCCGTGTTTGCTCGCGCAGTAGGCGGTAATGTACGGTGCGCCCGCCAAGCCCGCAGTGCTTGCGACGTTGACGATGCGTCCCCACTTCGCGTCGAGCATCTCGCCGACGACTTCGCGCGTGCAGAAAAAAGTGCCGGTTAGGTTGGTGGCGAGGATTCGCTCCCACATCGCCGGCGTCGTGCGCAGGAAGGGCGCCGACTCCACCACGCCGGCGTTGTTGACGAGAATCTCGATGCGCCCGTTGGCCGCGCGACACTCGGCAAAGGCGCGAGCAACTTCTTCTTCCTTGGCGACATCCGCAGTCGCGTGAAACCATGGTTCAACGGGCTCACCATGACGAGGTGGGTGGCGGCTGACGATGCTGATGCGCGCGCCCTCTTGCGCGAGGTGCGCGGCGGTCGCAGCGCCGATGCCGCGCGTGCCGCCGGTGATCACGGCGTGCTTCCAGGCGACGCTCACGACGCGGCCTCCCGCGCTCGCGCGATAAGACGTTCGAGTTGCTCTTTTCCAGAGAGATACTGGACGGGCCAGGAGGCCTCCAGATAACCAAGATCGACAGCGGCGTGCAGCGTCCAGAACGGGTCGGCAAGATGGGGCCGTCCAAGGGCGACCAGATCGGCGCGACCGCCGGCGACGATCGCGTTGACTTGATCGGTATCGACGATGTTGCCGACCGCCATCGTCGCGATGCCGACCTCGTTGCGAATCTTATCGGCATAGGGCGTTTGGAACATACGGCCGTAGACGGGTTTTGCATCGGGTGACGTTTGTCCGGTCGAGACGTCGATGAGATCGGCGCCCGCGGCTTTGAAAGCGCGCGCGATCTCGACCGCGTCGTCGCCATCGATTCCACCATCAACCCAGTCGGTTGCCGAGATGCGTACCGAGATGGGACGCTCCTGCGGCCAGACGGCACGCATCGCGCGAAAGACTTCCAGCGGGTAGCGCAGGCGATTCTGTAAGGTTCCACCGTACTCATCGCGCCGCCGGTTGCGCAGCGGCGTGATGAAGGACGAGAGCAGGTAGCCGTGCGCGCAGTGCAGCTCCAGCATGTCGAAGCCGGCCTCGAGCGCCATCTGGGCTGCGCGCACGAAGGCGTCGCGAATCTCATCCATCTGCGCGTGCGACAACTCCGCCGGCGTCTGATTCTGCGCGGCGTACGGAATCGCCGAAGGGGCGACGACCGGCCAGTTCCCCTCATCGAGCGGCTCGTCCATCCCCTCCCACATCAGCTTCGTCGAGCCTTTCGGTCCGGAGTGCCCCAGCTGCAGGCAGATCTTCGCCTTCGAAGAGCCGTGCACGAAGTCGACGATGCGCTTCCACGCAACGACGTGCTCGGGACGGTACATCCCGGCACAGCCAGGCGAGATGCGTCCCTGCGGCGACACGCACGTCATCTCGGTGAAGATCAGCGCCGCTCCACCGAGTGCCCGCGAGCCGAGATGCACCAAATGAAAGTCGCCCGGCGTTCCATCGACCGAGCTGTACATATCCATCGGCGAAACGACGATGCGGTTCTGGAGCTCCATCTCGCGCAGACGGAAGGGGACGAACATCGGGGGAACCGCGCGACCGCCGAACCAGCGCTCGACGCGCCCGACGTAGGTGGTGTCGCGCAGGCGCAGATTCTCGTGACCGATGCGCTGACTGCGAGTGAGCAGGCTGTAGGCGAACTGCTCGGGCGGCAACGTCGCATAGCGCGCGACGTTTTCGAACCACTCCGTCGAGTTGCGCGCCGCGTTCTGCAGCTTGAGGACCTCCAGCTTCCGGATGGCTTCGTACTGCTCGAGCGCCGGGGCGAGCGCCCCGTCATTCATCTCCGAGAGCGCATCGGCAAGCCCGATCGCATCCTCCATCGCGAGCTTGGTGCCCGAGCCGACCGAGAAGTGCGCGGTATGGGCCGCATCGCCGAGCAGCACGACGTTGCCGGAGGTCCAGTGCTCGTTGGTGACGCGATTGAAGTTGAGCCAGTCGCGTCCGCGCAGGTGCGCGCTGTTGGCCAGCAGGGGGTGTCCTTTCAGATACGGCGCGAAGAGCTCTTCGCAAAAGGCGAGCGTCTGCGCGGTATCGGCCGAATCGAGGCCGTGCGCCAGCCACGTCTGCTCGGTGCACTCGACGATAAAGGTGCTCAGCTCTTCGTCAAAACGGTAGGCATGGACGGTGAACCAGCCGTGCTCGGTTCGCTCGAAGATGAAGGTAAAGGCATCGAGCGGCAGTGTCGTTCCGAGCCAGACGAAGCGGCAGCGGCGCCGGTCGAGGCTCGGCTGGAAATCGCCGGCAAAGCTCTCGCGCACGCGGCTGTTGATGCCGTCGGCGCCGACGAGCAGATCGCACTGCGCGCGCAGCGTCGCAACGTCGGTAATTTCCGACTGAAAGTTCAGCTCGACGCCGAGCTGCTGCGCGCGTTGCTGCAGAATCGCCAGCAGATGCTTGCGCGAGATGCCGCAGAAGCCGTGCCCGCCCGAGCGAATCGTACGCCCCTGGAAGAAGATCTCGATATCGTCCCAGTGGGCGAAGGCTTGCGTGATCTCGCGCTGCGTCGGCGCGTCGGCGACGCGTAAGTTCTCCAACGTGGCATCGGAGAAGACGACGCCCCAGCCGAAGGTATCGAGAGGCCGATTGCGCTCGAATAGGCGCACCGGCCAGGTCGGGTTGCGCGCCTTCAGGAGTATTCCGAGGTACAGTCCGGCGGGGCCGCCGCCGATGCAGGTTACGCGCATCGTCTCACGCTTACACTTTGATGAGAGCCGCAGACGAATCCCGCTCGGCTATGGTACGCTCGACCCGTGATCGGCCAGGCCGGCAGACTCGCCTTTGGTCTATGTTTTCTCGTCGCTCTGCTCGCCGGTCGCGGGCCGGCGCCGGCGCGGGCCTCCGCCTCGGTAACACTGGCAAGCGGAACCAACGCAACGCGCACGACGATCCCGGTGAGCATCGACGGCCGGCGCACCACTTGCATTCTGGACACCGGCAGCTCGGTCAACCTCGTCTCTCCGGCGCTTGCGCGCTCGGCCGGATTGACCGGCAGTGCCGGAACCTTCGAGGTCGCGCCCGACGGTCACACGTATTTCGACCGCGAAACCGTAATCGGAAGCTTCGGCGTTGCGGGTTACACGCTGCACGACGTGCATGCGCTTATCTCCGGAACGCTCACCGGCTACAGCGCGCTCTGCGGCTACGACTTCCTCACGCACTTTCCAACGCTGATCGATCGCGACCGGCGGCTCGTTACGCTCTTCCCTGCGCCTTCGAAGGTCGCGCATCTGCACTGCGTGCCGGTCGAGCTTTCCTCAAAAGTGGCGCTGGCAACCGTGGAGATCAACGGCACGTGGCTCAATGAGGTCGTTCTCGACTCCGGAATGGCGGGCGGCGGCGCCTTATGGGAGGGCGTGCGTACGCGCTTGCGGCAGCCGCTCGTCGGGGACGCCGACTACTATCCCAGCACGCCGCAGATGAGTAACGGCTTCACTTGCGGCGCGACCGCCTCCGTGCGCTACGCCGCCGGCACCGCCGAAACCGAGATGCCGATCTGCACCGAGCCGCGCCGCCCCGATGGCTACAACGGCATCATCGAGACGAACCTTCCCAGCGTGCATCTCCTGGCGATCGACTATCCGCACAAACGCATCTGCTTCGACGTAAATGAGTTCACGCAAGCATACGCACCGGCGCCGCCGCCAGCCAAAGCAGCTGCGTCCATCAGCGAGGCGTGGGCGCGCTTTAACTCGCTTCGTCCTCCGCTCTAGCTTCCGTCGCAGAGACATACCGGTGCCTTGCGCTCCTCGCTCAGAGGCCGCTCGGCACCGCTATGTCTTTGCGGCCGTCTTTCCGCGCTTTACTCGCTCCTGAGAGGCACTGCGACGTCCTTGCTCCTGACAGGCCTTGAAGCAGTTGGAAAGGTATGATTACCGACATGCCGCGTGAGTTCCAAGTGGTTATCGAACACGATCCTGCCGAGGACGCCTGGGTCACGCATGTCCCGGCCCTCGATCATCTGTCAACCTTTGGAAGAACGCGCGACGAAGCGCTCGAGAAGACACGAGAAGCGATCCTCGGTTATCTCGAGGCCGCTGCAAAGGAAGGCATCGAGGTGCCGCCTCAGCAGACCCTGGCCGAACTCGTCCAAATCGCGGTATAGCGCTGCCGAAGGTCCCGCGAGTCTCCGGTAAGGCCGTCTTGGCCGCGCTGCAGCGCGCAGGCTTCGTGCTCTTGCATACCCGTGGTAGCCATCATTATCTCCGACGCCCAGACCGGCAGCGGCTTGTCGTCGTGCCTATTCATGGTAACCAGACGGTGCCCGTTGGCACTTTGCTCTCTCTTTTACGGCAGGCCGAACTTAGCGTTGAAGAGCTCAATGAGCTACTGTGACGATTTCTACGCTCCCATCGAATAGAGGGCGGGCCGCCGGGACGCTTCGTCCACCGCTCTAGCTTCGGTCGTTCGGCGTACTCGCTCCGAAGAGGCAGAGAGCTGTTACGGGCCAAGGCTTTCCACCTTGAGGTTCGTTACCCAGAAACGGGTGCCGCGGCCGGACAAGTAGAGTCCGAACAAGATGGCGCGTGCATCGGGCAGTACTGCTCGCGTAATGCTGAACGGTATCCACCGCTCCGTCGTTGATTCCAGGTCGTACGGACGATCCGTCGATTCGACTCTGCCTCCGGGCCCGATCACGTTCATCCACACGGCGGCGTCGCCGTTGACCTCAAGCGTTCGCAGCACTCCACTGAGTCGAATGCGTTTGCCGAGATAGGGCGCCACGGGAATCGTTCCAACGACCTGCCCGTTCTCCGTCGCCGCTGCCGAAGTTGACGACAACCAGAGCATTCCCGCGGGATAGGTTGCGCTCGGCGCGTCGGCGCCGGCGCTATAGTCGGCCAGATCGGAGCTACCGAGCGTCCATCTTGTCGGCCAGGTAATTCCTCCAGCACCCGGCGGCAGCGCGATCGATCGTGCTGCCATGACACCATGCGCTTCGAGGCTCTGCGTCGGGTGCGAGTCCGCAACGAAGATGAGCGTGTCGAAAGATTTTCTTAGATTGAGGAGATGGAAGCTTTGGCTCGGACTGAAATCGGAGGCTTGGACAAACGCGTTGAGCGTCCGCATCGATTGTTCGCTCGACAAGAACGCACCAAGCGGCGTTTGCTGCGAAATGGCTTGCAGGTCGAGCCCGAAGAGCGGCTCGCCGGCCAGATGAAATGTGCCGTCCGCCGACTGCGGCGGCGCCGGCTCGACCGTCATGGGCGGATGAACGCCGACGGCGCTCACGCTGCCGCCGTAGAACGCAAAGCCGATGACGTAGTAGCCCGCACGGTACCAATCGCGCAGATAGGTTCCCATAGGGATCGTGCCGTAAATGCTCGACGTCATCACGTGACCGTCGTGCGCCCAAACGGCGATGCGGGCGTGGGGAAACAGCGTTGTCGCAACCCATTGAACGTTCTGCGCCATGGAGCGGTCGCGTGAATTCCCTTGATCCGTCTCGTCCGGATCGGTCTTCATCTCCGCGACTTGCCGCAGGATCTCGAGCGAGTGCTCTAGCTGTAGTGCGCGTTCCGGTGCCACCGCCGTATCGTCAGCAGCCAACATTTTCTCGACCGCAGCGACATCCGCAGCCTGCTCGGCGTTCGACTTATCGAAGTGTAATAGGTTATGGAGGTGCATCGTAGCCGGGGCGAGATCGGCTGGACGCGCCGCCCAGATGAAGCTCAGAACGTCATCCTCGAGAATGACGGGATTATCTTGCATGTCGATTCCGACAAATCGCAGCATCGGCCGAGCGCCGCGCGTGAGGTTGTAGGCGCGCATCCATTCGATCAGATCGAGCACCTCGCGAGTGTCCCAGACGGGGAGTAACCCGGCTAATGCGGCGCGCGCGCTGCCTTGGCCGGTCGTTACGTAGCGGTCGACGGCCAACCCGTCGCGCCACGGCGTCTCCATCGCAAAGACGGTAAAGCCCATGCGTTCGACCAGGAGGCGAAAGATTCGATCTTTGAGCGAAAAGAACTCACTGGTTCCGTGAGTTGCCTCTCCCATCGCTACGATGCGCGCCGGCCCGATCGCATCGTAGAGCGGATCGAGATCCTGCAGACTGTTTCCCGGAGCGGCGGTATCGATCGGCCATGCGACCTCGTTTAGCTGCGCTGCGACCGCCGCTCGCTGCTTCGCGCTCAACGGCCGGCTCGGGCCATCGCTCGTGACGACTTTTCCGCCGACCAAAACGGTATTGGTGAGGGTTTGCGCGCTCGCCAGGAGCCAGCGCCCGTTTCGTAACTCCCAACGGTCTCGTTCGCGCTGAACCTCGATCGCTCCAGGCGCGGATAGTGGATAAGTCCGAGTGAGCAGAATCTCCGCGTCCGCGACATCGGCGTGCAAAGCTAGGTGCAAAACTCGAATACTCACACGCTCGTCCAGCGCGTGCTGTTTTTCGAACTTCCAGTCGCCAACATATTGCGTAAGATCGTCTTTAACGCCCGGAACGAAATTGAACTCGAAGTCCGGGGCCAGCAGGGTACGCAGCGCCACCTCGTCGGTTTTGTCGTAGGCACGCGCCAGCTGAGTGTAGTTGGCGAGGATATCGGCGGAAGCCGCAGACGCCGTGCCGTGCCCCACGCTGGGCACGACGGTCGCTGCAAAAAGTGAAAGCGCAAGAAGCGCCGAGATTCGCACTCGTTGTAGTTACTGGCTATCGCTCAGCGTCAATGTGAAGACGGTGCCCCCGGTTGTACGGTGATGGCCAGGGAGCAGCAAATTGTGTGATGGCGGGACATGAATAGGCCCTCCGTGGTCGGGCACACGTATCATACTGCCGCCCTTTGACGCCCGCAAGCGGAGCCGCACTTTACAGCATCAAAGGCTGTGACTAACGACTGCCCCTGTTGGAGGGTCTCATGTCTTTAGAGCTCGTCAATACGCTGGCCACGCTCGGCACGTTCCTGGTGATCTCCGCGACCGCGATCACGGCGATCGTGCAGCTGCGCCACGCGCGGTATCCTCCAGGCGTGCGCCGCATTAGCATCCGGTGCGAGGCCCGACTAAGGACGACAACGGACCGAACGCTATCGTAGGGGGAACCGCTCTGCGCCCGAGAAAGCTGAACCGGCAACAGCTAGCTCGCCTTGGGGAGGTTACCATGCGCCGCTATTCCGCACTCGGATTTACCCTACTGGGATTGACTATGGCGGCGCTCACCTCGTTGGCGGCCTGCGGCGGCAATAGCAACAGTGACAACAACGGCAGCCATGGTTCGACCATCGGGTACAGGAGACAATCAGTCAGTCCGATCGGCCTCGGCCTCAAGAATCTTATGGTGCTCTACGTGCCTGCAAACCAGCCGACGCCGCCTGGAACGGAAACCATAAACAACGTGAACTACTACGCCGGTTTTACACTAGGGAGTGGCCAGACCGCGAGCGCGGCAAGTGCGACGCAAACCCCGTCACCGGATGAAAATGCGGCCGGATCGCTCTACCTTTACGGGCAGAACGCCAATGGCTGCGGCACTCCCTGTACCTTCAACATTATGCTCGGCCTTGCGTACCAGCAGCAGTCGCCCATCTCTCCAAACATCATAGCGGCTTACGTGCCGTCCTCCCCAACCGTGGCGCCGCCCGCTCCGAAGTACTATTCAAGCGAAGCGGTCTACCTTGGCACCGGCATGAATTACATGTGGAACGGTCCGGCTTCGCCGCCCAACCCGATTCAACCGAACACGGGCGACCTCTACATTTACATGCAGTGTCCGGGCGGTGCCCCAAGCTGCCAACCATCGGCGCCCGGAGGTCACAGGGCCACACCGAGACAGCGGAAAGCTCAGTAAACTTGCTGCTCCGCAAGCGCACGCCAGGACTCGAACGGCGCGCGCTGCAAAGCGCGATCGAAGGCTTCGCCTGTTTGGTCACGCAGCTCGCGCTCAAATTCGCGAGATGCGTGGAGCAGCTGAGCGAAATATCCATTGGTTTGGCGCAAGCATGACGCGGTACAGTAGTACGACAGTGCTTCATCATAACGCCCTTTGGTGAACAGGACGTACGCAAGCACCTCGAAGGAGCGAATGATGGTGTTCTGCTCGTCCGCGCGGAGCGATAGCGCAATGCATTCGCGCAGCGACTCGAGCGCTTTGTCGCCCAATCCCCGTCGAGCTTGGGCTTCGGCAAGCAGAGCGAAGGCTTCGGCTCGACGAGCACCCCCCGCGGACTCAAGGAGTGCGAGCGCGCGTCTCGCGTAGATTTCGGCCTCCTCAAATCGCTCGAGAGTAAGCGAAAGGTCGCCGCGGATAACGAGCATTACGGCGGTTAACTCATCCTCGCCCAGGCGCTTTGCGAGCTCGCCGGCGCGATCGAGGAGCTCCTCGCAGCCGGCGGTTTTGGACTCCTCCAGGCGTACCGCGACGATATTGAGGATCGCAATCAGGCTGTTGCGGTCGTGCGCAGCGGCGGAAAAGAGATCGAGGGCCTCCTCATATCGAGCGAGGGCGTCGGCGAGGTTGCCCCGGCGATGTTCGATGGCGGCCATCGTGTGCAGCGCCTCTCCCGCCATGAGCTTATCGTTACGCGCTCTTGCGATCTCGAGCAGGCGCGCAGTAAGCGCCGAGGCTTCGTCATGGTCGTCCTGCGAGGCCGCGAAGAATCCGGCAAACCGAAGCGCTCGGAGATAAAGCGCGTCCTCACTGGAAAATGCTTCCAGATACCTTTGCAGCCAAATCCGCCCTTCGGTAAACTTCCCATGATTCTGCCAGTAAAATGCTTGTGCGCCGATCAGCTCTCCGCACTGCTCTGCGCGCTTGTCGATTGCCCACGTCAAGGCGGCGCGAACGTTTTCGATGTTGGTGCTAATCGCCCGAGCCGCGTGATTACGGTCCTCCATTTTTGCGCTCCGCGAGTAGTCGAGTACCAGATCCAAGTAATAGCCAAGGTGCGCGCGCGCAACGACGTCGCCCTCGTCCGCCGGCCTGCGCTTTCGCGCAAACTCTCGGATCGTGTCGAGCAGTTCATAGCGAGGCCCGATCTCACTCGACGCGACCGTTACGAGGGATTTCTCCACGAGCGACTGCAGCAAATCGAGGGCCGGCGCGGCGGGCACGGCGACGCTGCCGATCGCTTCGCAAGCCTCCAACGAAAAACCATCGCTGAAAATCGACAGGGTTTCGAAGAGCCGTTTTTCGGGCTCATCGAGCAGCTGATAGCTCCAGTCGATCGTCGATTCGAGCGTCCCGTGGCGCTGGTTTTCGAGACTCCGCGACGCCAACACGTCGAAGCCCTTGCCGAGGCGTCGATCGAGTTGTTCGACCGACAGCAGGGTGGTTCGCGCGGCCGCCAACTCGATTGCCAGTGGAATGCCACCCAACTTGCGGCAGAGCGTCTCAACGGCCGCTGCCTCGGGGGCGGTAATTCCGTGCCCGGAAATCTCCTGCGACCGCTCGATGAACAGACCTTCCGAGTCGGACATCGGTCCAACGCGGTAGACGTACTCACCCTCGATGTGCAGCGGCTCCCGGCTTGTCGTCAGGACGTGGACGCCGCCGCAGCGCTCCGTCAGAACCTGGACCGCGCGAGCGACGCCGCCCAAAAGGTGCTCCGCGTTGTCGATTACCAGCAGAAGCCTGCGTTCCCGCAGGTACGCGAGGATGGTCGTCATCAACGGCTCTTGCGGCACCTCGCGAACGCCAAGCGCCTCGGCGATCGAGTGCTCGATAAGCGCGGGGTCGGCGAGGCCGCTCAAATCGACGAACCACGCGCCGTGCGCGAATCCCTCGATCGCCTCCGACGCGACCTGCAGCGCGAGCCGGGTCTTGCCGATGCCGCCCATCCCAGCCAGCGTGACGAGTCGCCGGTCGTGCAGCAGTTCGCGCAGTTCGGAGACCTCGCGATCACGGCCGACAAAGCTCGAGGTTTGGTACGGCAGGTTGTTCGGACGCGTATCGACGTCCGCGATGGGCGGAAAGTCGCTGTGCAGACCGGGTGCTATCACCTGAAACGTGATCTCCGGCAGAGCCAAATCCTTGAGGCGGTAACTCCCCAGCTCGCGCAGCGAGATCTCGTCGCCAAGCGAATCGCGCAAAAGCGCGGCGCTGGCCGAAGAGACGAGTATCTGCTCCCCCGAGGCCAGTGACATCAAGCGTGCAGTGCGATTGAGCGTCGGGCCAAAGTAGTCTCCGTCGCGAAGAGAGGCGCGGCCCGTATGGATTGCCATGCGAACCCGAAGCGCGCCAATCTCCGAAGGCCACGGCTCGTTTTGCAGAACGTGTTGGGCGGCGACGACGGCGCTCAGCGCGTCGGCCGGATCTTGAAACGCGCACGCGAAGCCGTCGCCGAGGGCCTTGAACACGACTCCGTCGTGCTCGGCAAACGCTTTCTTGATCGTCGTGTCGTGGTCCGCGACGGCCTGCTGCATCGCCGCGGGCGAGCGCTCCCACAACGCGGAGCTGCCTTCGATATCGGTGAAGACGAACGTAACGGTCCCAGCCGGCAGATTAGACAAAGCGTTTCCGTGCGCTTATTTCTTGAGCGAAATGAGGATGCCGTCGCAGATTGGGACGAGCACGGTCTCGGCGCGTTTGTCGTGCGGAGCCTCTCGATTGAGTTGGCGGAGTGCCTTCGTGGATGCTTCTTGATCCGAAGGATCGATGACCGCACCGTCCCAGAGGACGTTGTCTACGAGAACGAAGCCGCCGGGCCGGACGAGCTCGAGCGCGCGTTCGTAGTATTCGAGGACGCGCTCCTTGTCAGCATCGATGAAGGCCATGTCGAATGGCTCGATCTTTTCTGCGCGGACGCGATCGAGCGTTTCGAGCGCGGGGGCTAAGCGGAGGTCGATCTTGCCGGCGACGCCGGCCTTCCCCCAAAAGCGGCGGCCGACCGACGTGAACTCGTCGCTGATATCGCAGGCGAGGACGTAGCCGTCATCGGGCAGCGCGAGGGCCATCGCAAGCGCGCTATAGCCGGTGAAGACTCCGATCTCCAAGTATCGTCGCGCACCGATCGCGTGCGCCAACAGCTGCATCAGCTTCCCTTGCTCGGGGCCGATCTGCATCCGCGCGTTCGGCCGGCGCGCCGTCTCCTCGCGCAGCTCGCGCAGCACCGGGTTTTCCTCGACGGTGTTCGCGATTATGTACTCTTGAATTCCCCGATCGATAAATGTGCTCTTTGCGGTCATCGTTGTATGATACGCCACCAGGAAAAGAGCGCCCCACTCATTGTTCGTGGTTCGTCCTTCGACAAGCTCAGGACGACAGGCTTACCATGACAATGAGCGGGCGCTTTTCAGTTGTCATGGTTCGACAGGCTCACCATGACAGGGAGTTTGGCTACTTCGTGGGTGGCGGGGTTGGGATGGCGTCTTGCGGCATCTCGACGTACTGCGGCTCGCCGGTGTTGTCCGAAGCAGCTTGTTCCGGAGCTGCCTGGGTGAGGCCGACGTCGGCGCGCGGGAGGGTGGCGTAGGACGGGATTCGTTGGCCCGAGGCGGAGACGACCTCAGGAGCCCGCGCGGGGGCATTGTCGGCTACCGGCACGTCGTCGGGCTCCGCAACCGGAATCGCCACGGGCGCCGCGGGTTCGACGACCGGAGCGGGAACGGCGAAGGACGGCAGCTCGGGCGCCGCTTCGGCGATCGGCGGCGGCGCTTCGCTTGGCGCGTAATAGTCATCCTTCGCAATTACGTCGAGGGTCGGGTTCGAGCCGTAGACCATTGCGACGGTCGAGAGCGTCGCGGGCGAGTCGGGATAAGCGGCGCGCATCACCGCGAGTGCGGCCATGCCGTTTTCGCTGGAGGCTTGACCGGCGCGCCAATACTCGCGCATTAGATGCGAGAACATCGCGGGCAGCCAGGGATCGCGCGGATACTGGTGCTGCCAGTCGAGAATCGCCGCCTGGAGATGATCGAGCGACGACGTAACTTCCGGATCGAGCATTGCTCGAGGATCTCGCTGATCATAATCGTTGAGACGATTGCGGATCTCGAGAACACTTTGCTTAGAGGGACCGAAATATTCGTCCGCCGGCGCGGAGTTCGTGATGTCGGCGCGAGCAACCGTAATGCTAGCGACGAACAAGAGACTCAGCATAAGTGCTGCTAGGCGCATGGTTTACTCCTCAAAGGTGCAAAGAACCGCACAATTGCGGTATGCTACAATTGTCGGAGTAAACGCTAGCGCTGAATTAGAGCGGCGTTATAGCTTGGTTAGTTAGATATTCGTTAGATTCTTCGTCATGGTTCGACAGTTTCACCATGACACGGATGGTTCGTCCTTCGACTACGGCGCTACGCGCCGGAGTTTATCCTGAGCGAGCGCAGCGAGTCGAAGGGCTCAGGATGACACGTACCTCTGTCCTTCGACTACGGCGCTACGCGCCTTCGCTCAGGATGACATGTACCTCTGTCCTTCGACTACGGCGCTACGCGCCGGAGTTTATCCTGAGCCAGCGCAGCGAGTCGAAGGGCTCAGGATGACACGTACCTCTGTCCTTCGACTACGGCGCTACGCGCCTTCGCTCAGGATGACACGACATATCCGTCCTTCGACTACGGCGCTACGCGCCTTCGCTCAGGATGACACGTATCTCTGTCCTTCGACTACGGCGCTACGCGCCTTCGCTCAGGATGACACTAATTCGCGGTGGAGCTCGTCGAGATCTTCGATCGTGTTGAGCGTTACGGCATCCTGGACGGCGGCATCCTCGATGCGCGATGCGTTGCGCATGGAGCGTGCCTTCTCGTCGCCGTGGTTGTAGCCGCGAACCGCCATGTTATGCAGCGTGATCGCTGCGCGGTCGACCTTCCCGTTTGCGACGACCCACTTTTCGAAGGTCATGTAACTCGGCTTAGCGGTTCGAATGTACTCGATCGTCTTGGCGCGATCCAGTTCGAGCGTAGTGAGTGTCATCGCGTCGAACCCTTCGCCGCACTCGTCGTAGCCTTCGGGCAGCGCGCCGGCTGCCGCCAGCGAGAGCTTGAGCCAGAGCCGCGGCAGATGAACGACGCCGAGCGGTCCGGCCGTGCCGGAGCTAACCAGCGGAACGATCTTCTTACGAGTTTCTGTTGCCATTGGCGTTCCTCTCCTTGAAAGTGAGTTCGGAGACTCCCGATTTGTCCAGCTCGCCCAGGCCCAAGGCCTTCATGCGTTCGTACTGCTCGAAGGTTGCGGTTGCGAGGGGAAGACGCAGCCCGGCCCGTGCCGCGAGCGCGAGCGCGATGCCGCTGTCCTTGGCGGCGTGAGCGGCAGAGAAGTAGACATCGTGATCGCGGTTCTGCATGTCGGCGCCGTCGGTCTCGAGCACGCGTGAGTTCGCGCCGGTCTGCGAGAATACGTTGCGCAGCATGTCAAGGTCTAAGCCGAGCGCGTCGCCGAGGCCGAGCCCTTCGGCAAGGCCGGCGGTGTTGATATTCATGACCATGTTGACGAGCGCTTTGACCTGCGCCGCGCGGCCGGCTTCGCCGACGTAGGTGAGCGAGGCGCTCATCTTTTCGAGCAGCGGCGCGACGCGATCGAAGACTTCGCGGCGCCCGCCGATCATCAGATAGAGCGTGCCGTTGCGGGCCTGCGGAATGGAGCTTGCCATGCAGGCTTCGAGCGAATCGCCGCCGCGCGCGCGCACGCGACGTTCGATCTCGACGTGGACGTCGGGCGTCACGGTCGCGCAGTTCAAGAAGACGCGGCCCTTGGCGTTGCTCAACAGCGAGTCGCCGCTCTCCGCGAAGATCTTATCCATCGCGGCATCGTCGGTGACGACCGTGACGATCACGTCGGCAAGCTCGGCGACGCGCGCCAGCGAGCCGGTCGGCTCGCCGCCTGTCTCTTGCGAAACCCGTGCGGCGGACTCCGGAAGAACGTCGTAGAGCGCAACGATCGGATAGCCGACATCGTGCAGCCGGCGCGCGATATTCGCGCCCATCCGTCCGGTACCGACTACGCCGATCTTCACGAGGGCGCTAGTGTTCGGGAAGGCACGCCGCTTCCTTGCGACCAATGATCTCGGCCGGTCCCTTGCTTGACTAAAGGAGATGCAATTTTGCGTATATCACGCCTGCTAATAGCCACGGCCGCCCTGGCGGCGATTCTCGTTCCCGCTTATGCGCTCGCGCAGGTGGAGAGCACCCCGATTCCGGCGCCGACGAAACCGAACTTTTCCTCTATGAGCTTCCTGGTCGGAACCTGGTCGTGCAGCACCAAGAGCTCGCGGCGCCCCACCGCCTATTTGACGACCGTAACCTATGCAATGGACTCGTCGGGCTACTGGCTGAACGAGACCTCCGTCACGAAGCCGACGGCGTGGGCGAAGACGAGGCTCACCATCGACGATAAGATTACCTACGATGGGGACACGCACCGCTGGGTCGACGTCACGTACGGCGATGGCGGCACCTACGGGCTCGCGTTCTCAAAGGGCTGGAGCGGCAGCTCGATGGTATGGCACGACGTCTCGTTTGCGCCGAGTGCCGATATCGCCAGCCAGACCGATCTGACGACGACCAAAGTTAGCGCTACGAAAGTCACCAACTCGTCCGCCTTTACCGAAGGGAAGACCGGGCGCAAGGTGACCGTCATGGGAACCTGCACCAAGAGTTAGCAATCGCCCGGGAGGCGCCTAAAGCTTAGAACTCTTCTTCCGGGGTGTTCTCAGTGTAGGGCGTCTCCTCGTCGTCGCTTTCGAACGGCTTGTCCTCCTCGTAGGTGGACTCGTCGTCCTCTTCCTCGAGCTCGTAGCCCTGCGGTCCCTCGACCTCTTCCTCGGCGGTCTCTTCTTCGAAGACCTCCTCGGCATCGATCTCGGCGGCACGCGGCGCAACGGGCGCAGCGGGGATCGGCGCGCTCGCATCGAGGGGCTTGCTGTCGTCGATCTCCTCTTCTTCCTCTTCCTCGACGGCCTCGGCCTCGGCGGGCGCTTCGGCAACGGCCTCGCGCGCGGCAACCGCCGTCTGCGAGACGACGGGCTGTTCGTCGCCCATGAGTAAACCGTACTCGCGGCGTTCGGTCTCGCCCATCTCGTCCTCAGGGGTCTTGATCTCGACCTCTTCACGATTCTCGGTGAGCACTTTGACGTCGAGCGCGAGCGACTGCAGTTCCTTGATGAGCACTTTGAAGGACTCCGGAACGCCCGGCTCCATCACGTTCTCGCCTTTGACGATCGCTTCGTAGGTCTTCACGCGCCCCACGACGTCGTCGGACTTCACGGTCAGCAACTCTTGCAGCGTGTATGCCGCGCCATAGGCTTCGAGCGCCCAGACCTCCATCTCGCCGAAGCGCTGACCGCCGAACTGCGCCTTACCACCAAGCGGCTGTTGCGTGATCATCGAGTATGGACCCGTCGAGCGCGCGTGAATCTTGTCGTCGACTAAGTGCGCGAGCTTGAGCATGTAGATCAAGCCGACGGTAATCGGGCGCGAGAAGCGCTCGCCGGTGCGGCCGTCGCGCAGCCAAGTCTTGCCGTCGGCCGGCAGGCCGGCATCTTGCAGCCACTCGGCGATATCCTCGGCGTGCGCGCCGTCGAAGACCGGCGTCGCCACGCTCATGCCCAGCATGCGCGCCGCCCATCCGAGGTGCGTCTCCATGATCTGACCCAGATTCATGCGCGACGGGACGCCCAGCGGGTTGAGCACGATGTCGACCGGCGTTCCATCCTCGAGATAGGGCATGTCCTCTTCGGGCAGCACTTTGGCGATGACGCCCTTGTTGCCATGACGTCCGGCCATCTTGTCACCCTGGAGAATCTTGCGCTTTTGCGCGACGTAGACGCGAACCAAGTGGTTCACTCCCGGGGAAAGCTCGTCGCCGTTTTCGCGCGAGAAGACCTTGACGTCGATGATCTTGCCCTTCTCGCCGTGCGGAACTTTAAGGCTGGTGTCGCGAACCTCGCGCGACTTCTCACCGAAGATCGCGCGCAGCAACCGCTCCTCGGCGGTTAGCTCGGTCTCGCCCTTGGGCGTGACTTTGCCGACGAGGATGTCTTCGGGACGAACCTCGGCGCCGATGCGAATGATGCCGCGCTCGTCGAGATCCTTGAGCGCGTCCTCTCCGACGTTGGGAATATCGCGCGTGATCTCTTCAGGCCCGAGCTTGGTGTCGCGCGCCTCACATTCGTACTCCTCGATGTGAATCGAGGTGAAGCGATCCTCTTTGACCATGCGTTCGCTGATCAGGATGGCGTCTTCGTAGTTGTAGCCTTCCCACGGCATGAACGCGACCAGCACGTTTTGCCCGAGCGCCAGCTCGCCCTGATCGGAGGAGGGACCGTCGACTAGCACTTGGCCGGCAACCACGTCGTCGCCGACCGCGACGATCGGGCGCTGGTTGATGCACGTGCCCGCGTTGCTGCGCACGAACTTGAGCAGATCGTAGGTCTTCTCGACCCCGTCGCCGTTGCGGACCGCGATACCCTTGGCATCCACCGAGGTCACGGTGCCGCCCTCTTCAGCGACCAACAGACTTCCCGAGTCCTTGGCGGCGCGATACTCCATTCCGGTGCCGACGATCGGCGCATCGGGACGCAAGAGCGGTACCGCCTGACGCTGCATGTTGGCGCCCATCAACGCGCGGTTCGCATCGTCGTGCTCCAAGAACGGGATCAACGCGGTAGCGACCGATACGATCTGCTTCGGCGAGACGTCCATCAGCTGCACGCGCGCGGCGGGCTCTTCGATATACTCTTCCGCATAGCGGCACACCACCGACTCCGAAGTAATTTTGCCGCTCGCAGAATCGACCGGGGTGTTGGCCTGCGCGATGATGTACTCGTCTTCGCGGTCGGCCGTCAGGTAAACGATCTCGTCGGTAACGATGCCCTCACGCACCACGCGATAGGGCGTCTCGATGAAGCCGAACCGGTTGACGCGTCCATAGGTGGCTAGCGAGCCGATGAGACCGATGTTCGGACCTTCGGGCGTCTCGATCGGACAGATGCGGCCGTAGTGCGAGTGGTGGACGTCGCGCACCTCGAAGCCGGCGCGCTCGCGCGAGAGCCCGCCGGGGCCCAGCGCCGAGAGGCGCCGCTTGTGCGTTAGCTCCGCCAGCGAGTTGGTCTGGTCCATGAACTGCGAAAGCTGCGAGGAGCCGAAGAACTCCTTGATCGCCGCCACCACGGGCCGGATGTTGATGAGCGCCTGCGGCGTGACCGTTTCGATATCTTGCACGGTCATGCGCTCGCGCACGACGCGCTCGAGGCGCAGCAGCCCGACGCGGAACTGGTTCTGGAGCAGCTCCCCGACGGAGCGGACGCGCCGGTTGCCCAGGTGATCGATGTCATCCTTGGGAACGACGCCGGTCGCGATTTTGATCAGGCGGCGAATCACCGCCACCATGTCGGCACGCGAGAGGCACTTCGCCGACATCTCGGGCATCTGCAGCCCGGCATCGGCGTACTCGTCGATTACCAGGTACGGGCGCTCGACGCGCGCATCCATGTCACGGTTCTCAATGCGGTAATGGAACTTGCCGTTGAGCTTGTAGCGGCCGACCCCCGCGAGATCGTAGCGCTTCTCGTCGAAGAAGAGCGACTCTAAGAGCTTCTCGGCGTTCTCGGCATTTTCGGGCTCGCCGGGACGCAGCTTCTTGTAGATCTCTTTTAGCGCGTCCTCGCGCGTCTTGATGTCGTGGTCCTTCTCGATTGAGTTCCGAACGAGTGGACTGTCGTCGAAGAGGCGCAGGATCGCTTCGTCGCTTTCCCAGTCGAGCCCCAGATCGGGACGCGAGAGCGCGCGAATAAAGGTAGAGACGTAGATCTTGCGATTCTTGTCGATGCGAACGCCGATCGTGCCCTCGGTCTCGTCGTTCTTGGTACCGTTGTCGGTCTCGAACTCGATCCAGGCGCCGCGATTGGGGATGATCGTCGCGTTATAGGTGGGGCGCGAGTTGGTGTCGACATCCTGGCTGTAATAGACGCCGGGCGAACGGACGAGCTGGCTGACGATGACACGCTCAGCCCCGTTGATCATGAAGGTGCCCTTGTCGGTCATGAGCGGGAAGTCGCCCATGAAGATCTCTTGGTCGGGGATACCCTTGATCTCGCCGGACTCGGCGGTGATCAAACGAACGCGCACGCGCAGCGGCGCGCTGTAGGTCATGTCGCGCTCGCGGCACTCCTCGATCGAATACTTGGGCTCGCCAAGCGAGTGCTCGCCGAACTCTGAGAATTAAGTTGCCGGTGAAATCCTTGATGGGCGAGATCGAGGCAAAGGCCTCCGCTAGACCCTCGGTCTTAAACCAGTTGAAGCTCGCCTTCTGCAGCTCGATGAGGTTGGGGACTTCGAGGACGTGCGGAATCTTGCCGAACGAGAAGCGCTCGCGCTTCGGCCCCGGCTCCGGATGCTGCTCGACCGTAAAGGCGCCAGTCGGCATCGGGAAGGTTGACGGCATGACGCCGGAACCGTTTCCATCGGTTACGGCCTTCGGCGAGGCAGGGGAACGCCTCGACCTGCCCTTGGTGTCGCCCGAGCTTTTCGCTGGGGACTTCGGAGCCGTCGTCTTCGCCATTACTCTCTTTCTGTGCGGATGGTGCTCTAGCTAACGATGTCGCGGACGCAGCATGCCGCAGGGCACACCAAAAAGACGAAACACTGGCTCCCTTGCTCGAGAGGTGTCTCGCCCTTCTAATTGCGGCGGCATTTATGCGCCCCGGGGCATAGGCTACGAGTCTATCACCCGTCGCCGAGAGCGTCAAGGAACCCTTCTGGGGCTGGGAGCATTGCGCAAAGGCAGGCCGAGCCGACGCTCGAATGCTTTAAACCGCGATGATCCCGGCCCCGCCCGATCTTTTTCGCGTCGTCCAGGGCGCCTTCAAGGACGCCTGGCCGCTCATGCGCTCCCGGATGAACGTTTACTGGGTGCTGGCGGTTATCTGCGCGGTCGCCAGCATGGCGGTTCCGCTGGCCCACCTGAACTTCGACCCTCAAAAGGCACTGGCGATCCGCATCGAGCTGGCGGTTCAGCCGGCCAACCTCCTGGGCGCGATTGCGATCTTCTTCGTTCTCCCGGCCGTTGCCCGGACGGTGCAGCCCGAGTTCGTGATGACCCTCGGGCGCATTCTCGGCCTGCTGGGCATCGGCATCGTGGTCGGCGTCGTGAGCGAGATCGGCATCTTCTTGCTGATCGCCCCCGGCATCTGGATCATGTTCAAGTGGTACTTAGCGACCTGGTGCTATCTCCTTAGCGACGGCAAGAATCCGTTTGGCGAGTCTTGGGAGATCACGACGGGACGTTTCTGGGAGACGGTCGGCTTTGCGATTCTCCTCTCGATGCTCGTCACGGTCGTGCTGCTCGTCGGATTCTTACTGCCCATCGCGATCGCGATCTTCGTGCCGGTGTTGGCCATCGTGCTGTGCCCGCTCGCGTTCCTTGCCTACGTCTTCGCAAACCACGTGACGCTCTTAGCGCAGATGCGCTGGATGCTCGCCCTGCGCGCGCTGCCGCGCGTGAGCTGAACCGTGCTTCAAAAGATACACGACTCTCACGGAAAGGCGCTCTGGGCGCTTATCGCGGCGTACGCCATCTTTGGGATCATCATGCTCTTTGCGCCGCGCTTCCACATACGGGGCATGGAACAAGTCTCCAGCAATCTCTTGATCAGCATCTTGACCTTGGGCGCGAGCGTCCTCCTGGCGGTCGTGGCTATCCACCTGCTCTTCGGCAACGCCGCCCGTAACCAGGGCAGCATCTTCACCGCCCTCGGCCCCATCGATCCAGGCGAGAAAGCCGAGTTCGACACAGACGTGACAGTTTACGAGAAGGTGAGGAAGGTTGTCGGAGACGTGTTAACCGTTATCGGGTTAGCGATCACTGCGTACGTGCTCTATCGCATCGTTGGGGTCGTACCCATCGTCCTGTCGGCCCTGGGCTGGAAGAGCGAATCACTGACCAACATCCTTGGAAACTCCGGAACGACCGCGATCAGCGTGCTCATCGGCGTCGCGAGCCTTATATTTTGGTTTGTCGCGCTGAACTTCGTGTTTCGAAAGCTGGAAGCGAAACCCGGCTAGGGCGTTACGCTACGCACCGTAGCCGGAGTCTTTTTGGCTCCGCGGATCCCTTCGATGCGCGCGGCGAGCGTCGCACCGGAGAGCCCGAAGAGGCCGCGTTGCTTCTCTTGCGAGTCGTGCTGAACGAGCACGTTGGGGACGCCCATGCGCTCAACGCGCAGCTTGAGGCCGCGATCGGAGACGAACTCGGCGACCGCCGACCCGAAACCGCCCGCCAGCGAATGCTCCTCGAGCGTGATCACGTGCGTGTGATCGCGCTCTAACTCCAGGAGCAGCGCTTCGTCGAGCGGCTTGGCGAAGCGTGCGTTCACAATCGTAACCCCCGCAACGTCTGCGTCGAGCGCGATTTCGACGGCGGTGCCGTAGGCGAGGATCGCCACGTCGCGGCCGCGGCGCAATATCTCGGCTTTGCCGTGCACCAGCGGCGCGAGCGGCTCGCCGTCGTGCTTGCCGCTGGTCGAGCCGCGCGGATAGCGGATTCCCGAGGGCGCGTTTAGCGAGAGCGCGTGCTCCAGCATCGGGAGCAGCTCTTCTTCATTGCGCGGCGCCATCAGCGTCATGTTCGGCAGCGTGCGCAGGTAGGCGATATCGTAGAGCCCCATGTGCGTCGGGCCGTCGTCACCGACGAAACCCGCGCGGTCCATACAGAAGACGACCGGAAGATTCTGCACGACGACGTCGTGCACGACTTGGTCGTAGGCGCGCTGCAGAAAGGTCGAATAGATCCCGCAGACCGGGCGCAATCCGCTCGATGCCAAGCCGGCGGCGAAGCAGACCGCGTGCGCCTCGGCGATGCCGACGTCGAAGTAGCGCTCTGGAAAGCGCTTCGCAAACTTTGCGAGGCCCGTGCCGTCGGGCATCGCGGCGGTGATGCCGACGACGCGCGGATCCTTCTCGGCAACGGTAATCATCGCGTTCGCGAAGGCGTCCTGAAACTTCGGACGCGTGCCCGACGCGCTCTTCTTGTCGCCGTTGCTCGGCTCGAACGCGTTGGCGCCGATGCCATGGAAGGTGCGGGAGTCGCGCTCGGCGGGCTCGTATCCCTTGCCCTTCACCGTGCGCACGTGCAGCAATACCGGCCGATCGAAATCCTTGGCGGTGCGCAGCGCATCCACGAGCACGTCGTAGTTGTGCCCGTCCACCGGACCGATATAGCGGAAGCCGAGCTCCTCGAAGATTACGGCGGTCTTCTCGGCGGGTCCGATGAAGTGCATGGCGCCGATCTCAGCACCTTCAATTGCCCTCTTGGCTGCCGTGCCGAGGGGAATTCGCTTGAGCACCTCTTTGCCGGTGCGGCGCACGAAGTTTGCGAATGGCTTGGTGCGCAGCACCGAAAGATATGCGGCGATCGAGCCCACGTTGGGCGCGATCGACATCTCGTTGTCGTTTAAAATAACGATGAAGGGCGTCTTGAGCGCGCCGGCGTTGTTCAGTGCCTCGTAGGCGAGACCGCCGGTGAGCGCGCCGTCGCCGATGACGGCGACCACGGTCTCGTCGCCGCCGACCAGATCCCGCGCCAGCGCCATGCCGAGCGCGGCGGCCACTGCGGTGCTCGCGTGGCCGGCGCCGAAGGGATCGTACGGCGATTCGCTACGCATTGCAAAGCCAGAGAGGCCGCCGCCTTTACGAATGGTCGAGAAGCGGTCGCGCCGTCCCGTGAGAATCTTGTGCACGTACGTCTGATGGCTTACGTCCCAGACGAGCTTGTCGGTGGGCAGGTCGAGGACCTGATGCAGCGCGAGCGTTAGCTCGACGACCCCGAGATTCGGGGCGAGGTGGCCGCCGTTGACGGCGCACGTCGTTACGAGCAGGTCTCGAATCTCGCTGGCGAGGACGTCGATCTCTTTGCGTTTGAGGCGCTTGACGTCGGCAGGTGAGTCGATTCGCTCGATTACCATTGGCGCGGTTATACGCGAAACTACCCGCCGATGCCCTGCGCTGCCGCCGCGACTTTTGCGGCAATGCTCGCCGAGCGCGGCGCCTCGCGCGCGAGCCAGCGTGCCTGCGGCCAGTTCTTGGGCCGCAATAGCGCAAGCAGCGGCCGCTCCCAATCTGTGGATATCTCGCGGTTTGGCGTATCGAGCACGACTCGAACCACCGCGACGCGCGGTGCCCGAATGCGGCCGCTCTCCATATCCACAGCGGCATAGCCTTGCTCCGCCCATCGCGCGCGCTGCGCACCCGTAACGATGCGCTCGGAGGTTAGGAGCGGATCGAAGCAGGGCTCGATGCCCAACGAGCGCGCACCGGCAGCGAGCGCAGCGACCAACTCGCCGTCGCAGCTTAGCAGCTCGCCGGACGGCCGCCGAACCTCGCGCGGAATCAAGAGCGTGCCGGTTTGCAGATCTGCGCGCAGGGCGCCGGCAAGGCCGCAGCTTACCACGGTATCGCCGAGATCCTGGCGCAGACGCGCGAGCGCGATTCCAGTCTCGACGATGCGCGCGTTGCGCAGCACACGACGGAGCGCTTTCGACTCAAGCGAGGTTGCGGCGACGAAGGTTACGTCGCGCCAGGCGATGCTCACAACATTCCGGCGTCGCGGTACCACGCGACGGCACGCTCGAGCGCGGCCGTTACCGGCGTTGCGCGATACCCGAGATCGCGTTCGCTGGTCGTGGAATCGGCGTACATCCGCTCGCGCGAGAGCCGCACGCCCTCAAGCGGCACGTTCGGCTCGCCTCCGGTCATGCGGCAGCGCAGTTCGTCGAAGGCACCGGCGGTGAAGGCCAGTGAATAGGGCGCGCGCCACTTCGGCATCGGCCGTCCGGTGATCTGCGCGAGCCGCGACCAAATCTCGTCCATGCTGAGGTTCTCGCCGCCGGCGACGTAGCGCTCCCCGATCTCACCGCGTTCGAGCGCCGCGACGTGTGCACGCGCGACATCCTCCACGGCAACAAGGTTCATCCCGCCGGCTCCCGGCGCTTTCGCAACGATCTTTCCGCGCGCGAAATCAAGCACGAGCTTTCCCGTCGGCGTGGGCTTCGAGTCGCCGGGTCCGACCGGCGCGGTCGGGAGCACGGCGATTACCGGGACCCGTGATGCGAAGGCGGCGCGTTCTTGCAGCAGCTTCGAGCGGTGGTAACCGCGCTCCGCGTGGCCGAGCGTTGCCGAACTCGAGGTCAGCACTACCCTTTCGACGCCGGCGAGCTCGGCGGCGAGCATCAATCCAGCGGTTCCCTCAACATTTACCTTCGCGATCTCGGCTTGGCGGCGGGGCGCAAACGAGTAGAGTGCCGCACAATGAATCACATAACGGCAGCCTTTGAGCGTGTGCGCGAATGCGCCCACGTTTTGCAGATCGCCTTCGACGATCTCGACGTTAGCTTTCCCGGCGATCGTTCTGCGGACTAGCGCGCGGACGGCATAGCCCGCAGCGAGCAGCTCGCGCAGAATGTGCGAACCAACGAAACCGGTAGCTCCCGTTAAAAAGACGCGATCGCCCGTCGCCATCGAGGCTTACTCTGCGAGCAATGGCGTTAGTCCTTCGACTATGGTCCCTTCGACTCGCTACGCTCGCTCAGGGTGACGCGTCTCTTAGTCCTTCGACTTCGGCGCTCCGCCCCTTCGACAAGCTCAGTGTCAGGATGACACCTCTCTTAGTCCTTCGACTTCGGCGCTCCGCCACTTCGACAAGCTCAGTGTCAGGATGACGGGAGAGTTCGTTCGGGCGGCTTAGATGGCTTCGATCTTCGCCATCATGCCCTCGTCTTCATGATCGAGGATGTGGCAGTGGAAGAGAAACTCGCCTCGGATGACCGGGTCGCGGAAATCCATCAGGAGATCGAGCGTGCCGGGGACGTCGCGATTGCCGACCGCATAGCGGTGCGGAAGTACGAAACTGTCCGCCCAGAACGGATGCGCGACCTTGACGCCGTTGATCTTCTCGACGACGAAGTGGAGCTGGTGGATATGGAAGTCGTGGATCTCTTGCGTGACGTTGACGATGTGCCACGCTTCGACGGTGCCGACGTGCACGACGAACATCGGCGGCCCGCGCATCGAGAACATCTTCCCGTTAATGAAAAACTGCGGCTTCGAATTCTCGCTGAAGATCACGACGCGCTTCGCAGCGGGCGGCGGCAACTGTGTCGTGTAGACGTTCTGGGGTAAGGGCGCGCCGACGGTCAGCGGCTGCGACGAAAGATTGCCCCCTGCTCTCTTCTGCACCGGCGCCACGAGGTGCGCGAGAAGCCACGGCGGATCGGGGTCGCCGTTGGGACCCGTGTTGTAGCAGAGCGTGCGAAAACGTCCGTGGCCGCTCTTGGGGCCGGTTACGACGAACTCGACACGCGCCGCCGGCGGAACGATCAGGTACGGCAAGGTCTCGGTAGCCGGCGTTCCCGGATACGTATCGAGCGCGAAGCCGTCGATCGCAACGAGTTGAAGTTTCTCGCCTTCAACGGCGAGCTTGAGCGTCTTATGTCCGGTGGCGTTGAGCACGCGCCAGAACTGCTTCTCTCCAGGCGCGATCGTGATGTCGGGAACCGACGCGCCGTTGAGCGAGACTTTCAAACCGTCGCGAGTGGTGCAGGGTGAGGTGTTGCTGTTGAGCGGGCGCACTGGGCGAACGTCGCCCCCGATTCCAGTCGCGCGGACGACGATCACGCGCTGCTTCATCCTACCGAGCGCCGGCAGATGCTTCTCGATGCCCTCGACGATAATCGCGCCGGACATTCCGCTCTCGCCGACTTGGTAGCTCGTCTCTTTGTGGACGTGGGGATGGTACCAGTACAATCCCGGTTCCTGATTGGCGGGAACCTGCACGACGTAGTGCAGCTTCTCGCCGGGCTGCGCAAGCATCGTGAGGACGTCGTCGCCGGGGCGCTTCGGTGACGAACCGAAGCCATGAAAGTGGATGTTCATATCCTCTTGCAAGGCCTGCGAACTGTCCGGATCTACATTTGGCGGGACGATCTTCGGCAGATCGTTGACGAGCTCCATGTCGAGCGTCTCTCCTGGCTTGAGGTCGATCGTCGGCGCGACGTTGTCCATGCCGTCGTACTCGAACTCGGGTTGACCGGTCGCCTGGTTCTGATTGGCGATCAGCTTAACCCGCGCGACGCCGTCGACCGCTCTTACGACCGGCGGTTCGGGAAGCTCGTTCGGATCGGATTCGCCCGGCGGCGATGCCGGAGTTTGGGCTTGCGGAATTGGATTCACCGGAACGCTGCCGCGGCCGGAGCATGCAACGAACCACGCAAACGCGATGACAAGGTAGATAAGGCGGCGCGTGCTCATGGTGACGTGCCTGCCTCCTTCATGTTTTCCCAGAGCGCTCCTCCGCCTCCCTTCCAGGGACCTATGTTATAGTTGGAGGGAGTTATGCACGCGCATCCGATGGAGGCCCGCATGGCGCACGTCGAGGGCGCCTTCGATCAAGTCAACGAGCGACTCGGCAGCATCGACCGCCGATTGGACGGCTTGGACGTGCGTTTCAACTGGGTCATTGGAACGATCGTCGGCGCCTGGGTCACGACGATGTCGGCGCAGATTGCGACGATGTTGACGATCCTTTTCCATCGCTAGGAATGTTGGACGCACAGGCGTGTGCTGGCAGACTGCTCCAACGGACGGTACCGGCGCCGGTAGCATCAAGGCCTCGCGGACTCTTGTGCGAATGCGCGCTCAAACGGCGCAAGGTCCGCGGCAGCCCCGAGTTCCACAGCGACGTTGCTGCCGCTGACCGACTCGCTCGCGCTGCCGATTTTCTTTGGCCAGGCTGCAATCTGATGGTAAAGCGAGCCTAGGAATGCTTGAAGCGCGGCCTGCGAGTGACGAAGAGAGCCGGGCGGTTCGACATCGTCGAGCGCGACTCGCGCTGCCGCCATCTCGCTCAGAACTGAGATGAATGCAGCGCGAAGCGACTCGGGCGACGCATCAGGCGACGAGGCACGTTCGAAGGCGGCGTTCGCATTTCGAAGGGTCTCGCGAAGTTGCGTCGCGCGGCCGGAGAGTAGCGCGGTATATTCGACTGCGTCCACCGGCCGAGGCGCCGACGACGATGCTAACTTACGGCCTATCGAGTCGGCATCGAGCTGAAGCACTTCACCCAGGTCGCGCAGCCGTTCGGCGGTCTTCTGCGCAGAACCGGTGAAGATCAGCGTTGCCTTTACGTGTACGAAAGAGCTCAAGTCGCCGCATTCGCGTGCCTGCGTTATGGACCCTCGCACCCGAGGCCGGTCAGAACGGCGATCCATTCGCTAGCGCCGCCGCAAGGCGTGTGCTCGAGCGCACCGATTGGTAATCGCGGACCCGCCGGGGACTGCTCGGGAGGTGAAAAGCCGCGCACTAGGAGGCATCAGGGCGACAAAGAGCGGCGAACGATCAAGCCGTCGCCGTCGCGCAGCGCGATTCCCACGTTCGGGCTTTCCAGCCAAGCGAAGGCGCTGACCACCTCGTCGCGCGTACACGCCTGAGTCGAACCAAGATCGTGCAGGCTTGTGTCCACGAGGAGTATCGCCGCGTCGACGGTTAGCTGGGGCGCGTCGTTGCCGGCGCGTTGTTCGGCGGCATTCCTCTGCACGCTCCAACCCTCGCGCGCGATAAGTTCTGCAACGGTCGCCACGCGTTTGGCGGCGCCGTGAGAGCGCTCCCAGAGGACGCCGGCAAGAACGTCGCTCGCATAGCCGGGGACTAGGACCCGTTCTAGTTCGACGGCATCCGCGGCGATGTGGAGCAGCGTCTGCAGATCGGGAACGGTCAGCGCCGTGACGCCATGGGTCTGCAGCTCGTCGAGCAACTCGGTTTCGTCCGAGAACATCGGGCCGACCAAGGTACAGCGATCCGCGCCGAAGGCTTCGCGAAACTTCGCGGCCTCCGCAACGTCCGGGCGCGGAACGATTTTCTTAGCGGTCTTACATTCGACCATAACGCGATAGCCGCGCCGTCCGAGAACTGCGTCCGCAATCCCGTCGGGCTGGCCGTGGGCGCCGAGGTGCTGCGTGAGAAAGCCCAGGTGCGCGAAGACGTCGCAAACCGCGGCTTCGAAGGCAGCGGGATCGGTCGCCGTCGAGGTTGCTTCAAGGCGTTCGGCCAGCGCGCGCGACGCCTCGTCGCCCGCAGGTTGAGAGACCGGTACGATGTCGGGCCAATCGTCGGCCGGCTCGTTGATGCGGAAGCGACGCTGCGCATCCTGGAGAATCGGCGGTTTGCGTCCACGTCCGAGCTGGCGCGCGATGTACTCGATGAGGGCTGAATAGACGTACTTGCGCGTCGTTTGCGGCGGAACGAGGCCTCGCGCGAGCGCTTGGGCGAGAAGATCGTCGGCCGTGCGCGGCTTTCCGTCGCCGAGAATTTCGATGGCGGCGACGATGATGTGCCCGCGCGGTTCAGGCGTGGTACGCATCGGGATCGGTGGTCCCGCGCCAAAGGTTTGGTCCCCGATGGCTTTGACTTGTTCGGCGAAGAGCTCGCCGTATTTTTTCAGGCGCTCGGCAAGATCGCCGGTTCCTATCGCGGCGGCGCTAGCGAATCCGTCGAGCTCCGCCCAGCGAATCGGCGTACAGACGGTGAGCCCGGGTGCGCGCAGCGCGTACGGCACGGCGCTATAGTGGCCGGCCGCGTTACTCGAGACGTGAAGGTGCACGCGACCGTCGTGGTGCGTGTTGAACTCGGTCGAGATGAGATCCGGGTGCTTCGCGGCGGCATGATTGGCGAACTGGCGCAGCCAGCGGCGTAACGGTTGGGCGTACGGTGCGTCGGCAAGCGGAATCCAAAGCGCCATTCCGGCGCCGCCGTCGAGCAGTGGTACGGACTTGAGGCCGGCCCCGTCGAGCATCGCGTGCACGGCGAACGCCGCGCGCTTTATCTGGTCGAAGGTAACGCCCGGCGGCGCCTGCAGTAGAATCCTCGCGAAGCGCAGGCGATCTTCGTCGATCGCCGTAGGTGCCCAGCTATAAAACTCGACCGCGAACTTTGCGTGCACCAGCCACAACAGTTTGTTCGCGCTGAGCGGAACGCACGTCGTGTGAAAGGCGCCGGCTTTCTCTAGACCACCGGGAAAGTTTCGGTAAACGATCGGCGTCCCCGCGAGGCTTGCCTCGACGAGCGGTGCGGCGAGGTGGTAGTGCGCCAGCACCTGCGGCATTGCCTTGACGTCGTCGCTCACACCCATAAGCGACTTCATGGCGCGGCGATTCGTCGTCGGCCGGTTGAGCCCTCTTACGTCCTATGGCTCACTTTCCTGGGCTTAGGGCATCATCGCGAAGGGCCGTTACTTCAACTCCCCGATCGCGTCGACATCCGGCTCCGTGAACCACAGACTGTTTGAACCCGGCGCGATGCCACGGGCGCCCGTCGTAGGTCCAGGAATGGGATACTCCTTGATCGTGATCTTCTTGCCTTCGTTCGCTATACTGCCGATCTTACTGGCGACTTGCTCCGTGAACCATAGTAACTTATCAGGGCCTTGCGTGATGAGCAGCGGAACACTCGAAGCCGTTGGAACGGGTTTCTCCTCGATTTTGTCGCTCTCTTTGAGCAATATGCGGCCGATCGCGTTGTTTCCATAATCGGTAAACCACATATTCCCATCGTAGCCCTCCACGACATCATCTGGGTTGGAGTTGGCAATGGTCAGCAACTTAGTAACTTTGCCGGCGGTCGTCATCAGGCCGACGGCTTGTCCCGCCTCTTCGCAGAACCAGAGGCCGCCGGGCCCCGAGCCAATTCCTCCCGGTGCGGAGGTCGGCGCTGCAAGGCTGTACTCCTCGATCTTTCCCGACTTTGGCACCAGGCGCCCGATCTGCCCAACACAGTACTCGGTAAACCACAGCGCTTTGTCGGGGCCCTCCGTAATACGATACGGGCACGCGTTTGACGTTGGGACCTTGTACTCCGTGATCGTGCCGGTGGTGGTAATTCGGCCGATATTGTTTCCGATAAGCTCGGTGAACCAGAGCGCGTCGTCGGGCCCGGCGGTGATGCCGGCAGGCTCGCTGCCGCTCGTCGGGACGGGGAAGAACTCGCTAAACGTTCCCTTCGTTGTGATCTCGCCGATATAGTCCACGTTCTTTTCGGTAAACCAATAGTTGCCATTGGAGCCTAAGGCAATCTCGTATGGATTAGCCGCCGGCGTCGGAATCGTGTACTGCGTAAACTTGCCTTTAATACCGGAGAGTTTGCCGATAAGGGCATCTGAGGAAGAGCCTGAGGCAAGTTGCTGCACAAAAAGCATTCCGCCAGCGCCGTTTTGCTGGCTGCAGGCAACGGTCAGGACGGCAAAACCAATGACAGCGAACCATCCCGCTCGCATAGGTTGAGCAAGAGTGTCAAACCTGAATCGCTTCATATTCTGCTCCTTCATCTACAGCGACTATACAAACGAGCGGCGCACCGTTGGGTTTGAGTCCCTGGGGCAATGGTCGCAGAGTGACAAGCAGAAGCATTGGCGCCCCAGAACACCGAGCAGCAACCAGAGCCGACGCACTTGTGACGACCCTACGAAGCTACAGTGCGCCTTCCTGCTGGTGTTGTCAAGAGGCGAACCGTCGTTGCGCTGACTTACAAATGTAGCCCAGGGGTTCAACTCGGATATGGGAGAGAAAGCGGTGTACGGATCGGTAAAGTGATGACGAATTGCGCCGCTGCGCTCGCAACGCTGTCAATCGCGATCAGTTCGCAAGTTGCATTCGCGCAGTCTCCGCCGCCGACCGTCAATCCGTCGCCGATTATAGCGCCTTCACCGACTGCGACTCTCTCGCCGCGCGCACTCTTTGACCGGACGTTCGCACGGCTGGAAACCTACCCGATTCCGCCCTAGGTCGTCGAAACGACGCTATGGCACATGCATGCCTACTCGCCGACGGAGCCGCCCGAGTACGACGCACTCTGGCGATACGCAATCCGCAGGGCCGACGACCTCGAAAATGCTGCCAGCCCCCCAAACGATGGGTGGCTTCCGCGAGCCGGAGTCGGGAAGGCATATCTTGGTCCCATCGCCACCATCGTTCAATCGCCGGCGCCGCTCGCTTCAGCTTCGCCCGACACGACGTCGGGACTCAAGGTCATCGCCGTGGTCGCGGCGACCCGCGAGGATTACCGGATTGACCTCGTCGACACCGAAAAGATCGACGGCCACCTTACCGACCATCTGCGCTTGACGACACTGCGCGATCCGGTCACGTACAACATGCGCGACCTCTGGGTTGACACGCGGGCTACTCTGTTCCGTCGCTAGGTGCGGATGCCGCGGGCGTGGGCAGATTCGGCACGCGGTTCAGGGAGGCTGAGTTCAGTTGGAATCGGATCGGACCGAGGTTTTGAAAGGCCGTTGCGTTCGGTTCGGCTGAATCCTTGGTGATCCGCAGGTCAACCGACATTTGCGTGTAGACGCTACGAGTCGGCATATTGGCGCGCACGTCGTGAACGACAAGCGGCAAGGCCGTCGCGCGGTCGTAGACGTATTGCCCGTTTTCCGTGGAGTATTGCATTCTGCCGCCCTGCTGTTGAAGCGTGCCTTCCGAGGTGACGTTCAGGAGGCGCCCGTTGCTTTGTGGCGACGAGGCGAGCTTCAGCGAGGCCGCCGTCGTGAACAATTGCTTCTGCACGCTTAGCTCGTATTTCAGCTGCGACGAACTGCCCGGCTGCGAAACGCCGCTTAAAAAAGTCGCGGGCCAGCAGCGGGAGGAGCACCAGCGCGCTTTGGGACGGATACGGCGGGACGGTATCACAGTTCACGGAGCCGCTCGGGTAGAGTTCGCACTCCACCGCTTGGCGTGGCCGCAGCGCATAGTACCACCACTCGCTCGTTCGCACCAGCGTGCCGCCATCGGGAGCCGGGCCCAGGACGTCCACGCTCAACGTGCCGTTATAGTAACCCCCATTGGGCACGGCCGTCGGGTAGATCGCAAAGGCGTACTCGAGATGGCGAACGGGTGTGTCGGGCGCCGCGCCTGCCAGTGCGAGCATTACCGCCAAGAGCATTCCGAAGGTTTTCATGGTCTTCACTCCTCTGCGGCCCAGCCTAGCACCGCCGAGGCAGGCGGTCCTTGAATAGGCCTGAGAACGCAGCGGGCCGCTCCGGGTAACGGGGTTATTTAATGACGTCTTTAATTGGTTTGGCGGAGGCGCTTTCGCCAAGCGGCTTTAGGCCGAAGATGTCTTCGATGGTGCGCAGGACGGAATAGTGGTTGATATCTTGGTCGTACTGGCCGGGGTTGACGTTGCCCATGAGGATCGTCGGGATTTGATTGCCCGAGGCGCCATCGTTTTCGTCGAAGGTTAGAATAAGCAGGCCGTCGTTGTCGGCGTCCCAGGTGATGAGCTTGGGCAGGTTCTTCGAGGCCCACTTGTCGCCGTGTGCGATCGAACAGTCGTGCATGTCGTTGCACATGTTCGGCGTGATCCAGACGAAGCTCGAGGGCGGCTGCGTGAGCGGTTTGCGGTAGACGAGGCTGTTCCTGCGCGGCACCTTCGTGAAGTCGGGCCACGGCACGTGCTTGCGCATGTAGAGCCAGCCGCTGGGAAGTTTATCGGGATGCGCTTGACAGCCTTCGAAGCCGTCGCGCGGCATTGATTCGGCATAACCGGTGAAGGTGAGGCCGGCATCGAGCAGCGCGCTGCCGAGGCTCGCGACGCCGAAGCTGACCGGGCAGTTATCGCCGGTGACGCCTTGCGTCGAACCGCTAAAGAGCGCGAGGTAGTTCGGCTGGCTCGGGTGGGCGATCGCGTGGCTATTCGTCATGTTCGCCCACTTGTTCGCAAGCCCGGTCATATACGGCGCTTGCGGGTTGCCGATCACGTCGTCGTACGACTCGTTCTCGAAGATCACGAGCTGCACGTATTTCGTGGTGTATTTCGCGTCTGCCGTCGCGGTACCGCCTGCGGTCGCAAGCGGACTAAGCGCGCCGGCGTTGTTGCACCCGGCAAGTGCCGCGGCCAGGAGGAGTAGTCTCAGCGTGCGGGGAGTCATTTGGTCACGGTTCGACAGGCTCAGGATGACATTCATTCTTACCTGCGCGAAGCGCGGTTCTGGGCCGCTAAATGCGAGGCGGTAAGGCGAGACATCGGTTGAACTTGGCGCCTCACGTCCTCGGCAAACTTTTCTTCGGCAGATTCTAGGTCGTAGTGGGCCTGTAGCCTCAACCAAAACTCTGCAGTGCTTCCTAGATAGCGGGCCAAGCGGATCGCCGTTTCGGCAGTGATCGAGCGGCGGCCGTGGATGATTTCGCCGACGCGCGTGGGGGGAACACGGATTTCTGTCGCAAGGCGATTTGCGGACAGGTTCAATGGCCGCAGGAACTCTTCAAGCAGAATCTCTCCCGGGTGGATTGCATCGAGTTTCACAGTTCTTTTTTTCGCCATTATTCTCGCTTTCCAAATCCCGACCGTGACTTACAAGCTCAGCTCTGACAACTGCCGCTACCGATGAGAGGTTGGTTTGCCCTTCGACTCGGCTTCGACTTCGCTCAGCCTCGCTCAGGGTGACGCAGTCTCTCCGTCCTTCGTCCTTCGTCCTTCGTCCTTCGACTACGGCGCTCCGCGCCTTCGCTCAGGATGACAGCGCTCCGCGCCTTCGCTCAGGATGACAGCGCTCCGCGCCGCAGTTTATCCTGAGCGATACTGAGCGAGCGCAGCGAGTCGAAGTAGAGTCGAAGGGCTCAGGATGACAGCGCTCCGCGCCGCAGTTTATCCTGAGCGATACTGAGCGAGCGCAGCGAGTCGAAGTAGAGTCGAAGGACTCAGGATGACAGCGCTCCGCGCCTTCACTCAGGATGACACGCGAGGGGCAGCTTGTTAGCTGCCGATGGCGGCGCGAATGGATTCCTTAAAGGAGGCGGTGGTGCGCAGAACGGCTGTGGGCTCGTAGCCGCAGTGCGCCATGCAGTTCTCGCACGACTCGTGCTTTCCGCGCCCATACTTCGACCAGTCGGTCTCATCGAGCAGCTCTCGATAGGTTTTCGCGTAGCTCTCTTTGCTCATCAGGTAGCAGGGGCGCTGCCAGCCGAAGACCGTGTAACAGGGGATGCCCCATGGCGTGCACTCGAAATCCACTTTGCCCTCGAGGAAATCGAGATAGAGCGGGCTGTGGTTGAGGCGCCACTTCTTGCGCTTATCGCCGGCAAAGACTTGGCTGAAGATCTCGCGCGTGCGCTTGACGCCCAGGAAGTGCTCCTGATCGGGCGCCTTCTCGTACGCGTACGCCGGCGAGATCTGCATCATGTCGACCTTGAGGTCGTCGTTGAGATAGTCGAGCACCTCGCGGATCGACTCGGGGCCGTCCTGATCGAAGAACGTCGTGTTCGTGAAAACGCGGAAGCCGCGCTCCTTGGCATCCTTGATCGCGTCGATCGCCTTGTCGAAGACGCCGGAGCGACAGACCGATTGATCGTGGCGCTCGCGCATGCCGTCGAGATGAATCATCCAGACGAAATAGACCGACGGCTTGAAGAGATGGATCTTCTTCTTGAGCAGCAGCGCGTTGGTGCAGAGAAAGACGTACTTCTTGCGCTTGACCAGCTCTTGCACGATCTGCGGCATCTGCTCGTGCACGAGCGGCTCCCCGCCGGCGATCGAAACCATCGGCGCCCCGCACTCCTCGACCGCGGCAATGCACTGTTCGACGCTTAGGCGCTGACGCAGGATCTCGTCGGGGTGCTGGATCTTGCCGCAGCCGGCGCAAGCCAGGTTGCACTGCAGCAACGGCTCGAGCTCGAGGACGAGCGGATACTTCTTCTCGCCTTTGAGGCGCTTGCCGGCGATATACTTCGCGACGGCGATCTTCTGCTGGAGGGGCATGCTCATAGTTGGGTGGCTGGCTCCTTCATGGTTTCCGGCAGTGCTCCTTCGAACGTCTCAGCCTGACACGATTTGGCGTTCATCGCAAGGGCCATCGTCGGAAAGAGATGGCGATAGAGGTGGTAGTTAATGTAGAAGTCCCGCGGGAAGCCCGTCCCGGTGCACTCCTCCTCGTCCCACGTGCCGTCGCTGCGCTGCCTTTCACAGAGATAGGCCAGGCCTCGAGCCACCGCCGGATGGCGCGGGCAACCCGGCGAGCTGCAGCCCCAGCACCGCCCACGCCGTCTGCGATGGCGTGCTCTTCCCGATTCCCGCAAACGACTCGTCGGCGTACGAATGGCAGCTTTCGCCCCAGCCTCCATCGGAGTTTTGCACCGAGACCAGCCATTGCGCGGCGCGATCGATCATCGCCCCACACCCTTCGACAGGCTCAGGGTGAGACGGCATTTCGTCCTCCGACTTCGCCGCGACTCCCTGCGCTCGCTCGGCTTCGCTCAGGATGACACGGGGGCGCAACGCCACCAGCGCTGAGATGACGCACCAGGTGCCGTAGATGTGATTGACGCCCCAGCGGCCATACCAGGAGCCCCACGGCTTCTGCGTGGCGCGCAAGTACTCCAAGCCGCGCGCAACCGCGGGGTTCGACTCGTCCTCGCCGAGCGCGGCGAGCATCTCGAGCACGTGCGCCGTGACGTCTTCAGTCGGCGGGTCGATCATGGCGCCGAAATCGGAGAACGGCATCCGATAGAGCAGCTCGCGCGTGTTGTCGCGATCGAAGGCCGCCCATGCGCCGTTACGTGAATCCATCGCTAAAGTCCAGCGAGTGGCGCGAGCGACCGAATCGGCCACGATGTCGCGTTCGCCGCCTTCGAGCAGCGCCAGCACGACGATCGTCGTATCGTCAATATCGGGATAGGCATCGTTATCGAACTCGAAGGCCCAGCCGTTCCCGCGCACGTCCTTGCACTTCATGCGCCAATCGCCGGGCGCATCGTCGGGGATTTGCTCGCGCAGCATCCAGCGTACGGCGCGCTGCATCGCCGGATGCGACGGCGAAAAGCCGGCCAGCGCCAAGACACGGACCGCCCAGGCGGTATCCCATACCGGCGACATGCAGGCCTGAAAGCGCCAGTCGCCGGGAGCGGCGATGGTGAAGCGACGCATGCCGTCGAGACCCTTACGCATCACCGGATGGTCGAGCGAGTATCCCATGATGTTGAGCGCGATCAGCGAGTAGACCCAGGGCGGCTGAATCCCGCCCCAGCTTCCGTCGGCCTCTTGGCGCTCGACGACCCAGCGCGCGACGCGCTTGCGCGCAGCCTCGCGAAACGGCTGAACCGGAAGCTTCTCATAGAGCTTCTGCAGCCGCTCGACGTACATCAGCCAATGGCGATTACCCGAAACGTGGTGCAGCTCGCCCTGCGTCCCCGGAGCAACGATCTCGCTAACGTCCACGCCGAGCGCGCGCACCGGGCGCTTCGAAACGACGATCGTCAGCGGCGCGACCGTTCCACGCGCCCAGCACGCGAAATCGTAGAGATTGAAGGGCATCCATAACGGAAAGTATGCCAGCTCGGGTGGCAGCGAGGGCACGCCCGACCACGGATAGACGCCGAAGAGCGCGAGCCAGATCTTCGTGAAGACCCGCGCGTTGAGCACGCCGCCGCCGCGCTGGATCACCACGAGCGCCTTGCGCATCTCGTCGCGTTCTGCATCGACGCCGAGCACTTTGAGCGCGACGTAGGCTTCGATCGTCGTGCTCAAGTCGGCGGGCCCGTCGTAGTAGAGTGCCCACGAGCCGTCGCTGCGCTGGTGCTTTAGAATATGCGCGATCGCGCCGTCGCGGAACTCGTCGTGCGGCAAACCTAGAAATCGAAACAGGAGGACGTGCTCGGCCGTCATCGTGACGTTCGTCTCGAGCTCGCCGGACCACCAGCCTTCTGGGTCCTGTTGCTTCAGGAGCCAGTCGATCGCGGATGACAGGCTCTGCGCTGTCGACGCTTCGACTCGCTGCGCTCGCTCAGCGTCGTTCACAGCCGTCCCTCGTCCTTCGACTCCGCCTCGACTCGCTGCGCTCGCTCGGCTTCGCTCAGGATGACACCCGTGGGGCGTCGCTCGGCTTCGCTCAGGATGACACCCGTGGGGCGCTGCTCGGCTTCGCTCAGGATGACACCCGTGGGGCGTCGCTCGGCTTCGCTCAGGATGACATTGGCAGCGAGTTTACCGCTGCGCACAGCCGACTCCATGGTGTCGGGCCAGCCGGTGTCGGTCCACGAGCCAGCGATTGCGATCCTTGGGTTCGCGGTGCGCTGCTCCGTTCGTTTCGCCCCCACGCGAGGAAGCCAAGTTGCTTCGGGATTGCGAGTCACCGCCTTTCGCGTTAGCTTTGCGTTTTGCAACGAGGGGAGGTAGGTTTGTACTTCGCGCCATGCGAGGGCCTCTAACTCCGCGGTCGTTTCGCGAAGATACTTCTCGGCGGAGCTGATGCTGCACGCGAGGTATCCGGGCTCCTTTTCAAAGATCCATTGCAGCGGCGAGTCGAGGGCCGCCGCGAAGTCCCGGCCGATCGTTCCGCCGTCGTGCCAGAGATGGACGTCGACGATCGGGTACGGGTCGTACTGGTTGAGGTTTTCGATACCGTATTGCTTTGGATTGGCGAGCATCCGCTCGATTTGGCGAGGGGGCACGGCGAGGACGACCGCGTCGAAATCGAGCGTTTCCTTGGGCAGCGTCAGCGTTACGGCATCGCCTGCCGGCGTGACGGTTAAGACCGGCGTCGACATGTAGACGTTATCGAGCTTGTTCGCGGCGGCGGCGGCGAGATGCGCGAGCGGCACCTTCGAAAAGCCGAAGCGCGCGGCATCTTTCTCGCCCAAAAAGGCGGTCCGTAACACGAACATCGCGTCGGCAGCGGCGACGCGATCGAATGGCGCGTTGAGGGCCGGAATGAAGAACGGGTCCCAAAATGCCGCGCGTTCGCCTGCTCCTTGTCCGTTGTCGCGGAGCCACGTTTCAAAGGTGTCGTCGCTGGTGCGCCCTTCGACTCGCTGCGCTCGCTCAGGGTGACGCGTCGTTTCGTCCTTCGACTCCGCTGCGCTCCGCTCAGGATGACACGCAGATTCGTCCTTCGACTCCGCTGCGCTCCGCTCAGGATGACACGCAGATTCGTCCTTCGACTCCGCTGCGCTCCGCTCAGGATGACACGAAGATTCGTCCTTCGACTCCGCTGCGCTCCGCTCAGGATGACACGCAGATTCGTCCTTCGACTCCGCTGCGCTCCGCTCAGGATGACACGCAGATTCGTCCTTCGACTCCGCTGCGCTCCGCTCAGGATGACACGAAGATTCGTCCTTCGACTCCGCTGCGCTCCGCTCAGGATGACACGAAGATTCGTCCTTCGACTCCGCTGCGCTCCGCTCAGGATGACACGCAGATTCGTCCTTCGACTCCGCTGCGCTCCGCTCAGGATGACACGCAGATTCGTCCTTCGACTCCGCTGCGCTCCGCTCAGGATGACACGAAGATTCGTCCTTCGACTCCGCTGCGCTCCGCTCAGGATGACACGCAGATTCGTCCTTCGACTCCGCTGCGCTCCGCTCAGGATGACACGCAGATTCGTCCTTCGACTCCGCTGCGCTCCGCTCAGGATGACAGGCGGTTCGCTCAGGCTGACGCAGACACGCCAGGAGCGCTTGTGCGATGCTGAGTTTTTCGATGAGATTGAGGTGCGGATAGCTCAAGAACGAGAGGGCCAGATGGAAGGGCGCCGGCAGGCTGGACTCGCGAAGGTGACCGATCCGGCCGTCACTCGATAGTACGGTTGCAGCGAAGCGCTCTTGCAAGTGCAGCTGGTCGCCCATCCCGACGGCCTGCGCGAAACCGATGAAATCGCTGCAGCATGCCAAGAAGACGTGCTGTCCGTTGTCAACCTCGATGCCGTCTATCTCAAACGAGGTGGCGCGCCCGCCGAGGATGCGGCTGCGCTCGAAGAGCGAGACTTGGGTTCCGGCGGCTTTGAGCGCGAGCGCGGCGGAGAGGCCGGCGAGGCCCCCGCCGACAACGGCTACGCGCTCGAGAGCCACGACCGCACGACGACTTTGAGCTTCTCCGTCTTCGAAAGCGCCGCGCGCGAGCGCAGGGGCAGCCCGGGCTCTCGCTCGATCTTCTTGAGCAGCTCCTCGTAGATGCCGGCCATCGTCTGTACGCAGGCTGCGGGACGGCGCGGAATGTAGCGCAAGACCTCATAGCCGGTCGCGAAGTAGGTGCGAGCGCGCTCAACGCTATAAGCGATCAGCTCGCCCCAGCCCGGGCGAGTCTCGCCGTCGAAGAGCGCCGACTCCGGAATGTCGAAGCGCGCGAGCTCGTCTTGCGGCAGGTAGATGCGACCCATATCCACGGCATCCTCGCGAACGTCGCGCAGGATGTTCGTCAGCTGAAGCGCGAGGCCGAGATCGTCGGCGCGCTCCAGCGCGATCGGGTCGCTAAAGCCGAAGATGCGCACGCACATGCGCCCGACGACCGAGGCAACGAGATTGCAATAGTGCTTCAACTCCTCGAACGACCGGTAGCGGGAGCGCGAGAAATCCATCTCGACGCCGTCCACCAGCATTTGCAGCTCTCGCTCCGGAATCGAATAGCGGTCGATGGCCTCGGAGAGCACGCGCAGGATCGGATCTTCGCCGTAGTCGCCGCGAGCGGCGCGCGAGATTCGCTCGCGATGGACGGCGAGGCGAGCCGGTAAGTTCTCGAGGCCGACCGTATCGGCTTCGTCGTCAACTTGCCGCGCAAAGTTGTAGAGCGCATAGATCGCCATGCGCTCGTGATGGCTGAGCGAGATAAAGCCCCAATAGAAGTTGCCGGCCTCGCGTTTGGCCATATCGCGGTTGAACCGCTCGGCCCGAATCTGCTCGGACTCCGAGGGCGTAACGCCGCGCAGGGCGCGTTGAAGGTTCAGCATATTGCTTTAGGCCGGCCGCTTTCGAGACAAGCTCTCTACTGCGGCATGAAGCACCAAAGATACCTTCGTGGAGGCGGAAAGGCTCGGGCGCTGCTCCTGGGTTCGATAAGCGAGCGCCTCGATGGCATCGCAGACGGCAAGGCCGCCCTTACGGTAGAGCGCGAGCTGCAGCGCGAGCGGGCGAGGTACGTACGCTTCGAGCGGTACGCCCGAAGCAAGCAGCGCCCGGGCGCGGCCCACCATCCGCTCGACGGCACCGGCGACGCCCACTTCGGCCTCGTCGTTCTCGACCAGATACTTGCGACCGATCGCGGCGTCACGACGCACGTCTTGCGCGTGATTGGCGAGCTGCAAACCGATGCAGACGTCGTCGGAGAGGCGCTCGGCCGCCGGATCGCCGACACCAAAGACGCGCAGCACCATGCGGCCGACCGGTGCCGCCGAGAGACGACAGTAGGCATCGAGGTCGTCCCAAGTCGGATAACGCGCGACGTGCTGGTCCATCACGTTCGCCTCGATAAGATCGAGGAACGGCTGCGCGGGAATTTTTCGCTGCGCGATAGTCTGCGCGAGCACGAAGAGCACTGGATGCACGGGCGGCACGCCGGCAAAGAGCGCTCGCACCTCGTCGCGCCAGCGCTCGAGACGCGGCAGGGCCGTGCCCGGCGGACTCTCGTCGCCTAAATCGTCGGTGGTGCGGCAGTACGCGTAGATGCGCATTAGATCGCGCCGCGTTGCGTTATCGGCAAAACGCGAGGCGACGCTGAAGTTTTCGTAGTGCCGGCGCGTTAGCATCCGGCAGTAGGCGTCGGCCGCGTCGACGGTGAGGTTCATGCCCTTCGACTTCGCTGCCACTTCGACTCGCTGCGCTCGCTCAGTGTCAGACAATTCGTCCTTCGACTCCGGCGCTCCGCGCCTTCGCTCAGGATGACAGGCGTTGGTCCTTCGACTCCGGCGCTCCGCGCCTTCGCTCAGGATGACAGGCTTGATGCCCTTCGACTCCGGCGCTCCGCGCCTTCGCTCAGGACGACAGGCGATGCCCTTCGACGCCGGCGCTCCGCGCCTTCGCTCAGGATGACAGGCTTGGTCCTTCGACTCCGGCGCTCCGCGCCTTCGCTCAGGATGACAGGCGATGAGCTCATGGTGACGCCGTTAGGGTGACGCGGCGCAGATCGGCTAACGTGCGCGCGCCGGTGCAGAACATCGCGATGCGCAGCGTTTCGACGTACTGGGCTGCAAGCTCGAGCGCAGCCTCGAAACCTTTGTCGGCGGAACGAAGGAAGGGCCCGGCGACGCCGGCGAGATCGGCGCCCAGCGCAATCGCTTTGGCGACGTCGAGGCCCGAGAGAATACCGCCGCTGGCGATTATCGTCTCCACCGGTGCGACGGCGCGTGCATCCACGATCGCTTGCGCCGTTGGAATTCCCCAACCCGCGAAGGCGGCCGCAACGCTCGCCCGCCACGGCTCCTCGATGCGATGGCGCTCGACCTCGCTCCACGAGGTGCCGCCCGCGCCCGCAACGTCAACGGCGGCGACGCCGGCATCGAAAAGCGCGCGCACGTCACGCGGCCCGATGCCCGAGCCGACCTCCTTTACGACAATGGGAAACTCAGATTGCGCGCAGATATCCGCGATGCGCTCGACGAGCCCGCGAAAGCAGGTGTCGCCCTCGGTTTGCAGCGCCTCTTGCAGCGGGTTGAGATGCAGCACCAGCGCATCGGCGTCCAGCATCGCAACGAGACGAGCGCACTCGGCCGCGCCGTACCCTTTGTTCAGCTGCACGGCACCGAGATTGGCGAAGAGCAGCACCTCGGGTGCCTCGGCGCGCACGTCGAAACTTTCGAGCGTGGCCGGCGACTCGAGCAGCGCGCGACCGGAGCCGAGACCCATCGCAAGCCCGTGCTGCGCGGCGACGCGCGCGAGCCGGCGATTGATGACGGTCGCTTCGGGCGTGCCGCCCGTCATGCAGGAGATCAGGAGCGGCGCCGCGAGCCTGCGCCCGAAGAGCATCAAGGACGGATCGACATCCGCAAGATCCATCTCCGGCAGCGCGCGATGCGCGAAGGCATAGGCGTCGAACCCGGCGGTGAGGCCCTTGCCGCGCACGTCGCGCTCGATGTTGATTCGAAGATGCTCCGCCTTGCGCGACGGCGTCGAACGATTAAGCCGCTCGTTGTGCAACGTAGCGTGCGACTTCCGTAAAGGTGTCGAGATCCGCTTTGCGCGTGCAGGGCCGCAGCGCCGCGATCGCCTCGTTTTCACGGCCCGCTCCTAGGGCATAGCCAGCGCGCTCGAAGCAAAACGCGACGTCCTCGCTCGCGCCGCCGATCGTGGCGCCGGCGCGCAAGGCTGCCGCGGTTAGCGCCGCCCGGCCCTCGGGGGCGCTCGGCGAGGCTTCGATCGCCTTGAGAACCGCCTCACCGGCAAGCCGCGCGGCCTGCAGCCGGCGCCTAGGGCTGCGGACGTCGGCGGCGAGGCTCCGAAAGGCGACCGCATAGAGTGCGTCGCCCGCGTTGAGGCTCTGTCCTAAGCCCCAGCGCGCGATCGTCGAGGCGGAGTCGTCGGCCAGCTCGTCGTGCAGCAGCATGAAGCGGTCGAAGAGATCGAAGGCCGCGGCGACCGGAAGCGCGTCGGCGCAGTCGTCGCCGCCCGCTGCCGCGCAGGCCCAGAGCACTAAGACCGCGCGAAGGGGATGACGCGTAAAGCCATCCGAGAGGCGCTCCTCGATGATGCGTCCGGCGACCGAGTCGAACGAGGCGGCGACCCCGCCGACGTAGCGCTGAAGGGAAGCGCGATGGGCGCTCAAAGGAACCGCGTCTAGAGGGGACGTCATGCCCGGCGGTCCTTCGACCGCATCGGCGATGGTCGCCTCCCTCTTTTCCGGTCAGCTTGAGTTGAGAGGAGCGCACTTTGCGCATCGGATCGAGCGAGCATAAAGAGCTCTTCTGCCGGTCTTTCATCGAGTCGCACGAGCCGTACGATCCGCGCGACTGGCCGTGGCCCCAACTCGACGAGATTTCGCTCGCCCGCCTGCGCGCCATTCCCATCTGGACGGCGGCGCTCGAGGTCGCGATCGGCGCCGGCGCGATGCTCGCCGGCTTCGCGAAACGCGAGCCCGACGAACTCGTTCGCCATGCGTTAGAGCTGCAGGGATACGAAGAGGCGCGCCGTGCCCGCATGCTCGAGTGCCTAGTCGAGCGCTATGGCCTTACCGCGACACCGCAGGTGCCTCAGAGCGAGCCGACGCGGCGCGCCTTCATCGACTTCGGTTACAACGAGTGCGTGGACGGGTTTGCCAGTTTCGGCGTCTACCGTTTCGCGCGCGAGACCAAGCTCTTTCCCGAGACGCTGATCTCACTTTTCACGCACGTCATCACCGAGGAGGCGCGGCAGATCGTCTTCTTCATCAACTGGGTTGCCTGGGATCGCTGCCGGCGCGGACTGCAGCCTTTCGCGCAGACGCTCGCGGCGCTCGACGGCTATACCGGCGCAATTGCGCGGCGCATCGCCTACGGCGCGGAGATGCAGTCGTTCGAGCCGCCGCGCAACCTCACGCCGTCGGCCTTCCTTCGCGCCTGCATCTTGGAGAACGAGCGGTGCATGGCGCAGTTTGACCCGCGACTACTGCGGCCGCAGGTCATTCCATCGCTTGCAAAGCTCGCCCTGGCCCTCGCCGAAGTTGCCGAACTCGCGCGTCCTTCGACTCGCTCCGCTCGCTCAGGATGACAGGGCATTCTTGTCCTTCGACTGCGGCGCTGCGCGCCTCGCTCAGGATGACAAGGGCATTCTTGTCCTTCGACTGCGGCGCTGCGCGCCTCGCTCAGGATGACAGGGCATTCTTGTCCTTCGACTGCGGCGCTGAACGCGGCCTCGCTTCAGAGATGATGCTCGGTGACAGTTTGTCCTTCGACTGCGGCGCTGCGCGCCTCGCTCAGGATGACAGCTTATCTTGTCCTTCGACTGCGGCGCTACGCGCCTCGCTCAGGATGACAGATCTTTTGTCCTTCGACTGCGGCGCTGCGCGCCTCGCTCAGGATGACAAGGCTCAACGCAACCAGGTTGAGTTTTTGTCAGAACTTGAAGTAGATAAAAGCCGGTGACGGGCCGGTCCAGGAAAAGAGTTGGAGCGCTAAGAGCAGCGCGGCTAACGTGGCGGCCTGGAGAGCGGGCTGCAGCCCGAACCAATCCAGTGCGATACTCCAGCGATCGAGCAGCACGCGCACGCCGCCATAGGCAACGATGATTATGGAGAGTACCGCAGTCCAGCCGGTCAGCAACCCGGCACCGGCGCCACCGGCAAAAAGCTCGCGGTAAACCGTCAGCGCAACGCTGAAGGAGGGCGCGCGAAAGAGCACCCAGCCAAGTGTCACGAGCGCAAAGGTAAGCACGATGCGGGGCGTGGCAACAAGACCGCGGAGCGCCCTTCGACTTCGCTGCGGGTCGGTTCGTTCTCGCCCTATGCCGAGAACTCGCTCGATGCAAAGCAGCGCGCCGTGAAAGCCGCCCCACGCGACGAAGGTCCACTGCGCGCCGTGCCAGAGACCGCCCAAAAGCATCGTGATCATCAGGTTGCGCAGCGTCGCAAGCATTCCGTAACGGCTGCCGCCGAGCGGAATGTAGAGATAATCGCGCAGCCAGGTCGAGAGCGTGATGTGCCAGCGATGCCAAAAGTTGGTGATGCTCGTCGCCAAGTACGGCATGTTGAAGTTCTCCGGGAAGACGAAGCCGAGAAGCCGCGCGCAGCCGATCGCGATGTCGCTGTACCCGGAGAAGTCGAAATAGATCTGCATGCTAAACGCGAAGAGCGCGCTCCAAGCCGCGGGCGCCCCCGGATGCGCGGCGACCGACTCGAAGTAACCGTTGGCGACGGCGGCAAACTGATCGGCGACCGCGGTCTTCTTCAGTAGACCGAAGCCGGCGCGCGCGAGCCCGTAGGTTATGTCGCCGGGGTCCGGGACGCGCCAGGTCAGAAACTCGCCGAAGAAGAGTCCGGCGCGAACGATCGGCCCCGCGAGCAGCTGCGGAAAGAACGCGAGGTAAAGCGCGTAGTCGAACGGTTTGCGGATCGCCGGCGTGCGACCACGGTAGACGTCCACCAAATACGAGATGCTCTGAAAGGTATGGAAGCTAATTCCGATCGGGACGAAGAGACTGACGAGCCACGGATTCTGGTGCATGCCCACCAGCGCGGCGACCGTGGTGCTTGCAAAGTTCAAGTACTTGAAGGTCCCGAGAAAGGCGAGATTTGCCGCGATGCCGGCGGCGAGGAGTAGGCGCGTATCGCGCCTCCCGGATTCGCGCGCGCGCTCCACCCACAGGCCGATCGCAAAGTCGCTCGCCGTTAGGATCCAGAGAAAGACGACGTACCAAGCGTTCCAGCGCGCGTAGAAATAGTAGCTTGCGATCAGCAGCACCCACCATCCCGCGCGGCGCGGAAGCAGATAGAAGAGCAACGCGACGATCAAAAAGAAGAGCCAGAACTCGTAGCTCGCAAACTGCAGAGGAATTCCGATGCCGCAGGCCGCGGCAAACCACGAGAGCGAGTGCCGCTCGTGTGGCTGTGGTGCCGGCGATTCCGCTTCGACTCGCTGCGCTCGCTCAGCGTGATGCGCATTGCGTCCTTCGACTCCGCTCGCGCCGCTCGCTCCGCTCAGGATGACACTTGGTCGCGCCGCTCGCTCCGCTCAGGATGACACTGGGCGCTTCGACTCGCTGCGCTCGCTCAGCGTGATGCGCATTGCGTCCTTCGACTCCGCTCGCGCTGGTCGCTCCGCTCAGGATGACACTTGCGCTCGCGCCGCTCAGGATGACACTGACGTCGCTGCCGAGCAGCGCGCTGAAGCGGCGGCTGCCTTCGCGATTGAGATGGTCTTCGTCGGCGAAGAGCGCCGGGCGTTCGAGCGCAATATAAGGCGCCGCCGGAATCAAATGGGCACCGTATTCTTGGGCGATCTGCACGAGCGACCCGCTCGGCAACTGATCGGCGCTGCGGTGCGCGGGGCGCGTCGGAATGCGCACGAAGATGACCGGAATGCCGGCCGCCTCGTATTGCGCGGCGATCGGCGCGAGCCACTGCAGCCGGTAGCGCGCGTACGACGGGCTCGGCTTGGCGAGCGTTAGAACCTGCGTGGCGATCGCGCTACGTTGGTCGTCCGGGATTCCGCTGGGATAGGTAATCGTGTTCGTCGCGAAGTTTACTTGCAGGCCGGCCAGCGTCTCGCTGCGCGGATGCGCCGCGAGCGGATCGTAGGCCGGCGCGCTGCGGGCGGCGCGAATCGCGCTTAGGCGAGCGAGTGGATCGGCGGCGAGTGCTTGGACGTCGTCGCGCAGCTCTTGGCCGCGCCAGAACAGGTCGATGCCGTTCTCGACCCGCTCTCGCGGATCGGAGAAGGAGCCGGCGAGTTTCGGAAGATCGCTCAAGCGCGTTTGAAAGACGACGTATCGCAGATCCATCGGGCGATCGTCGCCGTCGAGGCTGCCGATCGCGGTGTCGTCGTCGGCGTAGGTGTCAACGGCGATAACTACCGCGCGAAAGCGGGCGAGATCCGGATCGATCGCGCGCAGGAAGAATGGCCAGCAGCGCGGCGTCGTTCCCGGCACGCCGCCGTTGAGAAAGCGAAGGTTGTGCCCGGCGGCAGCGGCTGCGGCAGGGTCGAGCCCGGAGTAGATGCGCGAATCGCCCAGCACCAGCACGTCGCGCTTGGGGTAGGCGGGAAGCTCGCGGAACTGCGCGATTGCGGCTTCGAAGCTCCCGGTGCTCGAGGAGGGATCGAGTACCGCGCGGTAGAGGCCCGTCCGAAACGCAAGCACGTCAACGGCCGCAAAGATCAAGAACGCCGCGGCCGAGATGGATGCCGTCGCCTTCCAACTCACTAAGGGAACTCTCTTCCAACGCCGAAACAAGCTAACCTATGATTGGACGCGTTCTCACGGTGGCCGGCTCGCAGATGACCGTCGGGCTCGACAGCGCCGGCAGCAACGGCGACCCCGTGCGCGTCGGCTCGATCGTCAAGGCCTCCAACGGCCAGAACGACGTGATCGCCGGCATCAGCGAGGTGCAGTCGAACGGCGCAGGCACGGCGAACCCCGTTCTCCTCGTCGAGCTTTTGGGCGAACTCACTCCCAACGCGGTTGGCGAGCTGAAGTTCAGCCGCGGCGTCTCCATTCACCCGGCCGCGGGCGAGGCGGTCTACTCCGCCGACGACAACGACCTGCACGCGATCTACGGGGCGCCGGCGGGAGCGAGCGTGAGCGTGGGGACGCTCTACTACGACCCCGGACATCCGGCTTATCTTGCGACCGACGAGCTGCTGGGAAAGCATTTTGCAATACTCGGAACGACGGGCTCGGGCAAGTCGTGCAGCGTTACGGTTATCCTCTCGGCGATTTTGGAGAAGCATCCGCACGCGCACGTCATCCTGCTCGATCCACACAACGAGTACGGCAGCGCCTTCGGCGACCTCGCCGAGAAGATCAACGTCGACAATCTCCGCCTGCCGCTTTGGGTCTTCAACTTCGAAGAGTCGTGCCAGATAATGATCCGCACGGGCTCGGAGGAGGAGCAAGAGTCGCAGGCCTTCATTCTCAAGGACGCGATCACGTGGGCGCGGCGCAACTACAGCGGCAGCGAATATTTCAAGGCGATGATCTCGGTGGATACGCCAACGCCCTATCGCATCCACGAGCTGCTGCGCTTCATCAACGATCAGATGGGGCGGCTCGGAAAGGCCGACACGGCAAAGCCGTATATGCGGCTGCGCGAACATATCGAATCGCTAAAGGACGACCGCCGCTTCGATTTTCTCTTTAGCTCGGAAGACGACATCTTGGTCGATATCGTCGCGCGCCTGGTGCGCGTGCCGGTGAGCGGGCGGCCGATTACCATCGTCGACCTCTCCGGCGTCCCTTCCTCGGTTGCCGACGTGATCGTCTCGACGCTGAGCCGCATTATCTTCGACTTCGCCGTCTGGTGCGAGCACGACCGCAGGCCACCAATCCTGCTCGCCTGCGAGGAGGCGCACCGCTACGTGCCGGCCGACGAACGCCGCGGCTTCGCCTCGACGGTGCGTGTAATCACACAGATTGCCAAGGAGGGACGCAAGTACGGCATCTCGCTGGGGCTAATCACCCAGCGCCCAACCGAGCTCTCGCTCGCGGCGCTCTCGCAGTGCGGCACGATCTTCGCGCTGCGACTGGGCAGCGAGGTAGACCAGGAGTTCATCGGACGCACGCTGCCCGACGTCGCCAAGGAGATGCTGCCGACGCTCTCGAGCCTGCCGACGCAGCAAGCGATCGTCTCCGGTGAGGCCGTCACCGTCCCCGTACGCATTCGCTTCAACGATCTGCCCGAGGAGCGCCGTCCGCATAGCGAGAGCGCGGCGTTCGCGAAAAGGTGGCAGAGCGACGACGTAGACCGGCGGTTCATCGAACGCGGCATTCGCCGCTGGCGCTCGCAGATTCGCAACTAGCAGCAACCTTCGGACGGGGGTTTCGTGTCATGGTTCGACAGGCTCACCATGACAGAACAGGTCCTTCGACTTCGCTCGCTGCGCTCGCTACGCTCAGGATGACAACAAAACAGGTCCTTCGACTTCGCTCGCTGCGCTCGCTACGCTCAGGATGACAACAGAACAGGTCCTTCGACTTCGCTCGCTGCGCTCGCTACGCTCAGGATGACAACAAAACGGGTCCTTCGACTTCGCTCGCTGCGCTCGCTACGCTCAGGATGACAACAAAACAGGTCCTTCGACTTCGCTCGCTGCGCTCGCTACGCTCAGGATGACAACAAAACGGGTCCTTCGACTTCGCTCGCTGCGCTCGCTACGCTCAGGATGACAACAAAACAGGTCCTTCGACTTCGCTCGCTGCGCTCGCTACGCTCAGGATGACAACAAAACAGGTCCTTCGACTTCGCTCGCTGCGCTCGCTACGCTCAGGATGACAACAAAACAGGTCCTTCGACTTCGCTCGCTGCGCTCGCTACGCTCAGGATGACAAAGCGCGGCTCGGGATGACACGGACTGGGATTATCACCATCACGGTGATGCTGGGCCTCATCATGGCGATCATCGACTCCACCATCGTCAACGTGGCGATCAACACGATCGGCGGTAATCTCGGCGCGACGGTTGACGAGGTTGCGTGGGTCGCCACCGGCTACATTCTTGCCAACGTCGTCGTGATGCCGCTCAACGGCTGGCTGACGGCGCTGCTAGGACGCAAGAGGTTTTACGCGATCTCGCTCGCGCTCTTTACCGTCGCGTCGTTCCTCTGCGGCACGGCACGCTCGATCTGGGTGCTCGTCTTCTATCGCGTGATCCAGGGGCTCGGCGGTGGAGCGCTACAGCCGACCGCGCAGGCGATTCTCTTCGAGACCTACCCCGAGGAGCGGCGCGGCGCCGCAATGGCGATCTTCGGGATGGGCGCGATGGTGGGGCCGGCGATCGGCCCGACGCTGGGCGGCTGGATCGTGGACAACGCGAACTGGCCCCTGATCTTCTACATCAACGTGCCGATCGGCATCGTCGCCTTTCTGATGACGCTGGCTTTCATCCCAAACCCGAAGTTCATCGCCAAGCCGAAGGGCGGAATCGACTGGACGGGATTGGGCTTGCTAACGGTCGGCTTGGCATCGCTGCAGTTCGTGCTCGAGCAGGGCGAGCGCGACGACTGGTTTGCTTCGCAGACGATTCAAATCCTTACGGTGATCGCGATCGTGTCGCTGATCGTCTTCGTGGTGAAGTCGCTGCGCGATCCGCACCCGATCGTGGACTTAAACGTCTTCAAGTTTCGCTCGTTCTCGATCGGCTCGTTTCTCGGCTGCATCATGGGCTTCGGCCTGTTCGGCACGGCGCTGATCCTGCCGCTCTTCTTCCAATCGCTGCTCGGCTTTACGGCCTTCGATACCGGGCTCGTGTTGATGCCGGGCGCCTTTGCCACCGCGGTTTCGATGTTGATCATCGGGCGAATACTCAACCGTATCGACGGACGCTGGTCGATCGTCTTCGGCACGCTGTTATTCGCCTGGTCCACCTGGATGCTCGGGGGACTCGACGTGCAGGCCGGCTATTGGGACGTCTTCTGGCCGCGGCTCGTGCAGGGGTTCGCGCTCGGCTTTCTCTTCGTTCCCCTGACCACGATCTCGCTCGGCGACGTGCCGAGACACGAGCTGGCCGGCGCAACCGGCGTCTTTACCTTGATCCGTCAGTTAGGCGGCAGCCTGGGAATTGCAATCCTTACGACGCTGCTCACGCACGAGAGCGCGGTTGCGTGGAACGTGCTGGCGTCGGGCGTGACGCAGACTCACGGTTACTCGGTCGGGCAGCTCACACAGATCGTCGCGCAGCAATCCTCGATGATCGCTTACAACTACCTCTTCCGGGTTACGGCGATCGTCTTCGTGCTCTCGACACCGCTGGTCTTTCTGATCGCGCCGCGGCGCCAGACGCTCGCCGCGCCGGTTCAGCGCGGAAGCGTGGCGTTGGAGGAGCGTGTAGCGAGCGCGTAGGGGAAGACGGTGACGGGCTGCACGATGCTCTCCTGGCCGAAGCCGTCGTTGAAGGTGACCTCGACCACATAGCGAGTCGGAACGCCGACGACGGGTGCGCGCAGCGTAACGACGTCGGCTTCGTCGCCAACGTCGACGTGGGTTACCTCTTGCGACTGCGTGTCGGTGAGCGCGACGCGCATCCCGTTGCGCGGCGAGATGATGCGCACTCGGATCGGATTACCGCTCCGAACGGAGGGCGTGAGAACCTGGAAGGTTCCGTTTTCGGAGTCTTGCGCGACGGGGGGCGAGTCTGACTCGTCGTCGCCGGTGACCTGCACCGGCGCGCCGGCCGCGGCGGCCGGCATGGCGGCAACGACCAAACCGGCCATGGACTGGGCGGTCGTTTGTCCTTTGCGGACGTGAACGAGGACGCGCATCTCACGGAAGCTTTGAACCGGCGGCACGATGAAGTGCGTGTCGCCGCCCTTGGAGAAGGGCGCCTCGCCCCAGACCGTGCCGTCCACGCCGAGGAGCGTTACGTCGCCGCTGTCGGCGGTGGCTTGATAGGCGACGTCGATCGTTTGACCGGGCCGCGCGACTACCGGGTCGATCGAGATCATCCCGATCTTCGCGCCATGCCCCGCGTCGGCGGCGAGCGCATTGATGGTGCGCGTCTCGTTGACGCTGCCGAGCGGACCCGCCATCACCATCTGCACCTGGTAGGGTTGCGGCTTGGCGGAGGCCGGCAGGCTGATCGGGAGCATCCCCGAGCGGTCGGCAAGGATGCCGCCTTCGAGACGCCGCCCGTTCTGACCGACGACCGCATAGGAGAGACGGCCGGTGCCCGAGGCGGCGTACTGCGCTTGGACCGTCGTGCCGGCAAGCGCGGAGGGCGGAACGGCGAGCGCAGCGATTCGCGGCAGCGCCAGGCCGAGAACTCCGGCTGCGGCAAGCGCGAGCAATCCGATGCTTAGGCTGGTCGCAGCGACGACCGCGTAGGCGCTCGGTGCCTTCTTTGTGTGCGGTGCCGGCGCCTGAACGACGCAGTGCACGCCCTGGCCGACGACCTCAGCGACCGCTCCTCCGAACGACGCGTAGTCGGCGGGCCAGACCGGAATCTCGGTTGCCGACGTGGAGAGCGGCTCGACCTTGAAGGGGATCGGGTAGGCCAACACCGGCTCACCCTTTTGCGAGGTGACCCAGGTGCGGCAGACGAGGGCGGATTTCGTTTGATTTACGACGTGCAGCGCGTACATCGCGACACCGCGACGCCGGTCAAAGCCTTCGAGAGCAAAGAAAGCGGATACAGTGCCTGCCGGCGACTGTAGCGTCGTACCGGAGCGGATTCGAGCCGACGACGACCTTGCAAGCCGCGCCGCTGAGCGCAGCGCAAGCGCTGCGCCCATCAGTGCGCCCTACGTAAGGTCAATTGTCGATATGCAATCTCGCCGCCACCCGGAAGTTGATCGTGGTGTTCGGCAAAACGAACGGTAAGAACGTGAACGGATAGGTGATGTAGACGACGACGAGACAGCCCTGGCAGTTGCCGTTGCCGTAGTCGCCGGAGATACCCATCAGCGACGGGTTCACGATGCCGACGTCCTGACCAACGATGTACTGCGAGACGTACGTGTTGTTGCTGTTCGCGCCGCAGTGGTCGAGAATCGTGCAGTTGGCGCCGCGGACGATCGCCCAGCGCGTTGCCTGCTGCGCGATGTCGGTCAGCCAGGTGTACGTATACAGCGCGCGGCCGAAGTCGATGATGCCGAAGAGGAACAGCAGCATGACCAACATCACGATGGCGCTCTCGGCCAGACTGCCGCCGCGTTTGCTATGTCGTTTTTCATCATTGCTGGGCCACCCGCTGGTAGTCGGAGCCGGTCACCGTAACGTTAGCCGGCAATCCGGGATACGCTACCCAGAGTGCGTATTTCGAAGTTATCTTGGCCTGGATGTAGTAGACCGTGTTCGCGGGCGCCGCCACGTTAGGAGTAGCGCAGGTCGTCGGCGGGCAGAACGCCGTTTACCGAGCACAGGGTGCTAAACGTCGCGTGTACGGCGTCGGCAGGTACTGCGCGTCGCCGGTGCCCCAACTGTTGATGCCCGCCTGATCGGCGGCCGTGATAAGGTTTGATGCGCCGTAGTTGGCCGCGGAGCGAGCCGAGGCCTGAGCGAGGATCGCGTAGGTTGCGAAACGTCCCATCTCGACGACGCCCATGAACATGAGCACGAAGAAGGGTGCGAAGAGCGCGAACTCGATCAGCGCCGAGCCGCGCTCGCGCAGCGAGGGACGCCGCCGTTCTTTCTTCATAATATTTCCTGCCATTGTATTTCCTGCCATCATTGGACGAGCACCACGTTAGCGACCATGCTGGTGGCGCTGGGAATCGTAATCCCATTGGCGACGTTACCGCTCGCCGAGGTAAAGGTTGCGCCGCCGAAGACCAAGACGACGTAGCCGGTCGTACAGCAGTACGTTGCAGCATTGGCGCCCGGGGCATAGATCAGGCCGCTGATATTGTTGAGTCCGGTAGAGTTGCCAAAAGCCGGACTGGTCGAGTTGCCTGGGACCTGGTAGTACAAGACGTTCGGATAGGTTCCAGTGCTGGTCGGCGCGCTCAGCGAGCCGCCCGTAGTTTGCGCTGAAGTTCATTGCCGTCGCCGAAGCCGTGAGGTAGAAGGTAACCCCAGTACCGGTCAGGGTTCCGGTCCCGAGATTGCTGGTTCCGGTGAGCACGTAGGTGCCCGGCAGGAACGTGGTGGCCGTCGCGACGTGCACATCGAGAGAGCTATAGCAGCCCGGGGTCAGGGTTACCGTAGGGCTGGAAGCGGTGTAGGCTATGCAGCCGCTCTGCGACGGGGGATTGTTGGTGATGGAGTAACAGCCGCCGATCTCCGGACACGGGTCTTCCGTCGGCTCCATCGGCGTGGGCGTCGCATTCGGCCAGGTTCCGCCGGGCGCCGTACCGACGTACCCGACTTGCTTCGCCTTGATTGTCGCGCCGCTTGCCGTCGCCGAGCCGTTCATCAAGATGCCGCAGCTGGGGGCGGTGATGGTTGCACCGGTCATCACCGACTTGACGCCCGGGTCCAAGAGATAGATGCAGCCGGGGTTCTTATTCTGCTCGAGGGCGACAGCCGAGGTGGTTATCGGCATGCCGTTCGGCGCGCCCCAGAATTTCAGAAAACTATCCCAGTTTTGCGGCACTTTGATGCTGACGTAGACGGCGCAGTTGATGTCCCTTGATAAGGGCCGTCGTTAGTCGTCGGCGGATTGTCGACCGTAATAACGGTGTTCGCGTTGACGGGAAAGTTGTCGTTATTTGCGTCGTTCTTAGCCGCGGTCAGCGCATCGGGCTGATCGGGGCAGCCGTGCGTGATGAGCGCCTGCGCGGCGGCGATCGCCGCGGCGTCGGTAGCCGACTGCATCCGCATCTGCTGGTACTCTTGCCAGCCGACGTCGACTGCATAGGCACCCACGCCCATCAAGACCATAAAGGTAAGGCCGATCAGCGGGAGCGTCTGCCCGCGTTCGCCGTTTCGTTGGTTAGCTTGACGTTTTTGCTTCATTGTTTTGCCTGCTCTGCGCATTAACGGGTGAGAATTTCCGGGGTCATAACGAAAACCACGTCGCTCTGCTGGTTCTGATAGTTAGTCGACGTGAAGAGCTTACCCAAAATTGGGATCTCCGAGAGTATCGGAAACTTGTAGACGACCTTCTTTTCAATCCGGCTTACCAGACCGCCCATCAGAACGCTCTCACCGGGCCGCGTAATCACGTCGGTGGAGAGCTGGCTCACGGTAAGCGCCGGGATCTCGAAACCGGCGACGGTGACCGCGTTCGCATAGTCGAGGGCGGAGACTTCGGGTGCGATCAACGCCTCGACCGAACCGTTGCCACGAACGGTCGGCGTTACGTTCAGTTGTACTCCGTAGGGTTGGTACTGCACGTTGACGGCTCCCAAGCCAGTGGTGGTCACGACCGGTATCTGGCCACCTACGAGGAACGTGGCCTTACTTCCTGGGCTAGTAACCAAGTCCGGGCTCGAGAGAATCCGGGCATGACCTTCCTGCATCAATAGGTTCAACGTCGGCGCGAGCGTGATCGTTCGGTAGAAGGGCCCGACGGTCAGCGCAGTGCCCGGCGGCCGGATCGACTCGAAGAACGGGATGGCGGGCGGGATCAGCAACGGCGTCGGCTGACCCTCGACGGGTTGGGCGCCGTAAAGCTGGATGCCCAGGTTGGACTGGGCCGTCTTGTCGACTTCCAGCACGTAGACCTTGATGTCGATCAGGCTGTCGGTCACCGAGTTCAGGCGGTCGATGAGTTGCCCGTTGCTGGCCAGATAGGGGCCGGCCAGACCGCGCGCCCGGTCGAGAATGGCCTGGGCGGTGACCGCATCGGTAGCGTTGCCGCTGACGATCACGTTGCCCTTGCCGTCGGGATCGACGCGGATATCGCTGGCACCGGGAATCGAGGCAATAGCCCGCTGCAGGTCGCCGAGGTTCTCCGAGATCGTGACCGTGTTGACGATGCTGAACTTCTGAGCCCCGCCCTCCTTACCGCTGACGGTGATCATCATCCCGTTGAAGCGGGAGATTATGTCGTTGATCTGCGCAAACTGCGCCCCGTCGGAGACGGTTCCGCGTACGATGATATCGCGGTTGTAACTGACCACCGTGACGTTCGGGAACGGGATGGAGCTGCGAATCATCTGGGCAAGATCGTCGAGCGCCTGCTCGGTGACCGTCAGCTCGTAGGTCATCCGGCGGCCGCCGGCCCAGATGAAGATGGTCGTGTGGCCCGGCTCCTTCCCATTGATGATGACCTGGGAGGTGCCGACAGGCACGGCGCCGGCGATCCGGCCGTCGCCGACCGCCACCCGCGTCAGCCCTTCGGCCTTGACCAGGACCGAGTGCCCGGACTGGATAGAGATCAAGCTGACCTCGTCGGCCGAGACCGGCAGGGCATAAAGGGGAAGCCCGACTGCGAGAAAACCTGCGGCTACCCGAGTAGAAAACGAAGTCATCCAGTCCTCCGAGCGCATATACGAGGACGCAGGTGCCTCCCAGGCGCCCGCTTCCTCCCGATTATGACATGGAATTCGGCGTTAACGCATAAATGATTTAGCAACGTTACATTAAAATAATACGGACGGTGCTCCTCTCTCTTGTCAGGCAGGCAGCCGGGATGGCATGATACGAGGGCACAGGAGCATGGAGGTTTATCATGCGGCCTATTAACCGCTTAGTTCTCGCGGCATCCTTCCTGCTGCTCGCGGCCCCCGGGCTGCCGGCAGTTGCGGATCAAGGAGTGCCGCTGGCCAGTGTCGCTCGCGCAGCCAACCTACAGTATGAGTGGCTGGCGTCGCAGCGTGCCGTCCAGCTCAGTGGTCCTGGGCTCGTACTGGTCATTCGCCCCGGCGATGTCCTGTACGACGTAAACCAACGGGTCGAGGTGGCGGATGCCCCTCCACAGTACGTCAATAACGAGATGGTCGTCTCGCCGGCCATGGCCAAGCACATCGAGCAGATGGCTTCGGTGGCTTGGAACGGCTTCTCGCGGGCGCAGGCGGCGCTTGCGCGCCTAGCGGCGCGAGGCACAGAATACGACGGTGGTGCCCGTGACGCACGGGAGCATCGTCCTGCACGTTCAGCCGCTCAAGGGCCAAGAGGCGCTGCTCGTAACCGGGGAGGCGCCGCCGTTAGTACCCGTTCGCATTACCCTGCTCGCAACGCTGTCTTCCGATCTACCCAATGTGTTGCTTAGCCGCAACGACATCACGTCCAACGCCGGATGGGACGTTTCAGGCGATCGTGCCGATCGCGCCCGATTACATGAAACAGAGCTTCATCCACGTACTGGCGACGTCGCTTCCCGGCGTCGACTCGGCAAGCGCGCAGATCCTGGTGGATGCGCCGAATGCCGGGGTAGTCGTTCCGGCCGATGCTTTCCCCGGTGGAATTTGGTAACCAAATAAACCTAAACAACTAAAGGAGAGAACATGTTCCAGAACCTTAAAACGATGATTCGCGACGAAGAGGGCGCGACGATGGTCGAGTACGGCCTGCTCGTTGCCCTGATTGCAGTCGTTGCCCTGGCCGCCATTACGACCCTCGGCCAGAACCTGTCTTCGCTGTTCAACACCGTCGCGGGCACGATCTAAGAGACTCAAAAAACCCGATCAACTAGTAAAGTCGGCAACCAAGCTTGCCGATACAATGGATAGAACCGAATAACGTAACCCTTAGAACGTTACCCTTTAAAGCGTTACCCAATCACCCTAACCCAGTCTACCCAACACCTACCCACCCAACCCTACACAAGGAGAACCCATGATCAGCACCCTGAAGACGATGATTCGCGATGACGAAGGCGCGACGATGGTCGAGTACGGCCTGCTCGTTGCCCTGATCGCGGTCGTTGCCCTGGCCGCCATTACGACGCTCGGCAAGAACCTTTCGACGCTGTTCAACACCGTCGCGGGAACGATCTAAACACAAGTCACCCAGGCTAGGGCGCGGCCGCAGCACGTGATCGCGCCCAAGCCTAGTTTCTTAAAAACAGTAAAGGCATAGTGATGCTTGCTCTTGGGGCGCTCTGGCGCGACGAGTCGGGCGCGCAGCTCGTAGAATACATCTTACTCGCGACCCTAGTCGCGATCGTGTGCTTCATTTCGCTCCAAACCATCGGTAATAATCTCAGCACCATCTTCAACAATACGGCCGCTACCGTTTAACGGTGCCGGCCTTCGCCGCGCTTAGGTCGGAAAAATGTCCCTAGCGATTTGGCTAACCCTCGCCGGCTGCACCGTCGCCACCTACTTTGACGTTCGCAGCCGCCGCATCCCTAACTGGCTCACCGCATCGCTGGCCCTAGCCGCCCTCGGCCTTCATGCCTTTGGGGGCGTCTGGCCGTTCGTGAACAGTCTTGCGGTGATGGCCGCCCTGACGCTCGCCGGCACGCTCGTTTACTCGAGGGGCGGGATCGGCGGCGGGGATATCAAGCTCGCCATCGCGGGCTCGGGCATGCTCGGCTTCCCCCTGTGCGTTCCCTTCCTTCTCTATACGGCGATCGGCGGCGGGCTGCTGGCGATCGCCTTCATCCTCTCGCGCCGAAACGCGCGCGAGACGGCCTCTCATGTTATGCTAGTGGCAATGGGCGGCTCGCAGGGCGTCGCCGCCGGAAAGCGCGAGACGCTGCCGTACGCGGCGGCTTTTGCCTTCGGCGCCGTTCTGGTCGCTCTGTCGCAGAGCATTGCTCCGTTTTTGAGGATTAATATTTAAATGAATACCCGGCGCACGACGCTCCTCATCGCGATTATCCTTGCTATCGGAACCGGCTGGCTGACGCTGACCTATCTCGCCTCGTTGCGGCCGCCGCCGAACCAGCAACGGCCGGTGCTGATAGCGTCACAAGAGATTCAGGCGCGCTCCCGGATCGTCGCGAGCATGTTCCGAACCGAGATGCGGCCCGCCACGTCGCTCGAGCCCGACGCAATCTCGGACCCCAAACAAGCTATTGACGGAATTGCGCTGATCACGATTCCGCTGGGCTCGCAGCTGACCTCATCGTCGGTAGGAACGAACGTCGCGGAGGCTTTGCCGGTGCGGCTGCGGCCGGGCATGCGGGCGGTGAGCATCCCCGTCGACCGCGTCAAGGGCGTCTCCGGCATGATCCTGCCGGGCGACCGCGTCGACGTTATCGCGATCCCGCCGATGCGGGGTAACGGCGCTCCGCCCAAGGCCGTGACCATTCTGCGCGGAATGCGCGTGCTGGCCGTGGGATCGAATCTGGAAAACCCGACGGCAACCCCGTCGGCCGAGGAAGAATCGGCGCTCACGGTCACGCTGGAGGTCACGCCCAAGCAAGCCGATATGCTGGCCTGGGCCGACCAAAACGCGACGCTCCGCTTGGCATTGCGTTCGCCGCGCGAACCGATTCGCTCGGAGCCCGAGGAGGCGTTAGATATCGAGGGTCCGGCCGTCCCGGCTCCCGCTCCGACGGTCGCCGCCCCGTCGCCGTTGGCGGCGGTCGCTCCGGCTGCCGGCCCGAAGATGCCGTACAGCCCAGTCGAGATAATCGTCGGCGACGAGATCGTCAACGCCGGTAGATCGCATTGAGTCGAGCCACCGGCGCGCCGGCCGTCATCCTGTTCGTCGGCTCGAAAGGCGGCGCCGGCACGACGACGCTCTGCACCGAGTTGGCGCGCGCGATGCGCGAGACCGACAATGTCGCACTGGTTGACGCCGACCTGACCGGACGCCGCAGCATTGCGGTGACGATGGAGATCGTACGCGATCTCGACGCGGCGCGGGCCGGCGCGGCGGTTCCAAGCGTTCGCGCTGAGGGCATCACCGTCGTCGAGCTGGTGGACCGTTACGATTCGGCCTTTACGCTGAGCGAAGATGCCGTCGACCGCTTCGCCGCCGCAATGAGCGGCTTCCGCGTCGTCGTCGTTGATGCGCCGCAACCGCTCGCGGCGCTGGTACGGCCCTTTGTGATGCGTGCGCGGCGCTTCTTCGTCGTACTCGAGCCGACGCTGCTCGGCGTCGCGGGCGCGCAGTCGCTGCTCGCCGATATGCACCGTTTCGGGATCCCGGCCACCCGGATCGATCTCGTCACCAACGTGCGAAGCATGGCCGATCCGGTGCCGCGGGGCGAGATTCAGTCGGCGCTTCAGAGCAAGATCGTCGCCGAGATTCCGCTCTCCTCGTCGCGCGCCTACCCCAAGGCCATCGCCGCTTTGCAGCGCTATATCGAGGGTCTCCCGGCAAACGATATCCTCGAGACGCTGCAGCCCTCGACGTTCTCGCCGACGGGCGGCGCCGTACACACGAACGGGCGCTCGACCGCGGCCGTCAGCCTGCCGGATGCCGAGCGCGACGCGCTAAAGCAAGAGGTGCACAAGGCGCTGCTGCGCGAGGTCGATCTCGTGTCGGCCAGCGGCGCGCATACCGACGCGGCGAAGCTCGCCGAGCTGCGCTCGAAGATCGAGAACATCACCTCCGACCTCATTCAGGAACGCGGCTTCGAGGGGTCGGCCGAAGAGTTGGCCGCGCTACGCCAAGAGATCATTGACGAGGCGCTAGGCTTGGGACCGCTCGAAGACCTGATGAAGGACGACGACGTCACCGAAATCATGGTCAACGGTCCGCGTACGATCTACGTAGAGCGGCGCGGCGTGATCGAGCCGACGAATAAACATTTCAGCGAGGCCGGGCAGTTACGCCTGATCATCGAGCGGATCATCACGCCGCTGGGCCGGCGCATCGACGAATCGTCGCCGATGGTGGACGCTCGTCTCCCGGACGGCTCGCGCGTCAACGCGATCATCGAGCCGGTCTCGATCGACGGCGCAACGATGACGATCCGGCGATTCGGCAAGAAGCGCTTGACCGCCGACGACCTCGTACGGCTCGGCGCCGTGCCGGCCGTGGTGATGGATTTTCTGCGTGCCTGCGTGCAGTCACGGCTGAACTGCTTGGTGAGCGGCGGAACCGGCTCGGGCAAGACGACCTTCCTCAACGTGCTCTCCTCCTATCTCCCCGACCGCGAACGCATCATCACGATTGAAGATGCCGCCGAAATTTTGCTCAACCAGTCGCACGTGGTGCGGCTCGAGTCGCGGCCGCCGAACGTGGAAGGCTCGGGCGAGATCAAGATTCGCGACCTCTTCCGTAACGCGCTGCGTATGCGGCCGGACCGGATCGTCATCGGTGAGTGCCGCGGCGCCGAGGCGCTCGACATGCTTCAAGCGATGAATACCGGCCACGACGGCTCGCTGACGACGATTCACGCCAACAGCCAGCGCGACGCCCTCTCGCGTATCGAGACGTTGGTGCTGATGGCAGGCTTCGACCTGCCGGTACGTGCGATTCGCGAGCAGATTGCAAGCGCGCTCGATATCGTCGTTCACACATCGCGCATGCGCGACGGCTCGAGAAAGGTCGTCGGCATCAGCGAGGTCGTCGGCATGGAGGGCGACATCGTGACGATGCAAGAGATCATCCGGTTCGCGCAGCACGGCGTAGATAAAGAGAACAAGGTGATTGGCGACTTCGCCTATACCGGCGTCCAACCGGTCTGCCTGAAGCGCTTCGAAGAGTACGGCATTGAGTACGATTCCAGCCAGCTCAACGAGCTGACGTTGTTGCATTCGGCATGGTAAGCAGCATCGCTCCCATCGGAATCTTTGTCGGCGTCGTGGCGACGATCGTCCTGATGTTCTTCTCAACTTGGGGCACCGTCAACGAACGCGCCACGGCACGCGTGCGCGGGCTGGGCGATCAGCTCGACCGGGCCGGCATCAGGATGAAGCCGCAAGAGCTGGTCCTGAGCGTAGCGAGCATCGTTGCGCTGGTGTGGATTCTGATCGTGCTTTGGCTGAAGCCGGGCCCGCTGATTGCGCTCGCACTCATTCCGACCCTCGGCGCCCTGAGCGCGATGCTTTTCACGATGTGGGTGAGGCTCAAGCTGCGCGAACGCCTCAATGCCTTCGTGTCGCAGCTCGAGGTGGCGCTGCACCTCATGGCCGGCGGAATCCGCGTCGGCTTGGGCATGCGCCAGGCGCTCGCAATGGTGATTGAGGAGCTGCCCGATCCGGCGCGCTACGAGTTTCGTCGTGTGATCGGTCAGACGAATATCGGCGTCAGCATCCTCGACGCGATGGACGACCTGGCGCGGCGCATGCCGAACAACGAGACGCTGATGGTCGCGCGCGTCTTCCGCGTGCAGTCGCAGACGGGCGGCGATTTAGCACGAATCCTCGACCAGCTCGCCGATACGATCAAAGGGCGGCGGCAGGTACAGCGGAAGATCAACACCCTTACCGCCGAGGGGCGCTTGAGCGCATGGGTGCTGATGCTGATCCCACTGGCTCTCGGCCTCTTTATCGTCGGAACCCAGGGATCGATGGGAACCGCCTTGCTGTACACCGGAATCGGACACATGGTGCTGCTTGCGATCGCATTCGAGGAGACGATGGCCTTCTTCTGGCTGAGAAATCTCCTGCGGGTAAACGTATGATAACCGCGCTGCTCGGCGTCGCGATTCCGGTTCTCTTTGCCGCGAGCGCGTTTCTTTTCGTGCTCTCGATTTTGCCGTCGAAGAGCGTGCTCACGCAACAGCTCGAGGAGCTGCAGTCGCGCCAGGCTTTGCGCGGGCGAGATCGCTATGAGTTCCCGCTCCTCGACCGCGTCCTTACGCCCGAGCGAAGCGCGCTATTGTGGAAGCAGCTCGCCGAGGCCGGCTGGTACACGACGACCCCCGCTAAGTTCTCCTTACGAATCCTGGCCGGCATCTGCTTCGGCACGCTGCTGTCGCTCGTGGCTTGGAAGTTTCTCAACCTCCCGACGATTTGGATGCTCGGCGGTGGCGGCGTTGATTACCCTTATGGGTACGTACGCCCCCTTCTTCTCCTTAAATCGGGCGATGGAGGCGCGCAAGGCCGCGATTCAAAAGACGCTGCCCGAGTTCTTGGATATGGTGGCGACCACGGTGCAGGCGGGCCTCGCACTAAACCAGGCTCTGGCCTATGCCGTCGAGGCGGCGCCGGGACCGCTCGGGGAAGAGATCAGCGAGGCGTTGGCCGAGATTCGCCTCGGCCGCTCGCGCGCCGATGCGCTGAAGGCCGCCGCCGACCGAACGAATCAGCCCGACTTCCGTAACGCGATGCGTGCCGTGACGCAGGCCGAACGGCTGGGTTCGAATATCGCCGAGATGCTCAGCAACCTCGCGGAGGATGCGCGGCACCGCCGCCTGATGCTCATCGAAGAGATGGCTGCGAAGCTGCCGGTGAAGATGGTCTTCCCGATGGTCCTCTTCATGATCCCGGCCATCTTTACGATCATCTTCGGCGCCGTCGCCGCGAACTATTTCGCGCACCTCCAGAAGTGATCGGCCTCGGCATCGCCGCCGCAATAATCTTTTTTGGATCCATCGCTTTCATCGCCGCATACGCGAGCCGCATGATCTGCGCCGACGTCGAGCCCGCTCCGGATGGACCACGTGCCGGGAAGCCGCCCGTTATCGCGCTCGTCGTAGGCGCAGCGATCCTCGGCGGAGCGATCGTTGCCGCACAGGCCACGCCCGCGCAGATCGGCCTTTCCGTGCTGGTAGTCTTCGCGATGGTTGCCTGCTGGTGCAGCGACGCGACGTGCGGGCTCTTGCCGGATGTTTTCACGCTGGTGCCGCTCGCACTTTTGGCAGTCTTCGCCTTTATCCAACGCGACTGGCAGATGGCGCTCTCGGCCGCCTTCATCTTCGTGCCGTTTGCCGGCATGGCGGCTCTACACACGCGGGCACGGAATGGGCTGGGGGGATGCAAAGCTCGTGACGATCACGGGGGCGGCGCTCGGCGCGCCGCTGGCGCTCTTAGCGCTAGCCGCCGCGTGCGGCTGCAGCGGCCATCGGTCATCGCATCGCCGGGTGGCCGAAGACCCCGATTGCACTCGCGCCGTACATCGCGGCCGCGACCACCTTAGCGTTGCCGCTGCGCTTCTTGCACTAACTTGCCCCGCTTGCGCAACCTGCGCACGGGCGCGATCGTGGCCGAGGACGTCGCGAAGGCCGATACGCTGTGGCGCCGTTTTAGCGGGCTGCTTACGTACCGTGAAGTCAGCAGCGACCAGGGACTGTGGTTTGACAACTGCTGGGCCATCCACACGCTGGGAATGCGCGCGCGCATCGATGCGCTCTTCTTAGCGAAGGATCACAGCGTGATCAAGATTCGTTACGCCGTCCCGCCGCAGCGCCCGGCGGTTCTCTGCGCCGGAGCGAGGGTCGTCGTGGAGCTTGGCGCGGCTTCGGAGCAGCGCGACCTGCGCATCGGCGACCGCCTCACGCTCGAGTAGCGCTCGCACCCACGGGTGACCGATCGAAACGATGTTTCAGAGATAGGCTCGGCCTTTCAATGCAGAACCAGCTAGCCGCCGCAAGACCCAGCGTCACCGCATAGGTCGCCAGGAAGTACGCTGGGGGGCCCAGCCTGTTCACGCCAAATATGCTGAGGATCTGCGCGACCGGGAAGGCATAGATATAGATTCCGTACGAAAGATCGACGCGCCGGTCGAAGCTGCGAATGGGCCATTTCATCGCGGCGTACATTACTGCGTACGAGAGGCAGATCGGCAAGACAAAGCCGTACGCGCGGGTCGGCATTGCGAAAACGATCGCCAGCGCGCACAGGGCTGCAAGCCATCCTCGAATAGGAATCCAGTCTCTATAAAGAAATGCGCAGGCTCCGAAGCCGAAGTACAGGATGACCTCGAGGATTCGGAAAGAGGGCGGCACCGAGTGGAGCGCGGGAACGAGCAGCGGCGGAGTCGCGAATACGACGAAAAGGACGGTGGAAATCGCTAGAACGACAAACGGTCGCAAGCGCAGGATGCCGGATACGCCGAGCAGCCCAACGGAGATGTAACAGAGGAACTCGTAAAACAGCGTCCATAACGGCGCGTTAAACGAGAGCGTGTATGGATTCTTCGCGACCAATGCTCCCATCGTCGGCTGCCTGATTGCAAGGAGGGCGTTGTTGACGATGTAGCCCAGCGGGTTCGCTCGCGAAGTGAACCCGGAAAGAGAGCCGTTCTGGTGGGCGAAGGCGATCGGCGCGAGGCAGAGCGCGGAGACGAGCAGACAAACCCAGAACCCCGGGAAGATGCGAAGAAAGCGGTGCCACATGAACAGCGCAACATTTCCGCTCGTTCCGATAGCTTCTCGTTATGAGAAACCCGCTCAATAAAAAGAATCCTGCGACGGCGAGGGTCCCCGCGTTCTCAATCCCGCCACTGTAGCGCTGGATTGGATCCATTCCGAACCCGCCCAATCCCGGCGAATGGGACCACACAACGAGCGAGGCAAGCAAGAAGCGCAAAAAGCCGATGCTATTGCTCTTAAAATCAAAATCGCGCAGCACTTGCGTGAGATCGGAGGCGGTGCTTAGCGACCCGCGCCGTAGAGGACGCGAATGAGGCTGGAGTAGTCATCCGTCCACAGCGGAACTTTCGGGTCGGCTCCTAGTTGCGTCCAACGCCTATCGCTTTGGATGCCGGCGAGGTCGCCCGGTTTTCGTGCCATCGCCACCCAGCGAGAGCTGAATCGCCCCGTTCGCAGCCCTTCCGCGTCTCCATTCGCCGCGTCCTCTTGATAGTACGCCGCGAGGCCACGGGCCGAGGCGAGGTTGCCGAGCACCGGCCGTAGATCGAAGTATGCGTTCGAAATATGGAAGAGAAGCACGCCGTCTTGCGCAAGGTTATGCAGGTAGATATCGAGGGCCTGGAGCGTGAGTAAATGCGTCGGCACCGTGTCGGCACTATAGGCGTCGAGGATCATCACGGCGTTAGGAGTCGGGGACTGTGAAGCCAGTTCCAGCCTCGCGTCGCCGACCACCATTTTGGCGCGCGGCGCGCAGAGCGAGAGAAACGAAAAGTATCGTGGATTCTCTGCGATCTTTACGACCTGCTGATCGATTTCGTAGAACGTCCATCGCTCGCTTGGATCGGCATAGCAGGCGGCAGCGCCGGCTCCCAGACCTACCACGGCCACATCGCGGCCGTGCACGCGAGTGGCGAGGGCTGCGAAGGCCTGGCCCAGCGGCCCCTGACGCGTGTAGTACGAGAGCGGCTCGGTCAATCGCGACGGATCACGGCTCTCAATTCCGTGCAGGGTTCCACTATGGAGCAGCAGATGGTAGTTGCCTTTCGCGTCATCGAGCACCCATTTTATTCCAAAGAAATTCCGCTGCCCAAAGATCGCATTTCCGTAGGGATGGATGACGAGCGCGCATACCAGAAAGATCGCGGCGACGCTGCCCGCAAAACGCAGTTTTCGGCCGTAACTCGCGAATGCCGCGACGAGCGCGGCGAGCAGCGCGATGCGGCTGTCTACCCAATGCAGCGCTGCGGCCAAGAGCGCGGCCAGCGCAACGGGCCAGGCAAAGTCCATCAAGCTTTGGAGCCGCGCGCGGCTGCCGGCCATCCCAGTCGCCAAACACGCCAGGACGATCGCCAGTGGGTACTCGCCGAGGTCGGGAAAGACAAGCGGGGCGATGAACGTGTTGAAGATTCCGCCCAGGGCTCCGCCGATCGATAGGCAGAGGTAAAACTCCGTTAAACGCTCGTGCGACGGGCGCAGCGCCGCGAGCTTGCTGTGGCAAAGCAGCGCGAGCACGAAGAACGCGAGTAAATTGACGAACAGATAAATAGGTAATGCCAGCCGCATCTGCAATGCCAGCAGAAACACCACGGGCAGCAATGCGAACGGAACGACGCGTTCGACGATGGGCAGCGGGATTGGCCGGCGCGCGAAGGCCAGAATAAAGGTAAGCAGGTAGAGCGCGAGGGGAAAGGTCCAGAGCAGCGGTATGGGCGCGACGACGTTCGATAGATGCATCGTCACGCCGAGCATCAGGCTCGAGGGTACGAATGCGAGGGCGATCCAGCGCGCGCGCTCGATCCAGTCATTTCGGGCGGCGCTGCGAACCGCCGGCGCAACCACTTCATGATTAGCTCCCGCGCTGCGCCACGCTAGCCACGCGCAACCCAGCATCAGCGGAACGAATGTCGCGTAACCGATCGTCCAGATGCGCGTCTGCCAGGAGATGCCTAGCGTCGACTCCATAGCCAGGGGATAGAGAACGAGCGCCGCCAGACTACCGATATTGCTCGCACCGTACAGAAAGTACGGGTCTTCTGCGTCGTCGTGACCTGTGGCCGTAAACCACGACTGGATCAGCGGGCTCGTCGCCGAAAGCACGAAAAACGGCGCTCCCACGCTGACGAGCAGGAGCAGGAGCAGCCGCAGTTGCGGAGCGGCACCCGTCGCACCCGCTACGCCCCAATCGGATAGACGAATCGGAAGAAGCGCCAACATTGCGAGTACGAGAAGGGCGTGCAGCACCGCGACCCATTTCGTCGCCAGATACTTGCGGAGTAGATGGGCGTAAAGATAGCCGCAGAGCAGCGCCAGCTGGTAAAAGACGACCGAAACGTTCCACACCTGCGGCGAGCCGCCAAAGAGCGGAAGCGCCATCTTCGTGAACATCGGCTGCACCAAAAACAGCAGCGTGGCGCTCACGAGCATGCACGCCGCACTGAGGAGGACGATTAGTCCGGCTGCGGGCGAGGACCTACGCGCGAGCGGTGAAGTACTTTCTACCAAAGACAAATGCCAAACCGTAGAGCAGCGCGACGAGCAAGAGCAGGTTGCGATATCCGAAGATCAGACTAGAATACTCGAGCACGCCGCCGACCATAGCGCCCAGCAGGTTGGTGGCGAAGGCGATCGTCGAGGAGCTGACGTCGCGGAAGCGCTCCGCAAAGACGAGGTTGGCGAGAAAGACCGGAGCAAACGCGAGCGCGGCGGCAGCCACAAATCGCGGCAGCGGGTCGAGCGTAAGGAGTTGCGCCGGTTCGACGACCCATGCGAGCAAGAGGCTTGCGAACAGCGCGAGATACAGCAGGTTCGGATTGCGGACCGGCGCGCGGCGCGTAACTTCAACAGCTGCCAAGACCGCAATCAAAATTCCGGCGAACACGAGAGCGTTAACGAACCATGTCGTGCCGAAGAGGAGCGCGAACTGCACGACGTTCTTCGTCTCGAGCAGCAAGAAGGCCGCGCCCATGAAGAAGAGATCGAGGTAGCTGCTCATCTGCCCAAGCGGTCCGGCAACTCCGCGCACGGCAACGAATGAGATCAGCAGAATGAGCGCGAGCGTCACGAGATAGAGCGGCGGCAGCGAACGCGTCCTCGCAGATAAGGGAAGGGATGATCGTCGCTTGCGGGCTCCGGTACAGAACCCGCTTGGAGCGACCACGTGGTGGCGCACTTTACGTCACCGGGTTCGCGGCCGACCATCAAGAGCGCAAACCAGGCGTAGCGGCCGATCTCATCGACGCACGGTGCCTGTCCAAAGGCCGCCTGCAGCGTGCCGGCATACCGGTCGATCAGCCACTTCTCGCGGTAGTAGTTGTACATTCCGAAGGCGCCGCCCGGATTGAGGTGCGCGCGCGCCGCCTCAATGGCTTGCAACGTGAAGAGATAGCTCTCCAGCCGAAGAGATGACTGTCCTGAAACCAGGGCCGCCGAGTCAGGTAAGGCGAGCAGGATCAGGTCGTAAGTGTTATTCGTTCGCTGAAGAAAGGCGCGCCCATCGTTGATGTGCACCGTGACCGCCGGATTTTCATAGGGGCGATCGATATTCAACTCACGGCCTAGTTGATAGATGCGCGGGTCGATCTCGACGGCATCAATGTGTTTTGCACCGTTGGCCAATGCAATCGCGACGTCCGAGCCGCCGCCGGCCCCGATGATGAGGACGTTACGAAGCGGGTTTGAACGCAGACGCGCATAAGGGAGGAAGTAGACGGGTTCGGTTTTCCGCCGCCACGCGATTGTCTCAATCCATTGGTGCGGAACGCCGTTTACGTTGATCGCGGTCAAGCCAGGCGCCGTCGTAATGGCGTCGATTTTGTAATACGGCGACCAGCTTAGTCCTGGCGTAAACGACTCCTTGCCGAGCATGAAAAGGATCGCCAAGGCTGCGGCGACCTGAAGAAGCCGTACGCCGGGGATATAGAGAACGAGCAGGCCGGCGCAGACGACCGCGCCCCAAACGAGCGGCGGTGCGCCGAGAAACGCCAGCAGCGTGAACGCGACGATCCCGCAGAGACTGCCGATGATGTCCAAGCGATAGGCATCGAGCGCCTCGAAGTGCGCGAAGGTGCGGCCGACGCCTTGCGCGATTGCCATCATCACGAAGGCCACAGCAACGAAGATCGCGGGGAGCGTTATCCAGATCGGCAGACCGCCAGGAACGGTGCCGAAGTAGATGATGTCGGCCCCCGACTTGTCGATCTTAACCGGAAAGATGGTTATGAAGCCGATCAAGAATGCCAGCGCCAAAAGCGACCACGGGAATAGATCGGTCCGCGATTTGGCGCGCAGAAACCCCAGCCCGATGCCGAGGAAGCTCCCCATCAGCACGAAGTTCGAAAAGTACGACAGGTAGAGCACGTTCGAGCCGGCCCACCGGATCAGCGCCAGCTCGACGAAGAGCATGAGAAAGCTCAGAAGGACTAGACGGCCTCGCTCGGACATGCGTTCAGTTTCTCCTTTTTTCTGCTATAATCCCGGCAATGGCGCAGGATTCAACAATCATGCGACGTCCGGATTTTCTCGTGGCGCTCACCTGCGCCGCGTTGGCCGGCATGTCGCCGGCGGCCGTCCGTGCCGCGATCCCCAACGCGACCCGGCGGATCCTCTGGCTGCGCCGCGAGGGTTACGATGAAGAGGTGATCGCGCCGTTTTGTATTGACGGGAAGACCATCTACGAGCCCGGTTACCGGCAGATTTGCTGGCTCATGCGCGACCGGCACGTTGCGGTTTCGGAAGGCTACGTGCGCTTCGATATCGTGGAGATCGAGGCGCTCTGGGAGGTGCAGCAGGCGCTGGTGCTCCACTCGATCTTCGAGCCGCTGATCATTACCAGCGGCTACCGGACGCTCGAAACCAACAACGCCACCGAGGGCGCGGCCCGCAACAGCATGCATATGTATGCCAAGGCAGCCGACATGTACGTTAACGGGACGTCTACGCGCGAACTGTTCGACCTCTGCTGGTCGCGCGCGATCTCGGGCGGAATGGGTTACTACGACGACCACGTTCACCTCGACTCCGGAACCCGTCGCTGGTGGATCGACGAGATCGCCGTTCCGATTCCAGGCGAGACCGCATAGAACGCGCCGAGCGCAAAGGCAATCAGACCGGTCCACGTCGGAAGGCGTAAGAGCCACATGACCGGCCGGTTCGTCACGTTGCCGAGCACGAACTGACGCCAGCTCGCCTCGGCGAGGCGCGGGTCGATCGGGGGATAGAGATGCGGGCGCGGCAGCGGTTGCACGTGCGGCGCCGCATAGAGCGCGAAGAGCCCGAGAATCACCACGTACGCGGCGAAGGCCGTGACTATCATTAGCCGCGCGTCGTTTCGCCAAAGCGCGTAGGTTAAGTATGCGACCGGGAAGAGCGGCGCGAGGAGCAGCGCCGCCGAGGTTGACAACGTCCATGGCACCGCAAGCAGCAGCGAAGCCGCGAAAAGCCATTGCGAACGCGCGCCGCTCCGCTGAAAAAGCACGAGCGCCGCTGGAACGGCGGCCGCGATCTCTTCGGCATGGACGAACGATCCGCCAAGCAACGAAAACGCCGCCGGAACGAGCAGCACCAGCGCAGGCTCCTCGTAGCGACGCGCCAGCCGCAACGCGACGAACACCCCCGCGGCAAGCGCGATCACGTACGAGATGCCCCCAATCAAAGCAGCCGTCGCATCGGGAACACCGAGCGCGGCGAGGATCGTGGAAAGGCTGTACTGATTGTCGCGCGAGACCTCCGAGAGCGCGTGCGCCGGAATCACCGTCGTTAGGTAGGCCTCTGCGTTTGCGCGAGGCCGCCGCTTAGGATGGAGATGACGCCCAGCAGCGCAACGGCGCAAGCCAATCCCAGCCGAAGCCGCGGCACGGCGATGAAGAAGCGCAATGGCTGCAGGCAACGCCACCTGCGGCTCGACGAACGCGACCGCCATCGCCACGACGGCGGCGGCGCGCCGGCCGCGATGCGCAAAGAACGCCGCGATCACGATAGCTGCAAGTGCAATCGGCATCACGTTTCCCGCGGTGAAGCGCGGTTAAGCCGGCCGAGAGCACCAGCGCGGCCCAGCCGACCAAGAACGGGAGCGCAACGATGCGCGCGAGCGCATAGGCGGCGAGTACGAGGCCAGCGCCAAGCACCAGCCACCACACAATCGCGGCGATGCCGAACGGCAGCAACGTTAACGGATAGTAGAATGCGAGCACGTACGGAGGGTACGGCGCCGGCACGGTGACGTTCGCCGGTGCGCGATAGTAGGGCGCTGGGCTGCTGCTTTCGCAACCGTGCAGCGAACTCGCAAAATACGGATTCTCGCCGGTGCGCTGCGCGAGCGCGGCGCAGTAGTAGGCGCGGAAATCGACCATGAGCCACCCGCCGGCGCGATCGCCGTAAAACTGTCCGGCGAGCGGCAGGATAGTGCAGATAACGGCGAGCGCAACGGCGGCGGGGCTGCGCACCGTTATTCGATCGCTCGCGTTTGGCGGGTCAGAAGCGCGAGCAGCAACGCAAGGCCTCCCCATGTCGGAACTCGCAGCATCCAGGCTGCCAGCGTGCTCGTCGTACTCTTCTGCGTGAACGCACTCCAGCCGGCTTCCGCAAGGCGCGGATCGATTATCGGGGCGCTTCCATGCACGGTGTGCGGCGCGCCGGCG
>CAVWGL010000001.1:0-507769 GCA_963754565.1 Vulcanimicrobiota bacterium | reverse complement strand
TGCACCGTGGCAGCGTTTGAATTTTTTGCCGCTGCCGCAGGGGCATAGTTCGTTGCGGCCGACCTTGGGTTGCTCACGCTGCATGGGTTTCGCCGGCGACTCGTCATCTTTGTTGGTGTGCAGCTGCTGCACGCGGCGGCCCGCGCCGGGCGCTGGACCGAGTACCTGTTCCAAGCCAGCAGTTGAAATGTTGCCGGCGGGAACCGGTTGAGGAACGAGCTGGCCCGATGGAATCGGCTCGAACTGCGGACCGCCGGTTGGATACGGCGTCAGCTCTTGCGGTGGCGGCCCATGCTCGATGACGACACGGAAGACGCCTTTGATCGCTTCGTCGGCGATGTTGTTCTTCAGCGACTCGAAAATCTCGAACGATTCTTTCTCGTACTCGACGCGCGGATCTTTTTGACCGTAGCCGCGCAGGCCGATGCCGGTCTTCAAGTGATCCATCACGTACAAGTGATCGACCCACTGGCGGTCGATGATCGGCAGCAACAGATAGCGCTGCTCGACGACGCGCAGAATGTCGGGCGTGACCTCCTTCTCCTTCGTCTCGTAGGCCTCGACGGCTTTGGCCTGCAGCATCCGCCGAATCTCTTCACGATCTTTGCCCTCGAGATCCGCGACCGTTACGCTGCGCTTGACCGGAAAGATCAGCTCCAGCGCGTTGAGCATCTCCTCAAGGTCCCACTCGCTGGGATGGGCGTTCTCGGGCGCGTTTTCTTCGACCGTTTCGTCAACCTTGCCTTGAAGCGTCTGCAGCATGAAGGTGCGCGAGTCGAAGCGCCCTTCGAGAATTGCGCGGCGGTCGCCGTAGATGACGGAACGCTGCTTGTTCATTACGTCGTCGTACTCGAGAACGTGTTTGCGAATCTCGTAGTTGTGGTTCTCGACCTTGCCCTGCGCGCGCTGGATGGACTTGGTGACCAAGCCCGATTCGATCGGCTGCTCGTCGGTGAAGCCGACGCGCTCCATGATATTGGTCATTCGCTCGCCGCCGAATAGGCGCATCACTTCGTCCTCGAGCGAAACGTAGAAGCGCGAAGAGCCGGGATCGCCTTGTCGGCCGGAACGTCCGCGCAGCTGGTTGTCGATCCGTCGCGACTCGTGCCGCTCGGTGCCGATGATGTGCAAACCGCCGTTTTGCGGAACGCCCTCACCGAGCTTGATGTCGGTTCCGCGGCCCGCCATGTTGGTGGCGATGGTTACCTGTGCCGGCTGCCCGGCATCTTTGATGATCTCGGCCTCTTGCTCGTGATACTTCGCGTTGAGGACGTTGCACTCGACGCCCTTGCGCCGCAGCATCGCTGCGAGCAGTTCGCTCTTCTCGATGGAGCGCGTGCCGACGAGCACCGGACGCCCCTTTTGATGCTCTTCGATGATCTCGTCGACCACGGCCTCGAACTTGGCGCGCTCCGACTTGTACACGATGTCGGAGTTGTCTTTGCGAACCATCGGCATGTTCGTCGGAACGACGACAACGTCTAACCCGTAGATGTCGCGGAACTCGCGTTCCTCGGTCTTGGCGGTGCCGGTCATGCCGGCTAGGTGGTCGTAGAGCCGGAAAAGATTCTGGAAGGTGATCGTTGCGAGCGTCTGATCCTCGCCGCGCACCTTGATGCCTTCCTTCGCCTCGATCGCCTGGTGGATGCCGTCGGAGTAGCGGCGACCGTGCATCAGCCGCCCCGTGAACTCGTCGACAATGATGATCTCGCCTTCCTTCACGATGTACTGCTGATCGCGATGGAAGAGATTCCAGGCGCGCAGCGCGGCGTTGAGCTGGTGCGTCAGCTCGATGTTGCGCTGCTCGTAGAGATTTTGGATGCCGAGCATCTTTTCGACGCGCGCGACGCCGGCTTCGGTGATCGGAACCGCGTGCGCCTTCTCGTCGACCGTGTAATCCTCGCTCTTCTTCAGCCGCGGGATGATCTGCGCAAACTTCTCATACAGTTCGGTCGCCTCTTGCGAGGGACCGCTGATGATGAGCGGCGTGCGGGCTTCGTCGATGAGAATCGAGTCGACTTCGTCGACGAGGGCGAAGTAGAGCTCGCGCTGCACCAAATCTTCGACCTGCCACGCCATATTGTCACGCAGATAGTCGAAACCGACCTCGTTGTTGGTGACGTAGGTAACGTCGGAGGCGTAGATGGCGCGGCGTTGCGCCGAGTCGAGCCCGTGCTGGATCACGCCGACGCTCAAGCCCAAATACTGATAGATCGGCCCCATCCACTCGGCGTCGCGACGGGCGAGATAATCGTTGACGGTGACGACGTGAACGCCGCGGCCCTCGAGCGCGCGCGCGTACACGGGCAGCGTGGCGACGAGCGTCTTGCCTTCGCCGGTCTTCATCTCGGCGATGCGGCCCTCAAAGAGCACCTGACCGCCCATGATCTGCACGTCGAAGTGGCGCATGCCGACGGTACGTTTGCCGGCCTCGCGCACGACGGCGAAGACCTCGGGCAGCATCGCATCGAGCGATTCGCCCTGCTCGAGGCGGCGTTTGAACTCGGCGGTCTTGCCCTGCAGATCCGCGTCGCTCATCGCGGAAAACTGTTCGTCGAAGGCATTGACGGCGCGGGCGGTGCGCCGCACGCGCGCCACCTCTCGTTCGTTACCGTCAACCAGCGTTTTTATGAATGCCATGGGGGCAGACTAACTTCTACGGATTTAGGCCCAATCCGGTTACGGCACCCGGCGAGGTATAGAACGTAGGCGCTTTGTTGCCGCTCGTGCCGGCCGCATAGATCAAGATGACCCCCGATCCGCCCTGCGTCGAGTCGGCGACGTAGATCACCCCGCCGGTATTGACCTTGATGTCGGTCGGCGCATTGAGCTTCGTCTTGCAGCCCTGGATCGTGCGAATCGGCTTGGTGTACGGAATCTTCTTGTTGTACGGGGGGAAGATTAGGATCGCCGGTCCATCCTTGGCTTTGCAGCCGGCGTTGGGCCGGCCTTGATCCACGATGTAGATGTTGCCGCTCTTATCGACGGCAACGCCCGTCGGCGTTACGACGCCGTTCTTACCGTTGATCGAGAACTGCGGCGAGACGTTGACCGGCGTCGGCGTCGGCGAGGGCGACGGCGAGGGGCTGGGTGATCCCGTCGGTGTCGGCGTTGGTTTCGGCGTCGGCGTTGGTTTGGGCGTCGGCGTTGGTTTGGGCGTTGGCGAGGGCGTCGGCAGCACGAACCGATCGACCGAGCGGCCTTGAATGTTCGCCACGTAGACGTGTCCGCTGGCATCGACGTCGATGCCGCCGGGCAGTTTCAAGTTTGGCAGCGGACCCGCGATGCTCTGATACGGCGTGAAGCTGCCCGCGGTGTAGAGCAGAATGCGACTGGGATAGATGATGGTCGGGTCGACGTCGGCAATCACCATGATCGGAGGCGGTGGGCTAATCGAGCTGGAAGGCCGCGGGCTCGGATACGGCGGCTGAAACGCGATGCCGCGCGGATGACCGTTGATCGCAACCGAGTTGAGCGGATCGACGTTGCCGGTCGCCAGCGGCGCGAACTCGACCAAGAGCGCCTTCTGCGTGCTCGGATTGTAGTTGGTCACGAACAGGCGACCGACGCGATCGAAGGCGAGATACTGCGGACCGTTGAGGCTTGTGTTCGGTCCGCCGATCTGAAAGGCGGGGCCGCCGCCCAACTTCGACTCGGCGGTGCCGTTCGAATAGATGCTTATCGCGTTCTGGTTGCTGTTGGTGGCGTAGAGCGTTTTGGAGGGAAAGTTCGGTCCCACGTTCTGGCCGGTCGTCATGCCGAGATTGCTGCAGGCGACGATCGCGGCAGTCAAGGACAGAACGAGAAAACTTACGGTGAGCTTAGACAGCATGCTTTCCCCTGGGTTCCCGCAGCGCCCCCACTTTCCTCGGCTCGCGCGTGCGAGGCAAGGAACCAAACGGCGGCTACAATTATCGCAAGCAGTAAGGCGGCGATCACGAACCGGCGCATCCGCCGGCGCTCGTAGGCCGGCCGGCTCGACTCGACGTCGATTATCTGCCGCGGCACTTCTTTAGGTAACAGCCTTCCTTAGAGGATGGTTAAGGTCGCCGGCCTGCACCAGCTTGAGCAGCTCGCCGACCGTAACGAACCGGTACCCCGCCTTACGGAAGCGCTCGACGACGTAGGGGAGCGCCGCAATCGTAGCGAGCTTTCCGCTGTGCAACAGCACGATCTCAGGTGCCGTTGCATGCGCGAGCAGGTGGCGCTCGATGGCTTCGACGCTGATCGTGCGCCAATCGCCGCTGTCGTCGGTCCAGAGCACGACCGAATATCCGAGCGCCTGCGCGATCTGCAGCGTGCGCTCCGTGTAGCGGCCGTGCGGCGGACGCATCAACACTTTTACCGCCGGATCGTGGCTAAGCTGCCAGAGCGTGTCGCGCCCCTCGAGAATCTCCCAGCGCACTTCCTCGGGCGTCTCTTGATCGAGATTTGGATGCGTGTAAGTGTGGTCGGCAATCTCATTGCCGTCGCTTTCGATGCGTCGCGTCAGCTCCGGCCACTCCTGCGCATCGCGTCCGATCAGGAAGAAAGTTGCGGGTACGCGCAGATCGTGCAGCACGTCGAGCAGCATCGGTGTGTAAATGGGATAGGGCCCGTCGTCGAACGTGAGCGCAATGAGGCGCGGCCGTCCCGAACGATCTTCGGGCATCTCGTGCGTCACACGGTAGAGTCGTGCCACGACGTCGTCGGAGAACTCGAGGTGAACGTTGGTCGCAGGCGTCACCAACGCCGGCGTGAGATTGCTCTTGTGCACGATTACGCGCCAGCCGCCGGCGATCAAACCGATCGCGACGACGATTGCTATTGCGGTCTTCACTCTAAACGACGACGCGGTCCTACTGGCTCGGGTCTTGCGAGACCAGCTGCGAGCTGTTGGCGAGATCGTTCCCGACGATCACCGTGACGTCGCTGGCCGACGCGTCGTCTTGATCGGGCGAAGCGCTCGGCGACGGATCGGCGATGACCGCGGCGCTATGCGCGCTCCTCGGCAGCGCCTCGCGCACGCGCGCGCCGGCGAAGGTGACGGCGGAGTGCTCGTGGATCTCCGTCGTCGTGTAGTCGGAACGATTCGCGTTGCCGACCTGCCCGATCGTGAAGCCGGCGTGCTTAAGCGCGGCCGCGACGCGGTGCGCGGCGCCTGCGACGCTGCTGCCATTCTCGACGTCGACGCGCAGCGTCCCGGCGGGGATCGCCGCAAGGGCCATTGCGTCGGGCGAGGGCTCGGGCGCCACCGGCGCGGTCAACATTGAGGCGACCAGTTGTTCGCGCGCTTGCGCGTCGGGCACCAGCGAATCGCCGTAGCCTGGCAGATTGATATCGTCGGTATAGGGCACCTGTTTGCTCACGATCGCCAAATTCGGCACGCCTTGGTAGTAGCTCGCGATCGAGAATAGCTCGTTATCGGTGAAGTCGGTCTGCACGTACTTGCGAAAGACCGCCAGCAGATCGCCGAGATGCAGCAGCGTGTTGACGCGATCGCCTTTGAGCTTGGCGGAGACGGCTTGGAGCACTTCCTGCTGGCGCATGATGCGGCAGGGGTCGCTGCACCAATCGTGGCGGAAACGCATGTACGCGACGGCGCGCTCGCCGTCGAGATGCTGCATGCCTTCCTTTAAATGAATGTGCAGGTGACCCCAGGTGTCGTCGTAGTCGAGCGTGTCGCCGGTGCAGCCGGTCCTATAACGCAAGCAGTTCGACGACTTGACGTCAACATTGACGCCCCCGATCGCGGTTACGAACGCCTTGGTCGCATCGATGCGCAGAACGACGTAGCGGTCGAAGCCGGGGATGCCGAGCCAGTCGGCGATGACGGTTTTGGCTTCCTTAACGCCGCCCTCCGACTGCGCCTCATTAATCTTCGCTTGCGTACCGCTGGGCATCGTGGCGATCATGTCGCGCGGAATCGAAAGCTGGTAGATGCGCTTGTTCGCGAAGTCGAGATTCACCGCCCAGATGACGTCGCTGCGCGAGTTCGTCGAGTACTCTTCGTCCTTCGCGTTGTAGTCGTAGTCGAGTCCCTCGACGAGCACGAGCAGATTCTGCCTGCCAAAGACCTGCTGCGGCGTCGGCACGAAGATCTGCGTGATCGCGACGACCGGATTCTTGTGCTCGAGGGCGGTGTAACCGATCGCCGCCGAAACCACGCCGAGCGCGATGAGGCCCAGGATCGTCGCAACCTTCATCAGTTTACTCTTCAAACTGCTGCGCGCTCCGCCGCTACCGTTCGGCCGTAGAAATCGAAGGCTCCATGGCTCTCCAGTATAACATCCGCGAACTCGCCCGCCTGGGCATTTCCTGTGAAATAGATGCCGCCGTCTACGCCGGGCGCTTCACCCTGGGAGCGTCCGAACCATGCGCGGCGCGGATTAAGATACTCTTCGGCCAGAACGCGCACGGTGCTGCCGCAGCGCGCGGCGCGCGCGCGCTCGGAGGCTAGACGTTGTGCCTCGCGCAGGCGGATGAGGCGCTTGCGGCGGCGCGCTTTGGCGACGCGATCGGAGAGAGCCGCCGCGGGCGTTCCTTCCTCGGCGCTGTACTCGAAGAAGCCGACGCGATCGAGCTGCGCGCGCTCGATCCAACCTTCGAGATATGCGACGTGCTCGTCAGTCTCCCCGGGAAAACCCACGATGAAGGTAGAGCGCATCGTAACGCCGGGAATGCGCGAACGGAACTCATCCAGGATCTCGAGATAGCGTTCGCCGTTGCTCGGACGGCGCATCGCCCGCAGCACCTCAGGGTGCGCGTGTTGGAGCGGCATATCCATGTACTTGCAGACTTTGGGCAGCGCCGCCATCGCGGCGATCAGCTCGCGATCGATCGTTGCGGGATAGAGGTAGAGCAGCCGAATCCATTCCAGCGCTTCGATCTCGTGGAGTTTTTCGAGCAGCTGCGCGAGACCGCCGCGGCGGATGCCGCGATCGCGTCCCCACATCGAGCTGTCCTGCGCGATGAGGATTAGCTCTTTCGCGCCGCCATTTACCAGAGCTCTTGCTTCCGCAACGATGGACTCTGCGCTGCGGCTGCGAAACGCGCCGCGCAGCTGCGGAATGATGCAGAACGTGCACGGATGGTCGCAGCCTTCGGCGATCTTCAGATAGGCGGTGGCGCGGGGCGTGGTAACCAAGCGCGGCAGAAAGTCGTGTTCCGGCTCTTCCTCTAAATGAAGGCGCACGGGTTTGCGGCCGGCCTCGGCCTCGGCGAGCAGCTCGACGATGCCGGCGTAGGCCCCGGTCCCGACCACTCCGTCGATCTCGGGAACGAGGCTCTGCAGCTGCGCGCCGTAGCGCTGCGCGAGACAGCCGGCGACGATGAGCTGCTGGCCGCGGCGCTTACGAGCAGCGTGCTCGAGAATGACCTCCGTAGACTCTTCCTTGGCCGGATCGATGAAGGCGCAGGTGTTGATAACGACGGTGTCCGCGCGCTTGGCCTCGGACTCTACACGCCAGCCCGCACTGGCAAGCTTGGCGATCATCACCTCGGTATCGACGAGGTTCTTCGCACAGCCGAGGCTGACGAACGCCACGCTTTTCATGCCTTGACTCCGGCTAACGGTAGTTGACGAACTGCAGCGGCAGCTCGAACTCCAGCTTGCGCAGAGAGGCGATGACCTTCTGCAGGTCGTCCTTGTTTTTTCCCGAGACGCGCACTTGCTCGTCCTGGTACTGCGCGGTGACTTTGAGCTTTAGGTCTTTGATGTGGGCGATCAGCGCGCGGCTCTGATCCTTCGAGATACCGCTGCGAGGCGTGACCATCTGGCGCACCGTACTGCCGGCGGCCGGCTCGACCGCGCCGAACTCGAAGGCCTTGAGATCGATGCCGCGCCGGACGGCTTTGCTGCCGAAGACGTCGACGACGTTCTTCATCTTCAGCTCGTCGTCGGAGACCAGCGTGATCTTCTTACCATCGTACTCGATACTCGTCTTGCTGTTCTTGAAATCGAAGCGGTTCTCGATCTCTTTGCGCGTCTGATTGAGCGCGTTATCGAGTTCCTGAGCGTCGACGCGCGAGACCACGTCGAACGAAGAGTCGCTCGCCAATCGTTACTCCTCTTTACAGCGTGAAGGCTTGCTCGACGACGTCTCCCGACTTTCCGAGCTTCCCGCGGTCTTTGCCGTCGACGTAGATCTCTACGCCGCCGGCGTTGCCGATCCGCACTAGGGCGTTCTTTCCGTGGAACGTCTTGGACGTGCCGGCCGGAAAGGTACCCTCCATGCTAACATTTCCGTCAACCGTCACCCGCAGCCACGAGGGGGCCGAGAGCACGAGCGCCAGCGAGTTGGCCTCCGCGGCCGGGAGCGGGGTCGGGAGAGCAGGCGAGGCAGAAGCCTCGCCGGTCGCGGCCGGCGTCTCGGTTGCCATTGGCGCCTGGGCGGTCGTGCCCGCGCCGTGCATCGTCAGCTCGTTGTAGACCACGAAGGCGACCAGCACGACCGCGACGGCGCCCGCGATCCACAGCAACAGGCCGGTCCGCCGCGGCGGCGCGGGGGTGCGGCCGGCGGGTTCGCCTGCTGCGGCCGGCCCGGGCGCTTGGGGCTGCGTCCGGTTGAACGAGGCGACCGCCTCCTCGGGATCGAGCTTCAGGAACCGCGCGTAAGTACGAATGAAGCCGCGGATGTAGACCGGCGCGCCGATCGCGGCCCAGCTCTCGTCTTCGATGGCGGCGAGGTAGACGGAGCGGATGCGAATCTGGTCGGCAACTTCGGAGAGCGAAAGACCCCGGGCTTCGCGTGCTGCACGAAACCGTCCGCCCAAATCTCTCGGCCCAGCATCGCTCATCGGTTGTGGTTTGAGTTAGCTTCGCCTTAATGTTATCCTGTTCGTTGCGATGGCAAGGGAACGCGTAGTCGCAGCGATGAGCGGAGGCGTGGACTCCGCCGTCGCGGCGGGTTTATTGGTTGAAAGCGGCTACGACGTCGTTGGAATTACCATGAAAATGTACGCGCCAACGCGCCCGGCGCATGCGAAAAGCTGCTGCGGAAGCGACGATTTCGACGACGCACGCCGCAGCGCGGCGGCGTTGGGGATTCCGCACTACGTGCTCGATTTTCAGGAGACGTTTCGCCGCTCGGTCATCGACCGGTTCGTCGGCGATTACGTCGCCGGGCGCACGCCCAATCCATGCGTTGCGTGCAACAACTTCGTGAAGCTCGGCACGCTGGCGCAATACGCCGACCGGTTGGGGGCGCGCTTTGTTGCGACCGGGCATTATGCACGTGTCGTGCGCGACGACGACGGCGTTCATCTGTTTCGGAGTGTGAGCTCGAAGGATCAGGCGTATGCGCTCGCGCAGCTCGCGCCCGCGCAACTGGAACGATTGCTCTTGCCGCTAGGCGAGTTCGACAAAGCGACGACGCGGGGTCATGCGAGGCGCTTGGGAGTACCAGTTCACGATAAAACGGAGTCGCAGGATGTGTGTTTCGCCGAGGGGCGGGATTATCGCGACGTCGTTGCGCGCTTGCGCCCGCAAGCGGTGATGGCGGGAGCGGTGGTAGCTTCGAGCGGCGAGGTTGTCGGCGAGCACGCGGGTGTCGTCAACTACACGATCGGTCAGCGCGCGCGCCTTCCGGCTGCTAACGATGGTCCGCGCTACGTTACGCGCATCGATGCGGCGACCAATACCGTTGTCGTTGGGCGCGAGGACGAGCTGCTCTCGCGCGAGTTGGTTGGTAATGAGGTTAACTTGATTCGCCCCCAGCGTTTTGTTTCGAGTGCCCTCGTTCGCGTCCGGGCTATGATTCGCTACCGCGCCACGCCGGCGTTTGCCGTTGCCGCGGTTGATAATGGGCTGCTCCGGCTTCGCTTTGACGAGCCGCAGCGCGCGGTCTCACCGGGCCAGCTGATAGCGTTGCTCGACCCTTCCAGCGATGAGGTGCTCGGCGCCGCAACGATCCTCTGATTCAGGGCAATTCGGGGCGAAGGATGACTATAGTCACCGTTGAAGGGGTTAGGTTGTGCGATAGGAGGGCCACGAGATGACGTTTGCCCGACTCTTCTCCATTCTTGCGGTGCTCGTCGCCGCTCACGCGCTTGCAGGATGCGGTCGCAATGCCGCGCCGGTCGCGCCCGAGGTTGCGACCCCACAGCTAGCTGCGCGCGACGGATCGTGGATTGACGCAGCGGCTGCTCGGGGGGCACTGCTCTACATCTCAGATCAGGCGACGGAGACCGTTTGGATTTATTCGTATCCGCAACTGAAGCTGACGGGAAAGCTCGCCGGGGTCCGGCAGCCCGCAGGTCTCTGCGTCGATCCGCGCACGCGCAACGTTTGGGTCGTCTCGGCGGTGTCGAGTAAGGTCGTTGAGTTCGCTCACGGCGCAACGTCCCGCACTCGCACCCTTGAGGCCGCCCCCAACCTCGAAGCGTGTGCCGCAGATGCCAGCGGGAATCTCGCGGTAGCCGAGTACAACGACTATGACGACCCCGGAGGACTCTTGGTCTTCGAGAGCGGACGCGGCAAGCCAATGCGCTACGACAACCGGGAGATGTTTTATTATTCGTTTGCCGCCTACGATAGCGCCGGCGACGTTTTCGTTGACGGTGAGCCTTATGCCAAGCTTGAAGAGTTGCCGGCGGGTCGTATGAAACTCAAGAACGTTACTCCCAATGGATTAAACTTTTCTCCAGGCGGGGTGCAGTACGATGGAACCGACATCGCGGTCGGTAGCAGAAGGAATGGATTAATCGCTCGAATTTCCGGCCGTTCGATAACCGGCACGACAAAGTTGAAGGGCACGTGTCTGGTGCGACAGTTCTTCATCGACGCAGCAAGCGGCGTCGTTATCGCGCCGAGCGCATGCAAATCGAAGGGAGAAGTCTTGATCTACAACTATCCTGCCGGCGGCAATCCCATCAAGAGGATTACCGGGATTAGGGATCCGTTTGGTGCTGTCGTTAGTAAGTAGCGGCGGCCTCAGGATGACACAGGGTTCCAGTATGTGTCGCGGACGACGGGCCTGAAGCCGGCGGTCGTGATAATGTTTTCGAGGTCTTTGCGCGTCGCCTCGTTAGTGCTGCCGGCATCGTGCACGACGCGTTCTTCGATGATCGTTCCGCCCATGTCGTCGCAGCCGTAGAAAAGCGCGAGCTGACCCATCTTCAGGCCGGGCGTGAGCCAGGAAGCTTGGAGGTGCGCGAAGTTGTCGAGATAGAGGCGCGAGATCGCCAGCACGCGCAGGTAGTCCAGGCCGGTTGACTCTTTGCCGCGCAGCGGCGTCTTGAACGGCACGTAGTACCACGGGATGAAGGCGGTGAAGCCGCCGGTTTCATCTTGCAGCTCGCGCAGCACGTGCAGATGTTCGATCCGCTCTGCAGGCGTTTCGATCGAGCCGAACATCATCGTCGCGGTCGTCGGCATGCCGAGCTGTTGCGCTTCGCGCATCACGCCCAGCCATTCGTCCGGCTTCACTTTGCGCGCGGAGATGCGTTTACGGACGCGCTCGACGAGAATCTCGGCGCCGGCCCCGGGGAGAGATTTCATTCCGGCGGCTTTGAGGCGCGCCAGCACCTCGCGCGTAGAGATTCCTTCGACGTGCGCCAATCCGACGATCTCCGAGACGGAGAGCGAGTGGATATCGGCCTGCGGAAACTCGTGGCCTACGCGATCGAAAAGCGTTTCGAACCATTCGATGCCGAGCTCCGGATTGACGCCGCCTTGAATCATGATCTGCGTTGCGCCTTGATCCACCGCGTACTTCACGCGCTCGAGCACCGTGTCGTGCGACATCGTATAGCCTTCTTTGTGCTGCTCAGGCCTAAAGAAGGCGCAGAACGTGCAGTGCACGTTGCAGACGTTCGTGTAGTTTATGGTGGTATCGACCACGTAGGTTACGACGTCGTGCGGATGCATCGCCATGCGGCGCGCGTGGGCTGCCGCACCCAGGTCGTGAATGTCGGCCTCGTTGTAGAGGCGCACGCCTTCCTCGAACGAGAGGCGACCGCCGGTGGCCGCGCGGTCAAGCAGGTCGGCGAGCGGGGTTGCGAGCGCCGTCATGGTTCGACAAGCTCACCATGACACGCCGCAAACTCGGCGTGACGGACGGGCTCATCCTTCGACAAGCTCAGGATGACACTGTCGCTCACGTCGACACGCTTGGGGATCGCGCCGATTTCGACGAGCTCGCGGCAGAAGGCGGCCAGGCCGTTCTGCGCGGCGACGTGGAACATGAAGTTGAGCTTTCCATAGTAGCTTTCATAGAAGCCTGGCTTGCGCGCGATGGCACGCTGGGCGAGCGCGACGACGTCGTCCATGTGCGAGCGAGACCAGGTGTAAGAATCGGTAAGCGCGTGCATGCATTCGGCGATGGCGGCGGGGTCGCGCTCGTAAACGTCGCGGCGTGCGGCCCAGACGGCAAAGACCGTTTGCCGGCCGGTCCACTCGTGCCAGAGCTTGCCGAGATCGTAGACGTTTTCGGCGGGGAAGCGTTCGATCGCATCGATGGCGGAGTCGCCGATCAAAAGGGCGGGTTCGCCGATAACGGCGCGCTTCATCGGGCGTAGCTCGTCGCGGTATTCGGGATGCAGGCCGAAGCGGCGCTCGAGAATTACGTGGAGCAGATAGCGGCCGCTGGCAGACTCCTCCGAGATGTAGATCGGCGTGCGATCGAGCTGTGCAGGCGGAACCGGGGAGACGAGCACGACGGACACCACCTCGTCGCGAGCGCCGATGCAGAGGTCGGGCAACAACACGAGCCGATCGACATTGGCGGCCCACGTGAAGGCGCTGATCGGGCTCATATCGAGTTCGCCGCGCAGCAGCGCTGCGTTCAACCGCGAGGGAACATCGGCGTGCAACGAGCCCGGATACTCGATCACGCCCGCATCGAAGGCGGCGTAGATCGGGAGATCGTTCGTGTAGCGGATCCGGCCGCAGCGTAACGACACGTTAGTTACTTGTCATGGTTCGACAGGCTCACCATGACACCATCATCCCGTCCTTCGACTCCGCTCGCTTCGCTCAGGATGACACCGTTGTTCTTTTCCACTGTCGCACCGTTGGGTTTCCAATCCCAGGGGAACTCGTCGTAAGTGGAGTTGCGGCGTACGGGGATATAGCCGGCCTCTTGGATGAGGCGGCGGAACTCGCGGTCGTCGACATATTGGCCCGATTGCGTGCCGGCCGCGTGATAGATCATCTCTTCGTCGGTCGAGCCATGCGTGCCGTCCATGTCGTCGGCGCCGAACTTCAGCGCGACTTGGCAGACCTTCAGGCCTTGGATCATCCAGTAGGCTTTGATGTGATCGAAGTTATCGAGCATCAAGCGCGCGACGGCAAACGTGCGGATGTCGTCGAGGCCGGTCGTCCAGCCGCAGTACGAAAGCTCGTTGCCGTCGGGATGGAACGCGAGCGGAATGAACGCGTTGAAGCCGGGCGAGCGCTCTTGCGATTCGCGCAGGCGAATCATGTGATCGACGCGGTCCTCGAGCGACTCGATGTGGCCGTAGAGCATCGTCGCGTTGCTGGCGATGCCTTGACGGTGCAGCTCTTCGTGAATCAGCATCCAGTTCGCGGAGTTCACTTTGTTCGGACAGATCTTCGCGCGCGTCGCTTCGGCGAAGATCTCCGCGGCGCCGCCGTTGACGTTATCGAGTCCCGCGTTCTTGAGCTCTGCAACGATCTGCGGGAATGACATGCGGTGGCGCTTGGCCATGTACTCGATCTCGGCGGCGGTGAACAGCGAGAGCTGCACGTGCGGCAGCGCGGCCTTGAAGCGGCGCATCAGCGGCAGCCAATAATCGAGCGAGAGCTGACGCGGATCGTGACCGCCGACGATGTGGATCTGGTTGAAGTTGGTGCCGGTCTCGACCGCCTTGGCGAAGACTTGGTCGGCGGTCATCCGGAAGACGCGCTGCGGCTCCTTGAACTCGTCGGCCGCAAACGAGCAGAAGGTGCAGCCCGCAAAGCACACGTTCGTCGAGTTGATGTAACGATTTAGAACGTAGAAGACTTTCGAGCCGCTCTTGCGCTCCTTCTGCCGGCGCGCCAGTCGTCCGAGCGTGTGTATATCCCAGGTGCGATAGAGCGCGAGCCCATCTTCGAGGGAGAGCGGCGTGCCGGCGTCGAGCTTTTGCTCGATCTGCGCCAGCGCCGGATCAGCGAACGCCATCGTCCCCCTATTCTGCCGCTTCCAAGGCACGCCCCCCGGCGCCACCAAAGACGCTCGAGGCGAGGATGCCGAGCGCGATAAAGGCGGCGGCTAGTCCCAGCAACGCGCCGCCGGCAACATCGGTGAGATAGTGCGCGCCGAGTGCCAAGCGCGACCAGCAGATCGCTAGGGCAAAGACCGCGAGCGCCGGCGCGGCAATCGTCCGCGTCGCCTTCCCGAGGTTCGAATCGTAGAGCATTACCGCCCATAATATATAAAATCCGAAGGCGATCGCCGCATGCGAACTCGGATACGAGAACGAGGTCTCGTGCTTGACGACCCAATGCAGTGGCCGAGCGCGCGTAAAGAGCTCTTGAAAGTAGTCGGCTGCGCGCCACGAGACGAGCAGCGAGGCGATGCTCCACAGCACGCGTGCGCGCCACTCGCGCGCTCGCCAGGCCAGGAACAAAAGTACGACGCAGATTGGGATCAAGACTTGAGGGTAACAGGCCCAGGTCAGCCACCATGCGACAAGAGTCGAATGGTCAACCAGCGAGGCTTCCCATGCTACGAAGGTAGCTGGTTCGCCCGAGGCAACGACGGATCGGCCCAGCGCGAAAAAGCCGATGAAGGCCAGCAACGCCACGGCATCATCGATTACGACCGGCCAAAGCCGACGCATCTTATTCCCCGCTGGCAAAGAGATCCTGCTGACCGCCGGGCGGTGCGGCGAGACGCGGCGCCATGAGCTCGAGTTCCGAGAAACCGACGAGGATCTTGCGCGGCTTCGTGCCCTCGTGTTGTCCGACGACTTTGAAATCCTCGAGCTGCTTCATCAACCGCACCGCGCGCGGATGGCCGATTGAGAAGCGGGACTGCAACGCGGCGGTCGACGCGTAGTTCGTCTCGATCATGAACTTGGCGGCTTCGTAACAGAGCGGATCGATCTCTTTGCGCGACGCCTCTTCGTCGCTGATGGGTACAACTTCGACGTCGAGCAGGTTGTCGGGGCGGGCTTGACGTGCCCAGAAATCGACGAGCCGGCCGATCTCGGCGCCCGTGATCAACGCGCCCTGCGCGCGGATCGGTTTGGGCGCATCGATGGGAAGGTAGAGCATGTCGCCGCGACCGAGCAATCGTTCCGCGCCGTTCATGTCGAGGATGACGCGCGAGTCGGTCTGCGAGCTGACCGCGAAAGCAATGCGCGAGGGAACGTTGGCCTTTATGAGGCCGGTAATGACGTCCACCGAGGGGCGCTGCGTCGCGACGACGAGGTGGATGCCGGTGGCGCGAGCGAGCTGCGCGAGCCGCATGATCGTCGCTTCCACTTTCGAGGGTGCGACGAGCATGAGGTCGGCCAGCTCGTCGATCACGATGACGACGTAGGGCAGATGCTCGTCGGGGAACTTCGCGTTGTACTCCTCGATCTTGCGCACGCCGGCCTTGGCAAAGCGCTCGTAGCGGACGTCCATCTCCTTGGTCATCTCAAAGAGGGCGCCGGCTGCCAGGCGCGGATCGGCGATGACGTCCTTAATTAGATGAGGGATACCGTTATACACGGAGAGCTCGACGCGCTTGGGGTCGATCATCAGCAGCTGCACTTGATCGGGCGTGGCGCTCACGAGCAGCGAGGCAATAATCGAGTTGAGGCAGACGGATTTGCCGGCGCCCGTCGCGCCCGCGACCAGAATGTGCGGCATCTTGCAGAGATCGCCGAAGACGGGGCGCCCCGTGATATCCTTGCCGAGCGCCATCCAGAGCGGCGGCACCTGTCCGCGATTGGGAAGCGATTCGAGAATCTCGCGCACCGCGACGATCGCGATCGTCTTATTCGGTACCTCGATGCCGATCGCTGACTTGCCGGGAATCGGCGCCTCGATGCGGACGCTCGTCGCGGCGAGCGCCAACGCGAGATCGTCGGCCAGCGATGCGATGCGGGAGATCTTCACGCCGCGTTCGGGCTTTAACTCGTAGCGCGTAATCGAGGGGCCGCGCTCGATGTGCACGACCTTTGCGCCCACGCCAAAACTCGCTAGCGTATCTTCGAGCACGTGCGAGCGGCTCGAGTCGTCAACTGCAACGCTCGCGGGAGGATCGAAAAGGCTGAGGTCCGGCAGCCGGTATTTCCGGTCGCCGGTATCCTTACCGGTAGGTTTTGGTGAGACCGGCTTTATGCGTGTGACCCGGACGACGGGCGCATTTCGTCCTTCGACTTCGCTGCCTTCACTCGCTGCGCTCAGGATGGCACGGTCTGCCTCATCTTCATCGGATTCTTCAACTACTACAGCAGGGACAGGGACGAGCGGGGCCGGCTTTAGTTCAACTCGCTCGAACTTGGGGAGTTCCGGCAGCTTCACCTTACTAAGGAAGAGCACGAGGCGGCCGATCGAGCGTTTCAAGCTCGCATTGCTCAGCCAGAGCGTAAGCGAGAGCGCCGCGACCGCCAGGAGAATCGTCGCACCGACGCCGCCGACCAGCCAGCGTAGTGCCCACCAAATATTCGTGCCGACGGCGCCGCCGCGCGACCAGCCGCCCGCGCCGAGGAATGCGTCGAAAATCAAGAAGTACGCGAGCGCGCTCGTGCCGAGGCCGGCGATCATGCGCGGCACGTTGATCTCGAGAAAGACGATCGCGCCGATTAGGCCGACCAGCACGGGGAAAAGCGGTGTCGCATCTCCAAAGAGTCGGCGCAGTTCTTTGGCGGTCCAGCTACCGATGCTGCCGGCGTGATGCGGAAACGCCACGGCGATGCCGCAGAAGACGGCGAGTGCGATCGCGGTGATTCCAACGATCTCGAGGTTGAGCCGGATCCCAGCATTCGCTCGTCGACGCCGCTCGGGGCGGGTGCGCGCCATGGACGATATCTCTTCTTCGTCAGTACGGGAGTTCATTTTGGCCGCGCCGACGCTCGTCGTTCTCGAAGGCGATCAAACCGGAGAAGAGCTGTTGCTCGAGGCGCTGCGCGTGCTCGATCCGCGCGTGACCGGCCTCGAACTCAACCTCGAACGCTACGATCTTTCGCTGCGCAATCGCCGCGCAACGGCAAACGGCGTCGTGCTCGAAGCGGCCGACGCGATTCGCCGGCATCGTCTCGGACTGAAGGCTGCGACGATTACGCCGGAGGGCACCGGCGACGTCGGTTCGCCCAATCGCATTCTGCGCGAGGCGATCGGCGGCAGCGTCATCGTTCGGACCGGGCGTAAGCTGCCGCGCGTGCGCCCCGTCGGCGGAATTCACGCGCCCATCTCCGTCGTGCGCATGGCCGTTGGCGACGCGTACGGCGCGAAGGAATGGCGCGAAGGCGAGGGCCTCGACGAGATTGCCTGCCGCACAGAGACGATCTCGCGACGCATCTGCCGCTACGTCGCAGAGTACGCCTTCGTTCACGCCGCCAAGATGGGCGCGACCGTCTTCGGCGGACCAAAGTATACGGTCAGCCCAGTGTACGAGGGGATGCTCAAAGAGGAGATGGACGCCGCGGCCGCGCGCCATCCCGAGGTTCCCTACGACCCGCAGCTCATCGACGCCACCTATGCGCTGCTGCTCTCGGCGCCGGGCGACCGGCCCCTGGTCATCCCGTCGCTCAACCGCGACGGCGACTGCCTGTCGGACCTGGTGATGGGGCTCTTCGGCTCGATCGCCGGGGCTGAGTCACTGGTGCTGGCCTTCGGCGAGAGCCTCCGACCGTCGGCAGTGATGGCGGAGGCGCCGCACGGCACCGCGCCGCGCCTCGAGGGGAAGAACGTCGCCAACCCACTCGCGATGATCCTCGCTGCGGCAGCGGTTCTTGCGTACGTCGACGACCCGCGCGCCGAGAAGGCGTCGCGCGCGATCTACGCGGCCGCGCTCGACACCGTGGCGGCTGGGACCGCCACCGCCGACTTGGGCGGCCATGCCGGCACCACCGAGTTCACCGATGCGGTGATTGAGCAGGCCATGGCATCGAGAGGATGACACCGGCAAGGGGGGCCGAACCCTTCGGGCGGGGAGCGAGCACAACATGAACATTTCAAAGATCGAGCGGTGGGCGGTGTGCCTGTGCACCGCTTTTGTTATTTCAGCGTGTGGCGTCCTTCGACAGGCTCAGGATGATACGCAAGCGGGGGCTGGAGCGAACGGCTTACTGCCGGCGAGTACTCACCTCGCCGCGGCGACGACGCGTCGGCGGACTTGGATGGACGACAGGCTCGCGAAGTGGGACCTGCTCTACGTTTCCAACGCTGACGGCGAAGTGACCGTCTATCGCTACTGGCAGCGAGTCCAGGTCGGCACGCTAACCGGTTTCGGCCAGCCGATGGGCTCGTGCGTCGATAGCGCCGGTGACGTGTACATCACCGACTCCTACTTCGGCCGCGTCATCGAATATAGCCACGGCGGCACCCGTCCGATCAGGACGCTCTATGAAAAGACCCCGGCCTTTGCGTGCGCCGTGAATCCACTCACCGGAGATCTTGCGGTCGCGAACTGGAGCCGCGGTGTTGAGATCTACAAGCATGCGCGTGGCAAGCCGCAGATCTTTACGGATCGCGACCTCAAGTACTACGAAGGGGTCGCCTACGACGACGCAGGGAATCTGCTCGTAACTAACGGCTGCAAAGACTTCGCCTGCCGCGCGGCGTCGTTTGCGTACTTACCCAACGGCGGCGCAAATCTCGTCGCGACGTTCATTCCCGGACCCAAACCCACCGGCGAGTACAAGAGTGTATCGAGCCTTCAATGGGATGGGAAGTACTGGGTGATCGACGACCACCGCCTCTATCGTGTCGGCATCAACAACTATCGCGGCAGACTCATCGGTGCGACGAAGCTCGACGACGGAGACAATGGCCCGGTTTGGATCTATAACAACACGGTGCGGGGCCAAGGAACCGAAGTAGTCGGCGGCGTCGGCTCCGGCAACGACAGCGCGGTCCTCTATTGGAACTATCCTAGCGGGGGACAGCCGATCGGGCTCATTACCACCAAGCTCCAGAGGCCGCAAGGCCTTTCCATCAGCCTGAAGATCGCGCAGTAGGGTGAGAGTCTTGGCGGCGAGGCGATGGGCCATATGCTTAGGCGCTGCCTTTGCGGTCTGCGCGTGCGGCAGTTCCCAGCAAGCAATCGCGCCGTACGGCACGCTCCCGAGTGCCGGCGCGGATAGCAGCAACGGGCAGAGCGATCTGTTGTACGTCTCCAACTCGGACGGCGACGTAACGGTCTATCGCTTCTGGAAGCGCGGTTTCGTGTTCAAGCTAGGCGATTTCCTCAGGGCGATGGGATCGTGTGCGGATAACGCCGGCGACGTGTACATTACCGATGCTGGGAACGACGACGTACTCGAGTACAAACACGGCGGCGTAAAGCCGATCAACACACTCTCCGAAGACGGACCGCCCATTGCGTGCGCGCTAGAAGAGCAAACCGGCGACCTCGCGGTGGCGAACTGGCAGCTCGGCGTCGAAGTTTACAAGGGCGGCCGCGGCAAGCCCACTCTCTATACCGATCGCCATCTCGGGAACTACGGAAGTCTAGCCTACGACGACGCGGGCAATCTGCTAGTAACTAACGGTTGTACGTACGCGCACTGCTCTCCGGTCTCGTTTGCGTACCTGCCGCGCAGTGCCGCGAGCGTCGCGAGCGCAACGCCCACAGGAGAGAGGCCGAAGTAGTGCCAGCCGCTCGCCCACGATTGCGGCAATCACCGGAAGCACGACGACCGAACGAAGCGTCGCCGGCCACCAGTGGGATGGCGAAGATGTATGGCTGGTCGGAAATGGCGGCACCACCAGCACTGCGTCTCTTGCGCGCGGAGGAACCTCGACCGCGCTCAGCAGCGCGGGGTTCCGGCACTGCGTTCGCGACGCAACCAAGCGGTTAAGGGTCGGTTTCTGCCTTCGAACGTAATCCTTGAAATCTGCGCTCGCGGCCAGGAGAGCTACGGTCCTCGATGTGCCGAAGTGTTTCGGATAAGAGAAAACCCTCTATCTCCGACGGGGTGATGCTCATGTGAATGGCGAGCCATTAGTGAATCGGCAGCCACCGTTCGCGCACGCCACCGTGACCAAGCGCTACCGTGCGTCAGCGAGCGTGGGATCGTTGAGCGCGTGCAGCGAGAAGAGCGTCATCCCATCGCGAACGCCGGTCTGCTCGTAGAGGAACCGTCCGGGCCACATCAACGGATCGAGCATCGAGAGGTCCATTCCGTTTGGGCTCTTGGGCAAGAACCATGGAACCTTCGTAAAGGTCACTTTATAAGTTTGGCCCGGCTCGTACTCGCCGGTTCCCAACAAGTGGAAGCGCAACCACGGAAAGTGCTGCATTCGCACGAGCACGTCGAGCTGGAACGTGTAGCCTGGCGGCGCAACAACGGACAGCCACGGCGCCGGGCTCGAAGATTCGGCCTGGCTCGCGACCGCCGGTGCGGCAACCAGCGCCACGGCCGACGCGAAGCCCGCTAAAAAGACCTTCGCCGAGTATCGCATGTTGGACTTATACCCGCGGCACCGCAAGCAGGCGGCTGGAGCTACACCTCCATTACTACGGGAATGACAATCGGCCGGCGCTTTGTGCGGATCTGCACCGCACTGGCTAGTGCGGTGCGAATGTGCTCCTTGACGGCATTGGTGTCGCGCATCGCATCGACCGAGATCCCTTCGATCGCCGCTTTGAGCTCGCCGCGCAGTTCCTCGAGCACGCCGTCCGCTTCCGGCAGATAGAAGACGCCGCGCGAAATTATATCCGGCCCAGCGATCACGCGCGCCTCTTCGGCGTCGATCGCCACCACGACCATCATGATGCCGTCGTTCGAAAGGGCTTTGCGGTCGCGCAGCACCGCCGCGCCAATGTCGCCGATGCCCGAGCCGTCCACGAAGACGTTCCCGCCGTACGTCCGCCCGACTTTGTCGCCGTAATCGTGGGTGAACTCCAAAACGTCGCCGTCCTCGACGATGAAGACGTTGCCTGCCTCGACACCGGTCTGCATCGCGAGCGCCGCGTGCGCCGCCTGCATCCGGTATTCGCCATGGACCGGAATGAAAAACTCGGGGCGAATGAGGTTGAGCATCAGCAGCAGTTCCTCTTGCGAGGCGTGTCCCGAGACGTGCGCGCGCCCGTCCGTACCATGAATCACGGTCGCGCCGAGCTTGCTGAGATTGTTGATGATCTTGTGGACGCTCTTCTCGTTGCCGGGAATCGGCGTCGCGCTGATGACGACCGTGTCGCCGGGAACGATGCGAAGGTTCTTGTGGTCGCGCACCGACATGCGCGCGAGGCCGCTCATCGGCTCGCCTTGCGAGCCGGTCGTCATCACCACCACGCGCTCGGGCGGAAGACTATCGATCTCCTCCACCCGCAGCTGCGCATCGGCGGGGATGCGCAGGTAGCCAAGCTCCGTTGCGAAGTGCACGACGTTGCGTAGCGAGCGCCCCAAGAATGCGACCTTGCGATTGAAGGCGACGGCGTGATCCACCGTCTGCTGAATGCGCGGCACGTTCGAGGCGAAGGAGGCGACTACGATGCGTCCCTTGGCGTGCGAGAAGATCGAGGTGAAGGCCTCGCCGACCATGCGTTCGGAGAGCGTGTGCCCCGGCCGCTCGGCGTTGGTGGAGTCGGAGAGCATGGCGAGCACGCCCTCGTCGCCGATGCGCGCAATGCGCGAGAAATCGGCCGGCTTGCCGTCGATCGGCGTCTGGTCGAATTTGAAGTCGCCGGTGTGAAAGACGGTTCCGACCGGCGTCCGCAACGCCAGCGCGCAGGCGCCTGCCACGGAGTGATTCACGTGCACGAACTCGGCCTCGATCGAGCCGTAGGTCACGCGGTCGCCCGGCTGCACGAGGGTAAAGCCGACCTCGCCGACCTTCTGCTCCCGCGACTTTGCTTTGATGAGCGCGATCGTCAGCGAGGTGCCGACGATCGGAACCTCGGGAAACTCGCGCGCAAAGTAGGGAATGCCGCCGATGTGATCTTCGTGTCCATGGGTGACCAGCAGCGCCCGCAGCTTATGCGCACGCTCGCGCACGTAGGTGAAGTCGTTGATGACGATGTCCACGCCGAACATCTCGTCGTCTGGAAACATTAGGCCGCAATCCACGACGACGAGATCGTCGCTGGTCTCGATGACGGTCATGTTGCGGCCGATCTCACCGCAACCGCCCAGCGGCACGATCCGAACGTAGGGCGTCGAGGGGGCCTCGGCGATGGTCAGGGTGTCCAAGCTCACGGCGGGTGCTTTTTGCCCTCCGTCCTTGCTCCCCCGCGGCCTAGCCGTGAATTGCGTGCCGGAGGTAATCACGATGCGGCTCTTCCTTTTGCTCTGCTCCCTGGTGGCGGCGGCCGCTCCAAGCGTGCCGGCCGTGCCGACGGCGGCACCGCTGGCCTCGCCGGTCTCGCCCGACGAGCTGTATTCGCGCCGGGCGCTTCGGCGCGCACGCCTGCTCATCCAGATGCGCGTGATGCAGCTGCGCGAGGAGCGCTTGGACTGCATCCGGGAGGCGCTGCGCCGCCAGCTGCCCAGCGCCCTCTGGCCGGAGCTGCCCTCGCCCACGCGCGGCACGCCCGACGCCCGTTCCGCTGCCGAGAAGTGCGAGCAAGCGGGCCTGTTTTAGCGGATTTTTACGCCGAAGTATGCGACTTTTTTAAGGCGGTCGGGTAGGATGGCGCATATGAAGAATCGCGTCATGCCTACGTTAATCGTCGGGCTGGTAGGCGCCGTTATCGGCAGCTTCCTTATGATGCTCTACGCGAGCAGTCATTTCGGCGGCGCGACCGGTCCGGCCGGAACTCCTCCCGTCGTCGCCGCGGTGCCATTGAGCGGCGTTAGCGACCAAGACCGCATCGTGAGCGCCGTGAAGCGCACGAAATCGTCGGTCGTCGCCATCACCGAACAGGTCAACGGTCAGGAAGTCATTCCGGCCGATCCGTTCTTCCAACAGTTTTTCGGCGGCCAAGGCGGCCCCGGCATCGTTCAGCCGTATCACGGCGAGGCCTCCGGCTCGGGCTTCGTGATCGACACGAGCGGCGACATCGTGACCAACGCGCACGTCTTGCAGCCGCCCAGCGGCGGCAAAGTCGCCAAGTTGACGGTCGTCTTTCCCAACGGCGATCACGTGCCCGCGCACGTCGTCGCCTACAACGTCGCGGCCGACGTCGGCATCTTAAAGGTCGACAACTACTCGAAGCTTCCGCCGCCGCTCGAGCTGGCCGACTCCACGAAGCTCGAACAGGGGCAGTGGGCGATCGCCATCGGTGAGCCGTTGCAGCTCCAGCAGACGGTAACCGTCGGCGTCGTCTCGGGCTTCGACCGCTCGGAGCCGATTCCGACCGAAAACGGTTCGGAGATCGACTTCAAAGGTTTGCTACAGACCTCGGCACCGATCAACCCCGGCAACTCGGGCGGCCCGCTTATCGACATCGACGGTCAGGTCATCGGGATGAGCCAGTCGACCGTGAAGTCGGCCTACGCGCAGGGCATCGGCTTTGCGATTCCGTCGAACACCGTTCGCAGCGTCGTCGCCGCCTTAGAGAAGAACCCCGGCGAGCATCAGGGCACAGACACCGGCTTCCTCGGCATTTACATGTCCGACCTTACGCCGGGCGTGAAGAACCAGATCGGCTACAGCGGCGGGAGCGGCATCGCCGTGCAGCAAGTCTTCTCCGGCTCGCCCGCCGACCAGGCCGGCATCCAGCCGGGCGACGTGATTCTGGAGGCCGACGGCAAGCAGTTCAACAGCGTCAAAGACTTGCACAACTACATCATCTCCAAGAAGCCGGGCGACACGATTCGACTGAACGTCTGGTCGCAAGGCGTCAAGAAGTTCGTTGCGATCAAACTCGGCGAGACTCCGGCCGCACAACCGGAGGCCCCGCAGCAGCAACAAGAACAGCAGCCGGAAGAGCAACCGTAGAGGCTGGGTTTTCCCCAGCTTGTAACGCTGGGTTGTCCCAGGCTTGCTATGACGATCCCAGATCGACTAACGGAGTAAGGCTACTAGCCTGCTCCGGTAGTCGGTTGGGCGCCATTAGCCTCGTCCTCGGCGAAGGCTTCGGCCGCCTCCAGCGACCTCTTGTCGATCGCCATACGCGGCACGCCGCGCGGATAGTAGTCGCCCTGCGTTTTCGCGAGCGATTCCTCACATAGCACCGCCAAGTACTCGAAATTTGCGCACAAACCGCGAACTCGCCGGCGCCGGATCACGATCACCGGCTCGAGCTGCTTCCATGCCTGGTACACGACGCCGTCCCACAAGTCGCACGCGAGGCTGCGGTCGATAAGACCGCGCTTTACGAACACGCCTAAAACTTCAAAGAAGTTCGCAACGTCTCGAATGGCTTCGATCTCACGAGGAAATGGCTCAGCCGCCAGCTTGCTTCGCTTCGTTGGATCGGCGAGAAGCTTTGGCAACTCCTCGGCGACGAAGCGCCGAGCTTGCGACAGCTTTTCGGATGCCAGCATTTTGTCGAGCTCGGTAACCGCCGCGATCTGATTGGCCGACCTCGTATGGCGGAGTTGTGCCAGAGCCGCGATTGCCGTTGCCGCGATGACGACGAGCGTCGCGAAAGAGGCAACGGTGCTCCAAACCTCTAGGGGCATAGGCGGTAGACTTGGGGCTCGGGTTTACAATTCCTTAGCGGCAAGCGCCCTGGCGACCCTAAGGGCCGAGTCGAAACTCCTTACCGGCAAGCGCCGTAGGCGCGCAGTCTTGAGCGAGGCCCGAAGGGCCGAGTCGAAACTCCTTACCGGCAAGCGCCGTAGGCGCGCAGTCTTGAGCGAGGCCCGAAGGGCCGAGTCGAAACTCCTTACCGGCAAGCGCCGTAGGCGCGCAGTCTTGAGCGAGGCCCGAAGGGCCGAGTCGAAAGGAGGGCCCTGCAACTCGAGGCCGTCGCGCCGTGTCTTCTTTAATGGAGTAAACATTTTACTGCCGCATCATGTATCATGGTGCGGTACCCCTAATCCGATCTAATCGTAAGCGGCAAGGCGCCGCCGGCGGCACGCACGGGTCACAACCTCGGCCTGCAGTTGCCGGTTTAGCTGGTCCGGAGCGGGTCGGAAAATTAATACAACGAGGTAGAAAGTTTCATGGCTAAGACGGTCGGCATCGACCTCGGCACGACCAATTCCGTCGTCGCCGTTATGGAGGGCACTGCGCCCGTAGTAATTCCCAACGCCGAAGGCTCGCGCACTACGCCTTCGGTCGTGGCATTCACACGAACCGGCGAGCGTCTCGTCGGACAACTCGCAAAGCGTCAGGCAATCACCAACCCGGAGCGCACGATCAGCTCGATCAAGCGGCACATGGGCGAGGCGGATTACAACGTCAAGATTGACGGCAAGGATTACACGCCGCAAGAGATTTCCGCGATGATCCTTCAGAAGCTCGTCAACGACGCGAGCAACTATCTGGGCGAGCGGGTGACCAAGGCGGTCATCACCGTGCCCGCCTACTTCAACGATTCGCAGCGTCAGGCGACCAAAGACGCCGGCAAGATCGCCGGGCTCGACGTGCTGCGCATCATCAACGAGCCGACGGCCGCCGCGCTCGCCTATGGTCTCGAAAAGAAGGGCAACGAGACGATTCTCGTTTGGGACCTCGGCGGCGGCACGTACGACGTCTCGATCCTCGAGGTCGGCGACGGCGTCTTCGAGGTCAAGGCGACCAACGGCGACACGCACCTTGGCGGCGACGACTACGACCATCGCATCGTCGACTGGCTCGTCGATCAGTTCCGCCGCGATCAAGGCATCGACCTCAGCAAAGACAAGCAGGCGATGCAGCGGCTGACCGAAGCGGCCGAAAAGGCCAAGATCGAGCTCTCTTCGGTCGTACAGACGACGATCAATCTGCCGTTCATCACGGCCGATCAAGAGGGTCCCAAGCACCTCGAGTACACGCTGACCCGCGCGAAGTTCGAAGAGCTGACCAGCGATCTCACCGATCGCTGCGTGGGCCCGTTCCAGAACGCGATCGCCGACGCGAAGCTCGACGTTTCGAAGATCGACGAAGTCATCATGGTCGGCGGCGCGACGCGCATGCCGGTCATCCAAGAGTTGGTCCGTAAGCTCACCGGCAAGGAGCCGAATCTCACCGTCAATCCCGACGAAGTCGTCGCGATCGGTGCGGCAATTCAGGCCGGCGTGCTCTCCGGCGAGGTCCGCGACGTGGTGTTGCTCGACGTGACGCCGCTCTCGCTAGGTCTCGAAACCCTCGGCGGCGTGTTGACGAAGCTCATCGATCGCAACACGACGATTCCCACGAAGAAGTCGCAAATCTTCACGACGGCCGAGGATGGTCAAACCTCGGTGGACATCCACGTGCTGCAAGGCGAACGCCCGATGGCGCAGGATAACAAGACCCTCGGGCGATTCCGGCTCGAAGGCATTCCGCCGGCGCCGCGCGGCGTGCCGCAGATCGAAGTAACGTTCAACATCGATGCCAACGGCATCGTGAACGTCAGCGCTAAGGATCTCGGTACCGGCAAGGAGCAGGCTATCACGATCACCGCATCCACCAACCTCAGCAAGGACGAGGTGGAGCGCATGGTTCGCGACGCGGAGCTGCAATCGGCCGCCGACAAAGCGAAGAAGGACGAGGCCGAAGTGCGCAACAACGCTTCGAGCCTAATCTACTCGACCGAGAAGTCGCTCAAGGAAGTCGGCGACAAGCTCGATGCAAGCGCGCGCGGCGAGGTCGAATCGGCGCTGGCCCAGCTCAAGACGGTCAGCGAGAACGGCACCGTCGAGCAGATCAAGCCGGCGGTCGAAGCGCTGCAGCAGGCCAGCTACAAGATGGCCGAGCTGCTCTACAAGGCCTCGACCCCGCAAGGCGAGCCGGCGGGCGCGCCCGGCGGCGACGGCGCGGCATCCGGCAACGGCGCAAGCGCCGGGCCGAGCAGCGACGACGTGATCGATGCCGAGTTCAAGGAAGCGCAGTAGCATCAGACTTGAGCAACTTCATGTCTGACGACGAACTGGTTCTAGAGACGCAGGCCGGAGAGGCCGTCATTGACGAGGATCGGCCGCAGCAAGCATCGCTCGAAGAGCAGCTTGCCGCGGCCAATGCTCGCGCCAATGAAAACTACGAGCGGTTCCTGCTGACCGTAGCGGACTTCGACAACTACAAGAAGCGCATGCAGCGCGATCTCGATTCGCTCGTGAGCGCGCGGCGGCGCATGCTGCTCGAGCGTTTCCTTCCAGTGCTCGATAATCTCGAGCGCGCGTTGGATTCGAAGGCGGACGGCGAGATGCTACGCGGCGGACTCGAGCAGACGCTGCGAGGCTTCGAGGCGGTACTGGCCAACGAAGGCGTGCGGACAATCGAAGTCAAGGGCAAACCGTTCGATCCGCGCGTCGCAGAGGCGATCGGAACCTCGGCGGCCTCCAACGGCGAGACCGACGATACCGTAGTCGAGGTCGCCGAAAAAGGCTATGCCCTCGGCGACGACGTGCTGCGGCCGGCGAAGGTTATCGTTGCCAAGCATTCCGCCGAATGAACTTTAAGGACTACTATTCGGTTCTCGGCGTGCCTAAGAACGCCGCCGAGAAAGATATCAAGTCCGCCTACCGCAAACTCGCGCGCAAGTGGCATCCCGACGCGAATCCCAAGAACACCAAAGAGGCCGAAGAGAAGTTTAAAGAGATCTCCGAGGCCTATGAGGTTTTAGGGGATCCCGAGAAGCGCAAGAAGTACGACGTGCTCGGACCCGACTGGCAGCAAGCCGCGCGCCAGGCCGAGCAGCAGCGACGGTATCGCACCAACGTCAACGGCGAAGAGTTCGAGTTCGATCTCGGCGGTCAGGGTGCGCCCAGCGGTTTCTCCGATTTCTTCGACGTCTTCTTCTCCGGCATCGGACGCCGTCAAACCGCGCAGGCCGGCCGCGCGATGGCGCGCCGCGGCCAAGATCTAGAAACGACGATCGAGCTGACGCTGCGCGACATCTTCGAAGGTGGAACCAAGGCCGTCTCGCTGCAGATCGAGGACATCTGTCCGCGCTGCCACGGGACGGGCACCGCCGGCGGGCAGCTCTGCCCGCAGTGTCACGGTACCGGACGCATCCTGCTCAACAAGCGCTTCGAGGTGACGATTCCGCGCGGCATCGGAGAGGGCCAACGCATTCGTCTGGCCGGACAAGGCGGCGCCGGCATCAACGGCGGCCCCAACGGCGATCTTCACCTCATCGTGCACGTGCAAGACGATTCCACCTACACGCGCCGAGGCAGCGATCTCTACGTGGATCTGCCGGTAAGCATCTACGATCTCGTCCTGGGCGGCGAGGTCGACGTACCAACCTTGAGCGGTCAGGTTGCGATGACCATCCCCGCAGGAACGCAGAATAACCGGCTGCTTCGTTTGGCGGGGCGCGGCATACCGCTCGTCAAGGGCAAGGGCAGCGGCGACCAATACGTTCGCCTCATCGGCCAGCTCCCGCAGAATCTCTCCGACAAAGAGGCGAAGCTTTTCCGCGAGCTAGCGGCACTTAGGAACGGTAAGGCTTAGCTTTTCGATTGCGTGCGAGGCATCACTTCGCACGGTTGGCGCGTGAGCGTAGCGCTACGCGGCAGAAATTTCGATCGTTACGATTTCGTGATGTGAGTCCGAGAAGGGAAGCAGTTTGCCTTCCTCACGCAGATACTTAATGTATTCATCGCGGAATACTCGAAGGTCGTCACCGTAACAACGCTTGCAGCAGTAACAAGGGGGCGGCGACGCCAATGAAGCGGAGAGTGACTCGAGTCTGCTTACGATGGGAGCGAACGATGATCGCAGACCGTAAATTTCTCGTGCCGCTGGTGGCGGCCATAACCCTAGCAGCCTGCAGCGCCGGAACCTCCGACGTGCCGGGCGCGACGAGCGGCGTGCTCGCGCAGCCGATGCCGCAGTGGAAGGCAAAGAGCCTCGCGCACGAAGCATGCGCCAATCCAGGCCGAGGGAAGGTGCAGTGCTTGGCGCTGGTGGAGAATGCGCGGCCGCGAGGCGAGACTAGCGTCTCCGGCTGGACGCCCGCCGATTTCCAGGCGCGCTATAACTTGCCGTCATCGAGCAAAGGCAGCGGCCAGATCGTCGCGATCGTGGATTCGTACGACAATCCCGATGTCGCCTCGGACCTCGCGGTCTATCGCAAGAACTTCGGTTTAGGAACGGCCAAGTTTTACAAGTACAACCAGGACGGCCAGCAGTACAACTATCCGGAGGGCAGCCCCAGCTGGGGCGTCGAGATCGATCTGGACGTTCAGATGGTCTCTGCCGTCTGTCCGAACTGCACGATCTACTTAGTCGAAGCCAACAGCGAGAGCAGCAGCGATATGCAGACGGCCGAGGCCGAGGCCGTGACGCTCGGTGCGCACATCGTCAGCAACAGTTGGATCTGCTACTCCTACTCGTGCACCCTCGATCAGTCGTACTTCGATTCGCCGGGAGTCGTCTACACGGCAGGCTCAGGTGATGGCGGCTATGGTCTGATCGGACCGCCGATGGCGTTTTCCAGCGTGACCGCCGTGGGCGGCACCGTTCTGTCGAAGAGCGGCTCGACGTATTCGGAGACGATTTGGGACGGCGCGGGTTCGGGCTGCGCTGCGCAGGCCTCGAAGCCGAAGTGGCAGCACGACCCCAGCTGCTCGAATCGCACGACCGCCGACGTTTCGGCCGCCGCAGACGACGTCGCCGAGTACGACACGTTTAGCGACGGCGGCTGGATAACGGTCGCCGGCACCAGCTGCGCCACGCCCTTGATTGCCGGAGTTTTCGCGCTTGCTGGAAATGCAAGCTCGATACACGCCAACAAGCGCATCTGGACGCTCAAACGGAAAACGCGAAATAAAAGCCTGCACTATATCAGCAGCGGCAATAACGGCAGCTGCGGCGGCAGCTACCTTTGCACGGCCGGAACGAAGCAGTTCAAAACCTACTCCGGACCGGGCGGGTGGGGGACGCCCAACGGCATCGGAGCCTTCTAGCGCGCCGGCAGGGCGGCAACCCCCGGCCGCCCAGAGCGGTTTACCGAGGCACTACAGCAGTTTTATCCTTGAATTTGGGGGACAGATGATCAAAGAGATTGCGTTCACTGCGTATCCGGCGAGCGACGTCGAGAAGTTGCGCAAGTGGTACGAAGAGAAGCTGGGCATCAAGTTCAGCGGACCGTTTGCGGAGGACGGCGTCGAAAAGTATAACGAGGCGAAGATCGGCGACGGTTACTTCAGTGTCATGACGCACGAGTGGATCGAGCGTCCGCCGGGAAGCGCCTCGGGCGTGGTCTTCGAGGTTGACGACATCGACAAGACGGTCGCGGATCTGCGCGGCAAGGGCGTTAGCATCGACGACCCGTACGCGACGCCGGTCTGCAAGATCGCGTCGTTTGACGATCTCGAAGGCAACAAAGTCTCGCTTCACCAGGTGACCGTACCGCATTAACATGATGGCCGGGCACGGGCTGATGTGGTCGAACATCTACCAGCCCGACAAACCGCGAGTAAAGAGGCGCGTCAACTGGCGACGGATGGGCGCGCTTTTTGCTCCGTATTGGCGTCAGCAAACGATGGTGCTGCTCTGCATCTTCGCGGTTTCGGCGCTCGGCCTCGTCCCCGGCTTCATCATCGCCCATATCATCGACAAGGCGATTCCGAATCGCAACCTCGGCGAGCTGGGAATCGACGTCGGTATCATCCTGGCGGCGGCGCTGCTCTCGGGCGGAATCGGCGTGCTGCAGGGTTACCTTAACTCGGTCGTCGGCGAAGGCATCATGCGCGACATCCGCACGAGCCTGGTCGCGCATCTGCATCGCATGCCGCTGCACTTTTTCACCAACACCAAGACCGGCGAGATCATGAACCGCGTCAGCAACGATGTAGACAACGTCGACAACGTGGTGACGGGGACGCTGACGTCCATCGTCACCAACGCCGTCGTGATCGCAACGACGCTGGTCGCGATGTTCGTCTGGAACTGGCGCCTGGCCCTAATTTCGACCGCGATCGTGCCACTGATGGTCCTGCCGCTCGGTCCGGTCGGGCGGCGCATGTACAACATTCGAAAGAAGACGCGCGAGAAGCGCGACGAGATAGAGTCGATTACCCAAGAGACGCTTTCGATCTCCGGCATCACGCTCATCAAATCGTTCGCGCGCGAAGCTTACGAGCGCGCGCGCTTCTACGCGACCGGCACGAAACTGATGAGTCTCGAGATCGATCTGGCCATGGTCGGGCGGTGGTTCATTGCGCTCGTGACCGCGATGGTAATCGTTGGGCCGGCTCTCGTCTGGTTCGGCGGCGGCTGGCTCGCTATCGCTGCGGGGCTGCAGGTCGGCGTGATCGTCGCTTTCGTCTCCTTCATACAGGGGCGGCTCTATGGCCCGGCGGCGGCGCTGGCGGGAATTCAGGTGCAGATCGTCAGCGCGCTGGCGGTCTTCGAGCGCATCTTCGAGTATCTCGACATGCCGACGGAAGAGTACGATCCGCCGGGCGCGATCGCGCTCCCGGAGGTGCGCGGCGAGATCGCGTTCGAGGACGTCGTCTTCTCCTACGACGGCACGCGCGATATCCTCGACCACGTCTCATTTCAGGTGCGGCCCGGCGCAGTCGCGGCATTCGTCGGACCGTCGGGCGCAGGCAAGACGACGATCACGCAGCTCGTGCCGCGCTTCTACGATCCGCAAGAAGGCCGCGTGCTGGTGGACGGGCACGACCTGCGCCGCGTGACGCTCGATTCGCTGCGCCGCCACATCGGCATCGTGACGCAGGAGACCTACCTCTTCCACGATACGATCGCGAGCAATCTGCGCTACGGGAAACCCGATGCAACCGATGCCGAGTTGGAGGCGGCGGCGCGTTCCGCGAATATCGCCGACTTCATCGCCGCGTTGCCAAAGGGGTACGAGACGGTCGTCGGCGAGCGCGGGCACAAACTCTCCGGCGGCGAGCGCCAACGCTTGGCGATCGCCCGCGTCTTGCTCAAGGATCCCCGGATTCTTATTCTCGACGAGGCCACCAGCTCGCTCGACTACGAGAACGAGGCCGCGATTCAGAAGGCCCTGGAGATGGTAATGCGCGGGCGCACGAGCCTGGTGATAGCCCACCGCCTCTCGACGGTGCTGGCCGCCGACGTCATCTTCGTCGTGGACGGCGGCCGGATCGTCGAATCCGGGCGGCACGCGGCGCTGCTAGCGCGCGGTGGCCTCTATGCCCGGCTCTACAGCACGCAGTTTTCGGGCCTGTCGGCGTAAAAGAAGGCAGGATGCTTTATCGCCTTCCGCTCGCGGTCTTCGTTACCGGAGTTTTGGCGTTGTGCGCGGTTGAGGGCGCACGAGCGGGCTGTCCGGACATCGGCCTTTCGTACTCGGCGCAGTTGGGCATCAGCGAGGCCGACGGCCTGAAGGCGGCCGATGGCGCCTGCATCGAGGGCAGTCCGGTGCGGGACGCCTGCAACTCCTTCGTGGGGATGGTGCTCGACAAGTACTTCGGGTATCCCGACTTTAAAATCGCAGGCCGCTATCTCAACGCCCCCGAGCTTAGTACGTATCTTCCATCGAGCACGGTCTGGACGATGCTGGGGTACGCCGGCGAGCAGCTCGTGTTAAACCAGGCGCAGGTGGACGCCAACAACGGCGCTCCCGTCATCGCGCTCTCGCGCAATCAAGTTGCGCTGGTCATTCCAAGCCGCTCGCTCTATCACTCACCGACGTGGAATCTCTGCGTGCCGATGTCCGCGGCGCACTTCGTGGATGACCCGACACGAAACTACACCTCGGGTCTGCTCTCAGATCCGTGGGATACGCCGCACGGCGTCGTTATCTGGGAACGGACGGGCCCGCTGTCGCCGAAGATAGAGTCGCTGCCGGCGCCGACGGCAACGCGACGTCCATCACCATTGGGGACGCCCGAACCACTCTAGATATTCTTTACTGCGCCGCCGCGATGCCCAAGTTTACCTGATTAATCGCCGACTTCACCAAGTTGATCGCGTTGGCGCGATGCCCGGCTTTATCGGGGGTCGCATCTTCGAGCTGCGTGAGCGCGCTGTTCAGGTAGGTGCGCGCATTTACCATGTGCCCCTGGTAGGCGAGTGCCGTACCGGCGCCTATTCCGGCGAAGACGAGGGCGAAAAGAAGGACGGCTACGACGAAACGGGCCTTTGCTATGTACACTGGTTCCAGAACCTCCGAATCGGTTAAGAGTGCGGGTTGTTCTTACGCGGGAACGTCCATAACCATAGGTTCGACGGGGACGTGCAACGTGGGTTCGCTCGCCGCTTGGATCTCTTCGACGCTCACGCCGGGAGCCATCTCGCGCAGAATCAACCCTTCGTCGGCGACGTCGATCACTCCGAGATCGGTGATAATGCGGTTGACGACGCGCTTGCCGGTGAGCGGCAGCGAGCAGTTGCGAACGATCTTGTGGGCGTTGCCCTTCGCGACGTGCTCCATCATCACGATGACGCGTTTCGCACCGTGGACGAGGTCCATTGCGCCGCCCATGCCCTTCACCATCTTTCCGGGAATCATCCAGTTAGCGAGGTCGCCGCGCTCGGAGACCTGCATGGCGCCGAGCACCGCGAGGTCGATGTGGCCGCCGCGAATCATGCCAAAGGAGAGCGACGAGTCGAAAAATGAGGCGCCGGGGAGTACGGTTACCGTTTCTTTTCCGGCGTTGATGAGGTCGGCATCCTCTTCCCCCTCGTACGGATAAGGCCCCATACCGAGAATGCCGTTCTCGCTCTGCAGCGTCACCTTGACATCCGATGCCACGTAGTTCGGCACCAGCGTCGGCAGGCCGATCCCGAGATTCACGTATTGCCCGTCACGCAGTTCTTGTGCGACGCGGGCTGCCAGCTGCGTGCGTGTTAGTGCCATCAGCGCTGCCTCGTAGTGATGCGTTCGATGCGTTTGCCTTGGGCGCCGACGTGCACGATGCGCTGCACGAAGACGCCGGGAAGGTGCACTTGCTCGGGGTCTATTTCACCGGGCTCGACCAGCTGCTCGAGCTCGGCGATCGTGATTTTGCCCGCCATCGCACAGAGCGGATTGAAGTTGCGCGTCGCCTTGTGAAAGACGAGATTGCCGGTTCGATCGCCCAGCGAGGCGCGAACCAGCGCGTACTCGCAGACGATGCCGGTCTCGAGCACGTATTCGCGGCCGTTGAAGACGCGGGTCTCTTTCTTCGGCGAAGCAACCGCCACGCTGCCGTCGGAATGGTAACGCCATGGCAAGCCGCCGTCGGCAACGAGCGTGCCGTCGCCGGCCGGAGTGTAAAAGGCCGGAATGCCGCAGCCGCCGGCTCGCAAGCGCTCGGCCAGCGTCCCCTGCGGCACGAGCTCGACCTCTAGCTCGCCGCTGAGATACTGCCGCTCGAACTCGCGGTTCTCGCCGACATAGGATCCGGTGGTCCGCTTGATGCGCCGGTTGTTCAGAAGAACGCCCAAGCCCCAGCCGTCCACGCCGCAGTTGTTCGAAACGGTCGTCAGATCGGTGGCACCCTGTTCGAGCAACGCCTCGATTAGGTTGTGCGGAATCCCGTTGAGTCCGAAGCCGCCGACCGCGATGGAGGTACCGCTGGGAATATCGGCCACCGCCTCGGCGCAGGACGCGTAGACCTTCTCCATGCCGCCTTATGCGCCGACGGAACGGACGCCGCCTTCGTGGAACAACCCACTATGGCTACTGTACCGATCGAGATTGCAACCAACGACGAAGAGGCCATGATTCTCGCCGTGGTGCGCGAGCTGGTGAGCGAAAAGATCGCGCCGCGCGCCGCCGACATCGATGCGAGCGGCGAGTTTCCCTGGGACATCAAGGAGCTCTTTGCGCAGAACGACCTGCTCGGCATTCCGATCCCGTCGGAGTACGGCGGATTAGGAGGCACGTTCGTCACCTATGTGAAGGTCGTCGAAGAGGTTGCGAAGGCATGCGCGACGAGCGCGCTCATCATCGCCGTGCAAGAGTTGGGCATGCTGCCGATCGTGATCGGCGGCAACGAAGAGCAGAAGCGGCGATTTCTTCCCAGGATCGCTTCCGGCGATCATCTGGTCGCCTACGCGCTCACCGAGGTTTCGAGCGGTTCCGACGCACTGGGCTCGATGAAGACGCGCGCCGAGAAGCGCGGCGATTCATACGTGCTTAACGGTCAGAAAATTTGGATTACCAACGGCAGCGTCGCCGACGTCGTCTGCGTCTTTGCAGTGACGAATCCCGAGGCCGGCTCGCGCGGCGTGACGGCATTTGTCGTCGAGAAGGGAACGCCGGGCTTCGCCGTCGGCAAGGCCGAGAAAAAGATGGGCATTCGCGGGTCGCCGACCGTCGAGCTGGTATTCAACGACTGCGAGATTCCCGCCGCTAATCGCCTCGGCGAAGAGGGCGAAGGCTTTAAGATCGCGATGAAGGTGCTCGACAAATCGCGTCCCGGAATCGCGGCACAGGCGCTCGGCATTGCGGCGGGCGCGCTCGACTATGCAACCAACTATGCGAAGGAGCGCGTCGCGTTCGGCAAGCCGATCGGTCAGCATCAGGGCATCGGTTTCATGCTCGCCGACATGAAGACGGAGGTGGAAGCGGCGCGCTTGACGCTTTACGAAGCGGCGCGGCGCTGCGACGCGGGCGGCCCCGACGTGACGCTCTGGGCGGCGATGGCGAAGCTCAAATGCGGCGACGTCGCGATGTCGGTGACGACCGACGCCGTGCAGGTGCTCGGCGGGTTCGGCTACTCGGCCGACTATCCGGTCGAGCGGATGATGCGCGACGCGAAAATCACGCAGATCTACGAAGGCACGCAGCAGATTCAGCGGCTCGTCATCTCGCGCAACCTCGTCGGCCGCGCTTGATGGCGCGCGTTCTCGTCTTACTCGCGCTGGCAACGGCGGCCGGCTGTGACTTTCCTTCGGTCGCCTCGCAAAGCGCGCCGCGCGCCTTCGCGGCGCCGGCGGCCCGCGTGGTTGTTGCGCCGAACTCGCTGACGCGCGGTAAAATCTCTCACGTCGTCATCATCGTTCAGGAGAATCGCTCGGTCGATAATCTGTTCTCCGGGCTGAAGGGCGCCGACACCGTTAAGTATGGCTACGACTCGGCGGGCAAACGCGTAACCCTGCAGCCGATCGACCTCACCGCCCCGTACGATCTCGACCACGAGCATCGCGCCTATGCGACGGAGAGCGACAATGGCAAGCTCGATGCGTTCAATCTCGTGCGCGTGACTTGCAAGCCAAACAAGCCGTGTCCGCCGGACGATCGCGCGGCCTACGGTTACGTGCCGCGCACGGAGGTCGAGCCGTACTTCGACATGGCCGAACAGTACGCGTTCGCCGATCACATGTTCCAGACGAATCAAGGGCCGAGCTTCCCGGCACACCAGTATCTCATCAGCGGCACCTCCACGGTCAGTGCGGGCTCGTCGCTGCGCGCATCGGAGAATCCGTTTGCGCCTACGCAGCGCTACACCGGCGGCTGCAACTCGCCGAAGGGTTCGCTGGTACTGCTCATCGACCAGAACGGACAGGAGCTCCAAGAGACCTATCCGTGCTTCGACCGCCAGACGCTGATGGATTTGGCGACCAACAAGGGACTGACGTGGCGCTACTATGAGTCGAAGCTCGGGCCCGGATTGTGGAACGCTCCCGATGCGATCGAGCACCTCGTCGAGGGCTCGCAGTTCTCCAACGACGTGCTCGCGCCACCGTCGAAGGTGCTTACCGACATCGGCTCGGGCGACCTGGCCAACGTCGTGTGGGTAACGCCGACGCCCGCCGACTCCGATCACGCGGATACGAACAAAGGGACTGGACCCGCATGGGTTGCGTCGGTAGTAAATGCGATCGGCGAAAGTAAGTATTGGGACAGCACGGCGATCATCGTCACCTGGGACGACTGGGGCGGCTGGTTCGATCACGTGGCGCCCACGACGTACAACTCGTACGAGCTGGGCTTCCGCGTTCCGGCGCTCGTCATCTCGCCATACGCGAAGCAAGGTTACGTGTCGCATCATCAGTACGAGTTCGGCAGCATCTTGAAGTTCGTCGAGGCAGCCTTCGGGCTGGGCTCGCTCGGCACGACCGACGAGCGCGCGGCGGATATCGGTGACTGCTTCGACTTCGCCCAGAAGCCCCGCGCCTTTACGCCCATCCCCGCGGCGCTGCACGCACGGTACTTCCTGAACGAGGCGCCAACCGATACCCCGGTGGACGACGACTTTTAACCCGCCGATGAAGGTTCACGCGCGCTTTCTCGGTTTTCGATTGCCTCTGGGATTGCCGGGAGGTTCTTGCGCTACGCTCGCTCCACACGACCGACGAGCGCGCGAACGACCTCAGCGACTGCTTCAACTTCGGCTCCGCACCGCGCACGTTTAAACCGATCGCCGCCCCTTTACACGCCGGCTATTTTCTGCACCGGCCGCCCTCCAATGCCGACCCGGATGATGATAGCCTTTAGCGCGTCGCCGGGTTAGCAGAGTATACCCGTGCTTCGGGGACGCGCGCTTTTTCGCGTCCGTGCGAAAAAGCTGCTCCCTTCGGAATCGCTCTCGCCGTCCATGGCTCCGCGATTCCCTCAGAGGCCCCTTAGCACGGGTATACTCTGCTAACTCTTCGCCGATGCGCTAGATGGCAGGTGGAAGACTTGGCGCCAGAAGTCGAGCATGTGAGCGAAGACGGAGCGCTGCTGCGGCAGGCCGCGGATGGGATGCGTCTTTCGCGGATACGGATAGAACGTCACGCGCGCTTCGTGCGCAAGGATAAACTTCTGCAGCAGCTGCATCGTGTTGGCCAAGTGCACGTTATCGTCGGCGGTTCCGTGCTGAACTAACAGCGGCCCGTTGAGGCTGCCGGCGGCATTGAGGACCGAGCTCTTATCGTAATCGGCGGCGTTGGGGCCTGGAAGGCCCATGTAACGTTCGGTATAGATCGTGTCGTAAAGATGCCAATCGGTAACCGGCGCGACGGCGGCGCCGGCGGCGAAGAGCTTGCTGTGGGTGAGCGCGTAGCAGGTTTCGTAACCGCCGAAGCTCCAGCCCCAGATGCCGATGCGCGTCGCGTCGACGTAGGGCGTTGCGGCAAGATAGCGCGCGCCGATCTCCTGGCCAAGCAGCGAGCCGGGACCGAAGTTGCGCAGCAGCAGCCGCACGTGCGCGTCGCTGTCAACCTGCGACGCGGGGCCGTCGATCGAAAAGACGATGACGCCTTCGCGTGCCAGCAGCTGATGGTAGAGGCCGCCGAAACGGTCGCTCGTGGTCGGAGCGTCCGGTCCGCCGTAGACGTACACCACGACCGGCCATTTTTTCGACGGGTCGAAGTTCGGCGGGTCGAGCTCGGTCGCGTCGAGCGGGCCATACTCCGTGGGAACTTCCAGCATTTTGGTTGGCAGTAGTGCGGCTTTGAGCGTCGCGTTCTCCGGGACGAGATTCCTTGCGGTACCAGAGGCTGTCTCCACCAAGCCGGCGCGCGGCGGATCGTTCAGGCTGCTGTAGACGTCGACGAAGCGCGCGACGTTTTGCGCGATCGTGGGATCGTGCCAACCGGGCTCGGGGGTGAGATTGCGTGTTGTGCCGGCGAGAGAGATCGCGAGCACCGAGCGGTCGCGGCGCGTCGGAAAGGCCGCCGCGACGTACACAGTCCCGGCTTGCGCGACGCCCAAAAGCTCCGTGACGCGATATTGGCCGCTAAGCTTCTGCAACGACCCGTCGGTTTTGCGGAGATAGGCCCCGGCAGTCTTGTCGCGATCGAGCAGCCAGACCGAGCGTCCGTCGGCGAGCCAGAACGGGAGCGGCTGCACGTCGACCCAGCTCGAGGAGCTTTGTTCGTAGAGTCGACTCGATGCTGCATGAGAGTTGCGCCAGAGCTCGACGCGCATCGTGCGTTGCGGCCGGTCGAGAATCTCGGCTTCGAGCCACTCTTTACGCGGAACCCAATCGAAGTCGGCGACATACTCATCGTGCGGGCGCGCGTCGTAGACGAGCCGATCGGCGCCGGTCGCCAGGTTCACGACGCGCAGCGTGACGCGCGGATTTGCTTCGCCGGCGAGCGGGTAACGTTCACGATCGATGGCGTTGTCGGTCGTGAGGAAGTCGACGATTGGAAAGTTCGTGACGCGCCGCTCGTCCATCGTAAGGTAGGCCAGCTGCGTGCCGTCGGGTGACCAGCGGAAGCCGTACCGGATGCCCAGTTCTTCGGGGTAGACCCAGTCGAGCGTGGCGTTGAGAAGATCGTTTGGGACGCCGCCGCGGGTGAGGCGGCGGACCGCCCTCTTCTTCTCGAGCGAAGTGACGTAGAGATCGGCGTTGTGCGTGTAAGCAACGGCGTTCCCGCGCGGCGACCACGCCGCGTCGTCAACGCCGGCGGCGATCTCCCTTCGATCGGCGCGGCCGACGTCGCTCACGTAGAGGTTGCCGGCCACGACGAGAATCACGCGCGTGCCGTCGGGCGACCATCCTAGTATCTGCGGCGTCGCTGCGAACGCGTTTGCTTTCATCCAAACCCGCGACGTCCCGGTTGCAACGTCGTAGAGCATCAGCGGCAGATTCTCGCTGGGATCTTGACTCGGACGCACGTAGAGAAAGCGCGACCCGTCGGGTGACCAGGAGACGCGTGAGATCATGCGTCCCCACAGCGGCTCCTTCGCATACACCGAATCGAGCGTGATCGCCGTGGTCGGCGTAGCGGGTATCACGTCGGCGAATTGCGCCGGAGCCGCGGCCGCTGCCTGCGATGAAACCAATCACGTGCGCACAGGTAGGACAATTCAATGACACCGTTGCTGGGCGCCATTGGGGCCGGCTTTATCGCGGCGACTACGGTTCTGACGTTGGCGAGCTATGGGGGACTTCCCGAGCAGACACCGGCCGACTGGCCGTTCCACAACTTTCTCGCGGCTGTCGCGGGAAGCCCCCTGTATCGGGGGCCCCGTCCCGCGGCGAGGGCGATACTGCTTCTTCAGTGGGTGTTCGGGTCGCTATTAATAGTCATGGCAGCCCATGGGACGCCCGTGGCATCTTTAATCCTCTTGGACACCGTGATAGCATCCTGCTTCGTAGTCGAGATTTTCATCGTCATTGTAGCCGCGAGTGGTCCGCAGCTCGTCACGATGGTGGCGTTATACCTTTTCCAAGCTCTCGTGTGGATCGGCGGAGCTTTCGCCGCCTCTCGATTTCCTTGGTGACAAGGCTTTAGCGCGGCAGCGTCCGCATACGCCTGATGATTGCGGGCGTCGGGCAGAGGTGGTTGACGGGACAGCGATTGCATTGCGGGGTAGGCGCTTTGCAGACTTGCCTGCCGTGAAGAATCAGCCAGTGCGTGGCGTCGCCCCACTTTTCCGGCGGCACGATTTTTGTGAGGTCGTCTTCGACGTGACGCGGCGTCGTGCCGAGCGTTAAGCCGAGGCGATGCGAAACGCGGAAAACGTGCGTGTCGACGGCGAGCGCGGCTTCGTGGAACGCCGCCGCCATCACGACGCTCGCAGTCTTGCGACCGACGCCGGCGAGCGATTCGAGCGCTTCACGATCGTGGGGAACTTTGCCGCCAAAACGTTCGACGAGATCGCGCGCGCAGTTGATGATGTTCTTCGTCTTCATGCGGAAGAAGCCGGTCGATTTGATGATTCTCTCGACGTCCGCGGAACGAGCGACGGCAAGTTTCTCGGGAGTCGGATACTTCGCGAAGAGGTTCGGCGTAGTCAGGTTGACGCGTGCGTCGGTGGTTTGCGCGGAGAGAATCACTGCGATGAGCAGCTGAAAGTCGCTTTGGAATTCAAGCGCCGTCTGCGGATTCGGATAGAGCCTCTCGAGGATCGCCAGCTCCTCGAGCGCGACCTTACGCGTTACTTTCTTGGTTGGGAATGGGATGCGCGGCACGCCGCCTCATTCTCTTAGCGCGACCGACTCTCCGTCGTGCACGACGAGCCCGTCGCGCTCGAGGGCGGCGACGACCTCGCGAACCTCTTCGATCGTGCCCGTGTAGCTGGTACGCACCGCCCCATGCAGATCGAGCAGGGAGATGCGCTGACCGGGCGGGAGGTCACGCAGACGGTCGATGATGCGGCCGCGCGCGAAGCGCCGCGTCTTCACATAAGGGAGCGCGTTCTGCGGTGAGGCGGGCTTTGCGCTTGCGGCGCGAGCCGCCTCGAGCGCGGCGGCGTCGATGGGTGCGGCGGCGCAATCCGGGCACAGGGGGCAGAGCAAACACTTCGGAGCGCGGGCGGTGCAGAGCGAGGCACCGAGATCCATCAGCGCCGAGTTCCAATCGTGCGCGCGAGCGGACGGTACCAGCGCGCGAGCGCATTCGTCGAGTTCGCGCGCGCTTGCGGCCGGCGGATACTCGACGCCGTAAACGAGCCGGTGCACGATGCGGCGGACATTGGTGTCGACCGGCGCGGCGTCGAGGTTGAAGGCGAAGGCGCGCACGGCGGCCACGCTGTACGGCCCCATTCCCGGGAGAGCGCGCAGTTCGTGCGCATCGGAGGGCAGCGTGCCGCCGTACTCCTGCATCACGGTCCTTGCGAGCTGGTGCAGGCGCACGGCACGCGAGTTATACCCCAGGCCCTTCCAGCGCCGCAGGACGTCGGCGAGCGGCGCACCTGCCAACGCCGCAAAGTTGGGAAAGGCCTTGACGAAGGCGTCAAAGGAAGGCACGACGCGCTCGACCTGCGTTTGGGCGAGCATGAACTCGCTGACCACCGTGCGATACGGGCTGCGCGCGGTGCGCCACGGCAGCGATGCGCGACCGTAGCGCCGATACCAGCGCAAAAGGCGGATTTGGATGCGCTTCGCGGCCATCGAGGGGCCTCATTCGCCCCCGATGTGGGGAACGCTCCCGATTGGGCGAAGCCAACGGCATGGAACAGCAGTTTGACGTCGCCGTGATCGGCGCGGGGCCCGGCGGCTATCACGTCGCGATTCGGCTGGGTCAGTTGGGCAAGAAAGTTGTGTGCATCGATCGCGACGAGGTGGGTGGCGTCTGCTTAAACTGGGGTTGCATCCCCACCAAGGCCTTGCTGCACGTGGGCGAAGTAATTCGCCACATCGAACGCGCCGCCGCGCTCGGCCTTACGGTACCCAAAGCCGAAGTGCAGCGCGAGCAGGTCGCTAAGTTCAAAAGCGACGTGGTGAATGCGAACGTCGGCGGCGTGAAGACGCTCTTCAAAGCCAACGGCGTGGAGTTCATCAAAGGCGAGGCGTCGTTCAAATCGCCGACCGAACTTGCCGTGAAGCGAGAGGGCGGCGCGACCGATACCATCAAGGCGCAGTTTGTCGTGATTGCGACCGGTTCGGCGCCCGTCGACGTGAAGGCGTGGCCGCGCGACCGCAAGACCATCATCAACTCCGACGACGCGGTGCAGCTCGAGCGTATTCCGGAGCGGCTGCTCGTAATCGGCGGCGGCGTCATCGGGTTGGAGTTTGCGACGGTCTATCGCAGGCTCGGCGCGGAGGTGTTGGTCGTCGAGATGATGCCGCAGATTCTCACCGGCACCGATCTCGAAGTCGGCAAGACGCTCGGACGGATTCTAAAGAAGCAGGGCATCGAGATCGTGCTCAACACCGCGGTCAAAGGACTCGAGAAGGCCGGCAAAGGCGTGCGCGCGACGATCAACGGCGAGGGGACCGGCGGCAAAGACGAGGTTCGCGAGTTCGATATGGCGCTGGTGGCGGTGGGACGACGTCCGGTCACCGACGCTCTCAACCTCAAAGCCGCCGGCGTCGAGGTGAACGAGCGCGGCTTCGTCGAGACGGATCTTCAGCAGCGCACTAAGGTTCCGAACATCTTCGCGATCGGCGACGTCACCGGCGCGCCACTGCTCGCGCATCGCGCGATGAAGCAGGGCGTGGTTGCAGCCGAAGTGATCTCCGGCGACAAATCCGCGGCCTTCGATCCTGTCGCGGTGCCGAACTGCGTCTACACCGATCCCGAAGTCGCGACGGTGGGCCTCTCCGAGGAGGAGGCGAAGGCCGCAGGCCACGAGGTCCGCATCGGAAAGTTTCCGCTCGCCGCCAGCGGCCGCGGCCGCACGATGAACGAAACCGAGGGCATCATCAAGCTGGTCGGTGATGCCGAGAGCGATCTGTTGCTCGGCATGCATATCGTTGCGCCGCAAGCCGAATCCATGATCGGCGAAGGCGTCATCGCGCTCGAGATGGGCGCGACGCTCGAAGACGTCGGACTCTCGGTGCATCCACACCCGACCTTAACCGAGGGCATCATGGATGCGGCCGAGGCATCGCACGGTAAGGCCATTCACATCGTCAATCCCAAGCCGAAGACGCCGGTGAGCGCTTAACGGCTTTGCGAAGAGCTTAGGGCTGTGACGACGGGACGACTTCTGGACCTGGGGTTGAGGCCTTACCGGGAAGTCTGGGAGTTACAGAAGCAACTCCACGCTGCGGTATGCAATGGCGAGGCGCCGGATACGTGGATTGTCGTCGAGCACGAGCCGGTGATTACGCTGGGGCGGCAGGCGAAAGGTGAGAATCTTCTTCTCTCGCGCGAGGCGCTCGCCGCTGGGGGGGTCGACGTCGTCGAGGTCGAGCGAGGCGGCGACGTTACCTATCACGGGCCCGGGCAGCTCGTCGTGTATCCAATTCGGCGGCTCGAGCGGTTTCGAGAGGTGGTGCCGTTAGTGAGGGCGTTGGAAGGCGCGGCGATCGAGAGTTGCGCACGGTTCGGCGTGGCCGGCGAGCGCTGGAGCGCGCACGCCGGCGTCTGGATTGGGCTCAACCAAATTTGTGCGATCGGCCTCGCCGTGCGCCGGATGGTTTCGATGCATGGCCTCGCGCTCAACGTTTCCACCGATCTCGGTTACAACCGGCTCATCAACCCGTGCGGCTTGCCGCACCGGGGGATTACGTCGCTGTCCGCGGAGACCGGGCGCGCCGTTTCGATTGCGGAGGCGAAGCAGGTACTGCTAGAGGAGCTGTCGCGCGCGTTCGACGTATCGCTGGTGCGGCCGGTGGATCGACAAGTAGCTTGATAAACGTTGATTTGGTGACGCGGAAGCCGGCCTGGCTGAGGGTGTCGTTGCCGAGTGGGCCGGATTTCGAGCGAGTCAAGGAGCGGGTTGCGACGCTCGAGCTGCATACGGTCTGCCGCGAGGCGGCTTGTCCGAATATGGCCGAATGCTGGGGCGCGGGTACCGCGACCATCATGATTTTGGGCGATACCTGCACGCGCGGCTGCCGCTTCTGCAACGTGAAGACCGGGAATCCGCGCGGTGAGATAGATTGGCTGGAGCCGCTGCGGGTGGCCGATGCCGTAAGGGATTTGGGCTGGAAGTATCTGGTCGTAACGGCCGTGGATCGCGACGATCTGCCCGACGGCGGCGCGTTGATTTTCGCCAATACCGTGCGCGCGATTCACGAGCGCGTGCCCGGCGCGCGGGTCGAGATCCTTAGCGGCGATTATCGCGGTGATCTGACGGCGGTCGATATCGTCGTGGACGCTCGGCCGGACGTCTTCGCGCATAACGTGGAGACCGTCCGCCGCCTCACGCCCCACGTGCGCGATAAGCGGGCAGGCTACGATCAGTCGCTGGCGGTGTTGCGCCACGTTAAAGCGCGGGCCCCGGACCGTTATACCAAGACCTCGCTCATGCTGGGACTGGGCGAGAGCGAGGACGAGATCGAGCAGGCGATGGACGACGCGCGCGCCGCAGGCGTCGATATCTTTACGATGGGCCAGTATCTGCAACCGAGTAAGAAGCATCTGCCGGTCGTCGAGTTCATCACCCCCGATGCGTTCGAGCGCCTCGGCGAGCTGGGACGGCGCAAGGGATTCCATCAGGTCGTCTCGAGCCCGCTCTCGCGCAGCTCCTATCACGCCGAACAAGCCTTCTAAATCCTTAGCGCCTGCGCGAAGCGCAGTCCTGAGCCTGTCGAAGGGCTTCTAAATCCCGTTCGGGCGCAACCGCCGGTAGCGGCGCTCGGTTTGTACGGCTAGCGTGACGAAGGTCTTCCTCACCAGACCGGTCCTGGCGGCGGTCTGCTCTTTGATCATCATGATCGGCGGTCTGGTCGTTATGCCGACGCTGCCGCTCGCCCAGTATCCGCAGATCGCGCCCCCGGTCGTCACGATCAGCGCCTCGTACGTTGGCGCGGCGCCGGAGGCCGTCGAGGCGCAGGTGACGACGCCGCTCGAGCAGGCGGTCAATACGGTGCAAGGCTTGCGTTACATGAGCTCGCAGAGCACGCAGGGCGTCTCCACGATCACCTGCACGTTCACGCTCGAGACGGATCTCGACATCGCCGCCGCCGACGTGCAGAACGCGGTGCAGTCGGCAATCGGCCAGCTCCCCACGACGGTGCAGCAAGTCGGCGTGCAGGTGAGTAAGAACTCGGGCTCGTTCGTCATGGGCATCGCGCTCACGTCGGATACCACGAAGTACGACACGCTCTTCTTGAGTAACTACGCACAGCTCAATGTCGTCAACGACCTCTCGCGCGTCCCGGGCGTATCGTTGGTTCGCATCTTCGGCCAGCGCCAGTACGCGATGCGCATTTGGGTGGATCCACGAAAGCTGGCTTCGCAAGGTCTCGACGCCGGCGACGTCGTTACGGCGCTGCAGGAGCAGAACGCCGAGATCGCCAGCGGCAGCATCGGCTCGACACCCCAATCGAAGAATCAGCCGTACACCTATACCGTCAATGCGTTAACGCAGCTGCAGAATCCGCAGCAGTTCGCCGACATCATTCTGCGCGCGAATCCCAACGGCGGTTACACGCGCCTGGGCGACGTGGCGCGCGTCGAGCTGGGGGCGGTGGACTACAGTACCTCGCTGCGCTTCAACGGCAACGGCAAGGTGGTCGGTCTTGGCGTGCTGCAGTACCCGACGGCGAACGCACTGCAAGTCTCGCAAGGCGTACTCGCCAAGATGGACGCACTCTCCAAGCAATTCCCCCCTGGAATCCATTATACGGTCGCTTTCAACACGACCGACTTCGTCGCCGAGTCGGTCAAAGAGGTCGTGAAGACGCTGCTGCTCTCGATCTTCCTCGTCGTCCTCGTCATCTATGTCTTCTTACAGAACCCGAAGTCTACGCTGATTCCAGCCGTGACGATTCCCGTCTCGCTCATCGGCACGTTCTTCGTCATGAAGATCTTCGGCTTCACGATCAACACGATTACCTTATTCGGCTTGACGCTGGCGACCGGGCTCGTGGTGGACGACGCGATCGTGGTGATCGAAAACATCGCCCGGCACATCGAGATGAACAAGGGCAGGCAGAGCGGGATCGCGAGCGCGGCACAGGCGATGCGCGAGATTCAGAGCGCGGTAGTCGCGTCGTCGCTCGTGCTCCTAGCCGTCTTCATTCCGGTTGCGTTCTTTCCGGGTACCACTGGATTGCTCTACAAACAGTTCGCACTGACGATCGCGGCCGCGATCTCGATCTCCCTTTTCCAAGCGTTGACGCTGGCGCCCGTGATGTCGGCGCGACTGTTGACGGGTGAGGTCGAGTCGAAGTTCATCTTCTTCCGCTGGTTCAACGCGGGGCTCGCGCGGTTTCGCCGATGGTACGCATCGGAGCTTCCGCGCGCGATTCGCTATCGCTGGATCGTAATGGGCGTCTTTGGGCTGGCGCTGCTGGCGACGCTTTTCATGTTCACTCGGACGCCGACGTCGTTCATTCCGAGCGAGGATCAAGGGTACTTCATCGTCCTGGTTCAAGCGCCGGAGGGGACGTCGCTGGCGGCAACCACGGCAATCGCCGAAAAAGCCGAAGCGATCATTCGCAGCCAGCCACAGGTGAAGTATCTCTTCGACGTCGGCGGCTTCAGCTTCGCCGGCGCGGCGCCTAACCGCGGCATTATGTTCTGTCTGCTCAAACCGTGGAGCGAACGTAAAGGGCCGGGCGACGGCATCGACGCGGTCATCGGCCGCATCAACTACGCCTTCTTCACCCAAGTTCCTCAGGCGCAGCTCTTCGCGCTCAATCCGCCGGCAATCAACGGCGTCGGAAGTTTCGGCGGCTTTCAGTTCGAGCTGGAAGATCGCGCGAACCTCGGCTTGCCGGTCATGATGAAGACGGCGTACGCGATGATGGGGGCGGCCGCGCAGGATCCGCGCTTGATGCAGGTCTTCACGCAGTTCCGCATCAACTCGCCGCAGATCCAGATGAACATCGATCGCAACAAAGCCAAGGCGATCGGCATCTCGCTCAACGACATCTTCGACACGCTGGAGGTCGATCTGGCCTCGCTCTACGTCAACAACTTCACCTACCTCAACCGGTCCTGGGAGGTCGTCGTCCAGGCTGAGGAGCCCTACCGCAATCGCGTCTCCTCGCTGCAGAATCTCTACGTAAGCTCCGGCTCGGCGGCGAACAGCATTCCGACGGGAACCAATCCGTTTGCGACGGCGCCGCCCGGCAGCGCGACCTCGAGCACGAACGCAACCGGCACCGTGATGACGCCGTTGAGCGCGCTGGCGCAGGTGCAGCAGGTTGAGGCGGCGCCGGTGATCACGCATTACAACCTCTACCGAAGCATCGAGCTCAACGGCAACAACGCCCCGGGGCACGGCTCGGGCGAAGCGATCCAGGCGATGGAGCAGATCGCGCAAAAGGTGATGCCGGCTGGGATGAGCTTCGAGTGGTCGGGCTTGCAGCTCGACGAGATTGCAGCGGGCAGCTTGAGCACGTTGATCTTTGCGCTGGGACTCGTCTTCGTCTTCCTCGTGCTGTCCGCGCAGTACGAGAGCTTCATCGATCCGCTCATCGTGCTGCTCGCGGTACCCGCCGCGCTCTTGGGCGCGCTGGGTTTTATGAACTTCCGTCACTTTCCGATTCCCGGCTTGTTCGATCCGAATCTCGCGCAGGATGCCTACGCGCAGGTGGGTTACGTCATGCTGATCGGACTCGCGAGCAAGAGCGCAATTTTGATCGTCGAGTTTGCGAATCAGCAACTACGCGAAGGGGCGAGCATCGTGCAGGCGGCGATGCGCGGCGCCCAAACGCGTTTGCGACCGATTTTGATGACCTCGATTGCATTTGTCATCGCCGTGATTCCGCTGGTCTTCGCAAGCGGTGCGGGAAGCGCGGCGCGTCACTCGCTCGGAACGGTCGTCTTCGGCGGAATGCTCGTCTCGACGTTTTTGAATCTCGCGATCACGCCGGTGCTCTACGTCATCATTAAGTCGCTGGAGCTGCGCGGAAAGCCGGCGGGCCGTGACGGGCAATCCGGCGGCGAACGTCTTGAAAAGGAATTGCAATCGTTAAGCCCAACCTCCGTGTAAACAGCCGATACGCAAACTAACCGTTGTTGTCGGATTTTTCGCGAGGAGTGCTTGCATGCTGGGTCGTTGGCTTCGGGGAGTCATTGCTGCAGTAACTGCGGTTTCCTTTGCCGCGATTGCATCGCCGGCAGCGGCCGACGGCACGGCGGACGTCTATCAGCAATCGATTCTTCCCGGCGCGAATACCGCGATCAAGAATTTCTTGGAGTCGCAAAAAAAGAACGTCGCGCAGGTGCCCCCCGTCGAACAGAAACGCATCGGCCCGGTTATCGCGCTGCCGCAAGGGTTGAGCTGGACCGCCGACATCTCGTCGGCCTACCCCTACGGCAATATCGGAAGCTACGGCAAAGGTTGGCTGATGGGCGGCGTCGATCTCTCTGCAGCTTACGGCTTCAACTGGTCGACGCGCGTGCAGGTGAGCATGTTTCAGCTGCAGCACTGGCCGCAGGGCTTCAACAGCGGGTTAACGCCGGTCTATCTGGCCGGCTTTCAAAACCCTGTCGGCTGCGCGGATCTGAGCAACGGAACGGCCTGTGGTCCGGGCACCGGTCGGAACATAAACGTCGCGACGAAGGATACTTTCGGCGTCTTCATGCTCGAGAAACTCTTTACGATCAAATCGAGCAAACTGCCGGGACCAGTACCGATCGTAATCTCGCCAACGTATGTGGCGCGCGGCGGCATCATCGCATTCGCGCCGGGTCATAACGACGTGGTGCCGTTTACGTACAACTTGCCCGACGGCCCAGTCGAGAATATTCCGGTGCGCACCGCGCAGTACTACGCGGTTGCAATCACGCTGCCGTTCCTCAAGACGCCCAAGATGTTCGGCACGTTTACGGTAGCGCCACAGTGGCTGGTGCACACGGCCGGCGCCAACTCCGGCAACTCGATGCAGCTGCCGCAAGTATTGTATCTCGAGTACACGCCGACCAAGATGACGACGCTCTTCTTCGAGCCGCAGAGCGCGCGCGACTATCTGCCGACCGATCCCTATCCCGAGCACCTGTTCGCGTACTTCTTAGGCGTGCAGCAGCGCCTCACGAAGTATGCGTTTGCAGCGGTCGTGCTCAACGCCGGCAATCCGACGAATCTCGGGCCCGATGGCGTGGTCGGCATCAAGTGTCTAACGGTGCAGCAGGCGATTAACAACGCCTGCGGACTGGCGATCGGCGGTCTAAAAGCAACCCAGCTGCAGTTCCAGCTCGGTCTCGGTTCGCCGGCGTATTTTCCGTTGTAAACCAGAGTGCCATCTGTAAACCAGATTGTCATCCCGAGCTTGTCGAAGGATGGCACGCGAGCAAAGGTTGGAGTGATGAGGATCTTACGGTTTAGAAGCTTTCTTGCGGCGATTGCGCTCGCCGGCGTTACCGCGTGCGGCGGAGGCGCCGGTAGTTCGGGCGCGCTTCTGCCGAACAACGTCGCGCACGCGCGCGGGAATGTTTCGATTCTTTCAAGCATCGTCGGGGTGGGTGACAGCTTGACGGCGGGCTATCAGTCAAATGGGTTCTTAGGTGAGACCGGGGTTCATACTTCGCTCGGCTTGCCGGTTCCGGTGAATCAGACGACCGGCTGGTGGGCGGATCTCTACGAACAGGCTTCGGGCAAATCGCTCGACGCAGCGATCGCCGACATGTTCGATCCCGCGACGAGCCCGTTGCCGCTGATCAAAGCGCCGGGACTCAATAATCAGATCGTCCCTTCGCAGAATGACTTCTTTCCAATTGCAATGTCGAAACTGGGCAACGTTTGTACCGACAACAACGGCTTCAACAACGCCGGGTATCACTTAAAGGGTATTACGCGCGTGCGTATGGATCCCGAATCGAGGAACATCCGCGATGTCGGTGTTCCGGGACTCACGCTGCACGAGGCCAACGTGCTGCACCAACCGCAGACGGACACCTGCAACGAGCTTCCCGGAATCCCGGGCCTGCTCAGCACCGTCGTGGCGGATGAGAGCGGCACGTTCTGGCCGGTGCTAGGGAACTTTGCCGGAATGCACGACCTTACCGACGTCAACGCCGCGGCGTCACGCCATCCGACCCTCGCAACCGTCTGGCTCGGAGCCAATGACGTGCTGAAGTATATGGGGAGCGGGGGGCGCTTTGTCGGCGGCGACCGCACTGCACGCGCAGGCTGAAGGCGATCTGCGCGCGACGATCGGCACATTGCAGCACGCCGGCGCGCGCGTTGTCGTAGCGAACCTGCCGAACATCATCGAGACCGGCTACTTCCAGCGTGTCACCATCCCGAAGAAGATGAGCGATTGCAGGGTCAGGACGTACGTTAAGTGTCTGTTTTCCTTCTTCGGTACGCCGGACTCTGTGATCGTTCAAGTCGCGAAGAAGTACCATCTCGCCACCCCCGCCGGATGCGAGCCCGCATCCACCTCAAAGCCTTGCGGTTATTTGACGCTTCCGGCCGTCGTAGCCGTAACCGAAACCTACGATTATACCGGGCAGATACCCAACTTGGATTGCAATGTCCCCGAGCCAAGCTGCAAAGGAGCGCCGGGCAACGGCTTGGGGCAAAACTACATCACGCCCGAGTTTGCCGGCAAGGTGCAGGCGCTCAACAACGCGATCAACGAGGGAATCGATAACGCCGCGACCGCCGAGAAGGTGCCGCTGGTAGACATCACGACGGTCTTCGACGGTCTAGCGAGCGGTGATCCGAAGAACCCTTATTTTGCTCTTGGCGCTTCGATCAATCCGACGGCGCACTGCTGCACGCTGGGTTATCTCTTCGGCATCACGAGCTTCGACGGGATTCACCCATCAAACACCGGCTACGCGCTAATCGCCTACGAGTTCATTGCGACGATCAATAAGGCGTACGGTACGCACATTCCACAGATCGACTACGAGGCCGTATATAACGGCACGCGATGCTCAAAGACGAATTACTGCTTCCCGGATCCGTACGCGCCACCTAACGATCTTACGCCGTAACCTGCATTGCTGACCTGGCTGCGCGAGCTCGCGGCGACGGTCGGCACCTTCGATCGCTCGGCGCTCGAGCCCGGATACGCACTGCGATGCACGGTCGGCGTGGCGATTCCGCTGCTGATCGCCACGGCGCTGGGCAAACCGTCGGCGGGCGTGGCGGCGGCGATCGGCGCCTTCATCATCGGCTTCACCTCGCTGCAGGGCATCTACCGCACGCGCTTGCAGGCAATTCTCGCGGCCGCCTTCGGGATGGCGTTGACGAGCTTCATCGGCACGATCGCAGCGCACAACGACGCCGGGCTGGTTGCGGCAACGTTCGTTGCGGGGTACGCCTGCGGGACGATCGGACAGATCGGGCCGGCGGCCGCAACCGTCGCGTTGAACTCGTTCGTGGCCTTCGTGCTCTTTTCGAGCCAGCCGTTGGCACCGGAGGCGGCGCTCGTGCAGTCGGGGCTGGTGCTGGGCGGCGGATTGATACAAGCGGCGCTGCTGATCGTCGTGTGGCCGACGGCACGGTTGACGGTCGAGCGTACGGCGCTGGCCGACGTGTACGAGAAGCTCGCGTCGTACGCGCGCGCCGTTGCGGCCGGCGCGCCGGCACTTCCGCCGATCACGCCCTTTGCGACCGCGCGCCAGGTGATGGCCGACCCGCAGCCGTTCGCGCGGTCGGCGGAGCGCGCACGCTTCAACCGGCTGCTCGAAGACTCGGAGATCATTCGCAAGCGCTTGGCGGCGCGAGCGGCGAGAACGACCCGCACGATACCGTCGGGCGTCGCCGAGCAGCTCGACGCGATCGCCCGAATGCTGCGCGGCGGGCCCCCCGACGAGCCGGCGCTAGCGTTGCCGGAGGGAGCGGAGGCCGACGATTTCGCGTACTATCTGCGCGATGCAAGGCTCGCGGCGGAGATGCTCTCGACCGGACGATTGCGCGAGCTGCAGCTGCTCTCGAAGCCTAAGCCGGGGCCGTACGTCGAGAGTCACATCCGATGGTGGAGTCGCGACTCGCTGCGCTTCGCGCTGGTGCTGTCGGTTGCGATGGTATTAGCGCGGCACTTTTCGACCGACCGCGGCTACTGGATTCCGCTGACGGCGGCAATCGTACTGAAACCGGACTTTCAAACGACCTTCGTTCGAGGTGCGGGGCGCATCGGCGGCACGTTGATCGGGGCTGTCGTCGCGACGCTGATGCTCTCGCTGGTGCGCGGGCACCCCGGTGTTGAAGTGGCAGGCGTTGTCGTTGCCGCCGGCGCGGCATACGTAACCTTCAATCCGAACTATGCGCTGTTCACCGTGGCGATCACCTCATTTGTGGTGCTCGTGCTCGGACTGCGCGGCCTTCCGGGAACGACGACGATCGAGATGCGCATCTTCGATACGCTGATCGGCGGCGGACTCGCGATGATCGGGTATCTGGTGATGCCGACCTGGGAGCACCGGCGAACGCGCGCGCTATTGGCCGACCTTCTCGACGCGCAGCGTGTCTTGGTGTGTGCGATTCTGCGCGCATATGGTTCGACCGGAGAGCAGGCGCGGGCTGCGATCGAGCGCGCGCGGGTCGCGGTGTGGCAGGCACGCACGACCGTCGAGGAGTCGATCGACCGCGCACGTCACGAGCCGCAGCGTTCCCAATCCATCGCGGTCGGCCGCTCGCTTCGAATTCTCGCCCTCACGCAGCGCATTGGTCTAGCGACGCTCGCGCTCGAGACGGCAACCGACCCACCGATTAACGACGCGGCTGCCGGCGCCATCGGCGCGTTTGCGGCCGCGCTGAACGAGCGCATGGCAGAACTGGCGCACGCATTACGCGGGTCGCACCGCGCGCCGGCGGACGAGCGCGTCGCTTCAGCACTCGAGGCAGTTGAGGCTTCGCTCGATTCGACCGAGCCGCGGCGCGCGTTCATCCTTCGTCGCTTGCAGGCCTACGTGGATGCGCTGACACGGCTAGCGCGGCTCGTAGGCGTCCGCCGTTCCGTTTCGAAGGAGGGGGCGTGACGGGATTGAGTGTCTCCGTCGAGCATACCGCCGAGTCGATCCATCATGAGCTCTGGTCGCGCGAGCCGTATCGTCGCATTGACCTTGCGCTTATCGTGTCGAATGACAGCCCGGCCAGGGTAAGCTTCGGGCTAGAGATTCTCTTTCCGGAGGATTCCGTCTTCAACTTTTCCGGCGACCGATGGCGGCCGGATCATAGAACCGAGGTCGACGGCGCAGTCTACGACGTGTGGACGACTATCTCGTGGAGCGCGTCGGTAGGCTACGGATGGATATCCGTAGCCCCGAAAGTGCACTCCGAAGAAAAACTTACGGTCGACTTGAAGCCGTATCTTACGTCGATCTTACTTCGGTGGCGAGTCTTTACCGGGCATGACGAACAGGAATCGAGCGACTGGGGTCAAGCGCAACTCGATTTTGCGCCCTACGTGCCGTCGATTTAACGCGCCGTACGTTTCGTAGATTTAATTGGGAGCGAAGTCGGCTCGGAAGAGATAAGTTCCGTAGACTGGTTGACAATACGATATCGGCGCAGCGTATCTCGACCGCTTCGCGGCATCCAGAGCGGCTCGATCTAGCTCAGGATATCCGGAACTCGCAAAGACCCACGCGTCGGCAAGCTTTCCGGTCTTGTCGATGGCGACATAGATCTCCGAGACCGCGTACTGACTGAATCCCTCGTCTTTCACGGCCTGTGGAAAGACCGGCTGCGACGCAGCGGTAACCTTCGCAGCGACGAAGGGGTGGTCGCAGATCGCAGCTGGCGACGGCGCCGCCATGGGTACCGCCGTTGCCGTCGGCGGAGCGGGAGCCGGCGTTGGATCGCTCGGCCGCGGCGTACGCTCGATTTTGTCGGGGTTGGGCCCGAACATCGTCGCAAAGTCGGGAGGCGCGCACGTAACGGTCCCCTTCACCTCCCAGCCGAAATACGGATCGGCCTGCGCCCTCGCCGAGACGATCCACGTGCGCCGAATGTGCACCGGTTGGGGAAAGGCGACGCTCATCTCCGGCGATTCGGCGACGACCCATACGGGCTTAGCGTTTTGTTGTGTAAGCGTATAGGTCATCCACGTCAGCGGCACCGCCTGTTGAGTCCAGGTGAACCAACCCTGGTCGGTATCCGCAACGATGATTCCGTCAGCGACGCGTGGCCCGAGTGCTCGGAGCCAGTAATAGTACGTTGTTGCGGGCTGGTAAGAGCGCAGCTTCGTATGCCACCCGATCATCGACGCGGGGCAAAACTCCGTCGCGGCCCGGGCAGAGGCGCCCGATGCCCCCACGATAATGAACGCGGCAAAGAAGGCGATGAACGAGCCTTTCGGTGCGCCGAGCATAACCGGAGTCGTTGGCGGCGTCATCCTTCGAGTCCGCTCCGAATAACACGCCTCCTGTCGGGATGACACGGGCGCAGGAGCGCGGAAGGCCTGGAAGTGAGGTATTGCGCGTGCGTTGTTTTTGCATTGTTGGCGCTCGGCGCCGGTTCGCAGGCCGTGCGAGCGGCTGATCTCCGCGAAGAGGCCGCGAGCGTTCCAATCGCGGACGGGACGCTTTCAGGAACATTGATGCTGCCGGCGGGCAATGGGCCATTCCCGGTAGCTCTGATCATCGCCGGATCGGGACCGACCGATCGCAACGGCAACAGCTCGATGGGGCTGACGACCGGCGCGTACCGCAAGCTCGCGGAGGGATTGGCGGCACAGGGTATCGCGACGCTCCGGTACGACAAGCGCGGCGTAGGCGCCAGCACCGTCGCCATGAGCGAGAGCGCAGTACGGTTCGACGACTTCGTCAACGATGCGCTTGCGCTCACGGCGTGGCTCGAACGCGACGCACGCTTCAGCAGCGTCAGCATTATCGGGCACAGCGAAGGCTCGCTGATCGGAACGCTTGCGGCCGAGCGTGATCCGCACGTGCGCGCGTTGGTCTCGCTCGAGGGCGCCGGGCGCAACCTCGCGGCGATCATCAACGAGCAGGTGCGCGCGAATCCGGCGAACCCGCCAAGCATCGTTCACGAGGTCGAAAGCATCAACGCCTCGCTGCTCGCGGGCAAGACGGTCCCGACTCCCGATCCGCAGCTCGCTCCGCTCTTCCGGCCCAGCGTGCAACCCTTTCTCATCTCCGAATACCGCTACGATCCGGCAAAAGAAATTGCAAAGCTGACGATTCCGGTGCTGGTCGTTCACGGTTCGACCGATATTCAGGTGTCAGCGACCGATGCGCAGCTGCTGGCCGCGGCGCATCCAAAGGCCCAAATTGCAAACATCGCCGGGATGAATCACATCCTCGTCATTGCCCCCGCCGATCGCGCCGGCAACATCGCCACGTATATGCAGCCCGATCTTCCTTTAGCACCCGGGTTGGTTTCCGCGATTGCGGCGTTTATCGAGAGCGTGAAGTAGGAACGTCCTTCGACTCGCTGCGCTCGCTCAGGACTACTAGAGAGCTAGTCCTTCGACTTCGGCGCTGCGCGCCTCCGCTCAGGATGACAATGCGCTAGGCGTAAATTCCGCGCAGCAGCGAGGCTTTGACGACGCGGTCGATCGCCAGCGTGTAGGCTGCCGTGCGTAGCGTTGCGTGGCGTGAGTTGGCGATTGCGCGGATCGCGTGAAGGTTTGAGAGCAGGAAGTCCTCCAGGCGCTCGTTGACCTCGGCCTCTTTCCAAAAATAGCCCGCGCGATCTTGCGCCCACTCAAAGTATGAGACGGTAACGCCGCCGGCGTTGGCCATGATGTCGGGAATTACCGTGATGCCCTTTTCGCGGAAGATGCGATCGCCTTCGGGCGTGGTCGGACCGTTGGCGCCCTCGACGACGAGCTTCGCCTGCACTTTTGACGCGCTCTCCGCCGTGAAAACCTTCTCGAGCGCAGCGGGAACGAGCACGTCGCAGGGGCTTGCGAGCAGCTCCGCGTTGCTGATCCTTTCGCCGCCTTTGAAGCCTTCGAGCGTACCGTACTTGAGGGTGTGGTCCATCGCGCCGGTAACGAAGATTCCATCTTCGTTGTAGTACGCGCCGGTGACGTCGGAGATGCCGACGACGCGGCAGCCGCGGTCTTCGAAGAGTTTGGCTGCATACCGGCCGACGTTGCCGAAGCCTTGAATCGCGATTCGCGTCTTGTCGGGGCGCATACCCATCTCGGCCATCTCGTCGAGCGCGCAGATCGTAACGCCGCGTCCGGTCGCCTCGACGCGGCCGCGCGAGCCGCCGATCTCCAGCGGCTTGCCGGTAACCACGCCCGGCGTGTTCTGACGCACGTGCATCGAGTAGGTATCCATGAACCACGCCATCACTTGCGGCGTCGTGTTGACGTCGGGCGCGGGAACGTCTTTATCGGGACCGACCACTTCGACGAGCTCCGCCGCGTAGCGGCGCGTAATGCGCTCCAACTCGTTTTGCGAAAGGGTCGCAGGATCGCAGGTGACACCGCCCTTGCCGCCTCCGAACGGCAGATCCACCACCGCGCACTTCCACGTCATCCAGAATGCGAGTGCAGTAACCTCGTCGAGCGTTACGCCGGGGTGGTAGCGGATGCCGCCCTTAGCCGGGCCGCGCGCGAAATTGTACTGCACGCGATACCCGGTGTACACTTCGAACTCGCCGGAGTCGCGCTGGAAGGGAATCGAAAAGATGATCTGGCGGGACGGGTGCGTGAGAATGCGGCGCATTCCGCCGTCGAGTTCCAGCAGATCGGCGGCCTCATTGAAGTACGCAATAGCATCGCCGAAGACGGAAACGTCGCGTACCGAGGTTTCCCGCAAGGCAGTGGTCATACGTTACCTTTCCCGTTTTTCGAGGCCGGAGCCTTGGCTACACATTGAATCGAAAGTTGACGACGTCGCCCTCTTGCATAACGTATTCCCGGCCCTCGCTGCGGACGCGTCCGGCGGCGCGCAGCGCCTCCATGGTTTGGTACTCCACGTAATCCTGGAACGAGACGATCTCGGCGCGGATGAAACCGCGCTCGATGTCGCTGTGAATCGTCCCTGCCGCCTGGGGCGCCTTCGTGCCCTCGCGAATCGGCCAAGCCCGGGCTTCCTTCTCTCCGGCGGTCAGAAACGTCATGAGGCCCAGCAACTCGTAGGCCTGGGCGGCCAGGTCGTCGAGGCCGCTGCGCTGGATGCCGAGCTCCTTTCGGAACTCCTCCGCCTCGGGCTCGGAGAGGCCTGAGAGCTCCGCCTCGACCTTGCCGCTGAGTGCGATCGTACGGCCGCCGTCTTCGGCGGCGATCTCCCGAACGGTCCGCACGCAGGGCGAGTCCACCCCTATCGCCGTCTCGTCCACATTGGCGACGTAGAGCACCGGTTTGGAGGTCAGCAGGAAAGAGTCGGCGGCGACCTGCGCCTCGAGCGAGTCGGGGGCGAAGCGACGCGCGGGGCGGGCTTCCTCTAGGGCCGCGGTCAGCCGCTGCGCGGCCGCCAGATAGTCGCGCAGCTTCGGGTCGGTCCGCACCTCGCGCTCGATCTTAGGCAGGCGCTTGCGCATCGTCGCGAGGTCCGCGAGCGCCAACTCGATGGCGACGATCTCGCAGTCGCGGCGGGGATCGAGCGCGCCCTCGACATGCGTTACCTCGGCGTCCTCAAAGCAACGCACGACCAGCGCAATTGCGTTCGTTTCGCGAATGTGGCTCAGGAAGGCGTTGCCGAGACCCTCGCCGCCACTGGCGCCGCGCACGAGCCCCGCAATGTCGACAAAGCGAACGGTGGCCGGGACGATGCGCGCCGCGTTAACGAGGCGTTGCAGGACCGCCAACCGCGCATCGGGCACCGCGACCTCGCCGACGTTTGGCTCGATCGTCGCGAACGGATAGTTTGCGGCAAGGGCTTGAGCCGAGCGCGTCAGCACGTTGAATAGCGTGGATTTGCCGACGTTGGGCAGGCCCACGATTCCACAGGAGAGCGGCATATCTCGAGGCCCGCGGTTCGCTGGCCGGCAAGAAAATCCGGCGGGGTTGTCGGATAGGTCGTATATGCGTCAAATGAAGGTCGACAAGCTCGGAATCGACCTCCTAACCCACGATCCCGTGGTCATCCTCAAGGACATGGACGGCTCGCACTACCTCCCGATTCTCATCGGTCCGTTCGAAGCGACGGCGATCGCGCTCGCGCTCGAAGGCGCGCCCGTGCCGCGTCCGCTCTCACACGACTTGATGCGCAACATCTTGGAGAGCCTGAGCGCGAATCTCGAGCAGGTCGTAATTCACGACATTAAAGACTCGACGTTCTTCGCCAAGCTCGTCGTGCGCACCAACGGCGAGCTGCAGGAGATCGACGCACGTCCGTCCGACGGAATCGCGCTGGCGCTGCGCGTTCCCGCCCCCATTTTCGTCTCGGATAAGATCGTGCTCGAAGAGGGGACCGCGGATAAGCGTCCCGTTAATGAGGCGGAGATGGCGCGCTTCAAGAAGTTTCTCGACGACCTCAAACCCTCCGACTTCAACCGTTAGGAGACGCTATGAGAGCGTTACGGCTTGGCCGGATTATCGGATGTGCTGCGATAGTTAGCTTGGCTGGTTGCGCGGCCGCGGGCTCCGGCGTTGGCGCGCCGGCGGCGGGCGACTCAACGGCAAGCGGTAGCGCCGTTACGTCTCGGGCGCAGTACGTGTTACCGCGCTTCGCGCCGGGCGCGCTCGTGCGTAAGCACGGTGACTCAGGGCAGGCTAAGCTCAGGGCAGGCTGAGCTCAGTTAAATGGACGAAGCGCCGCATTACTGCGGCGCTTCACGCATCTTTGATGTAATCGCAGGCCTGACCCGATGCCAGCATATCACGTCGATAATGTCTTCGCAACGGCGTGCCGTCGCGGCTGGAGCGCCCGAGAATCGAACGCGGAGCCGCATGGTGGGTTAGACCTGCGGCCGACACCATCGATGTGCCGCATTACTGTGGGGCGTCGGCTTCGACGTTTAGTGAGAGGTCGATCGTGTTGCCGACGATGAGCGGGCCGTAGGTCATGCCCCACTGGGTGCGATCGATCGTGGCGGTAGCGCCATAGGCGATGATCGAGCGGCCGCGCGGCGTTTTTCCCGATGCGATTACTTGGGCGTTGAGTGTGATTGGGTGCGTCTCGCCGTGCATCGTGAGGTTGCCGGTAATCGTGAAGCCCTTGGGGTCCGTGCCTGCGACGTTGGTGCTGGCGAAACGGACATCGGGCGTGACCGCAGCGTTGAAGTAATGCGGCGAGCGCAGGTCGCTATCGCGCATGGCGTTGTGCGTGTCGACCTTCGACGCATCGAGCACGGCCGAGACTGCGACCGGGATCTGCGAGCCCGAATTCAACGTCACCGAAGCGTTGAGAATCGGAATCGTGCCGATCACGGGAACGATGCCGAAGTGGCGCGCGGTGAACTGCGCGGTGGAGTGAACCGGATCGACCGTCCACGTTTCGTTGGTCGCGGCGATTACCGGCACCGAGCCGACCAGCGCGGCGACCGCGAAAGCAAGCATGAGTCTTCGTTTCATACGTCATGGTTCGACAAGCTCACCATGACACTCCTCAGCGCCTGCGGCTCGGCGGCTACGTTAGGTTCGACAAGCTCAACGTGACACTAGAGACAGGGCCACCATGACCCTAGGAGCGCCACGTAGAACGGGCGCGCTATGGTGGAGAAGTTGCGAGCGGATATCGGCGTCTTCGGCGGGTCGGGGTTCTACTCGTTGATCGAGAACGCCCGCGAGGCATGGGTGGAGACGCCGTACGGGCTGCCGAGCGACAAGGTTGCGCTCGGTGAGATTGCGGGAAGGCGGGTGGCGTTTCTACCGAGGCACGGCAAAGATCATCGCTTTCCGCCCCAATCCATCAACTATCGCGCGAATCTCTACGCGATGAAGCAGCTGGGCGTAAAGTGGCTCATCGGGCCGACTGCGAGCGGCTCGCTGCGTGAGAACGTTCGGCCGGGCTCGATGGTCGTGTGCGACCAGCTCGTCGACCGCACGAGCGGCCGCAAGGACACCTTTTACGATGGGCCGATCACCACGCACGTGAGCTTTGCCGACCCGTACTGCCCGACGCTGCGGCCGATCGCCGCCGAAGCGTTGAAGTCACTCGATATCGAGACGCACGATCGCGGAACGGTCGTGGTAATTCAAGGGCCGCGCTTTTCCACGCGCAGCGAATCGAAATGGTTTCAGAGCCAGGGCTGGGAGGTCATCAACATGACGCAGTATCCCGAGGCCTACCTGGCGCGCGAGCTCGAGATTTGCTACGTGAATATCGCGCTCATCACCGACTACGACGTGGGCCTCGAGGGGATGCCGGCGGTCTCGCATCACGAAGTGATCGAGGTTTTTCAGCGCAACAACGAGCGCGTGAAGAATGCGATCGGCAGGATCGTTGAAAAAATTCCGCTCGACGCGGATTGTCCGTGCCAGCACGCGCTCGAGGGGGCGCGTTTCTAGCTCTCATGCGCGCGCAACGCCTCGACCTGATGATGTACTTGCGGGCGGTGCCGCTGCTGCTGCGCCATCCGTCCGTCTTCGTGATGCCGCTGCTGGCGGCGGTCGTCGACCTGCTGCTGACGCAGCTTTCATACGTCTCGACGGACGCGATCGGCGGCATGGGCGCGGGGCTCTTCCAAATGATCTCGCAGTTGGTCTATCTGTGGGCATTCGGCGTTACGATCATTCATGCCAACGACGTGTGGCGCGGTCGAAGAGGCGCCTTTGACGAGGCCTGGGAGGAAGGGCGGCAAAAGTTCGGCGCGATCGCGCTGGGCGCAATTGGATTTCAGTTCGTCGTGTGGGCCGCGAGCTACATCGGCTCGTTCGTTGGAGCGTTCGGCCTGGTACTCGGTGCGTTCGCAGCCTTCTTCCTCATCTACACGATTCCGGCGGCGGCGATCGGCGGGATTCCCGGCGGCGCGGCGCTCTCCGCATCGATCCATGCGGTGCGCTCGGCGCCGGTTGCCTCGGTAATTTTAGCGCTAGTCTTCTTTGGGATCTGGTACGTCGCCGTGCCGGTGGCGCTGCCTTACTTGCTGGTTGGGCTTTCCGCCACGACCTGGAGTTTCGTTATCGCCGCGGTGCGCACGGTCGCGCTCGCCTATCTCGCGTTTCCGTTTGCCAAACAGTACGACGACGTCGCGCTTCGCGGCTTTTGGTAGCCTCTCTGAAAATTACCTCGCCGTGGTGAGGGCCATTTTCACGAAGGTAGCGACGAGGGCGGGGCTGACGTTGGTCCGCGCGAGGCGTTGGGCCTCATCCAGTTTGTTGAGCAGCGCGACGGCTGCATCGCCCTCCAGCGGGCGCAGGCCTCGAAGTTGTTTCTCGTGGTCGAGTGAGACGAGGGCGACCCCGTCGGTGCCGCTCGCGACGATCCAATCGCGCACGAGCGTCTTGACCGTTTCGAGCGCGTCGTCGAGGCTCTCGCGTGTGGCCCAGCTCTCCAGAGACGGCTTGTGCTCGACGCTTTCGAAGAACCAGCGCACGACTTGCGCGCGCAGCGACTCTTCTTCACCCCCGAGGGCCGCAGTGGCGCGGGTAATGCTGCCACCGCCAAGCGCGGCCCCGAGTTCGGCGTCCTTTGCGCCGTACTCCATTTTCTCGAGTACCTCGCGGACTTGCGCGCCGGAGAGCAGCGGAAAGCGCACCTCGATGGCGCGCGAGCGGATCGTCGGGAGCAGCCGCCCAGGCGCGGGCGTCGTGAGCAGCATCACAACGCCATGCGGCGGCTCTTCCATGAACTTCAGCAGCGCATTTGCGGCCGGCGGCGAGGCAAACTCCAGGTCGCCGAGCAGCAGAATGCGCAAGCCTCCGCTATAAGACTGCAGCGAGAGCTGGCGGATAACGTCGCGGGCGACGAGCTCCTCACCTTCGTAGAAGCCCATCGCTGCGTCCCGGTCGCCGATCTTAAGCGGTCCGAGGTGTTCGATAAAGTCGGGATGCCGGCCGCTCTCGGCGCCAAACAAAATGCACGACGGGCAGGTGCCGTCGTAGCCGAGCACGCCCTGTTTCGGCGCGAGGCAAAGCAACGACTGAGCGAGTCGCCGTGCGAAGGTTTTCTTCCCGACGCCCGAGGGGCCGGTGAATAGGTACGCATGCGCCAGCCTCTCGCGCGTGAGCGAGCCGAAGTAACGCTTCGGGACCTCGGCCCCTACGACGTCGAAATGCAGGTCCACGCCTGTTCCAACAACTCTGCTTGCGTCAGCGTCCCGTCGAGGATCCGGTAGTGCGGCAGTTTCGCGAGCGCGAGAAATCCCATTCGTACCTTTTCGTGAAACGTCGCGTTCTCGGCTTCGATGCGATCGAGACTCCCGGAGCGCGCCTGGGCGCGAGTGCGGGCGAGCTCTACGGGTAAGTCGATCAACAACGTTCGATCGGGTTTCAACCCTCCTGTGGCGGCCTCACCGAGCGAGCGCAGCGTCTGAAGGTCCAGCCCGCGGCCGTAACCTTGATACGCGAGCGTAGAATCCGTGAACCGATCGCACAATACGCTTCTCCCGGCGACGAGCGCAGGGCGAATCACGTCGGCGACGTGCTGCGCGCGCGCGGCATTCACCAGAAAGGCCTCCGTCAGGGGGCCGATGGTGAGGTTGGCGTCGAGGAAGATTCCGCGGATCGCATCTCCCGCGGGCGTGCCGCCCGGCTCGCGCGTCGTCACGACGTCGTGCCCAGCACTTCGCAAGCGCTTAGCAAGTCCTTCGAGCAGCGTGCTTTTCCCGCTGCCTTCAATGCCTTCGACCACGATGAACACGGGTTACATCATTGCTCTCGCCGTCGTTCGACTCCGCTTCGACTCGCTTAGCGTGCCACGTGAACTCCGCCCTTCGCCTTCGCTAGCTGCGCTCGCTTCGCTCAGGGTGACAAGAGACTATGAGGCTTCGGCGGTTTTATAGATGCGGACGCGGCGGTTGGGCTCGAGGCCGGTGCTGCGGGACTGCAGGCGGTAGCGCTCGGCGAACTGATGCTGCATGCGGCGGATATAGGAGGTCTGCGGGGTCAGCTCGATGGCTTTGCTCGTCAGGAGCACCTGATAGACGGCCTCTTCCGCTTCGCGCAGCGCTATCTCTTCGTTGTCGATGGAGCCTAAGTTGAAGACGTCGCGCAGCGCGGCCTGGATCTGCGTCGTGGTGTTGGTCTTGATCGAGTAGATCGGCACGTTGTCCGACGCAATTTGCTTGAGCTTGGGCTGCTCTTTGCGTTCGAGCGTCTTGAGCGTGAGCACGACGTCGGCGTCGTCCCAGTTGCGGGCGATCGAGGCGTTCACGCGCAGGTTGGCGATGGCGCGCTCGATCTTGTTGCGCGAGACGCCGTAGGCAAAGATCGAGAGTGGGCGCTCGCGCTCCTCGGCCTCGTGATCGTGCGGGTGATCGTAGGCATCCAGGCGCGGCATGGACTCGGTGTCGGCCTCTTGCACGACGGTGACCTCACCGCTGGGCTGACGCTGACGGATCTCCGGCTGCGGCTGGTAGCCGCGCAGCAGAGCATCGATCACGTCGGCGACGTTCTTGTGAATCGCCAAGCGATCGCGATCGTGGATCTCGATAACGACGTCGAAGGTCGGGGGCGCCTTGCGCTCGAGAACCGTTTTGCGCGTACCGCGCCGGCGCGCTTCCTCGTCGGAGAGGGTGACGGCGCTAATACCGCCGACCAAGTCGGAGAGGGTCGGGTTCATCAGCAGGTTCTGCAGCGTCTGGCCGTGCGCCGTGCCGATCAGCGTCACACCGCGCTCGGCGATCGTGCGCGCGGCGGCCGCCTCGGCCTCGGTGCCGATCTCGTCGATGACGATGACCTCGGGCATGTGGTTCTCGACCGCCTCGATCATGACGGCGTGCTGCAGCGCCGGATCGGCGACCTGCATGCGGCGCGCGAGCCCGATGCCGGGATGCGGGATGTCGCTGTCGCCGGCGATTTCGTTCGAGGTATCTACGATCACGACGCGCTTGCGTTCTTCGGATAAGATGCGCGCGCACTCCCGGAGCATCGTCGTCTTCCCGACGCCGGGTTTGCCGAGCAGACACATCGACGATCCGCTGCGCAGCACGTCGAGGAGAATATCGATCGTGCCGTAAACGGCGCGACCGACGCGACAGGTCAGACCGACTATTTTTCCGGTACGATTGCGAATCGCGCTGATGCGATGGAGGGTCTGCTCGATGCCCGCGCGGTTATCCGCGCCGAACGGCGAGATGCGCGAGCAAACGTGCGCGATATCTTCGTGCGTAATCGCAACGTCGGTGAGATAGATGAAATCGTTTTCGAAGCGCGCTTCGGGAGGACGCCCTAAATCGAGAACGACCTCGATGATATCTTCGATGTTACGAAGACGGACGAGGACTTGCCGAATCGTGAGTGGGAAGATGTCGAGGAGTTGGGAGAGCTCCCAACTCGGGGAGAGCGAGTGGACTTTGAGAGCCACGGAAGAGTGCTTAGGCGCCCGCCGAGGTTACTCCTTTACGACGCGGATGAAGCGCAGCGCGTCGTCGGACGGGCCCTGAATGCGCACGCCGGCCTTTAGCTCGAGGCGCAGATAATCGATGATTGCTTGCGTGATCTCTTCGCCCGGCGCGATCACCGGGATGCCGGGCGGATAGGGTGTGATCGTCTCGGCGCAGATGCGCCCCTTCGACTCGCGGAACTTCACCGTTTCGGCATCGGCGAGGAACGCGTCGCGCGGCAACATGCGCATCGGCGGGATCGGAGGAAGCCCGAAGGTCTTCTTGCGCAGTCGCTCCCCGAGAATCCCTGAGGGCGCGAACATGTCGATCGGCCGATCGTCGCGCGCCAACTCTTCGAAGGCGATAATGAGGCGCTCGGCGGCCTCCCGGCGCGTGCCGATCGTGAAGAGCGCGACGACGTTGAAGAGATCGCAGAGCTCGACTTGGATGTTGTAGCGCCGGCGCAGCAGCGCCGAGGCCTCGTAGCCGGTGTAGCCCAGGCCCTTGACGGTAACCGTAATTTTCGTGGGATCGAGATCGAAAATGCCGGTGCGGCCTTGAATTTCTTCGCCGAAACAGTATACGCCGGGGATGCGATTGAGGCGTTCGCGCGTCTCTTGGGCCAGCGCGATCGTGCGCGAGAGCAGGGCCTCGCCCTCGGTAGCCATCTGCTTACGCGCCACGTCGAGCGAGGCGACCATCGGGAGGTTTGGCGACGTCGAGAGGAACATCTTGAGCACCGATTTGAGGCGGTCGATGCCGACGCGCTCGCCCCGGTGATGGAGCATCGCGCACTGCGAGAACGACGAGAGCATCTTATGCGTCGAGTTGATGCAGAGATCGGCGTTCGCTTTGGTCGCCGAGAGCGGGAGGCCCGGATGAAAATGGAAGTGCGGCCCCCAGGCTTCATCCACGAGCAGCATCTTGCCGGCGTCGTGAACGATGCGCTCGATGGCGGCGAGGTCGGCGGCGACCCCGTAGTAGGTTGGTGAGACGAGGTAGACCGCCGTGAGGTCGGGATGCTCGGCGAGGGTCTTTGCGACGGTCTCAGGCGTGACGCAGTGGTCCACGCGCAGCTCCTCGTCTACCTCGGGCGCCATGTAGATCGGCCGCGCGCCGCTCATCACGAGGCCCCCGAGCATCGACTTGTGCGAGTTGCGCGGGACTGCGATCGTATCGCCCGGATTTACGGCGGCCACCATCATGCACTGATTGCCGCTGGTCGAGCCGTTAATCAGGAAGAACGTGTTGTCGGCGCCGTAGGCCTCGGCGGCGAGCTCCTGTGCCTCCTTGATCGCCTCGGTGGGCTGGAGCAGATCGTCGATACCGGGCATCGGCGTGAGGTCGATCGCGCAGATGTTATCGCCGATATACTCGCGGAAGGCCAGATCCATTCCGGCGCCCTGCACGTGGCCGGGCGTGTGGAACGGCAAGACGCCCGCATCCACGTAGTCGAGCAGCGCTTGAAAGTACGGCGCGCGGTTTTGATCCAAGGTTTCTTTAGCGTCCTGTGCCGGGCGCTAGGCGAGGACTTCGAAGCCGAGGCGTTCCAGCATCAAGAAGTCGTCGGCGTCGCTGCGGCCTTGCGTCGTGAGGTAGTCTCCGAGCACGATGCCGCTCGCCCCGCTGCGCATGCCGACGTCCTGCAGCGCTTGGAGCGTGACCTCGCGACCGCCTGCAAAACGCACGAGCGACTTCGGGAGCGCGAGCCGCGCCATCGCGACGAAGCGCAGCGCTTCGACCGGATCGAGCAGCGGCCGGTTGCCGAAGGGCGTGCCGGGACGCGGATTGAGGAAGTTGATCGGCACCTCTTCGGGCTGCAAGGCTTGCAATGCGGCGAGGAAATCGAGGCGATCGGCGACCTCTTCACCCATGCCGATGATGCCGCCGCAGCAGAGTTCGAGATTCGCGCGCTTGATGCGCCGGCAGGTCTCCCAGCGCTCCTCGAATGTATGCGTCGTGCAGACCTGCGGGAAGTAGCGGCGCGAGCTTTCGAGGTTGTGGTTGATCTTATCCACGCCGGCTTGCGCCAACCGCTCGACGTGGGCGTCGGTAAGGATGCCGAGGGAGACGGCGACGGTGAGCGGCAGCTCGTCCTTGATTCTCTTAACGGCCTCGACGACGCGCACGAGCAGCCGCTCCGAGGGACCGCGCACCGCAACGACGATGCAGAACTCGCCGGCACCGCGCAGATGCGCGGCGCGCGCGGCCTCGACGAACTCGCCGACCGAGGAGAGGCGCTCGGGTTCGACATCGGTGGCGTAGCGCGCGCTCTGCGAGCAGAAGTTGCAGTCTTCCGAGCAGCCGCCGCGCTTGGCGTTATAGAGGACCTCGACCGCAATTGCGTCCCCGCAGTAGTGCGAGCGCACGGCGTCGGCCAGCGCGAGCAGATCGGGCACTTCGCTGCGCGGCAGCACGGCTAGCCCGGCGAGCAGCTCGGCGCTGGCGGGACGGTTGCTTTCGAGCAGGTCGGCGCGCGCCCGTTGGATTGTGGAGTGCGTCATCGGGGTTCTTGCTTCACCAAAGATTCGAAAAGCTTTGCACCGGTTTCGACCGATTCGCGCTCGGCGGGCTCGAACGGCAGCGTGCCAAGGACCGGAAGTCTGCCGCGCAGCGTGCGCTCGACGTCGGTGCGATATGCGACGTCGGTCGGAGCCCAGCGTTCGACGAGCACGGCAGCTGCGATGGGAATGCCGAGCTCGTGGCAGGCACGCGCGGTCAGCAGCGCGTGATTGAGGCAGCCAAGGCGCAGACCGATCGCAACCACGGCCTTCAGCTTTGCTTCGGCGGCCACGTTGCCGAGCTGTTCGCCGGCGCTCAGCGGCGTCATGATGCCGCCGGCGCCCTCCGCCACGATTGCGCCGGCGATCGTGTCGAGCTCCTCGGCGAGACGACGTGCGAGCAGCGGCGTGCGACCTTCGTGCACGGCCGCCGACCAGGGATCGGCGGGTTTCTCGAAGCGCGCTAGTTCCTTAGCGGGCACGCCGGCCAGCGCGGCGGCATGGCGTGCGTCGCCTTTTTCATCCGCTCGTGCGCCGGTCTGAACGAGCTTCACGATCGTGGGATTGCGGCCGGCCCTGCGTAGCGCAAGCGCCAGCGCAGCTGTAACGCGGGTCTTGCCGACGTCCGTGTCGGTGCCGGTTACGAAGTAGCGATGCACCGCTGCAGCTCGGCAGCGAGCAGGTCCATCTGCTCGAGCGTGTGATCGGCGCGCACCGAGACGCGCAAACGTGACGTCCCTGGCGGCACGGTTGGTGGACGAATCGCGGGCACGAAAAGGCGGCGCTTCAGCAACTCCTCCGAGACGCGCAGCGCGCGCTCTTCGCTTCCGAGGAGGATCGGGATGACGGCTCCTGCTCCGCTCACGGTGACAGGCAGGGCGGCGCGTAAGCGCGCGACGTTGGCATGCAGACGCGAGCGGCGGTCGTCGCCGCCACGCGCGAGGTGCAGCGCGATGCGCGCGGCGAGCGCGAGCGCGGGCGGCAACGCGGTGTCGAAGACGAAGGTGCGCGCACGATTGACGAGCAGCTCGATGAGCGGGGCCGGGCCGGCAACGAAACCGCCGAGCGTGCCGAGCGCCTTCGAGAGCGTCCCGAGAATCACGACGCGCGAATCCGCGAGCGTGCGCGCGAGGCCGGCACCCTGCGGTCCCGCGATGCCGAGCGCGTGCGCTTCGTCGAGCAGCAGCGCATCGTCGCGATGCAGACCTTCGAGGAGCATCAGCGGATCGATCGCATCGCCATCCATGCTAAAGATGGTTTCGCTGACGACCAGCGCCGGCGTTTGCGGGTTGCTGCGCGGCGGCACGCCATGCGCGTAGATCGTGCGCGATCTGCGCGTGAGGCGCAGGCCGTCGATGAGGCTGGCGTGGTTCGATTCGTCCGAAAAAATCGTTTCGACGAGCCCAGCGAGCACTGGAATCGCTCCGACGCCGGCCAGATACCCGGACGAAAAGAGCAGCGCGCGCTCGCGTCCGAGCCACTCGGCGAGCTCTTCTTCGAGTAACGAGAGCTCGCGATTGCGCCCCGCGAGCAATCGCGCGCCGCCCGAGCCCGCGCGTCTCGCATGTCTGAGCGCTTCGATCACCTGCGGATCGGTCGCCAAGCCAAGGGAGTCGTTTGAGGAGAAATCGATGACGTTGGTCAGCTGATGCGAGGGCAGTGCGCGATAGCGATGCTCGTTTCGGATGAGTCCAATGATTTGCTCTGCGCGATCGAGGTAAGTCACGCAGGGCCTAAACACGTCGAGAGCGCCTCAAAAAATAGGTCGATCTCGGCGTCGGCCGAGGAGAGCGGCGGAACGAACTGGATCACATTGCCGATCGGACGGGTAAAGTGTCCGGCGTCGTAGAGGGCATCGGCGACGGGCCAGCCGCCGTCCTTGAGTTCGATGCCGATCATCGTGCCGCACTGCCGCACGTCGCGTACGAGTGGATGCACGCGGAGTTTCTTGCAGTGCGCGGCGGCCCGTTTCGCGATGCCGTTTGCGCGGTCGAGCGTCTTCTCTTCGTCGAAGAGCGCGAGCGAGGCGAGCGAGGCGGCGCAGGCGATCGGATTGCCGGCGTACGAGTGGCCGTGGAAGAAGTGTACGAGCGCGTCGCGGGGGCCAAGAAACGCGTCGAAGACGTGACGGCGAACTAGCGTTACCGAGATCGCTAGCGCGCCGCCGCTGAGCCCCTTACCCAGGCAGAGCAAATCCCACTGCGGAGCGGTAACTTGCTCGAAGGCGAACATCGTGCCGGTACGGCCGAACCCCGTCGCAATTTCATCGCAAATTAACAGAGGTTTTACGTTTCTCAGGCGCTCGTATGCGCGCGCCGGGATTAACTGCATTCCGGCGGCCGCCTGAATCAGGGGCTCGACGATGACGGCGGCAACGTCGGATTCGAGCGGCGCAGTTTCGTCGAAGGTTTGCGTTTCGAAGGTGATGCCGCCGAAGCGCGTTTTGAAGAGCGCGATATCGGAGAGGCTCATCGCGCCTATCGTGTCGCCGTGATAAGCGCCGCACAACCGTACGAAACGCTTGCGCTGCGGCTGCCCCGCATTCTGCCAATACTGTAGCGTCATCTTGATTGCCGCCTCGATCGCACTGGCGCCGTCGCTTGCAAAGAACGCTTGGTACATCCCCGTAAGGGCACACAACCGCCGCGCCAGCTCTTCCGCAAGCGGGTTGGTCGCGCCGAGCAGCGTGGCGTGGTCGAGGGTGGCCGCCTGTCGCGCAATCGCCTCGACGATGCGCGGGTGGCAGTGCCCGTGAATCGTCGTCCAGATCGAGCTGACCGCGTCGTAGAGGCGGCGCCCCTGGGCATCCTCCAGCATCGTTCCGAGGCCGCGAACGAAGTTGCGGCGCTGCGGATCGAACTCCGACATCTGCGTGAAGGGCAGCCAGAGGTGCGCCACTAGTTCCGCAGAGCGTACCAGCTTACGAGGCCGTTTGCGTTCAGGACGGTAACGATGATGGTGTACGAGTCGCCGTACGCCGTCGCCGGGCAGTTGAACCGCGCTCGAACCGCCACGACCTTGAGGCCGGGGCCACAGTCAACCTTCGCATCGGCGGGATCGCCCTGATCGACACTTTCGCGATCCAGCTCTTGCTCAACGGCTTGCTCCACGTGCCGCCGGTCGATAACGGCCTCTTGGCGGTAGACGGCGTAGTTGTCCGTAACCAAAAACATGTCGATGTGCTGGGTCAGATTGCCTTGCCAGTGGATCGCGCAGATGACGTGGTTCTCTCCCGAGAGGTCCACCGTTGACGGACATGCGACCGTTCCCGGCCGGTCCATGTGCAGGGTAGGAAGATAGAAGCGGTTTAGATATGCATCGAGCTGCGGGCCGGTTAAAATGACCGGCTCATCCTGGTTATGCTTGGCAAACGCATTGCCGGGAAACTGACTGATGGCGGGACTCAAATGTGTGGGAGGATATACGTAGACCTTGCCGTCACCAACGGTTTTGAGTAGCACCGTGGTGATGCGCGTCGAACCTTCGATCGGGCAGGTAATGTAAACTCCCTGCTTGAGCACTCGCACGGGTGGACCGGGGCAGCGCACCGACGCAGTAATGCCGTCGTAGAGCTTCAGCTGCTGCGCGACGGCGGAGTCCATCGCCGACGTTTCAAGAAAGTCGCCGTCAAAGTTCGCTCTTACGCCTTGCGGATCTGCATCGACGTATACGACGCGAACCGGCAGCTTCACGCCGTCCACCGGCAGCGTACAATAACCAGTCTTACCCTTGGACAGGTTCAGCCGCTTCGCGCAGCGAGCCGGGGCGATCTTCAGATTCGAGTCGGCAGATTTTAGTGACGGCGCAAGTTTCGTGTCTATCGCGTGCTCGACGTCGCGTCCACTCACGTTGTCGCCGTCGTTCCCGGGGCTATCGTTGAATACCATGGGAATCGCGCAGCCGGCCGTAAGTGCAGCCGCGCAGATCGCGGTGGTCAATCGGAAGTAGATGCGAGCTGGCTGCGGCATGCGTCGCCGGCTAGGCGCGCGGCTCCCTAGAGGTACCGACGTCGGCGCCCTTGATAAGGAGCCAGAGCATCAGCGCGATTTCGCCGAGACCGTCGAGCGCAAAGAGGTAGCTTCCGACCATGCGCGATACGGTGGGCGCGAGGAATGCAATGAAGCTGTTGAGGAGCAGGGCGAGGCCGGCTACCGCGGTCAGCGCGCCGATGATGTTCGGAATGAGCGTCGAACGGACGATGAGGTAACCCAGCAAGAGGCAGTAGCATCCGAAAAAGACGAGAGCGATCTGGTAGCCCAGTGCGTGCAGCTTTAGCGACAGCAGCACCAGCGCTTGCAGTTCGCCGGCGTTGATGGCGGTAAAGTACGAGGCCTGCTTCAAAAGGATGAGCGGGCCGAGGTGAGCCGCTGAGGCGACGGCTCCAGTCGCGATTCCAACGAGGCTGAAGAATGCCGCGAGCAGCGAGACGGGCTGGTTCACGCGCTTAAAGAGCTCGTACAAGAGCCAGGTTACGATGAGGTATGAGATGCCGCCGATGGTGTCGGCCACGAAACCGAGGCGAAAGAGCGTCTCCGACGTCAAGATCTGGTGCGCCGTCTGCGCGGCGTCGGTGAAGTTTACGAGGCTTCCCCGGACCACGACCTCGGCGAATATTCCGAGGACGATAGTGACGAGATAGAAGATGCCGGCGAGCCGAGCCAGCGAACGAGGCGATGCAGCTTCGGTCATGACGGACTCCTCTGGGCGGTCGGGTGTGTCGCCGGACGATAGCCCGCGGCAAAGATCTCGACGATTGCGCGGGGCGTAAGGACGGCGACGTCGGCGCGAGCGGGGCGCGCGATGCTGCGCGCGTAGCCGGAGTCGGACCATTCGTGCATCCTGGCGCCTAGGAGCAGATGCGGCTTACCCTCCCAAACGACGAATGTACCGTCGGCGAGACCGCCGAGTTCCGCGCGATAGATTCGCTTCTTCTTTCCGTCGAGACGGTCGGCGTGGAGCCGGCGATCCATGCTGTCGGCATCGGCTGGGGCGCCGATCCGCCGCTGCCACAGGTTGCGAAAGCAATTGTAGTCGGCGCGGCGGCACTCCGCGCACGGGCGATGGCCGGCACTAAATGCCGCGGCTTCGTCGAGAAAAAAGAGTTCGGTATAGCGGTGCGGGGTCATCACCGTGCGACGGCGACCGCGAAACTCGAGAACGCACGCGATCCAGCGTCTTACCTGAAACGGCGAGACGACTCGGCGCTCCTCGTTGTGGAGGATGCCGCGATTGCCCATCATGAGCCCGCGCCCCGGGAGCGCGACGACTTCGCCATAAGGATTGACGCGATTTTGCAGGGGCATCCTATCTGCGCGTTCGCCTAGGAGAGGCCTCTTTCCGTGCAAAAGCTCCTCTTGTCTGCGCGGTTTTCTGGGAGGAGCGTATTATGGTTCGTTTTCTAGCAGCGTTCGTTTTTTCGTTGACGCTCGGCGCTATGCCGGCGATCGCCGATACCGCAGGGCCGCCGGGGGCGATGCAACTGCCGCCGCAGCCGAAGGTACGTCCTGCCGGCATGCCCAGCGGCTACGTTTTGGTTTCACCCTGCATCGCGACGATGGGCGAGCACTGGGCCAACCCTGCCAACTTCAATGCGCCGATCTACGGGACGTGGAACGGCAAGGTGATCTTCACGGAGATCATGATGCCGCTCAAGAATCTCAATAGCGGCGTCAGCTTGGCCAACATCGCGGCATTGCCTGGTTACACGATCGATCACATCGACTTCAAGTTCGAGCCTAACGGTCACGCGGGTATGCCGGTTCCGCACTACGATCTGCACGCGTATTATATTACGGCTGCGCAGCAAGCAACGATCTGTCCGGATGGCGTCCCCGACCCGTCGATGAAGGCAACGAACCAATAGTTACGACCTCGACGCACCGGCGTCGCGTGCTCTCGACGCAACGCTCATCGCGGATGACAGGGCGGCTACGCTTCGACGCGGTCTTCGATGGATACGTTATAGAGGAATAAGAACTTGCCCCACTCATCGGGGAGCGTATTGCGCTTGATCTGGATCCACGGGATGTATTTGGGCTGTCGCGGCTTGCGCTTCAGCGACATGTTCGCCTCGTGGGGTGTCCGGTTGTTCTTGCGGTTGTTGCAGCGCATGCAGGCGCAGACGAGGTTCTCCCAGGTGGATTCGCCGCCGCGGCTCTTGGGGATGACGTGGTCCACCGTCATCAATCGCTCGCCGCGCATACCACAGTATTGGCAGGCATGGTCGTCGCGGATCAAGACGTTCTTCTTCGTCAGAGCGACCTTTTGCATCGGCCGGCGGATGTAGTAGAGCATGCGAATGATCGAGGGCATGCGCATCTCGTAGGTCGGCGAGGCCAGCAGCCGCTCGCGACCGTGCAGCATCTCCGCTTTGCCGGCGAAGATCAGCTTCACCGCACGCTGGAAACTGGTGACGTTCAGCGCCTCGTAGGTAAAGTTTAGGACGAGGACTTCGGTCACGCGCCGGCTCCTTGCGAGCTATAAAAGCGAGGCATTTAAGTGCCTCGCTTCCTCACGAACGTCATGCGCGTTTCGGTTAGCATCTGCGTTATTGCTAACCGCTCGTCGGGTCGTAACCTTTCTTTGACCCGTTCGAAAGCCGCGGTCGCTACGTCGATAACGAGCTCTGCGGAATCGTGGTCGGGATGCTCGCCGTCTTCGCCGGTTAAATAGGCGTGGGCCGCAAGCGTAAGCGTCGCGATCACTTCCGTGAGCAACGGTTCAACAGCGGGAATCTGCCCTTGAAATCCCGCTTGCTCCGCTTCGGGAGGAGAGGCGGCCCCGGTAGACATCTCGGGTCGAGATTTACGCCGCGGTCGGGGCCTTCCCTTGCTGCTCGACCATCTCGAGAAAGTACCGGTGCACGCGCGGGTCGCCGGTGAGTTCGGGATGGAAGGCGGTCGTTAGGACGTTGCCCTCCCGCGCCATTACGCCGTGGCCCTCGCGCTCGGCGAGCATTGCGACGCGCGGACCGTGCCGCTCGATCCACGGGGCTCGAATGAATATTGCCGGAAACGGTTTGCCGCCGAGCGCGGGAATCGCGAGGTCCAACTGCGCGGATTCGTTCTGCCGTCCGAATGCATTGCGCTTAACGCTGATATCGATGAGGTCGAGCGTTGGCTGGTTCGATCCCGCGACGTCATGCGCGGCGACGATCATCCCCATGCACGTTCCCCATAACGGCATTCCGGCTCGCGTTCGCTCCACGAGCGGCCGCTCGAGTCCGAAACGCTCGAGCAGCTTCATCACCGTCGTCGATTCACCGCCGGGCACGATCAGCGCATCCACCCTTGCAAGGCCGGAGGGCGTCTTTACCTCTACACCGCTGGCACCGGCACGTTCGAGTGCGGAGAGGTGCTCGGCCACATCGCCCTGCAGCGCTAGAACTCCAACTACGCTTCCCTTCGACTCACTACGCTCGCTCAGGGTGCGCCGCTCCCGTCCTTCGACGTCGCTCGCTGCGCTCAGGATGACAGCTAGTTGCCGCGGGGGGCCATGAGCTCGGCTTCGCCGAGTTGGCGGATGTCGAGGCCGGGCATCGCCTCCGAACCACCCAAAGAGCGGCAGGCTTCCAAAACGACTGCGGGCTCGTTGAAGTGCGTGGTCGCATCGACGATTGCGCGTGCGAAACGTTTGGGATCCTTCGACTTGAAGATGCCGCTGCCGACGAAGATGCCCTCGGCGCCGAGCTGCATCATCAGCGCGGCGTCGGCGGGCGTCGCAACGCCGCCCGCGCAGAAAAGCACGACCGGCAAGCGGCCATCGCGCGCAATATCGGCGACCAGGTCGAGCGGCGCGCCGAGGTCGCGCGCCCGCGCAACCAGCTCCTCTTTCGGCGCAACCGTCAGCTCGGCAATCGCGTCGCCGATGGCGCGCATGTGGCGCACCGCCTCGACAATGTTACCGCTGCCGGCCTCGCCCTTACTGCGAATCATCGCGGCGCCTTCCGCGATACGCCGCAGCGCCTCGCCGAGATCGCGCGCACCGCAGACGAACGGCGTCGTAAAGGGGTGCTTGTCGACGTGGTACTTGTCGTCGGCGGGCGTCAGGACTTCCGACTCGTCGATGTAGTCTACGCCGAGCGCCTGCAGCACTTGCGCCTCGGCGAAGTGGCCGATGCGCACTTTGGCCATTACGGGGATCGTCACGGCGTCCATGATGCCGCGGATCAGGTCGATGCTGCTCATACGCGCGACGCCGCCGGCGGCCCGGATGTCGGCCGGAATGCGTTCGAGCGCCATCACCGCGACCGCGCCGGCCTCCTGCGCGACAGCGGCATGTTCGGGCGTCACGACGTCCATGATCACCCCGCCCTTGAGCATCCGCGCGAGGCCGCGCTTCACCGTTACAGTTCCCGTTTCCATGCTTTCATTCTATCAGGCCGTCCCTAAGCGGGCCGTGAGGAAGGCCGCTATGGCGGGTTGGGAGTGGGCTGCGGGGAGCCTGTCGGGGCCGCCGGAGCGGGCGTAACGGTCGGGCTGGTGGGAGCCATGGTCGGCAGGGGCACCTGCCGCCAGATCGGGATGTTTGGATTGGGCGTTGCGGTCGGGACCGGCGTCGGCGTAGCTTTTGTCACCGCGACCGGCAACGGCGTCGGGAGCGGTTTCGGCGGGATCCGGGGATCGGGGAAGTGCGGGTCGCCCGCCGCCGTGAGCGACTGCGAGTTCTCCCAGTTCGGCCCATAGGGCTGGGGCGAAGCGTCGGCGCCGGAGGGCATTGGCGTCGGCATCTCCGACTGCAGCGTCTGCTGGCCGGCCTGCTGAATGACCGAGTCGCCCATACGCTGCCCGATAAAGACTGCGCCGAGCAAGACGGCCGCACCGGCCGCTAGGACGAGAGCGGGACCCTTCACGCGCGGACGAGCGGCGGAACGACGTCGAGCTTCGCTGCCCGGGCGCGCCGGTCGCTCGGCTTGCCGATCAAGTGCACCTCGCGTAGTTCGCCGGCCGCCATCTCGACACGAGCCGTGTGGCCGCGAAACTCGACCAGGACGTGGCGTGCGCTGTCGAGATGGTTGCCCAGGAAGATGCGCACCGCGCCGCCTTCGTCCTCGAAAGCAATCGCCCCGACCTCAACCGGCGAGGTGCTTACCTCATCGCTGACGTCGCGTCCGGCAAAGATGCAGGTGAAGGGCTCTTCCGCCGAGAGTTCGGGCATGTCGCCGTAGATCGTGTCGTTGCGCAGATCCACGACATAGGTGCAGCGGCGCCCGCCCCAGTGCACGCGCGCGGCGGCGACCCACTGCCATTTCGTGGGGCGCAGCGGCGCCAGATGCGGGCGACCGCTGGTGCGATAACCGTTCAAACCGCCGACGGTTTCGGCGACCGCCCACAAATACTTCGCGCCGGTCCACGGCGAGAGGTACATGCCGCGATTGCTCAGCGAGCCGCCGTCGAACCATTCGGCGAACTCGCCGGGAACGGTATTGCGCGGACTTCCACCCTCCATCGCCGCGTAGGTGAGGGTCAGGAAGCGCGCGGCGGCGTCGGTGAGACCGTTGCGCGCAAGCGAGACCGCGTACCAGAGCGTGAGGTCGGGCCAGATGCCGCCAAGCAGTCCGAAGCCGTACGAGGGAAAGTACCAGGCATCGCCCGTCGAGATCGTGCGCAAGCCGACGGGCGTGACGAAATCGGCCTCGCCCAATCGTTCGAGGATCGCGCGGCGCTGTTGCGGGTCCGCGATTTCGAAGAGCACCGGAAAGACTTCATCGGCGGTAAAGTTATCTTGATAGTTGCCGTCCTGATCGTAGTTCAGCACGAAGGCGCCGGTGTCGTCGTTGAAGAGGAAGTCCATCATCGCCGCGCGCATGCGTCGCGCCTCGCCGCTGTACTGCGCCCAATGGTCGTTGTCGCCGACGACGGCACAGAGCATCGCGGCGGCTTCAAGTGCGTAGACCGCCTCGGCATTGATCTCGGTCACGGCGCCGTCGAGCGTATAGTACGGAATGATGTTGCGCCACGATGAGATGCCGTGCAGATCCACGCCTTTGGCGCGACAGGAGATAAGGTTGTGGTCGTCTCGCTGATTGAGTAAGTAGTCGGTGAGCCTTATTACGAGCGGAATATGCGCGCGCACCCACTCGTCGTCGAGGGTCGCGTTGTAGTGGTGGAGCATCGCGATGACGTGAAGCGGCGTGTCGTCGTTGATGTTGAGGTCGTAGTCGGTCTTATAACCGCTAACGCCGCGCACGTATTCGATCATTAGGCCGCTGTCTTCCGCCGCTTTGTTGAAGACTTCGAGCGCGTTGCGGCTGAACTCGGGCCAAAAGTAATCGAAGCCGTGAACGAACCATGAGGTGTCGCGCGAGACGAGGATGTCCGAGGGCGGCGAGTTGGTGGAGCCCCAGCCGATGGGATACTCCTTGACGATGCGCAGCATGTTCGCTTTCGCCCAGACGACGCCGCGGCTGATTTCGGGCGAAGGCGTGAGAAAGCGAGCGTCGGCAAGACGCTCGGTGAAGTAACCCTGGGTGTCGTGGAGCGCCTGCGCGTCGGCTAGCAGCGCTTCGAGCACGGGGCGGCTGCCTTCGGTTCCACCCTTATCGTAGACGACGGCCAGCCGCAGCGACTCGCGTTTGCCGGCCGCGACGGGGATGCGATACTCGAAGGCGCCGAAGATCCGCCGGCTGACCAGCTCCGCCTGCTGGGGCGTGACGTCGCCTAGAGCGTAGCTGGAGTCGTGGTGAGTGAAGGTCGCGCGCCGCATCGCTTCAAGCAGCACCTGTTCGCGCAGCGACAGCTCGATGGCGATCGGCGGCCGCGAGCCGCCCCACCAGCGCTCGCCGCCGGTCTCAACGTTACGCGAGCAGATGAACCGTCCGTCGTTCCAGGCGCGGACTTGGTGTTCGGGCTCGCCGTAAAAACGCTGGCCAACCAGCATCGCCCACGGGAACAACGAGACCTCCAGTTCGTTCGCCCCGGGATTGTAAAGCGTAACGTCCACGACGAAGGAGACGGCGCGATCGAACGCCTTGCCGTGCGGCACGTAGAAGGCTTCCGTAACGTGGATGCGATGGTCGAGCGTAAACTCGGAGATCTGCGCGTAGGGAAGAAAGGTTAAGTCGCGCTGGATCTGATGGGGAAACCAAGTACGCTCGGAGAGACGATAGGCGACCTGATGCGTGCCGAAGATGATCTGATCGGTGTCGGCATCCCAGAGCCCTCGCACGCCGCCCTTCGCAGTCGACTGGGCAAATGTTTTGAGGTTACCGAGTAAGAGGCCGTAGGGCGTCTCCGACTCGCTGAGCACGTAGGCGCAGAACTCGTTGCGTTGAGCGTCATAACTCGAGCCCATCTTAGGAACCTCTGCTTAATCCGCTGCACCGATTGCAGCGAGCAGTTTCGCCGCAGATCGAGGCGCGCCCGAGGGAGCAAAGGTTTGGCTCAAACAATCGGTACATGGGATTAAGCAGAGGTTCCTCGACACTACTCTGCGGCGCGGGTGGCGGAGGCGCCTTCTCGCGCCGCGGCTAACCGAAAAGGGGTGCGAGCACCGGCGAAAATCAACCTCACGCTCGAAGTGCTCGCGGCGCGCAGGGACGGCTATCACGGCATTCGCAGCGTGATGGTGCCGCTCGAGCTGGCCGACGAGTTGACCGTCGAGCCGAGCGCCGCGTTCGCATTCGAGTGCGATCGGGAGGAGCTCGCGGGCGACGGCAATCTCGCGCTCGCCGCGATTCGCGGTTCTTTCGGTGCGATGCCGCCCCCCGTGCGGCTGCGGCTGCTCAAGCGGATTCCGATGCAGGCCGGCCTCGGCGGCGGGTCGAGCGATGCAGCGGCGGTATTGCGGGGCGCGATGACGGGAGCGTTCGGGCCGCCCCCGCGACGCGATTGGCTGGCGACCGCGCGCGAGCTCGGATCCGACGTGCCGTTCTTTCTTGCCGGCACCGCGGCGCTGGTTGAAGGAACCGGCGAACGTGTGACGCCGGCGGGCGCGATTCCATCGTGGCACGTGCTCATTGTCAAGCCACCGGTCGCGGTGTCAACGTCCGAGGCGTATCGCGAACTGGATCGCACCGAACGGGCCTCGCGTCCGCGCGGCGGCAGCGTCTCGCTCGAACTGCTCGAGGCGTTGCAGCGCGCGCAGTTCGAACGCGTCGAAAGCTTGATGGCGAATGATTTTCACGACGTTATCGTTTCGCGCACACCGGAGATTGCGGCGGCGCTCTCGGGATTGCGCGCAGCCGGGGCGGGACGGGCACTGTTGGCGGGCTCCGGTTCTTGCGTCTTCACGTTAGCTCCCGACCTCGCCGGTATCGAGCGCATCGTCGAGCGGTTGCGTTTGCCTGGAACGTTCGAAAGGTTTGTTACGCGGTTTGGCGATACGCCGGATTGGGTTTCTACGTGAACGCGATCGTGTTGGCGGGAGGCCCGTTGGACGACGTGGCGCGGTTGCAGCCGGGTGCGCCGAACAAAGCCTTCGTGGATGTCGGAGGCACGACGCTAGTGGGCCGCGTGCTGCGCGTGCTGCGCGCGGTTGCGGCGATCGAGCGGATCGTGGTCGTAGCGCCGGCGGCCGAATGGCAACACCCGGATCTGCGGTTAGCGGACGACTTTCGGCCGGACGGCGCCCGCATGCGCGACAGCCTGCGCAGTGGACTCGCCGGATTCGCGCCGGGGGCCGAGGTGCTCGTCGCGGCCTCGGATCTGCCGGTGCTCTCGCCCGAAGCGACGGCCGATTTCGTCTGCCGAGTTCCGCAACTGGGCGCCGACGTCATATACGGTTGCGTGGAGAAAAACGCACACTTGGCGCGCTACCCCGAGGTGCCGCACACTTGGGCGCGCATGCGCGACGGAACCTTTTGCGGCGGAGGCCTGGCGGCGATGAAACCGCGAGCGCTGCCGTTGCTCGAGCGTTTCATCGAACGCTTGGGTGCGGCGCGCAAGCATCCGTTCAAGCTGGCCTCGCTCTTCGGTTGGGACATGCTCGTGCTCTTTGCGCTGCGGCGGCTCTCGATCGCGCAGGCGGAGGCGCGCGGAAGCAAGATTCTCGGCGCGCCGGTACGCGCGCTGGTCTCCTCGTATCCGGAAATGGCGGTGAACGTCGATCGCGTCAGCGACGTCGCCCTAGCGCGGCGGCTGGTTATTTCGGGGAGCGCCAGCGCTTAAACAGCTCGTTAGCAATGCCGAACTGATCGAGCGCCTTCCCGACCGTGTGGGCGATGATCTCGTCGACGCTCTGCGGGTTTGCGTACATCGCCGGAATCGGCGGCAGGATCACGGCGCCGATCTCGGCGAGCTGAGCGAGCGTGCGGAGATGGCCGAGATGCAGCGGCGTCTCGCGAATCACAAGCACCAGGCGGCGCTTCTCCTTTAAACAGACGTCGGCGGCGCGCACGAGCAGGTTGGCGTTCATCGAATAGGCGATCGCGCTCGCGCTCTTCATCGAACAAGGAATCACCAGCATCCCGTCGGTGACGAACGAGCCGCTCGATATCGCGGCGGCGAGATCGTCGTCGCGATGGGCGACGTCGGCCAGGCTTTCAAAGTCGTCGCCGCTCATCTCGGTTTCGAGCTCGATCGTTCGGCGTGCAGCTTGAGTAAGCACCAGATGCGTCTCGACGCCGCCGACCGAACGCAGCGCCTGCAACACCATGTAACCGTAGAGGCTTCCGCTCGCCCCGGTGATGCCAACGATGATCCGCCGCATCGGGGAGCCGTTATACGTCGCGTGCAGGGGCGCCTGGTGGAAGCTGTAACTTGGGCATAGTGTTCATCGACGATGCCTTGACGTGGCATCGGACAGGCGAAGAGGTCGCCCTCCTTCGGATGATTCGCGCGCCGCGATCGGGAGTGCCGCACGACGTCGGTGCCGCCTACGCCACGCTCGCAGCGCGCACTGGAAATCTCCTCGACGCGATCGACGCAGGGCGTCTCGCGCTGCCATCCTCCGAGCGTGACTCCGTCCTTCAGTTTGCCCGCCGCGCACGTGCGATTCGTGCACTCCCTGCGGACCTATCCGAAGAGAAGTTACGCATTGCGGTTGATGAGGTTTTTACTACCTTAGCGCCTGCGCGAAGCGCAGTCCTGAGCGACGCTGAGCGAGCACAGCGAGTCGAAGCGGAGTCGAAGGGTCAGGATGACAAGGATCGGGTAGAGCTGGCGGAGGCGCTGGAACCCGAACAGGCGATGGGAGTGCCGGGATGGCAGAAGCATTTCAGCGCATCGGCACTCAACGCGTACTCGGAATGCGCGCGGAAGTGGTTCTACCGTTACGCTTGCTCCGCGGTGGAGGATCCGGGTTCGTCGGCCTCGGCGTACGGCACCGCGTTTCACCTTGCGCTGGAGGATTTTCACGGCGAGTTTCCGCGCGCGCGCAGCAGCGAGGCCGCCAAGATGCGCGGCCGCATGCGCGAGTGCGTTACGTGGGCCTTCGAGCGCACGCGCGACGGGTTCGCGACGCGCGTCGAGTTCGAGCTGCAGGTGCGGCGCGCGCAGCGCACGGCGCAGCGGTACATCGACTGGCTGCTGGTGCAGGAGCGTGAGGCGCCGTTCGAGGTGCTGGGGCGCGAGGTGGCGGCGGAGATCGAGCTAGACGGACGCGCCTTCATCGGCTTCATCGACCGGCTCGACCGCGACGAACGCTCGGGCGGTACCGGCGTCGTGGATTACAAGACCGGAACCGTCGCGACCAGCGCAGCGGAGTATGGCGAGAAGGTGCGGCGCTTGCGCGATTTTCAGCTTCCGTTCTACTACTGGGCGCGGACGGCGGCCGGCGATCGCGTGACCAAGCTCGTACTCATTCCGCTCAAAGATGCGCTGCTCGATATCCGGCCGATCGTCTTGGACGTTGCGGAGCGCGCCGGGGCGCCGCGCGAGAAGGGCGATGCGCGCGGGACGATTAGTCTGGACGAGCTGGAGCGTTCGCGCGCGGCAATGATCGCGCGCAGCGGTGAGTTGGCCTCGGGCAGCATTCTGCGCTTTGAGGAGACCAAGAACAACACCGCCTGCACGTTTTGCGCGTACGCGACGGCCTGCGCACGCAAGCCGCCGCCGGAAGCGCAGCGCTTCGGAAGTTGATCGCCCTCGAGCTGACCGCCGAGCAGCGCACTGCCGTCGAGGCGGCGCTCGACGGCTGCGTTGCAATTCTCGGCGAGGCCGGCAGCGGCAAGAGCACCGCTTTAGTGGAGCGGATGCGCCGCGCGCGGAGACTTGTTGCGGAGGGGCAGCCGCTGTTCTTCGATTCGCATCACGCGCTCGGCGAGTTTGCGGCGGCGCTGTTGCGCGAACACGGCAGGGAGATCGCGCTGGTCGACGACGTGGAGGCAGAGCTGCTCTTCACGCAGGCCTGCTCGCCGCTCTTCGAGATGGAGTGGGAGGAGTTCGCCGCCGCGCAACTCGATCCGGAGGTTCCCGGGCTGCGCTCGCCGGAGAGATTCTTGCAGTCGGCCTTTCGTTTGATCCGACGGCTTAGCGATGCGAACGTCAGCCCCGCGGTTTTTCGCTCGATCGCGTTGCGCGGCGCAACCGAGTTCTATGCCAATCCGCCCAACTTCAGCGATCCGTCGCTGCTGGTCGCGACGAAGAACGCCTTTCACGACTCGCTCGACGTCGAGCCGAAAGAACTGCAGCGGCAGTATCGGCGCGAGGTGGATCTTGCGAAGATCCTCGCGCACCTCTACGACGATTACGTCAAGCTGGTCAACGCGAGCGGACGCATGACCGGGCGCGATGCGGTGGTGGCGGCCATTCGGATGCTGGGGGATGAGCCAAAGCTTGCGACGTCGCTGCGCGAACGGCATCGGTTGGCGTTCGTTGACGACGCGCAAGAGCTGACGGAGGCGGAGGTGGCGCTGCTGCTCGCGATCTTCGGCGAGCGATTACCGGGGGTAACGTTGTGCGGCGATCCTTCATCGGCGGTTTCGATGCTGCGGCGAACGCAGCCGGAGGCGACGTTCAAGCTTGCGGGTGAGCGCGTGCGGTTGGCGCCGGCGCAACGAACGCCGCGCGTCGACGTGCAGCGCACCGCTACGCCCGGCGAGGAAGCAGCGTTCGTCGCCGAGCGCATCGCGGAGTGGATCGTGCAGGGCGTTCCTCCGGAGCGCATCGCCGTGATCTTCCGTTCGGTGCGCAACGTCGAGATTTACGAAGCGGCGCTGCTCGAGCGGAACATTCCGGTCGCGGTTTCCGGGGACGTGAATCTCTTCGCGGATCGGCGCGCGATGGACGCGCTGGCGCTGTTGTGGAACGTCTACGATCCATTTCGGCACGACTGGCTGTTGCGGACGCTCTCCGGAAGGGCGGTGGGATTATCCGATGCATCGCTGGCGATCCTGTGTGGCGAACCGCCCGATCCCCAGCGTCAGCTCTTCGTTTTCGACGACGAACCCGCACCGACGGCGCGTACCAGCCGCTGGAATCCCAAGCGCGACCTGCGCTTGGGGTGGAACGTGGTCCGCGGCGAGCAGGATGCGCAGTTGACGGCGGAGGCCGCGCAGCGCGTCGCCCGCTTTCGGCGGATGCGCGAGGAGTGGATCGAGGTGATGCACTCGCAGGCGTTCGAGGCGTTTGCGCGGCGCGTGTGGCGCGAGGGCTTGGCGCGCGAGGGTTCGTACGATTCGGCGCAGGCGCTCGCGCAACAGGTAGTACTGCAACGCCTCCTCGAGCGCCTCATCGCATTTACCCGAGAGCACCCTGAGGCCGGCGTCGCGGAGATTCTCGCGTATGCGGAGCAACGCATGGAGAGCGATCTAGAGTCGTGTGAACCATTACTCCCTGCGCGAAGCGCAGCCCTGAGCCTGTCGAAGGGTCCGGGTAACGAGCGGTTCGTGCAGATGCTCAGCGTGGAGGCGGCGAGGGGGCGGGAGTTCGATCGGGTGGTGGTTGCCAACGTGAAGCCCGGCGCGTTTCCGCTGTGGTACGTGCCGGAGGCATTTCTCTTCAGTCCGAAGCTCGGGATGGTGCCGAAGGAGAATGCTGGAGAAGCGAAGGCGTCGCGAACGGCAAAGTTCAGCTATTATATGTTTCGGACGAAGGCGCCGCAGCGCTACAACGAGCGCGAGCGGCGCGCGCTGCGCTATGCGATGCGGCGGGCGCGCGAGTACGTGCTCGTGACGGCCTCGGGCACGCCCACACGGGGCATCACGGCGCCCGAGCTGCTCGAAGAGCTGCGGTAATGGCGTTGCGTCTGAAAGAGATTTCGTCGGACGAATATGCGCGCGCCGTGCTGCCGCTGACGGCACCGCTGTGGGCGGGCCGGCGCGACTTCGATACCTACGTGGCGCAGACGCTGGAGCTGGCGCGCAGCGCCTACGGGCGCCGCTACTACCGAACGATCGGGTTGTACGATAACGGTGCATTGGTAGCGTCGTTCAAACGCTACGAGCGCACGCTGCGCGATGAAGCGCGCCGTTTAGGCGCGATCGGCTTCGGCGCAGTCTTTACGCCGGAGAAGTTTAGGGGGCGCGGGTATGCCAGCGTGATGATGGCGGCCGAGCTCGATCGCTCGCGCAGCGAAGGCTTCGAGCTAGCCTATCTCTTCTCCGACATCCGGCCGCAGTTTTACACGACGTTCGGCTTTCGCGAGTTGCCGTCGCGCAATCTGACGCTCGACGCCGACACCCTCTCATCGCAACGCATTCGGCCGGTGCAGCTGCAGGCCGAAGATTGGAAAGGCGTGCGCCGCTGCTTCGAGTCGTGCGAGCAACGACGCACCGCCGGATTTACGCGCAGCGCGGCCGTGTGGGCCTGGATCGAGGCGCGTGCGCGGCAGTGCTCCGAGCACCTGACCGGACGTGCCTTCAATCTCGTCCTGCGCCGGCGTCGCGGCGTGCGGGCCTACGTACTGGGCGATCGCGCGCCGGAGCGCGATTCGTACATCGTTGACGAGTTCGGTTATGCCGATGACGCATCGGCGCTGCTGATCCCCGCGCTGCTGCGCGCGGCGGCGGGCGATCTGCAGCGCGTTACCGGCTGGGCTCCTCCCGCCGAAATGCGCGCGCTGCTGCCGAAAGGCACGACTCACAAACGCAGGCGCTCGATTCTGATGATGGCGCCGCTCGAAGCGCGCGGCGCGGCGCTGCTCGATCGCCTAGGCGGCAGCGCGAGCGGCGGTTTTTGCTGGCCAACCGACCATATTTAGCGGGGACCCCACACCTCGCCGGGTATATCTCTCAGGGCTATGGATAACGAACACGCGGGCATCAAGGGCGGCGACGAGACGATTGCGCCGGATGTCGTTTCACGCAAGGAGCAGCCGGTGGATCCGTCCGAGGCGGTGTTGCTCGAGAAAGAAAAATACGGCGAGACCAGCATCGATCCAAACCGTGACGATCAGTTCGACGAGCACCACGGCACCCCCGACGATATCGTCTGATCGAGTGCCCAAAACGGCGCCGGCCGCCATGTATCTCGGCGGCCGGCGGCTCGATTTAACGGACCTGACTACGAACTAGCTGCCGCTCTTCGTGCAGTTAATCGTAGCGGTCGTCGTTTTTCCCTGAGCGTCGGTCGCGCTGCTCACGTCGGTGGTCGACGTGTCGCTGTTCTTCGTGGTCACGTCGGTACCGCTGCTGCCGTCAAGGTTTTTCGTGGTCCACGTCATCGTGTTGCCTTGCCAGCCGGGCGAAGACGAGATTCCGTATCCGCCGCCGCTATCGACGCCGACCTGCACCCACTGCTTGATCGACGAATCGTACGTCATGTAGTTGGTGCCGTTGATCGTGTACGTGCGGTACTTGTCGAACGGCGGCGCCGTGTCTTGCGTGACCATCCAGGAACCATCCATTCCGACCGTCGTCGTGCTGGTGTCGGGTCGCGTGCTGCCCCGCAGCATCTGCGTGCACGTCCAGGTACCCGTTAGGAACATCATCGAGGAGAAATCCGGCCGCTGCATCGGAACCGGCGTAGGCGCCGGCGACGTTTGAGCAGATGTGGCCATGGGAACCACCGCAAACCCGACAATGAGAGCAATGGCGCTGAACACCAGCGAAATGGTGTGCTTCATAAACTGTTTGACCTTTCCTTAAATCTTCGGCCGAAAGTCGACCGCGCGCCGAAATCGGCCGCGCAACGAAGGACCGACAGGTTCCACAGCAGGCGGCCGCCTACCTTGCCTGCTCGATATTGAAGATCAACCCGAACGGGTCGCGCACGTAGACCCGCGGGATTGCGGGATTTTCTTCGATAATTTTGCAACCTGCAGCGGTCAACCGCACCCTTGTTGCGGCGATGTCGTCGACGAGAAAATCGAAGACCGGTTCGCCCGGCTCGCCGGGCTCGTAGTACACCGTCACCGCGCCGGTATCGAACCCGACGAGCCCCTCGGAGTCCACGACCATTGGTAAGCCGAGCTTACCGTTATAAAAGGCCTTGACCGCCGCAATGTCGTGCGCGCGGCAGATTACGTCCCTCGTACTTTTCACAGCTCTCCTTTCGCTTAGGATGACACCCAAGAAAGGCTGGCGAAGGCTTGCTTCTTCGAGCGCGGTGGAACTTCTCCATTGCGCGGGTTTCAGAGAAAGGCAGGGTTAGGGTTGAAAAAGACATTGGGTTTGGCGGCATTTGCGGTCCTGTTGTCGGCGCCGGCAGGCGCGCAGATGATGAACTCGCAGTCGATGCCTGGCGCGGGAGCGTTGCAGTACTACGTCGGCACGTGGAACTGCATGGCGGGCGACGTCGGTAAGCCGGCGAGCAAAGCGACGGCGACCTTTACGCTCGACTCCGGCGTCCTGCGGCAGTGGGTCGTCGTTCCACCAAGCGGCAAGATGAAGACCGAGTACGCAATCAATATCACCGAAGCGTACGATGCGAAGAACAAGCGCTACGTGCAGACCGGCCTGGGCAACGATGGCAACTGGTGGGTCGACTACGCGAAGCCGTGGACTGGAAACACCGAGCAGTGGGTCGACCACGCAAACTCGGTTCCGCCGATGGGACACAGCACGACGGTGCGCACCGATCAGAATCACTTCAGCTTCCAGGCATATCCGTCGATGACGGCCACGAAGCCCGGCTTCAAAGGTACGTGCACCCGCTCGTCGTGATCCTCTAGAAGAGGCTAATTTGGGAGGCGTCGCCTGGCGAAAGCGAGGCGACGCGCGTCCCTAAGAGACGCACGGGCGCGCCGTCGAGCGCGGCGCGGCGCAAACAGAGAACGGCGGCACGAAAGATACGGCGCGCATCACGCGTCGGTTCCATGAGATGGGTTTGACGCCCGACGATCGTAAAGTCGGCGCGCTTGACCTTTACGGCGACCGTCTGCGCGCTGCAGTCGTCGAGTTTTAGTTTTTCGGCCAATTCTTTAGCCTGTTCGCGCAAGAGATTCACGAGCTGCGTTTCGTCGCGCACGTCGTACTCGAAGGTCTCCTCGGTCGAGATGGATTTCGTTTCGCGGTCCGGCTCGACGCGGCGCGGGTCGGTGCCATGCGCGAGGTCGCGCATTTCGCGCCACCACGAACCGAAGAGTTCGCGCAGCCGCGCGTCGTCGAGCGCGGCCAACTCGCCGATCGTCGTGATGCCGAAAACACTCAAGCGTGTCTGCGTTTTCGGGCCAATGCCCCAGAGACGCGCAACCGGCAGCGGCGCCAAGAACGTGGCCTCGTCGCCCGGTTTGACGGCAAGCAGTCCGTCAGGTTTGCACGAATCCGACGCAATTTTTGCGATCATCTTGCCGGTCGCGACGCCGGCGCTCACGGTGAGCTGGGTAGCGTCAAAGACTTCTTGACGAATCGCGGCGGCCGCCGCGCAGGCACCGCCGAGTGTGGTCGAGCCCAGCGCGATGAAGGCTTCATCGAGCGACATCCCTTCCACGTCGCGCCCATCTTTGCGAAAGATCTCGAAGATCTCGTGCGAGATCGCACGATACTTCATCATCTCGGGCGGAACGACGATCAGGTCGGGGCAAGCCGCGCGCGCTTTGTAGAGCGGCATCGCCGAGCGTACGCCGAAGGGACGCGCCTCGTAAGACGCGGTCAGCACGACGGCGCGCCGGCTCGAGCCGGCAACCGCGATCGGCTTGCCGCGCAGCGTGGGATTGTCGCGAACGGCGACGCTTGCGTAGAATGCGTCGACGTCGAAGTGCGCTATATAAGCTCGTTCATCCTTCGACATGCTCAGGATGACGTGGCGTTGCGTTCACGTTCGCGGCGGCGCTGCGCTTTCGCCTGATTACCGCACGTCGCCATGCTGCACCACGCGCGCGACGCGTTCTTCGTGTGGTCGTAGTAGGCAAAGCGGCAGCTCGCCTTGCGACAGGCGCGCAGGCGCGACCACGTTCCGCGGACTTGCGCTTCGTAGACGATGGCGAGCAGGGAGGCGATCGGGCCGGCGTCTTGCGCGCTGACCGGCCGCAACTCGAGGCCCAAGTCGGGATCCACTTCGAGGCTCAGGTGCGCCGAGGCCAGGAATGGCTTGAGTCCGGCCCAGGCCGTCTCTACGTCGCCTTCCCCGTTGTTGGCGAAGAGCACGTCCCGCAAAGCCTCCCGAAAGGCGCGCAGGAGCTGGTGATGCCCCTCGTTCTTTACCGGCTCGAGGCCATGGCTGAGACACCAAGCACTCGCTTGCTCGATCGAGCCGAGCGCATCGGGCCCGTTCGGGAGTTCCACCGTGTTTTCAAACTGCCGCACGAGGTCGAGCGCCCCGGGCGCCCGGTCCGATTCCGGCTGGATAGCCGCGAGAGCGATCATTTCGCTCGCACCGGCAAAACGTGTTGACAAGTTACCGTCACCACCTTATAATGGTTGAAGGTTACCATTTCGTCAAGAGGTTTGCAAGAATGTTCCGCGATCCAGTTCGCACCGCCCCGCTCGTCAACGATATCAGCGACATCGATCTTCGGCTGAGGGTCAACCGGGCAGACTCGGTGCTCTTCCTAGAGTCCAATCTCCGCCTGCCGCACCTGCGGGTCTCCTAAGCCCTTCAAGATGGCGCGGATGGTCTGCATATTGCGCAGATCGTCCGCGTCGTCGCCAGGGGTTTCGAGAATCGCCGTTTTCTCGCGCAGCTCCGGATGTGCAAGCAGCGCCCGAAAGCCTTCGAAGCCGATATTGCCTTCGCCGATATGCCAATGGCGGTCGCGGCTCGCGCCTAGCGGCACCTGCGTATCGTTAAAGTGAAAGAGCAGCAGACGGTCGAGGCCGATCTGTTTTTCCGCTTCTTCCACGAAACGATCCACGCCGTCTTTCGAGTTTAGCGCGTAGCCTGTCGCCCAGGCGTGCGCCGTGTCGAGGCAAACGCCCAACTGCCGATGAGGCAGCGCGCGCATGAAGGCACCCAACTCTTCCAGCGTTCCGCCCGCGAGATTTCCCGCGCCGGCCGAGTTTTCGAGCACGAGAAAAACGTCCGGCTCGATCTTCGCGAGCGCGGCTTCAAGGGCTGCGGCGATCGCGGCGAAGCCTTCATTCCGATCGCGCGTCCCGTACGAACCGAGGTGCGTGTTTACGAAGCGCATCTTTCCGCGCGCGGCGACGGCCAGGTCGTGCTCCAATAGATGGAGCGAGCCTTTCGCGATTTTCGGATCGGCGCTCGCAAGGTTTATCAGGTACGGCGTGTGGATGGCGCAGGGGTCGAGACCGGCCGCCTTTCGCATCGCGGCAAATGCTTCGAGCGCAGGCCCATCGATCGCCGCAGTGCGGTAGGTGCGCGGGTTCGACGAGAAAACTTGCATCGCATCAGCACCGACGGTCTTCGCATGCTCGACCGCCTTGGCGTACCCGCCGGCCACGTGCATATGCATTCCTACGCGCACGTTTTATCGCCCTTCGACTCTACTGCGACGCTGCTTCGACTCTGATTCGACTCTGCTTCGACTCGCTGCGCATCGCTCAGGATGACACCGTAGAGTTGAGTTCAAATTGGAGGGGTTGGCCCGGGTCGAGTTCGAGTTCCGGGAGATCGTCGAGCGAGCGCAGGCCGAACGACTCGAGAAAGAATGACGTCGTTTTGTACTGCATCGGACGGCCGACGACGTCTTTGCGTCCGGCCTCGGCGATGAAACCTCGGTCGAGCAGCGTGCTGACGACACTATCGGAGTTGACGCCGCGAATTGCTTCGATCTCGCCGCGGGTGCACGGCTGCACGTGCGCCACGATCGCAAGTGCTTCAAGCGCCGGCGCGGAGAGCCAAGTCTTCGGCGGGAGCAGGTAGGCTTCGACGACGTCGCGCGCGAGCGGCGAGGTGGCGAAGCGATAGCCACCGGCGACCTCGCGCACGACGATGCCGCGTTTGCTGTAGTCCGCTTCTATCTGCTGCAGCGCCTTTGCGACCTCGGATTCCTCGGCGTCGAGCAGTTTGGCAAGCTGCGGAATCGAGAGGGCTTCGCCGGCGACGAAGAGCAGGGCTTCGATGGGAGCTTGCAGTTCCGAGGCGCTCATTTCGCGGCCTTCGCGAAGAAGAGACGAATGTCGTTGAAGGGTTCGACCTGCTCGAAGGCAAGACGCCGGCGGCGAATCAGCTCGAGAACCGCGAGGAAGGTGACGACGATCACGTCGCGCGTCATGCCGAGCTCTTCGCAGAGCTCGGAAAAGCGCGCCTCGCCGCTTTCTTTGATGCGGCGGGTGATGTAGTCCATCGAGGCGAGCAGCGAGACGCGCTCGCGGGCGATCGAACGTTTTTCGGGGCGCGCCTGCTGCAGCATCGAGATGAAGGCGCGTTTGAGTTTTTCGGGGTCGATGTCGTAGCGTTGCACGACCTCGCCGGCCGGGTCGCCCGATTCGCGGTAATAGAAGGAGCCCGCTTCGCCCTGCAGATCGCGAAGCTGTTGTCCGACCTCGCGGTACTTCGAGTAGACGAGCAGACGTCGCCGGAGGCTCTCCTCGATCTCTTCGGGCGTCTCGGCGGTTTCGTCGATAAACTCTTGCGGAATCGGCGGGAGCAGCGCTTTCGACTTTAGGAAGATGAGCGTAGCCGCAATTACGAGGTATTCGGCGGCGACCTCCACGTCCCGCGCCTCCATCGCCCGTACGTACGCCAAATACTGATCGGCCATACTTGCAAGCGGTACGGTTGCAATGTCGAGCTGTTCTTCTTTTATGAGGGACAGCAGTAGGTCAAGCGGCCCGTCGAACTCGGGCGCCTCAAGACGAACGTTGAACGCAGCGGGGGCGCTTCGCGTTTCGGTCAGGATGACAATGAGGTTTCGGCGCCGGCGCCGGCTTCGATCGCGGGCAGCTCGGGTTCGCCAAAAGCGGAGGGGTTGGCGGCGAGGAAATCGAGCGCGAGATCCACGAGTCGCTTTTCGTTGACGTATTTAAGCGTCTTGCGGGCGGTCGCAACGTCGAACCAGCGGGCGTCGTCCACTTCGTGGTCGTGGTTTTCCGGATCGCCCGAGAGGTAACGCATCAGAAAGAAGGTCACCGCTTTACGATGCTTGGCCTTGCCGACGTAAAACCAATAGGCGATCTCGCTGAGCTTCGTAACGATCTCTCCCCAACAGCCGGTCTCCTCGCGCACTTCGCGCAAAGCAGCTTGCTCGTTCGACTCGCGAACCTCGACATGCCCCTTGGGAAGCGTCCAAACTCGTGGTGGCGCGCCGCGGCCGATCAGCAGTGCATCGTAGGTCGAATCACGACGGCGGAGCAGCAGCCCGCCGGCCGATACCTCGTACTTGATCCGCATGACGCTCCACTCTTAAGGACAGGGGAGGGGGGCCGTTTCGAGCCCCCCTAGTTACGCCAATTATAACCTCTCGCGCCAAGAAGCGCCTGCGAGAAGGGGCTCCCTTTTTTGTTGGCTCAGACCGTGCCTTCGCGGGCTCCAGGATCGAGCCCCCGGGTTTTCATTTTGAGCGCATTAATCTCCGCGCTGGGGTCGCTGGGGGCACGTAGGCGTTCCTCATTGAGAGTGAGGGGTGCCGAATGGGTAAGCCCGAGCGGCCTTGGCTCGCTCGGAAACTTGGAGTAGATGCGCGGCGACTTGCTCCGCCATCGTGCGAAGCTCGGGAACGGCGGTCGCTTCAAACCGCGAGCCGCGCACCGGCGGTCCGACTATATACAGCCCCTTCGCGGCAGTCTGTGCGGCGCCGACCGCCTCGAGGTTGGGCGTGGTCTGCAGCCCGAGCCCACCCGGCGACGCGGTGATGAGGCCGTCGGTCATGAGTTTGCCGAGCAACGGATCTTGGGCCATCGCGACCGCTCCTGCCAAGCCCGTACAGTTGACGATCCAATCGGCGTGCAATTCTTTCGTCGTGCCGTCGCGCAGGGCAATCGTGACGGAGCGGTTTTGCATGTCGCGGACCGTACCGGCATACGTGAAGAGACGTTGCGCATCGTGGTAGCGCGCGCGTACCGCATCCACTTCTTGCGGCGAGCGATGGCGATGGCGTTCCCACTGTGCGCGCAGATGCCGCTCGAAGCGCTGCTGTTCGATTGGTGAGAGGCGGCGCCAGATCGCTTCGGCCTCAGGGCGCAATGCGTCGAGGACGGCACGCCAATCAAAACCGCGGCTCTGCGCCTCGCTGACGTGCATGCGAAAGCTGCGCAGCAGCGCGCGCGCGTCGCGCGTGTCGAGCGCGGGGATGACGTCGTACGGCGTAACGTCGGCGTGGACGGTGGGAAAGCGGCCGCGGCGCGAGACGAGGTGCACCGTGCCGCGATGGCCGCACGCATCGAGTGCAACGAGCACATCGAGGGCGCTCAGCCCCGAACCGATCACCAGCACGTGTCCGCCGACTTTGCGGTAGTCGAAGCGCCACGGATCGGCGACGTAACCGGGATGCAGGCGAATCGCGCGCGGCAGAAAGCCGTGATCCGGCGGCGGATTGCCCGTGGCGAGGACGACTGCGGGGGCGGCAAACTGCGCGCCGGCCCTCGTCTCGACGACGTAGTGATCGTGCCCGCGCCGTTGCACGCGCGACGTGCAATCGCCGACGTGCAGAAAGTTTGGCCGCTCGAAAGCACGCCGCGCGATCTCGTTAACGTAAGAACCGAAGAGGCGGCGTGAGACGAAATCGTTCGGTTTCGCGCGCGCGCCGAGCCACTTTACGAAGTGATCGGGCTCGTCTGGGAAGATGCTCATCGCGCGTGCGCGTGTGTTGAGCAGGTGCGCGTCGTGTGAGGTGCCATAAGCTGCGCCGCGGCCGAGCTCCTGGGGCTCGAAAAGCGCGAGCGAGAAGTCGCGCGGCGCGCGACGGGCGAGCTGCGCAGCGACGGCGACACCGCTAAAACCGCCCCCGACGATCGCGACGTCACATACCTGAAGCAGGGGGTGTCGAAACATCGGCATCCTCACTTTAGCGAAAGATAACTCTAGTTATTGCTTTAGGTTATCTTTTTGTGCTAGGCACGCCAAACCCCTTCCGGCGTGACCGGAAAAATTCTGCGTGGTTTTGTCCTGGGCTTACTGGCGCTGGCGGACGTCGAAGGCGGCGCGCCAGTTCTCGTTCCCCTCATCGTCGATCGTAAGCCGGACCTCGTAGCCGCCGGGGGCGAGCGGAATGCCGTTGAGATTCACCGCGAAGACGGCCGGCAGGTCGGAGCCGGGACGCGCGCCGGCAGGCCGGCCCGTCTCGAAACCGCCACGAAAGTCGAGGGTTCCCACGCCGTCGGGCGTCGGCCAAGTGGCGGGCTTGCCGTCGAGCGTCAGCATCTGCAGGCGAAACTCGTGGCGACGATTCGCTTCATCCCAGGGTACGAGAATTTGAATAGCGATGCCCATCGCGACCGGATCGGGTCCGGTAACGTTCCAGGAACCGCCCAAAATATACAGCTTCCCGGCGACCGACTGCGCGTTATCGCAAAGCAAGACGCACGCCCTCATGCAGCTTTCCAACCAAGCCGAAGCGGCGGAGGTTTCGGTGCGCTATTGCGCGGCGAGCGCGTAGGGCGGCAGCACCTCGTCGTAGCTGCCAAGCACGGTATGGCAGCGCTGCGCGGATTCGTCGTAGACGAGAAACTCGGTGAGCGGCCCGGCATAGACGTGGAGGGTTAATGCCGGCCCATCCGGTAACGCCGAGACGCGATGGAGATCGAAGGGACCCGAACGCAAATCCAGCGCGCCCGGCGGCATCACGCGCGAGCCGCGCGGAGCGACGCGCGCTGCTCCCGGAACGTCGCCGTGATCGAGGCGGACATAATCGTCCACCAACAGCCGTCCCTCGACGACGAGCATCCAACAGTGTTGGCCGCCGTGATCGTGCACCGGCGAGACAGCGCCGGCATCCCAGTTGAGCAGCAGCACTTCGAAGCGTGCAGCCCGATGAACGCAGGTGCGAGTGTAGCCGCCCGGAGACTTAAGAAGCGGACGGCCAAGCAACAATGGGTCACGCATTGCGAGCAGCTCCGCCATTTCCGAGGTGCTCCGTTCGAGCGGTGCGCGAAGCGTGAGATGATCGATCAACGGTCGCAGCATCCGCCATCCTCCATGAGATTGTGGGATCGTTTAATGACCCGAGTCAATTTTCCTTGCCATCAAATCCTAAATTTAGAATCTAGGTCACCGGCGATGGATGCCGAATTCAGCTACTAAAGTCGGAGGTGTTAGGCGCATGAAGAGCTTTGGCCTTGGAGGCCTGATAGTTGGCGCGGCGAGCGCGGCGGCGCTATGCGGATGCAGCGTGCGCGCGCTGCCGGTTGGGCCTTCGCTCAACGCTGCGTCGGTGCGAAGCGCTGCGCAACCCGCGGCATCGCAACGCGGCGATCTGCTTTACGTTGCAAACCAAACCGCAAAGTACGGTGTAAACATCCTGACGTTCCCGGCTGGAACGATCGTCACAACGATTTCGAAAATCGGTCAGCCCCGCGGCATCTGCTCCGACCCGCACGGCAGCGTGTGGGTCACGGTCCTTCGGTCGGGCCCGCGCCCGTTCTACATCTACAAGTTTGCGCACGGCGGTACGAAGCCGATCGCGTCGATTGACGCGGGGAAAGCCGTGTACGGCTGCGCGGTCGATCCCGCGACGGATGATCTGGCGGCGATCGGGGTTCACTTTTCATCCGCCGGCGAAATCGACATTTGGCCTCCAAAAGGCAAGCCCGTCGTCATTCCGATCTCCTTCAAAGGCGTCGGGCTCAGCTACGACAATCACAGCAATCTCTTCATCGACGGCGTCGAGCTCAACGGCAAGCGCGCATTGATGGAGCTTCCAAAAGGAAGCGAGAAGCTCACGCGCGTGAACCTCGGCAAACTCCCGACATGGAATCCGGGGGCCGTGCAGTGGGACGGCAAGTACGTCGATGTCGGCATCGGCTCGTCGTTGAAAAAGTCGTTCATCCTCCGAGTGGAGGTATCGAGTTCCGGAGGAAAGGTTGTCGGCACCGTGCAGCTCGAGGGCCTGGCGCGGTGGCCGATGTTTGCGATCGACGACGATCACATCGGGGCGACCAAGCGGCATGCGCTCGGCGTGACGCAGGTCGGGCTTTACAAGTATCCGGCGGGGGGAAGGCAACTCAACGATCTCTCCGGATTCTACGACCCGGTTGGGATGGCGATCAGCGTTTCAAAATAGCCACTGATCTCCTTGCCTGCGCGAAGCGCAGTCCTGAGCGAGGCGCGTAGCGTCGAGTCGAAGGGTCAGGCTGGCATGGGACGCCAGCGCAGGTCGGGTTGGCGGGCGGCGCGGGTTTCGTCAACGCGGCCGACGACCGTAGTGACCGGCGCGTCGAGGAGAGCCTGGGGATCGCTCTTCGCCTTTTCGACGATCTCGCGCAGTGCCGCGACGAACTCGTCAAGCGTCTCCTTCGATTCGGTCTCGGTCGGCTCGATCATCAAGCACTCGGGAACGATCAGCGGGAAGTACATCGTCGGTGCCATGTAACCGTAATCGAGCAGCGCTTTAGCGAGGTCGAGCGCGCGCACGCCATGCTCGCGTTTGAGCGCCTGCGCCGAGGCGACGAACTCGTGGCGGCAGATCTCGGGATAGGGTGTCTCCAAAAACTCGGCGATCTTCACGCGCAGGTAATTGGCATTAAGGACTGCCAGCTGCGAGACGCGTTTGAGTCCTTCTTCGCCATTTGCGTAGAGATAGGCGAGCGCGCGGACGGCATGCGCGAAGTTCGACCAGAACGAGCGCATCGGTCCGATGGATTTCGGACGATCGAAATCGAGGCGGAAGTCGAGGCGGTCGCTCGGCGCGGAACCGGTCTCACCGTTGTTGCGCGTCGTAGCGACCACGACCGGCGTGGGTAAGTAATCTACCAGGTGCGCGGCCACGCCGAGCGGACCGTGCCCAGCCCCGCCGCCGCCATGCGGAATCGTAAAGGTCTTGTGCGTGTTGAGGTGCATCAGGTCGAAACCCATGTCGCCGGGGCGCGTGTTGCCCATGATCGCGTTGGCGTTCGCGCCGTCGTAGTACATGAGGCCGCCGGCCTCGTGCACGAGCGCGGCGATCTGCGCGATCTCGTCTTCGAAGAGGCCAAGCGTGTTGGGGTTGGTCATCATGCAGACGGCGGTGTCGGGCCCGAGGACTGCGCGAATCTCGTCGACGCCGACGCGTCCGCGCGCGTTGCTCGGCAGCGAGACGACTTTGAAACCGCACATGGCCGCCGAAGCGGGATTGGTTCCATGGGCGGTATCGGGGACGATCACCTTGTCCCGCTGCGTCTCGCCCTTATCCTTAAAGTACCTCTTGGCAATAAGCAGCGCGCCGAGCTCGGCGTGCGCGCCGGCCGACGGGTTGAGCGAAAACGCGGCCATGCCGAAGAGCGAGCTGAGCGAGCGCTCCAGCTCGTACATGATCTGCAGCGCACCTTGCGCCAGCTCGTCGGGCGTAAAGGGATGGAGCTGTGCGAACTCGGGACGCGCGGCGATCGCGTCGTTGATGCGCGGGTTGTACTTCATCGTGCACGAGCCCAGCGGATAGAAGCCGAGGTCGATGCCGAAGGTCCGCTGCGAGAGGCGCGTGTAGTGACGAACGACGTCGAGCTCGCTGTTGTCGGGCAGCGGCAGCTCGTCGCGCAGCACCGATTTCGGCAGAAACGTATCGAGGGGTTTTCCCTCCTCCAGGTAGCGGTTCGCGCGCCCCACTTGGCCGAGCTCGAAGATCAGCGGCTCAAATGTGCGCGTGGACATTGAGGATTCCTTCGAGAGCGGCGGCGAGCGCATTGATATCGGCGGTCGTCGTGAGTTCGGTGGCGGTCATCAAGATGCACGAGTCGAGCTCCGCGTACCAGCGGCCGAGGTCCACGCCGCCGAGGATGCCGACGCCTTGCAATGCGTCGAGCACGTCGCTCGCCCGGCGTCCGACGTCCAACACGAACTCGTTGAAGAACGGGGAGTCGTATTTTATGCTCGCGCCTTCGACGCCGGCGACGGCGCTGGCAAGTTCGCGCGAGCGCGCGAGGTTGAGCGCGGCGGCGTCGTGCAGGCCGGTCTTGCCCATCAGCGCGAGGTAGATCGTGGCGATTAGCGCGCAGTGCGCTTGATTCGTGCAAATGTTGGAGGTCGCACGCTCGCGGCGGATGTGCTGCTCGCGCGCCTGCAACGTAAGGACGTAGGCGACGCGGTCTTGATTATCCACGGTTTTGCCGGCGAGGCGCCCGGGGATGCGGCGCATGTGTGGCTGCGTGGCGGCGATGAAGCCGGCATAGGGACCGCCGTAGGCTTGCGCGACTCCGAAGCTCTGCGCCTCACCGGCGACGATCTGCGCGCCCCACTTCGAGGGCGGCGCGAGCGCGCCGAGCGAAAGCGCTTCGGCGATGACGGCGATCGGAATCGTTCCGCTCGCCTTGATTGCGTCTTGGGTCTCTTTGGCCGGCGTGTCCACGTTACCGAAGAAGTTCGGCGACTGCAGCGCAACGGCGGCGTATTCCTTATTTGCGATCGCTTCGACGAGTGCGCTCTGGCCAGTCGTGCCGTCCTGCGTGAAGGGCAGCTCGTCAACGGCCACGTCGAGGCCGTCGCAATAGGTTTTTAACACCGCCCGATAGTTGGGATGGATCGCGCGCGAGACGAGAATTTTGTTGCGGCCGGTCGCGCCGAGCGCCATGATCGCTGCTTCGGCGAGTGCGGTGGCGCCGTCGTAGACGGAGGCGTTGGCGAGATCCATACCGGTGAGCAGACAGATGTAGGTCTGCCACTCGTAGATCGCTTGGAGATAGCCTTGCGATACCTCGGCTTGGTACGGCGTGTAGGCGGTGAGAAACTCGCCGCGCATCGCAAGTGCGGCGACCGCCGGGGGCACGTAGTGGCGATACGAGCCCGCACCGAGGAAGGAGCGGTACTCGACGCCGGCATTCTTTTCGGCGAAGCGATCGAAACGGCGCGCGATCTGGTATTCGGGCAGCGCGGGAACGACGTCGAGCTTTGCTTTGAGCGCGATGCCGTCGGGAACCCGCAGCAGTTCGTCGAGCGATTTTACACCGATAACGCCAAGCATCTGCTCGACGTCTTTTTTCGTGTGGGGAGCGTACACGGTGTCTGATGGTTGGCGCAGAAGAGCTTCGCCGCCTGCCGCGAATGGCGCGGGATGTGGCTGCGACTCGGCATCGCGTTGGTGGCGGCGGGCATGCTCCTGCGGGCGGCGCTATACTTTCCGCTCGCGCTCTTTCAAATCGACTCGGACGGCGTGCTTGCGGGCTTATGCGCATTTCGCATCATGAACGGGCAGCTTTTTGCGTTTTTCCCGGGGGGCTCGCGCTTGAGCGCGGCAAGCTGTTATGCGGCCGCGGCTTACTTTCATCTCTTCGGCGTGGGGCGCGTAGCGCTGGCCTTCGTCGGCTTGACGTGGGCTCTGCTTTTCTTGGTGTTCATGCTGCTTTTCTTGCGGCAGGTGCTCGGCGAGCGCCTTGCGTGTCTCGGGATGCTCTTTGCCGTGGTGCCGCCCGAGCAGTTCATGACGGTAACGTACGTACCATGGGGTTATGGCGAGATCATGGCGTCGTGCGCGGCGACGCTATGGCTGGCGACACTTTGGCGTGCTACGGGGTACTGTGGCAGCGGGTTGCTTTCGGAGTAAGCGTGGGCTTGGGAGTTTGGTTTTCGCTGCAGACCCTGATGATTGCGCTGCCGGCGATCGCGTGGATCGTTCTCGGACGGCGGCGCGCGGCGTTTCGTGAGGCATGGCCGGCCGCCGCGGGCGCGATCGTTGGCGCGACGCCGTTTTGGCTAGGCAACGTTCTTAGTGGATTTTCGTCGTTCACCAACAACTGGGCATCCCAAGCGGCACCCAGCGGTGCACAGGTATTCGACAATGCGGTGTGGCTCTTTTCCATGCAGATCCCGAAGCTGCTGGTGCGCGTTCCGGCGTGGTGGTCGCTGTCGACGCTTCTTATGGTCGCCTACATGATAGTTGCGGTGGGGTTTGCTATTGCGATTTTTCGACGCTTCGACGAGCGCCCTTCGACTCCGGCGCTGCGCGCCTCCGCTGGGGGTGGCGGCGGGCGCGCTAACGCCGCGGTGGTTCAGCTGCTTTGGTTGGTCTTTGTTTCGGTTGTTCTCTTCTACATTTTCTCGAATGCGGGGTCGATGCGCGGGTGGACGGTGCGATACATTGCGCCGCTCTATCTCATCGTGCCGGTGATCTGCGCCATCGGGTTGGCGGCGCTGGGGCGGTGGAGTAAGTGGCTCGCCGTGGTGACGGCCGCGCTGCTGACCGTGCCGAACTTATTTCTCTATAGTCTTCCCGGAACCGCCGAACGGGCCGAGTTAACCGCGGGCCTTGCAGACGATTCGCGCCTGCGCGCGCTGCTCGCACAGCGCAGCGTGCAGATGGTTTACGGCGACTACTTTTGGGTTTACCATATCAACTTCGATTCGCGCGAACGCATTTTAGGGATTCCATCGTACGCCGCGGGAGACTACTTTCACTACAGCCGGCAGTTAGGTAGAATGCCGGTGCGCTGGGGGATGCTCGGCGGGCACGAAGAGGTCGAGCGCTGGGCGAAGGCGGTCGGCGCGACCGGCACCGAGACAGCTGACGGCGATCTCACGGCCTTTATCGTTGCCCGCCCAGCGGCGAATGCGGCGGCGCTCATCGCGTCCCTGCGCACGATGTTCCGCTAGCAGAAGGCCGTTAGGAACTATGATAGCGGTACTCGTTGCCGTCGGGTGGGCGATCATCGTGGCGACGATCGTTTTGACCGCCGTCAACTACCGCGCACTACCGCAGCGCGTTCCACTGCATTTCCTGATTGACGGAACAATCATTGGCGACGGGCCGCGTCCGGCAGTGTGGCTCGTGCCGGGCCTCCAGCCGCTATTGTTTATCTACGCCCAGATGCACGCGCGCGGCTATCCAGCCGGTCAGCTGATTATGGCAGATTGTCTCCTCGCGCTTATGTGGCGCGGGCAAGCGTTGATCATTGCGACGGCCGTGAGCGGTAGGCAGCGAGCCGAAATGAGCGGCTTTTATATCTTCCTCGCTTTCGCGGTCGCGCTCGCGATCGCGGCCGCGCACTTTATCCGGCCGTAAGCTACGCCAAGCCGGCACTTGGCGCGCGGCGCGCCGCCGCTCCCGCCGCGGCCGTTGGAAACACGACCGGCTGCGCCACCGCCGGCTCCGCCTCCGCCGCTCGGGCCAGGGAGGGACGGCGCACCGCTGATTCCACAAGCCGTGAGTAGCATTTTTTACTCATCCCGGGGCATGACCCGTGCTACAATGAAACTGCCTGGGTGCTCGCTAGTAGGACGACGTAGTGATAGTTGGTTTTTTGATCGGCGTTGGTTTCGCGATCATCGTTCTTACGATATTGCTGACGGCCACGAGTTACGTCCAGTTGCCGGAGCGCGTGCCGCTGCACTTCGGCCTCGACGGAACAGTCAGTATGTGGGGACCGCGCCCCGCCGTCTGGCTCTTACCGCTCGTTCAACTCGTTATCGCAACGGTCAATGCGTTGGTCTTCACGACTGCGACCGATGCGGCTCGTGGGTTGCTGATGGCGGACTTCATCCTTGCGCTTTGCTGGCGCGCGCAACTCCTAATCGTAGCGACGGCCACGAGCGGCAAAACGCGCGCCGACCTCGGCGGCTTTTGGCTCTTCCTCCTCTTCACCTTCGGCGCCGTGTTGGCCGTCGTCTTCTTTACTCGGCCATGACCGGGAAGCTGCGCGCCGGACTGATGTTGAGCACCGCGTGCATACTACCGGCCGCGTGCAACTCAAGGGCCACGAACGTCGTTCCAGGCACGTTGCATTGGCAGGCTCCATCCGCGAATGCGGCCCCGCCTGCATCGAAGATCGCGCACGTTGTCGTCGTGATTCAAGAGAATCGCAGCTTCAACAATCTCTTCGCTACCTACCCGGGTGCGAAAGGCGCGACCGAGGGGAAGATGTCGAATGGGCGCACCGTTAAGCTTACGAAGAGCGACCTCGCCTATCGGTACGATCTGGGGCATTCGTGGACTGAATTTCTTCAAGACTACGACGGCGGCAAGATGGATGGGTTCAACCTGGAAACCGGGCTTGGAAACGGGGGGCACGCCGGAACCGCGCCCTATCGCTACGTCGATCCCAAACAGGTTGCGCCCTACTGGGATATCGCCAAGTCGTACGTGCTCGCCGATGAGATGTTTGCGACGCAAGGCAGCGGCAGCTATACCGCGCATCAGGACCTCATTCGCGGCGGCACCGATCTCGACGGCAAGGAGAGCATCATCGACTTTCCGTCGCACGCGCCGTGGGGGTGCGATGCGCCGAAAAATACAACCACATCGGTGCTGCTGCTGCAGACGCAAAAGTACTTACATTACGGCGGCCCCTTTCCGTGCTACAAGTATGCCACGCTGCGCGACCTGCTGGATGCCAAAGGGCTTTCCTGGAAGTATTACTCGCCCCCGGTTGCGCTAGGCCACTCGGGCGCCACTTGGAACGCGTTCGACTCCATCAGAGCCGTACGCTACGGCCGCGAGTGGAATTTAAACGTCACGACCACGCCGAATCGGTTTTTTCGCGACATAAAGGACGGCGAGTTACCCGCGGTCTCCTGGCTGATTCCGGATCTCGCCAACTCCGACCATCCGGCCGAAGGCAACGATACGGGCCCATCGTGGATAGCCAGCGTCGTCAACGCGGTCGGCGAGAGCAACTATTGGAACTCCTCGGCCGTCATCATCGTGTGGGACGATTGGGGCGGCTTCTACGACCCCGAGCGGCCGCCGTTTCGCGATCACACCGGTGGGCTCGGCTTTCGGGTAGCAATGCTCGTCGTCTCGCCGTACGCGCGCAAAGACCGCGTCTCGCATACGCAGTACGAGTTCGGCAGCATCCTGCGGTTTATCGAGGACACTTGGAATCTCGGGCGCCTCGGCACATCCGACGTGCGCGCGACGAGCATTAACGATTGTTTCGACTTCGAGCAGAAGCCGCGTGCGTTCGCGCCGATTCCCGCCAAATACTCGCGCGCGTTTTTCGAGCGCCAACCGCCCTCGTACCAGCCGGTCGATACTCAATAGCCGCTAATCGGTTGCGATTTTCTCGTAGTCGGCGGGGCTGAGGAGATTTTTGGTCTCATCGGCGTTGGTGATGCGCACTTTGAGGAGCCAGCCCGCGCCGTAGGGATCGCGGTTGATGACGGCGGGATCGTCATCGAGCGCGCCGTTCACTTCGGTGACTTCGCCGGAGATCGGCGTAAAAAGGTCGGAAACGGCCTTCACCGATTCAACGACGCCGACGTTGGAGAACTGCGCAATCGTCTTACCGACGTTTGGAAGCTCGACGAAGACGATGTCACCGAGCGAGTTCTGCGCGTAGTCGGTGATGCCTATCGTCGCCGTGTCACCATCGAGCTTCACCCATTCGTGTTCCTTGCTAAAGAGCAGATCCTGGGGCTGCGCCACCTTTTCTCCTTCTCCGTACGATCAGCGAGGACGTTTGTAAAATGGCATCGCAACGACGGTTGCGTCGTGCGTCGTGCCGCGGATTTCGACCCCGAGCCGCACGCCCTCGGTTGCAGCCTCGGGGATGACGAGGGCCGTTGCAATGTTCTTGTTGCCCAGCGACGGCGCGATCGAGCCGCTGCGGATCTCGCCAGCGGGCTTTCCGTCGAGCGTGACCTTGTACCCTTCGCGCGCCGGCACGCGGCCGTCCATCACGAGCCCGGCGATGCGCGTGAAGCTTCCGTTCTCGATTTGCGCTTCGAGGGCTGGTTTTCCGGTGAAGGCGGGTTTGTTTAGTTTCAGCGCCCAGAGCAGGCCGGCTTGCACGGGAGTGATCTCTTCGGTGAGCTCGTGGCCGTAAAGCGGCATGCCGGCCTCGAGGCGCAACACGTCGCGCGCGCCGAGGCCGCAGGGTTCGAGCCCTTCACCCCGGTTTTCTCTGAGCAATGCGCTCCAAAGGTCCGAGGCGTCTTCGCCGCGGACGAAGAGCTCGAAGCCATCCTCGCCGGTGTAGCCGGTGCGCGCGATAACCGCGGGGATGTTGTTCACGGTGCCGCGGGCGCAGAAGTAGTAGCGCATCGCGGCGAGGTCGAGGTCGACGTGGGGCTGCAGCATCTTGACCGAGAGCGGGCCTTGAATGGCGATGAGCGCCGCCTTTCCGTGGCGGTTTTCAAGCTCGACGTCGTCTTTTGGAACGGCGTCGTTGAGGATCGTCCACATCTTATCGGCGTTGGACGCGTTGACGACTAATAGCCAGCCGTCGTCGAGACGGTAAAAGATCACGTCGTCGTGCGTGCCGCCGGCATCGTTGCAGAAGAGGTTGTAGCGGGCTTGCAATGGCTTCATCAGCGCGACCGAGTTAATCGTGAGCGTGTCAGCCCACGTCGGGACCTCTGCGCCGGTCAACCAGAACTGCCCCATGTGCGAGAGGTCGAACAAACCGGCGCGGTGGCGCACGGCGTCATGCTCCTTGAGGATGCTCGAGTACTGCACCGGCATCTCGAAGCCACCGAACGGTACGAGTTTCGCGCCCGCGCGGAGGTGGTCGCCGTGAAGCGCGGTGCGCTTTGTTTGTTCGCTCATTATTTTTTGCAAGTCATCCTTCGACAGGCTCAGGACGACGAAGACCGCTCAACCTGACACGGGGGAGAAATGCCCGGATTTGGGCGGTTTCTCTCTGGGGTAGCTGTTGAGGAAGTCCAGCGTGGCGTGGGCGACGATTTCGGTGCCGCTGCGAACGTAGACTTCGCCGTAGACGATCCGGCGGCCGCCACGCAGCACGCGGGCTTCGGCGACGAGATCGTGAGGCGGACCGGCCGGCGCCAGGAAGTTGCATTGCAGCGCGATCGTCGTGGTATCTTGCTCGCGGCCGTAGATCGAGGCGAGCGCAACGTAGAAGACGGTGTCGCAGAGGCTTACTATGGCGCCGCCGTGCACGGCACCGGTGCCGTTGGTGATCTCCGAGCGATAGGGCATGCGCATCACCGCTTTGCCGTGCTCGACGCGTTCGAGCTTCAGATCGAGAAGCGCAACGAAGTTGCTCTTTTCCTTCTCCCAAGCGTGCGGGGCACCCGAAAAATCGATGCTCATGGGCTCACCCTTCGACAGGGTCAGGGTGACACCCGGCGCAGCCTAAAACGTATCCCCGCCGGCCGCCAGCATCCGGCGTAAATAGAGCGGCAGCGAAAATATCCGGTGGTGCGTTTCGGAGTCGTAAAAGAAGCTGGTTCCGGCGAGGGCCGCGCAGTAGCCGTCGATGGTCTTGGCGGGAAGCCGCGCCACGTCGATGCGGTCGCTGCAGGCCAAGAAGGCCCAGTCGGTGTCGAAGGCCGGCACGTGCGTATAGAACGAGGCGACGTGCGCGTAGTGACAGCGCAGCGAGCGTGCCATCTTGCAGTGGAGCGAGGCATTGTGCACGGCGGCGGTGCTGGCTTGCAGCGCGTAGACGCCGCCGTCCACGAGGCGCGATTTGATCAGCGCGAAGACGTCGTCGTTGAAGAGCGGACTGCTGGGTGAGTCTTCCAGCGGTTCGGTGAGATCCGAGAGAATGACGCCGTAGATATCGTTCCGCTCGCGCATGTACGCCAAGGCGTCGCCGCAGACGACTTCGGTGCGCGGATTGTTGAAGGCGCCGTCTGACCATTCGGGCAGAAACTCCTTGGCGACCTCGAGAACGCGCGAGTCGATGTCGACCATCGTGCAGCGCGCAACGTCGGGTGAGCGCAGCACCTCGCGCAGCGTCGCACCCTCGCCACCGCCCAGAATCAAGACGTTGGTGCGATTGCCGGCGGCGGCGAGCGCCGGGTGCACTAGCGACTCGTGGTAGATGCGCTCGTCGGCTTGAGAGCTTTGGGTGTCGCCATCGATAACGAGCATCTTGCCGAAGACCGGCGAGCGCACGATGGCGATCTGCTGATGCTCGGTTTGCTCCGAGACAAAAACCTTGTCGATGCCGTGATGGTGTGCCTCGGTCGCCGAGAACTCTTCGACATACCACTGCCAATGCTGCGTCTTCGGCATGAGAGAGCATAGATTGGCCGCACAAAAAGAAGAACCCCGCCGTGCAAGCGGGGTTCTCTTCGGTTACGATGACGCTAGTAGCAATTTACTGCGAAATAGAGCGGCGTTTTCGGCGGGATCTCAAAGCCCTTGGGGACTTCGTACTGCGTGATGGTCACGGTATCGCCCTTGGCCGTGAAGCTTCCCGGGAAGCTGGTCCAGATGAACTTGCCGCTCTGGCTCTCCGCCAACAGTGCGACGCCGCAGGTCTTGCCGGGGAGTCCCTTCGAGTCGGTGATGACGTACTGTAGGACGGGCACGCCCTTCTTCGCGACGGGTTTGATCGTTTGCGTGCTCTGATTCACCGCAACGGCGTAGATGAAGACGCCCTTAGCGGTGTACTTCGGAAAAGTCTTGCCCTTCCACGTGGTGACGTCGCCCTTGTCGATAGCATCGGCGAGGATGATCTTTGCAGTGCCCTTGGTCGTATTTTCGCCGATCGATCCTGTGACGGTGATGTCCTCATATTTTGCCAGGCTGAACTTTGCGCCCGTCGGCTTCAACACGATGTTGTCGTCGCAGGCGCCTTCGAAGATCCACCAATACTGCGGCGGGGTCTTCGTGCAGGTAGTCACCTTGTGCTTGAGGGCATCGGCTAGCACTGCGTTCGCCGCGGCAGCGGCCGAAGTGACGGGCGCCGCATCGTCATCGGAGTTCGTGTCGCGGTCGCTTTGACCGGCGCCGCTCGGTACGCTTTGCGCGACGGGCTCGCTCGGCGCGGAAGGCGCGTAACCGCCGCCGTAGCCCGGCATCGCGCTGTTGCCGGCGCACGCGGCCAACGCAACGGCCGCAACCGTTGCAAGGATGCCGGCCCGAATCATCGATAGACGCATGAAAATCGTTTCTCCCTCACTCGCGTGAGCACTGGTCGTTGTTGCGTAAAGAATTGGACTAGGAGGCGCGAGGCGCCTCCCTTAGCGGAACGGAATTAAGTTGATTTTAGTTACGCGGTGAGTACGCGCGAATCGTGATTCCGCTTCAAAATATGAGTAAACTCACCATCGCTCTTTTCGATCCCGCGTTTGAGTTCGGTGGCGAGGACGCTCTTGGCCCCAAGCGTCTGCGCGGCGTACTCGCAGGCGAGCCAGGGGTTGGTATGGTCGCCGCACGTGTAAAAATCCATGGCCGCATACGACTTCTCCGGCCATGTATGGATCGAAAGGTGGGATTCGGCCAAGATGACCGTACCTGAGACGCCCTGCGGCTCAAATCTATGAAATGCGCTCTCCATAATAGTGGCGCCCGCGGCCTTGGCGGCCGCAATCATCATGGCAGCGATGCCATTGATGTCCGAGAGCAGCGAGGGATGACAGCCCGATAGCTCGCACACGATGTGCCTGCCGAGTGCCTTCAATTTGTACAGGTCTCCTTGACCCTGAGGAATCCCACCTCCGGACTTCGTCGGCTGGCGGCTGCGGTGCAGCCGTTCCCCCGACCTATCGGCGAACTCGTGCCGGCGCTTTTACGGTGCGCGGGCGTCTCGCCGCTATGGCGCGAAGGGCGCGCCCTCCCTTATCCCGTGCCCTCTTTCGAGTTCCGCTGGGCGGAGCGCCGCAGCGCGTAGTCCTGAGCGGAGTCGAAGGGAACGCCGAAAATCATACCCCCTGGGACCCCCCCTGTAAAGGGTTTTCCACGGGCAATTCACATAAAAGTCAAGCTAGCTCTTTGTTATCTTGACTATCACGGGCTTTGGGGCGTACGCTGGTGACGAAATGGCAGTAAAACTGAAGGAGCCGGTCAAGCCAGCCGAGCTGGTCGAGGATTACCGGCACGGATTTCACGACCCCGAGAACTACGTCTTTAAGTCGGACAAGGGGCTCACTCGGGAGATCGTCGAGCGGATCTCGGCAATGAAAGAGGAGCCGGACTGGATGCGGGAGTTCCGGCTGAAAGCATACGAGCTCTTCCTCGCTAAGCCGATGCCGACATGGGGCGACACCGCGCGCCTGAGCGAGATCGATTTCTCCAACATTCACTACTTCGTGAAATCGACCGATCAGACGGAGCGCTCCTGGGACGACGTACCCGACGATATCAAGCGCACGTTCGATCGCCTGGGCATTCCGGAAGCCGAGCGCAAGTTTCTCTCCGGCGTCTCCGCGCAGTACGAGTCGGAAGTCGTCTACCACAGCACTACCAAGGCGTTGGACGAGCAAGGCGTGCTCTTCTGCGACATGGATAGCGCGGTGAAGCTCTATCCCGACATCGTTCGCAAGTATTTTGCGACCGTGATTCCGCCGGGCGACAACAAGTTTGCCGCATTGAACTCCGCGGTGTGGTCGGGCGGATCGTTTATCTACGTGCCGCCGGGAGTGACGGTAGCCATGCCGCTACAGGCCTATTTCCGGATCAATGCCGAAAACATGGGCCAGTTCGAGCGCACGCTCATCATCGCCGATAAGGGCGCGAAGGTACACTACATCGAGGGCTGCACGGCGCCGAAGTTCTCCACGTCGTCGCTTCACTCGGCGGTCGTCGAACTGGTAGCGCTCGAGGGAGCGTCCATTCGCTATACGACCATTCAAAATTGGTACCGCAACATCTTCAACCTGGTGACGAAGCGCGCCGTCGCGCACAAGGATGCGACGATCGAGTGGGTGGATGGAAATATCGGCTCGCGCCTCACGATGAAGTACCCGTCGATCTATTTGATGGGTGAGGGTGCGCGCGGCGAGATCCTCTCGATGGCGTTTGCGGGAGAGGGGCAGCATCAGGATGCAGGCGCGAAGGTCATTCACGCGGCACCGCGGACTACTTCCGTCGTTACCAACAAGAGCGTGAGCGCGCACGGCGGGAAGACGACGTATCGCGGCTTGGTTGAAGTGCATGCCGGCGCGGTGGGCGCGAAGACGCGCGTGCGCTGCGACGCGCTCATCATGGATGAGGAGTCGTCGAGCGATACGAAGCCGACGATGAAGATTCACGAGCAGCGCTCGACGGTCGAGCACGAGGCCAGCGTCAGCAAAATCGGCGAGGAGCAGCTCTTCTACGCGATGTCGCGCGGACTCTCGGAGGCCGATGCCGTCGCAATGATCGTCAACGGGTTCTTCGATTTCTTCGTCAAGGAACTCCCGATGGAGTACGCCGTCGAGCTGAACCGTTTGGTCAAGATGGAGATGGAAGGCGCGGTAGGCTGAAGGGCCGGTTCTAGTTTTTTGGTAGCTTATACCATCCGGTAGCCGACTGCATCTGCCAGCCTTGCGGGTCGCCCGTGCGGCTGCGGTAGGTTCCGTCGCCGCCGGCGCAGCCGCCCCCAGCTCCGATTGCCTGCGCGCAAAAGCTCGCTATCACATACTTACCATCGTAGCGAACGCGCTGCGAGGCGCAAACCGTTGCCCACTTGGGATAGCTTTCCTGGCCCCAATCTGACGCGAGCACCACGGTCCAGCCGACGATGTCGGCGTCGGCAGTCTTCGCCTTGTACAACACGCAATCGTCCAGGCCGAAAATCATCGGATCGTGACCCGGCACGGAGACCCGCAAGACGCTGCTTCCAAAGCGGTCCTGATCCCCTTTTGAGAGCGCGAATGCTCTGTGCGGCGCGCAGCCCGTAACAATCAGAACGAGAGAGATGGATAGGACCCATACAAACCTTGAATCACACACGCGCTACGACCGAATACGCGCCGGAAAGCGAAGCTCCCCTTCGCATCGGGCGTCCAGAACCGACGGCCGGTCCTTGAGTCCGGCACTTGTGCGAGTCCGCTGTACGGGTGTGCGTTACCGCCGTCGCCGCCGGGTGCCATGATTGCCGAGAAGGAGATTTTGGAAAAATGACCTCTCTGACAATCACGGATCTCGCGCTCGTTGCGGCTTTCTCGGCCGCCGTGCTTCTGGAGATTACGGCCGCCCGTGGGTGGATCCACGGTCTGGGGCGCCGGGACGAACGTTTTCATACGGCCGCGTTGCTAGGGTTATCGCATGAGAACCGCTGATAGGGTGCCGACGAAGCAACTCTTCGAGCTGGCCGGTTGGGCGATATTCGTCGCCTGCATCTTCACCTTAGTAAGGCTCTGGCACCCCCAGACCTATACCATGGTCCAGGCCGACACCACGCCGACGCCGATCGGTGCCAGCGTCGCATCCGGCGGGGGAGCGCGGCAAACTAGCCCATGATCTAGCGCGCCCGCGGCGCAGGCGACGGCGTGGCGATCGGGGGCGCCGTTGCGGCGAGAAACTGCTCGATGCGATAACGCAGTTGAGCCCTGCCCATGGCTACCCTCGTGTCGCAATACAGAAATCCGTTCGGATCGATAAAGAGCGTTACCGGGAAGGTGATGTTGGACCCGTTCCGGCCGACCTCGAGCACTTGTACGAATGTGCCGTCGCGATCCATCGCGATCGGAAACGTGATGCCGTAGCGACGACGGAACGCGCGGACGGTGTTGTCCTCCTCCGCTGCATCAATACCGATCACCGCAAGACCACGCGAGGCGTAGTCGCTCGCGGCCTCGACTACGTACGGCATCTCCACGTTGCACGGACCGCACCAAGTCGCGAAGATGTTCAGCAGAACGGCTTGGCCTCGGTACTTAGCCAGATCAAAGTTCGGACCATCGAGCACACGCATCGTCAAGCCGAGCGGCCTGTCATAAGGCAACACCGGGTTCTTTAAGCACACGTCCCACTTACTCGGCGACGCGGTTGGCGAAGGCACGGGAACGGTTGCCCCCGTCAGCGCGAACGCCAACCCCGTCAGAAATTCTCCGCGATCCATGCAGCGGCCCGCATTCGTGACGCGGCAGATCGTCGCCCTTCGAATCCACTCAGGGTCAGGTGCCCTTCACCGACAGGCTCAGGGCGACGGCAAGAGAAGTCCGCTAAGCATGATCCGCACGTTCGCCTTAGCCGGTACGATCGCACTGGCGCTGCTGCCGCCGGTCGTAGCGCTCGGCGCACCGACGCCCGCCTTCCATAGCGCACCCGTTTCGCATCTGCCGCCCCGCGCTGCAGAAGGCCGCTACGGCCAAGATTCGTTCAAAGTGCCGTTCGAGGTCGACACGCGTTCGAAGGGGGGCCGCCTAGATGTGGAGCCGCTGTTCGTTCCGTACCGATGGCACGCGTTGCAATCGAGTTCGCGATATCTTTGGAATCAGCCGGCCTGGTACCAAGACGGATGCTTCGTCAACAGCCTATCTGGCGCTGCGTCTACCGTGCCGAGCGACGCTTCGGTTCTGCCCGGCGTCACGATCGGCTCCCTCGTCGACGATCGCTCCAAGCATCTCTTCTCTTTCTCGCCTTCGTACAACCCGAACTCGCCGCCGGGCAGCAGCGCGGCAGTAGCGTCGAGTCCCGCAGGCCCGCAGTACCAGGTTCAGCCAACCCAGTGCGGATCTGCGAGTCTCTTCACCCTCTGAGTCGCCACGGCAATGGATGACGCTCGAAGACTCGCTGCCGCGCTCAACGCGCTCGTGAAATCGCCGCAGTTCTCAAATACGAAGGCGCGCGGCGCGGCGCGCCAAGAGCCGGCCGTAAACTGGCCCGCGACCAAAAGGCTCAACGAAGACTTCAACCCCGAGGTTGACGGATGCGAGTCGTTCGTTATGAACGATAGAAGCATCTGCGCGTGGGAGCCCGGGCAGTTCCGTTACGTGGCTCGCACCGCGGCCTGAACAGATCCGTTCCCTCAGGATGACACGGCAGGGTTGGTTCCGTTCGTGTTCGCCGGCGGCTTGGGGCCTGCCATCCGGCAGTTGATGAAGAGCGTAAAGACGTCGAACCAAAATGGGGCGCCCAGCGATGCGACGATGATCGTGATGATGACGCCTGCGATGTGGGTGGCCTCGCCCATAGGTCGCAGCTCGGCGTTCTTGTCGTCCGATGAAAAGAAGACCGGCCCGCTGATAATGGTACCGATGAAGCGGGGATCGTCGAGCGCCGAAAGCAGGTTTAGCTGTTCGTTGTAGGTTAGAGGCGGCGGAGTCGCGGTCGCGGGCGCTGCCGTTGGTTCAGAGAGCGTCGTTGCCACGGAGGTCGCGAGCGCGCCGGCCACGTCGCTATTAACGTATAGACGCGAGACGATCTTGATCGTATCGATTCCCAGGAGCGCGACGAGCACGACGGCGATCGCGATCACCACGTATTGCGTCTTGCGGCGATACCAGCCGGCGACGCGATCCATCTGACGATTGAACCAGGCGTCGGTCGCCTGCAGCAGACTCGCGTAGTCGCCTTGCGCTTGGCTCAGCAATGCGTAAAGGCTGGAGCGCAGGTTCGCACTGGGGAACTGCGCGATCTGCGATTGCAGCGTTCCGGTGGCGGTTACAGGCGCGGCTGCAGCATCGCTGAGAGCGTAGGTAAGGACGGTCTTTCCGCTCGTATCCTGGCTCGTCTTAGCCGCCGCAATCGATTGCCACAGCGCGAGCGAAAAGTTCCTCGCGTCAATGTACGAGGGACGGGGGCCGGACGATGCGATGAGCGGATGCGCGAAGAGCGCCTTCGTCAGCTCCTCGGCGCCGCTCAGCAGATTGCGCACGCCGCTGTAGAGCAGGTTGCCGCGCCAGTGGAAGAATGAGGCGATTTGCTCGTTTATAGTCGAAACGACGACGCTGAGTACCAAATACAGCGCGGCCAAGATGAGGCCGGTATCGATGACTGGCGAGACTACCACCGGCAGTCACTTCGGCGTGGGGTAGGTCTCTTCCAGCCAAACTCTTTGGCTAAAGGTTCCGCGCTCCAGCGCGCGCGACTTTCGAATCTCCTCAAGCGCTTCGCGGCTCACTCCGCACCGATCCGAAAGGGCGTAGACGACCTCCAACACGTCTGCTAGTGCTTGCGGAAGACCGTTGGGGTCCGATGCCGAGATCACATCGGCGCATTCCTCGAGGAGCTTCGCCTTTAACGCCCGATCCAACCCGGCATCGTCAAGCGTGTACGTGACGGCCACGTTGCCGTCATTGGATATGATCTCCGGAATGCGATCGCGTACCAGCTTGTGGCGCAATTGGCGTCCGTTGTTGCCGGCGTTAGAAGACAGCTCGGGCCCCGTTATCCGGCAGGCGAGGGAACGTCGCTCTGTTCGACGTTCCCTCGTTGCCGCTGACCGCTGCCCATATCACATTTACACCGTAGCCAAGCTGAACACGAACGCGTTTACCGGCTTCTTTGGCCGCCGGCGGATACGGATCAAACGGCGCCGTTGCGCCAGCCACGAGCTGACGGGAACGACGCAGAGCAGTACGGCGAAGGCTGTTATCATGCTAGCGACACTGGTATGTTTGGAGATAGTAGTTGTAGTTGCACTGCTGTTGATAGCCGCTCGGCCCCGTTGTAGTGCTGGAGTTGAGGTACGGATTGTACTGCGTGTAGTACGTTCCGGATGGGGTGGTCGCGGTTGTAGATTGAAGGTACCGATAGTACTTCGCGTGCGCGGTGGTGTTGTTCGAGGTTTTCGTTGGGGCGGTTTGCTGATACGGATAGTACTCCGACGTGTAATGCGAGCCGTCGGAGAAGTAGGTTACGCACTGGTGGAGGTGCGCGGAACACACCGTGCGTGAAACGGTTTGCGCGGTTGCTGCTCCGGCGCATAAAGACGCCAAAAGCAAAATAGAACCGATTCTAAACATAGAATCCTCCGGTCCCCCGCCTCGGCAGGGGCTTATATGTTACCACCGTTCGCGACCGAGGTAAAGCTCGGTTGCTGCTTGGCATACCTAGCGAATCGCATCGCGCTCCGCTAAAACGTCGAGCATGGCGTCGCCGGCGTAGCCTGGGGCGAAGCAGGCACGGAGCTCCAAGGGATCGAGGCGCTGGTCGAGCGCCGTGACGAGATCGTCGACCGTCCAGGCGCTGACGTGGCGGGTGAGCAGCTCGTCGTGGAGCTCGGTTTCTTCCGCGAAGCCAGGGCCGACGAGCGCGTTGAACTGCGCGTGGTAATCTTCGCGCCATTTTGCGGCTTCGGCGACCTCCGGACGCGGCACGACATCCGGGCCCGTCTTACATTCGAGCATGACGCGATAACCGAGCGGGCCGGCGCATGCATCCGCGTAACCGTCGGGAGCTTTGTGGCCACCGAGATGCGTCGAGCGAAAGCCGAGGTGCGCGAAGGCGTCACAGACGGCCGCTTCCCACGCCGCGGGGTCGCCTCCAGAAACGGTGGCGCGCAATCGAGCGACGAGCGCTTTGATTTCGTCGCCGGGAGGCGTGCCGTCGACCAGTCTCTTGGCCAGGCCCCCGAAGACTTGCGGCCGGATGGTGTCGCGCTGCGAGGCGAAGAGGTCGCCGCGCTCGCTAATGCGGTCGAGAAGTTTTGTCGCCTCGATCTGCAGGTGGTCCGGCGTGAAGTCGGCGAGCTCGTCCCAGCTCACCGGGGCGACGGCACAACGCCCGTCGGGGCCGCGCAGGCTGTAGGGCAGCACGCTGAAGAGTCCGGGCGCGTTATTGCGTACCTGCACGTGCACGCGCGAACCGCCGGCGCTGTTCGGCTCGGTCGTGAAGAGGTCGGGATGACGGGCCGCCGCGTCGTTGGCGAGGACGTGCAGCCAGCGGCGCACGTCGGCGTAATCGGGGGCGTCGTCAAACGGAATATAGAGCGCGACGCCACCGTTGCCATCGAGTAGCGGAATCGCTCGCAGGCCACGCTCGCGTAGCAATACACGCAACACGATCGCGGCGTCGCGCGTGCTCTTGGGATTCGGGCCGCGGTCGATGCTGCCGGTTTCCAGAAGAATGCGCGCGTAGCGCAGCGCGCTGGGGTTCGATGCGATCGGCGTCCACGAATGGAACTCGAGTGCGTGATGCTCCGTTGCCAACCACGCGAGGGTGTCGCGCCTTAGGGTAAAGTAAGTGCGGATGGTTCCGTCGGCGGCGGGAACGTCGACCGTCGGAAGTTTACGGCTCTCTTCGGTTGTCGTGCTTCGACTCGGCTCGGTATGATAGCTGAAGTGAAAAACCGGCGGATCGTTCGGATTCGGGTACGTCGCCCAGAGCACCGGAACGCCGTCAAACGAGGCGGCAACCAGCGGCAGGACGGACTTGTAGTATGACAACGCGTCGCGCTGCATCGGGAGGACGCCCTTGCTCCGCTTTGTCTTTGATCGCCCTTCGATTCCGCTCGCCGCGCTCGCTCCGCTCAGGATGACACCTACATTTTATCCGTCGACTGCGCTTGCTGTACGAGACTTCGACAAGCTCAGCGTCAGGATGACAGCCACTTACTGCGAGATTACCATTTGCGAGAAGCTCGACATTGGGATGGTGAGCTGCGAGACAAAAGGGGCGACAAAAGTGAACGGGTACGAGACCGTAACTCTAGCGTAGCAGCCCGGTGCGTTGCTCCCCACGCCGTTTGGACAGCTGGGCCAACTCAAGGAGGCGGTGATGTTGTTCCCGCTCATCGCGCCTTCGTTGAGACTCTGCACGTAGGGCCCGACATCCGCCGATCCCGAACGCGCGGGGCACGGACTGATCTCGCTGGGGCTGCATTTCGATCCGCGGACGATCGCCCAGCGCGCGCCTTGACGGGCGAGCTGCGCGACGTATCCATAGGTGTATATTGCCCGCCCGAAGTCAATGATGCCAAAGATCAAAGCGAGCACGACCACCGCGACTATCGCCGTTTCGGGCATGCTGGCGCCGCGCTGCCGATGCCGTGCGTTCATTGGCTTGCCACGCGCATTATCGCGCTGCCCGAGATCGCCACGTTCGTGGGAATGCCTGGATAGTTCAGCAGCGAGGAAAACGTCCCGGCGACCTGGACCTTGACGTAGTAGATCGTGTTCGTCGGCAGGCTTGCCGAAGTGCTGCACGTAGCGAGCGCAGCGGCGTTGGTCGAGCACAGATGCGTCGCGCTCACCGTCCAGTTGGACAAGTACATAGCGTCCTCTCTGGCGGCGTAGGCCATGCCGCTACCGTCGTCGGCCGTCTTGGTATCCTGAGCGCCGTATTGTGCGCCGGCGTGCGCGGCGTGCGCCGCCAGAATCGCAAAGTAGCAATATCGTCCCGTCTCGATCAGCCCGATCAGGAGGAAGACGAACACCGGCGCCAGGAGCGCACACTCCACGACGCTCGAACCATCCTGCGAGCGAATAAATCGTCTCATTGCGCCAAGACCGCCTCTCCGACCAGCGCTTGACCCAAGGCCGGCGTCGCAAAATCACTGGTCGTACTCGAGCTGAAGTTTGCCTCGCCGAAGACCAGCACCGAGTAGCCGCCGCCCGCGTTGCTGTAGTTAACCTGTGTCGTCGGAAAGTACAGGAGCCCGCTCAACGAGCAGGTACAATGACTGAGGTCAATGGCGGAGCTTTGCGACCCCGGGCGGTAAAACAGAACCCCTACCGTATTACCGCTGGTCGGCGGCGAAAGCGTGATATTTGCGTTGCTGAAGTTCACGTCGTTGATCCCCGACGTCATGTAGATCGTGACGCCGTTGCCGGTTACCGTCGCATTATTCACGTGGAACTGCGAACCGTTGATCACGTAGACTCCCGGATTCAGCGTGACCGTGCCGCTCAGGTTCAGGTTCGTGTAGCAGCCCTGATTTATCGACGTGTTTGCAAAGGTGCCGCTCGAGCAACCGGTAGCCGCAGGCGGGCTGTTGGTCAGGTCCGCGCAGCCGGCAATTTCCGGACACGGATCGGCAGTGATCAGCGCCGGAGCGGGCGCCGCCTCGGCGAAGGTCGCCCCGCTAGTGTTGGGCGCTGCGCCCGCATAGCTGATCTCCGCGGCATCTATGCTCGCGTTGCTCATGTTCGCCGTATCGTTGATGATGATCCGGCAGCCCGGCGCATTGAGATGTGCGTTGCTCAGGTCCGACGGGGTTGACGGCAGCAACAGGTAGATACAGGCGTTGCTGTTAGCGCCGACGATCGCGGTGGATTGAGTCGATTCGGCCATGCCGTTCGAATAGCCGAAGAGCCGCGTGAAAAAAGTTGCTACGTGTTGGGTGGTGATCGTCACGGAAACTGCGCAACTATTGTCGGAGTACGATCCTTGCGCCGGCGGATTTTGGACCGCGACCGTTACCCCGCCGCTACCGTCGGTGTAACCGTTGTCGGCCGCGTCGAGCTGCGCAGCGGCTTTGGCCACGCTTTGGCCGGGGCACCCTGCCGACGCCAGGCGCTGCGCCCCGCCCAACGCCGCGGCATCGGTCGCCGATTGCTGCTGTTGCTGCCGATACTGCAAGTACCCGACGTCCACTGCCATGCCGGCGAAGCCCATCACGACCGCGAGCCCGAGCGCAATCAGCGGTAATACCTGGCCCGCTTCTCCAATGCGACGATTTGCCTGTAACTGCTTATTCATTTCATGCCCTCTGGTTGCGGTTTAGCGAGTGAGTAGGTTTAGAATGACACGCGCGCGCGAAGCCCCCGCCCGGCAGGCGTGGGGACGGGGGCTTGTGGCGCGGTGCGCGGGACTCGAACCGGTAAGGAGCGCAGGTACAACAGATTTGCGGTGAAGTCGCGAACGAAGCCGCCGATGAGCGCGCGCAGATCGGGATCGTAGGGGTCGAGCTCGGATTGCCGGTCGACGACGACGGCCCCCATGAAGTGATCGGCGAGCGTCATTGGAAACGCGACGGCCGAAGCGGGGAGTTCGGTGCTTAGACCGCGCGCCTCCGTCGGCGTCTGCGACTTGCTGATGCGACGGCTGATCTCATCATCTTTATTGAGCGGCTTGGGATCCAGCTTGCTGCCGTCTTCGCCGGCAGCGACGTAGACGGGTACCAGCGCATCGCCCTTCTGTTCGTAGAGCGTCACGCTGCGGGCGCCGACGATCGTGCGCATCTGTTGCGTGACCGATTGGATGAAATCATCGGCCGATTCGGCCATACCCGAACCGCTGCGCAACTTCACGAGTCCCTGCTTGATCCGATAGCGACGCGCGAAAAGCAGCCGGTCGATAACCCACTCAACCGGCGGCTCGAAGAAGCGCACCGAGAGTCCGACGGTCAGAATGATCACATAGTTCAAGGCGAGCAAAGCGGCCCCCAAGACGGCAGGATTGGAGCCGCGCAACTTGCCGAAGAGCGACTGCGAAACAGTTTCGATGCGGGGATCCATCCAGCGGTCCAGCCCGACGACCAGCGCGACGATGATGAGCGAGATGACGCCGAGCACCGCTCCGCGATTGATGACGAAGGCGACGTCGACGAGCCGCCGGCGGATGAACGCATAGGCTAAGCCGGCGCCCATGATCGCCTGCGTGAGCACGACTGGGAACAACTCCGGTACGGGAGCCTTCGCCGTGTACAGCAGCCAGATTACCGTGCCGAGCAACCCAAAGCCCGTGGCGGCGAAGATCCAGCGATAGAGTGGTGCATTTTCACGCGAGGCGCGCGCGACCGCAAAGCCCATCACGAGGATCGGTGCGATCATCGCCAGTGCCGGCGGCATAAAGAGATAGAGCCGCCAGAAGTGGTCGCGCGTGGGCAGATGATTGTTCATCCCGACCCAGGTCAACGCGTTCATGAATGGATAGAAGACCGTGCGGTAGGTCGAGGCAAAGAATACGATCATCGCGAGCATCGCGCCCAGCCACCAGAGCAGCTCGAGCGTCTGCGGGCGCACCTGTTTGGATTTGTCGTCTTTGTCCGGCGCCGTATGCAGCATGTCGATGGCCAACAGCATCAGGCAGAAGAGCCCGATGGCAAGCAATGCTTGCTGAGCAAAGTGCACGGCGACGACCAGCGGGGCCGGCACGTCCACGATGGCCGGACGAATGCCCGCCCCCGCGGCGATGCCGTAGAGCGCGAGCCCGGCCAGCAGCGCGAGGCGCCCCCGTCCGCGGGCCATCACCACGACGGCCAGCGAGAGCAGCACCAGCTTATTGATCAGATCGATGAAGTCCAGCCGCTTGCCGTCCCAATCTTCGGCGGGCATGCGCACGGCAACCGGCCGGCCATCGCGGGTGACGGTGGCCAACGTTCCCGATGCGTGCACGCCCTGCCAGAGACGAACTTGCAGCGCGAGATCGGCCTGCGAGGCCTCGAGCGCGTCGTTGCACTTAAACGGCGCGACCTGCGCGGCGCGATGGCTAGCGTTGCAGACGACTCCGGCCAGACGCGCGTGCGCCCCCTCCGAGCGCAATAACAGTGCGGGCGGCTGCGCGCTGCGAACGGCCAGACCGTATCCGAGCAACGAGACGAGCACGAGCTCGAAACAGAGCAGACCGAAGGCGGTGAGCATCGCGGTGTTATGCGCGGTGCCCCCAATCGCTTTGGCGCGAACCTTAGACGAAACCACCGAGGAGACCATAGGCGCGGTGCCTCCCCCTTGCCTGATAAGTAATGACTAGCCATTTGGCTAGTGCGGAGAATTTACCACAGGGTCAACGAACGGACAAGGGCTCGCGCTAAACGTTCTGCGTGAGAGCCGTGAGCGCGCCTTTTGGCGACTTAACGACTACGCGTTAGCGGGCAGCTCGCCCCGTTGCGCGATTTCCGCGATTAGCGCGGTACGGTTGTTGACGTCGTACGCGCGGAAGACGGCTTTGAGATGATTGCGGATTGTGTGCGGGCTGAGCCCGAGCTTTGCCGCAATCTCTTTGGTGTTCATCTTTTGACAAAGCATGTCGAGCACTTTACGCTGCATCGGCGGTAGCTTGATGACTTTAACCGGCGGCATAAGACTCGCGGCGACTTCGCGGGCAAGCCACGAACGCGGATAGCCTTCAAGTTTGTCCTCGGCGAGATGACGCCAGCGATCTTTCTTCGTCGCTTCGCTCAAGCTCAATGCGGTGCGGCCGGCACGCCAGTCGTAGCCGATGCGGTCGAAGACGATCCAGGCTTTGCGCAGCGCCTCTTCGCCACCGGCCGCGCCGCTCTTGAGCTTTACGAAACCTTCGCTGTAAGCGGCAAACGCTTCGCTGCGGTGGTCGAAGGCGATGAGTAGTCCTGGCGAGCGCATACGATCGAGATTCTTGTAGCGCGCGAGATAGTAGTGCGCTTTCTCCGCGTTGTATTCGGCCATCGCTTCAGCCATTAGCAGAAGGCCGAGACGTTCTTCGCCGGGCGTCTCGTTCCAGTCGATGCGGTCGAAGAGCATCTCGGCCTTGGCGACCTCGTTGCTCGCCCAGTTCCCTTCGCCGACGATGCGCGCGAAATAGGCGCGATCCAGCAGCACGATCGCTTCGTAGGCGAGGCTGGGCCGGGTGCGCTCGGCCGCGCGCAGATAGCGAAAACAGCCTAAGAGGTCGCCGCGCAGCGCGCAGGACCAGCCCACGGCTTTGAGCGCTTTGAACCTCTGGGTTCCGAAGTCCGGCGGCCACTCGATGTCTTCGTCGATCTCCGTCCGCGCTAGGTCGCACGCCTCGGGGAACGGCAACTCGCGCCCGAGCAGCGCGAGATTTTGCACCGCGTGGAACCACAGCTCGAGATGCGCGCTGCGTTGCGCGCCCATCAGCTTGATGGCGCGGATGGTCGCTTCAGCCTGCTCGCGATAACGCTCTTCGTGACTGAGAATGAAGGATTCAAGACACTCGACCCTGATGCGTGTCGCCAACGACGTGTCGCCAGACATTTCGTCGCGGGCACGGCGCGCGTCGTCGAGGCGCCCTTCGAGCATGTAGCGCCGCGCAATCTGATAGGCGAGGCCGGCGCGCTGCAGCGGCATGCGGACCAGCCCGCTTGCGACTTCGAAATGGTGATCGGCGCGCTCGAAGTCGCGCATGCGCGCGTAGCCGGTGCCAAGCAGCATCGCCCACTCGAAGCGTTCGCGCAAGGCGTTGGCTTTCGGCGGACGGCGAATTAGAAACGCAACGGCTTGATTCTCATCACGCTTGAGCAGGATCCGCGCTGCAAGTAACTGCGCCTCGTACGCGGGAGTGGCGCCCGACGCGGTCGCCGCATCGTAGACGTCGCCGGCAGCGAGAAACTGGCCCTGGTTATACAGGGCGCGCATCTCCTCGAGCCAGCCGGCCTCGGCAAGCTGTTTGCGGGCCATAGCCGGATAGATTAGCGCGACGGGGGCCCCGGCCCCGCCGCCGCGCCAAAATATCTTCGGCTGAACTGGGTGGCCTGCTAGGACTAGGTGTCCATTGTCCCGCCGTCGCTGGGTTGCACGACGCCTCCACCGGAATAGACGTGGCTCGAGTCGGCGCCGATACCGCCGATACCATTAAAGAGACCCAGAGCGAGGGCGAGGGCGTGGAGGAACATGAACATGCTGTCCGTCCTTTCCTACCGCGAATGCGCGGAGGGCGCGAGGTAAGCTGCGCTAGCCGTTTCGGCTAGATACCTCGTATTATGGCCAGGGCGGCTCGTATACGGTAGAGTTAAGCAATTGGCAGCTTGCTAAACGAAGCGTTAACGCTCCGTCTGCGCCGCTGGTTCGAGGGCTTTTGCGGGGCCGGACCCCCTACCCGATCCTGCCAGCCTCGTCGACGAGCATCACGGCCGGTTTCGAGCCATTTTTCGTCGGTGAATCAACTGACCGCGCCGCAATTCCGCGGATTGTGACGGCACCATTTGCCTGCTACGATGGCTTTGCATGGAACGGAGGGCTGCAAAGTCAGTTCTCGCGGCGGCTTTGTTGGTTGTTGCGTCCGGCGTCGGCTCGCCCACGTACGCGCCGGAGCGTCAACGCCTTGAAGACCTCGCACGCGCGGGCCATTGCGAGCAAGTTGTCACGCTTGCGAACGTACTCTTGCAGCAGGATCCTCACGACGTTCAACCTTGGGCGAGGCGGAGTATCTGCTTGGGCGATATGCCGACGCCATTAGCGATGAGGACGCAAGTCTACAACTTAACCCGAACCTGATCTTCGCGCTGCAGGTTCGCGGTGCTGCGCGCTACTACTCGGGCGACCCAGCCGACGCGGTCACGGATGAAACGGCGGTCATAGCAGGCGTTCCGCACAACGCGTTCGGACTGCGAATCCGCGGTGCCGCCTACGCCGAGGTTGGGCGCCCGCAAGAGAGCATCGCCGACGAAACAGCCTCACTCGCGGTCGATCGAGGGAATCCCGACAACTTTTTTGCCTACGAGATTCTGGGCAACGTCAAGGCGACCATAGGCGACTCAACCGGGGCGAGCACTGCGTACACTGCCGCGCTGGCAATAAAGCCCTGCGACGGCGTGGTTAGCGGCAAGTTGGCCAGCCTCCAGCCGCCGGTTGCGCCGGTTGCGCCGGTGGCCTCGCCCTGTCCGATTTCGTCGCCCGAAACCGCTCAGTCATCGCAGGCTCCGCAACGGGACCAGCCTCTTGCGCTCTACGCCGGCGTGCCGGCACCCGCGAGCTCTCCGACGCCGTAGCCCGCCAGGGGAAATTCGTGCGGGTGGTTGTGCCTGTCGGCGGCTCGCGGAGCCCCGTAGGATGGGAACATGCCTGGGTGCCATCGCTTCGGATACGGCACCCGCCGAAAGGAGCTCGAATGAGGTACGGATTGTACGCATTTCATCTAAGCTGCCTCGCACTTAGCGCGCTGGCGCTCGCACTCGCCTTCTTCTTCTAGTGATAGCGCTCTGGTAGCAAAGCGACAGGACGATGGCTGCAGGTTTTGGCAGTAGGTGAATGATGAGTAATTATGCGGGCCTCGATACGCGGCGCTTCTGCGACGTCGTGATGAAGGGCGGGGTGACGAGCGGCGTCGTCTATCCGTCGGCGATCTGTAAGCTCGCGACCACCTATATCCTCAAAAATATCGGCGGAACGTCGGTGGGGGCGATTGCCGCGTCCGTAACGGCGGCGGCGGAGTATCGCCGCCGTCAGTCCGGCACGGGCGCCGGCTACGACGAGCTGGCGAAACTCCCCGGCTTTCTCGGACGCCATGGTACGTTGCGGGCGCTTTTTGCGGCCGATCCAAAAGCGCGGACGCTGCTCGAGATCGCCCTGATCCCAATCGGCAACGCCTCCGCGCTCACGAAGACGCTGCAACTGATCCTAGCGCTGTTCGTTTGGTATCTTTGGATTCCGGTGCTGACGGTGGGTATCACCTTCGGCGGTTTCCTGTGGGCCGCTTCACCGGTGACGCCGCTCGCGCTCGCGCGGCTGCTGGGCGTCTCGATACTCTTCGGCGTGATCGCCGCGCTGGTGTTTATCGCAATTTGGTTTGTGATTCGCGTCGTCGCAGTGCTCGACGGCAATAGCTTTGGCTGGTGCCATGGCTACAGCAGCAAGGCGGAGGCGCAGCTTGCGGCGGTGACGGATGTAACGACGCTCACCGCGCGCCAGACGCCTCCGCTCTTCAATTGGTTGGAGGCATTCGTGGCACAGGCGGCAGGTCGCCCGGCAAGCGCGCCGTTGACCTTCGGTGACCTGTGGAATGCGCCGTTTCCGCCCTGGTACACTCCCGATGCCGGCGAGCGCAGCATCGATTTTCGCATGGTGACGACCTGTCTCACGCTGGGGCGTCCCTATGCGTTGCCGTTCAATCCCGACAACTGCATTAGCCAGGTTCGCGATACGGCGACCGACGTTGACGAAGACGGGAAACGACGCCCCTCGATCTACTTCCGGCAGGAAGATCTCGCTGCGTTCTTCTCCGAGAGCATCGTCAACCATATGATGCAGTTCGGCAAGAAGACCGAGCTGGTTACCAACGACACGTACTATCGTTTCCCTGCAGCCGATAAGGTGCCGATCGTCGTGGCGACCCGCCTCAGCATGTCGTTTCCGGTGCTCTTCTGCGCGGTTCCGCTCTACGCGATCGACGAAACGGGAGCGATGCAACGGATTTGGTTCTCCGATGGCGGGCTCACCAGCAACTTTCCGATCCAGTTCTTTGACAACCCGCTGCCGCGCTGGCCAACCTTTGCGATCGATCTGGTGGGCGGCGCGCCATCGTCGGGGACCGGCGCCGCCGGCAAAGCGCAGGCGCACTTCGGCACGCAAACGGAGTTTGCCAAATACGTGCCCGGTGCGGTCTTCATCGAGAGCGAGGCGCCTGCCGGAACCGTGAATCCGTGGGACAGGATCGATCGCGGCGACGCGCGCGGCAAGGTGCTGGCGTTTGCCTCATCCATCCTGGATGCGGCGCGAACTTGGCAGGACGTCACGCTGGGAAGTCTTCCGGGAAATGCCAGCCGTATCGTTGCAATCCGACTCACCGACGATCAGGGCGGCTTGAATCTGAATATGCCGCCGCAAACGATTACGACGATGACGGCCCTCGGAACGCAGGCCGGCGAGAAGCTCCTCAACGTGTTCGCGGACGACGTGCCGGATGCGCAGGGTTGGCAGCGGCACCGCTGGATTCGCTATCGCGCGATCATGGGGGCGATCTCGCGCTTGTTCGGCGGTTTTAAGACAGGGTATCCGCCGTTTAACGAGTTGCCGTCGCAAGAGACGTACGCACAGCTCATCACCCAACTGCCGCCCGAAAAGCAGCCCGACGTTCTGGCCGCAACGCAGGCGATCGCGTCGGCGCCGATCGTCGAAACGTTCTTCGAGATCGAGGAGACTCCGATCGCCGTACTGCCGACGCGACCGGACGTATAGTTACGCAAGCGTAAGACGGCCGCGGCCGACTTCGTAATCGGCCATGCCGTAGTAGATGTCGAATGCGCGCTCGCCGCGCGGATCGATGCCCGTTGGGAAGACGACGTCGCCTACAATTCCATGCAGCTCGCCGGAGCGTTCCGGAATGAAGAGCGGATCGGGCGAACGGTAGACGATGCGACTGATTTGGGCGGCATCGTGAATGATGACGCCCCCGCAGTAGCGCAGCAGCGTCTTGCCGTCAGGATGCGGTAAGCGATCGACGCCGTGAATCACCGCCAGCCAACCTTCCGCGACGCGCACCGGCGGCGTTCCGGCTCCAACCTTGATCGTGCCCCAGTTTGCCGGCGGCAGCGCGAGACGTTGCGTCTCGGCGACGGCGCAGAGCGCGGTGATATCGGCTTGAACGGGCGCGAGCGGAACGTAGCCGATGGAGATGCCCTCCCGCCGATCTTCGGGCAACGCTTCGATCGCCGCGATCGCGGCCTCACCGCTCTCCACGGAGATCTGCAGCGTCGGACGGTGGTAAAACGCCAACGATTGCACGCCCGACGGCGAGGTGACCGGCTCGGGAAAGAAGGCGGCGTCTTTGTCTGCAAACTTCTCAGGCGTCTCCTTAAAACGCATAAGGCCCAGGCGTTCCCACTGCAGGCCGTCGGTCGAGAGCGCCACGGCAACCGCGGGTCCCTGCGGCCCGAGAGCGACGTAGGCCATGACGTAGCGACCGAGCGCGGCGATATACGTGATGCGCGGGTCCTCGCAGCCGTGGCCGCCGGGCTCGGTGCGAAGCTCGTACGGAGCCGAGGGTTCGAGTGCGTAGCCGTGCGGCGCGACCTCGAGGACGCCGTCCGGGCGCTCGTCGGTCTCGACGAGAGCGATGCGCGAGATGTTGCCGGGGGCGACCAGGCGCGGATAGAGCTCGAGGCTCCCGTCGCGCAAGCGCGCGCACGCCGGATTCAAGACGCCCATGCGCTCGACGCGCCGAGCGTTGGGACGCAGTACGATGCCTAGGCGGGTGAAACTTGGTCGCACCGTTTCATTTTACACGGCTGATGACGACGCTAACCGGCATACATGGCCGAAGCATGCCCGGCCCGAAAAATAACGCATTGTGAGCACGACGGGGCGCCGGCCGACCGGCACTGTAACCTTTCTCTTCTCGGATATTGAGGGCAGCACGCAGCGGTGGGAGCGCGCGCCCGAAGCGATGTCGGCGGCGCTCGCACGCCACGACGCGTTACTGCGCCAGGCGATCGAGGCACAAGGCGGTTACGTTTTCAAAGTCGTCGGCGACGCTTTTTGCGCCGTCTTTACGACGGCGACGGGGGCCGTTGCTGCAGCTATGCGCGGACAACGCGCGATTGCCGCCGAAGATTTTTCGGCGGTCGAAGGTATCCGGGTACGCATGGCGCTCCATGCGGGCTACGCCGAACAACGCGACGACGACTACTTCGGTCCGACGCTCAATCGCGTGGCGCGCTTGATGGCGATCGCCCATGGGGGTCAGGTGCTGATCTCCACGACGGTCGCCGACCTGCTGCAAGACGCCGCGTTCGACGGCGCGCAGTTGCGCGATCTCGGACCGCATCGCCTCAAGGACCTTTCTCGGCCGGAGCGCGTCTATCAACTCGCCGCGCCTGGCCTGATCGAGGCCTTTCCCCCTTTGCGCTCGCTCGAGTCGTTCCCGAACAACTTGCCGCAGCAGCTTACCTCGTTCGTGGGGCGCGCCGAGACGATCGCGGCGATCAAGAGGCTGCTCGACGATAACCGGCTGGTGACGGTGGCGGGAACGGGCGGCTCGGGAAAGACGCGCTGCGCGATTCAATCCGCCGCCGAAATGCTCGAACACTTCTCGGACGGCGTGTGGATGGTGGATCTCGCGCCGATCTCAGATTCGGCGTTGGTGACGACGACGATTGCGAAGGTCTTGGGCGTGCGCGAGACGCCGAATCAAGACCTGCTCGCGACGCTGCTCAACCATCTCGAGCGCCGCCAGCTGCTGTTGATTCTCGACAACTGCGAGCATCTGCTCGATGAAGTGCGTCGCGTTGCCGCCGCGATGCTGCGCGGCGGCGCCCGCGTCCGTCTGCTGGCGACGAGCCAAGAGCCTTTGAACATCGGCGGCGAGCAGGTACTTCGCTTGCCGTCGCTCGACATCGACGAAGCGGTCGAGCTATTCGTGGATCGCGCGCGCGCCGCGGATGAACGGTTCGAACTCACCGACGAGAACGCGCCGTACGTTGCCGAGCTCTGCCGCAACCTCGACGGCGTTCCTTTGGCCGTGGAGCTGGCCGCCGCGCGCGTAAAGCTCCTCTCGCCGCGACAGCTCACCGAGCGGCTCAAGGAGCGGTTTCGCGTTCTCACCGGCGGCGATCGCAGCGCACTGCCGCGGCACCAAACGTTGCGTGCCACGATCGACTGGAGCTTCGAGTTGCTCGACGAGCAGGCGCGGATGCTCTTTCGGCGGCTCTCCATCTTCGCCGGCGGCTGGACGCTCGAAGCTGCGGCGGCCGTCTGTGCCGCGAGCTCCGACGACTGGGAAGTGCTCGAGTCGCTGGGATCGCTGGTCGACAAGTCGCTGGTCATGGTCGATTCCTCCGGCGAGGAACGCCGCTACCGGATGCTCCGTTCGATCCGGGAGTACGGCGCCGCGCGGCTCGGTGAGGCCGGGGAGGCCGACGCGATTGCCGGCGAGCACGCGCGCTACTATGCGGCATTCGTTGCGTCGCTACAGCCGCTGGCACTCGAACTCGAGGACGTCGAGTGGCAGCAGCGCTTTGCGAGTGAACTGGATAACGTTCGCGCGGCGATCGACTGGACGATCGCGGCGCGACACGATCCGCCGACGGGATTGACGCTCTTGGCGGAGATCGAGTGGCCCGAACTCGTCGCGATGCCGCACGAGGCGCTGCGCTGGTACGAAAGCGCGCTCGAGCTGGAAGAGGCGATGCCAAGCACGTCGATCCACGCGCGATTGCTGCGCCGTTGCGTCATACTAAAGTGGTTGAGCGGAGAGCCGGTCGCCGCGCGTGAGGCAATGGCGACGCACGCGCTCGAGGTAGCGCGGCGCAGCCAGGACCCCAACGAGATTGCGCTCGCTTACGGCAATCTCGGCGCGATTTACGGCATGGCCGCGCGCTTCGACGAGGCCGAGCGCGCGTTCACGCACGCCTATGTCACGCCCGAACTCCTCTCGCGCGCGGCGACCAAGTCGGTCCTGCGGATGTGGGCGGTTAGCAATCTGCAGCGTGGCGAGATCGAGTTGGCGCGCCGGCGCTTCTCCGAGGTTGCACGTTTGGAGCGGCCCGGAAGCGAGTCGCACGCCGGCACGCTCCTGAACTTGAGCGAGCTGGAGTACGCGACCGGTAACCTCGAGGCAGCGCGCAGCGCGGCTCGTCAAGCCAAGGAGACGTTCGCCCGAATCAACTCGATCTATACGGTGCTCGTGCTTTCGAATCTCGCCGCCTATGCGATGGCCGCAGACAATCTGGACGAAGCGCGCGCGCATCTGTTCGAAGCGCTACGACGACACCCTGAAACCGGCGGCGCGTGGCTCGGCGCGCTGATCGAGAATCACGCGCTCCTTGCCGCGCTGCACGGCGACTACGAGCGCGCGGCCATTCTCGCCGGTTTCTCCGAGGAGATCTACCGCGTGCGGGGGGCTCCTCGGCAGCACACCGAACGGCGCGCGCGCGAGCGCCTGATGGGTGAACTTGCCAAGCCGTACTCGGCCGAGGATATCGCGCAGCATATGGAACGCGGCGCGGCCCTCGACGAGAAGGAGGCTCTCGCGCACGTCGAGTCGATACATGAAGCCAAGCCCGGCGGCGTGCCTTCGCCGCAGAAAGGAACGGTGTAGGTATGACGGACTCAAGAACAGAGGCAAGCGCCGCATTGCGCGCGCACGGTCAAACCATCGACGCGCTTCATCAAAAACTTGCTGCGGTGCACGGCGCAGACACAATTAAGCTCAAGATGGCCGTGGAGAAGTACAAGACGGCGCACGCAACCTTCGAGGACGACGCGCTGGAGTGCATCGTCCACTAAGGCTCGTTCTCAGCTATCGCAGGGCGTTCTCGATGGCATCGCCGATGGGGACGCCCAATCCGGTACAGGGGTTCCACCCGGGGCCACACCGGTAACGATCGTTTCCACCCGACGTAATCTCACGTAGCGGCGACTGTGCCGCAGCATACAGCAGCGGCGCGAAGAAACCGGCTGGTTTTCCGAGCCGTTGATTGATGCGCGCAACCAGCGCCGCCCATGCCGGCGCGACCGCACTGGTTCCACCCATCGCAAACGGCTTACCTTCGACGTAGACGGTATAGCCGGGGACCACTTGCGCGGCGACATCGGGAAGGCCGCGGCCGGGTGCGACTTTGTATTGCGCCGCGACGCTGCTTGCAGTGGTTTGCCACGGCGGCACCGGCACGTGAGCGCTGAAGCCGCCGCCGCTATTGAGCCACCCGCTCTCCGCCTGCGCATCGCCGGATGCAATCTGCGTCGCACCGCAGGCATGCGCGAATGGACTCGATGCCGGCGCCAGCACCTGCGCTTGGCCGTTGGGATCTACGTGAGCACCTTTGTCGCCCGATGCGCAGAGAATCGTGACGCCGAGCAGCGCCGCGGCGGCGAACAGCTCGTCGAGGATGTCGCGGGCGACCGGCGTCCAACGTTCCTCCGGAAGGCCGAAACTAATCGAGAGAATCGTCGGAGCGTTCTCTTCGTCGAAGAGCGCTTTGCGGATGCCGTCGAGCACGCCGCGTTCGTCGTCGGGCGCGGCATAGATCACGAGCTGGGCGCCGGGGGCGAGCGCGCCCACGATCTGCGTATCGATCGCCGATTCGAGATCCTTGGCGGTTTCGATCTGATGCGCGAGCTCCGCATTATCGACGCGAACCACGACCGGCGTCTTCGCCTTAACGCCTTGAGCCTGCATGCACTTCGTGAAGTCGTCTGCATCGAAGGTCGCGCGCAGTTGCAGCACGCCGACCGTAACGCCGCTGCCATCCGCATCGGGGAACTGGTAAAGCGCGGCGATATCTTTTGCCGAGAGGGGCGTCACGCTGTTCTGCAGCGCGCCGACCGTATGCGAGCGGGGCCACTCATGGATGCCGAACGGTCCACGAAGAACTGCAGCGATCTCCGGCGGCGCGTGCAGCTCGTCGGAGCGGTGGCGAAAGCGGCGCCCATCGGGTAGCGCGCAAATGGAGGCGGTCGCACCGAAGGCTTCGATCAGTTTTTCGATCGGGCCGGTTAACGTTGCGGAGCGCCAATGCGTCGCAGCAACTTCGATTCCACGCTGCTTGCAGTAGCGGCGGAGCAGGTCGAGATCTGCGGGATCGGCATCGGTCGCTTTGGCAAAGGATGCGCGATCCGCGTAGGTTCGCTTCAGCGGGCTCGTTGCGCCCAACGCGCGCGCCTGTTCGACGTCGAGCTCGCCGCCGCGCCGCGGACGCAACCACGCGGTGAGCCAAACGTCGCCGCTCGGTGTCTCATTCGTCGGAGTGGCACCGGGCCAGACGAGGCGACGGGTTCCCTCAATAGGAATCGGAGTAGATGGCATAGCAGTTGCCGGTTTGCTTTGCCCGCTCTAGACTTATCGTCCTTCGAGAGGCTAAGCGGCCGCCGGCAAGCGCGGCGGTTAGCCCGGCTTGGTCAACTGGTGCCAGTCGGTCTCCGACATATCGATGCCGTAGTACCCTGCGGCTTTCCTAATGTTTTCAAAGGCTAGGGCGCGCTCTTCAGCAGAAACGTCTTCGACCTGATCGAAGCGCGCAATCGCATTGCGCACGTGGCTCGCGTCGGTCAGCGGCTCTTTGCGCGAGAGCGGAAATGCGAAGACGCTTTCGGGCAGATCGCTGCGCTCCGTCAAGTCGCCATGCTTTTCATAGGGCTCCCAAGTAGGTTGCATTACGTTTTCTCCTTTACCAGGAAATTACGATGAGGCCGTTGCCCGCGGTGGCTGCGCCGCCGAGATCCTTAACGTGCGTGGCGGATCTCTCGACATACGACGAACCGCCGCCTCCTCCGCCGCCGCCGCCTTGACCGCTAGTCGCAAACGAGCCGGCACCGCCGCCCCCGCCGCCGTAGTAGCCGCCACCACCGCCGCCACCGCCGCCGCCATCGTAATCGGTATCACCGCCTCCGGTGCCCCCGCTACCTCGCTTGCCGTTTTTCCCCGGGCTGCCTTGATGGTAGCCGCTGCCTCGCGTGCCGCCGGATCCGCCTACGCCGCCGTTGGTTTGCGAACCGCCTTCGCCGCCGTCACCTTCGGCCGAGCCGGGGTTGCCGCTGCCGCCGGCGCTACCTAACGCACCGCCGCCGTCGCCACCGAAGCCGCCGCCGTAGAAGCTTTGATCGACGCCGCCGCCACCACCGCCGGCCGCAATAACGACGCGATTCTTAAGTTTGTCTCCGCCTTGGCGGATATCGGAAGCGCCGCCGCCGCCGCAGCCGCCGATCGCATATTTATTCACGCCGCCACCCGCGCCGCCACCGTTAAATCCGGGTTGGCCGGCGAGCCCGTAGCCTGCAGCGCCGCCTTCGCCGCCCACGAAGATTGCGAGTTTCTCGCCAGGCGTTACGGGAATGGTGGCCTTCACCATCCCGCCGTTTCCGCCCACGTAGCCGGAGCCGCTCGGGCCGCTGGCGCCGCTTGCGACGACGGAGAGTTGCGTGACTCCGGCGGGCACGGTAAACGTCTGCTTCTTGCCGGTGTATTTGAACGTCTCGCTAGTTTTTGCGGGCACTTGCACGTTCGCACCCGGCGCCATGACGGCCGGCTGCGAAGCGGCGCAACTTGCGAGCATTGTCACAGCGGCGCCCGCCGCCAATACCGAGCGCAGATTCGAGAAGTTTTTCATGCCGTAGCTCCCGCAGGGTAGTTTCGGCGCCGCATCACGGGCCCCCGCGGGATTTTTCATTGCGTTCCGGTTTTACGGCACGACGGCAGTCGGTGGTGCACTCATTAAGGAAGCGTGCGGAAGCGCGTGACCATGCCCTGCTCCAGATGTATGTTGACGTGGCAATGATAGAGCCAGACGCCCGGATTGTCCGGAATCATGTCGGCGATCTGCATCCCCATCGGACCGATTTGCAGCGTGTCGGTGCGCATACCGTTAGAGACCACGGTCTCTCCGTGCCAATGCGGCGCGTGGAAATCGAAGTCGCTCATCGAGGCCATCACGTACCAGCGCGTGCGCTGGCCAACATGGACGTCGATCATCGGCATGTTGCCGAAGACGAAGCCGTTGATCGAATAGATGCCGTTGGCGTCGCGAAAATCCGGCCCGGGTTTGACGTTTCGCGCGTTAGTGAGTTTGTCGGCGAGATTCTCCTTGATGAGGCGGCTCTCGCTCTCTTCCATCTGCGCGAAGAGGGTAAAGACTTCACGGTCGACGTCGGCGGGAGAGCCGTCGGGGCGTGCCGCGCCCTTACGCGTAACGACGATCGGACCGATCAGGCCGGTGTTGACGTCGCGCAGTTCGTCGGTATGAGAATGATACATCCATAAAACCGAGCTCGGATCCATCGGCCCGGGCCCCGAACGCGCGGGCACGTCGAAATGATACGTGTAGGCGCTGCCGGGGGCAACCGCGTCGCCGGGCTTCGCGCCGGCGAGGGTTCCGTCGCGGTACGGCGCGCCCTCCGAAGTCTTCAGATAGCGCAGGCCGTGCACGTGAAAGCTCAGCGGAAAGGGCGCGTTGTTCTTGAACACGACGACGACGGTGTCGCCGACCTCGGCGTGAATCGCCGGTCCCAGCAGACCCATGTATCGATCGTCCGCGGGGCGTTGCTGCATCGCGCTAAACGATGCGTCCGTGTATCCGTGGTAGACGATCTTATGGTACACGAATCCCAGCTGATCTTTGTCGGGAACCAACGGCTTCCCGGTGAGAACGTCGATGCCCTCAGGCGCGTAGTTCCAGGTCACTTCGTCGGCAGCGATGTAGTAGGTGCGCTCGGCGGCAAATGCCGGCAAGCGGGCGGCCAGAACGAGGCCGCAGAGCATTACGAGCGTCTTGGTTAGGTTTGACATGATGCCTCCGCCATGCGGGCTTGGATGAACTCGACCACGTCGTGCGTGTCGGCGAGGTAGAAACGCCGGCCTGACTCGATCTCCTGAACGAAGCCGCGCCACGGGCCACTCTCTGCGGTTCCTCTCTGGCGCCACATGCGAACGACGAATACCAACTCGGCCGGCTCTTGCACGCCTCGACTCTACCAGTGCCCCGTGCGGGCAGCGTGCGGTTATGCCGCGGCGATCGTCTGGTTTATCGGGAGCGCGAGAAAGTTATCGCGCACGTGCTCGTCGGCGATCCGTTTAGCAAAGCGTTCCAGCTCGCGTCGAGCGCGGGCGGCCGCGTCGCGGGCTTGTGCGCTCGCGCCTGCAGCCGCAAAGCCTTGGGCGGCAGCCCACCAGGCATAGTGCGGCCAAAAGGCACCGTCGAGCGGCGCCGCACCGATGGCGTCGATCTCGCGCGCACCCGCGAGCGCGTCGGCCGTGCGGCCCGCCTCGACATATGCCAGCGTCAAGTCGGCGAGATCGTCCACGAAGTCGCGCGGCTCTTGGAGCGGTCGCCGAATCGCCATGCCGGCCTCCATATGGCCGATCGCCGCCGGCAGTTCCCCGAGTGCCCGCTCGGCATTTCCGAGGTTAGCCAAGGCGGCCGCTTCGAAGACCGGGTAGGCCATCTCGCGCGCGATCTCCAGCGCCGAGGCCGCGAGCTCTTTGGCCGCCGCGCCGTCGCCGAGGTGCAGGCTTACGAAGCTTGCATTGACTCGATTAGCGACGATGGTGCGTTTCTCTCGAACCTTTTCAAAAAGCTCGTTGGAACGTTCGATGGAACGCAGCGCGTCGGCGAAGAGACCGATACGCATGAGGAGCACCGTGCGGTTCGTGTGCGTCGCCGCGAGGCCGCGTTTGTGCCCGAGCGCTTCGTAGATCTCCAGCGCGAGGTCGAACTCGCGCAGCGCAAGCGTGTAGTCGCCCAACCAGGCGGCGGTTACGGCCAACCGTCCGCGCGAGGCGGCCTCGCCTTCGCGATCGTTTAGCAGCAGATGTAGTTCGAGCGCCTGCTTCGTGAGCGCAAAGCACTCGTCGTACTCTTGCCGTAAGAGCGCTGCGACGCCCGCGGCCGCAAGGGCCCGCACTTCGAGGACCTGATCGGTCAGGCTGGCGGCGCGCTCGCGAATGAGCGCCAGATAGGAACGCGCTGCGGCGAGGTCGCCGATGTTGGACGTGAACTCGACGAGCAGGCAGAGACATTCGAGCTGTCCCTGGACATTGCCCGAACGCTCGTAAATTGCCAACGCCTCGCGCGCCGGTTCGAGCGCTTCGGCCGAGCGGCTGCGGTGGCCGGCATGGGTGGCCACCTGCGTAAGCGCCTGGGCTCGCGCTTCGCTGCCCAGGTCTCGCGCCAGCGCTTGCAGCGCGCCAATGTGGCGGAGCTCTTCGTCGGAGTCCCCCAGCGCGCGCGCGAGCAGCACGCGCCGCATCGCGACGTCGGAGCGCGCGGTCGCTCGATCTCCGGCAAGGCGTTCGAGCGCTTCGATATCCGCACGCTGACCTTCGCGATCGCCGCGCCGGCTGCGTGCCTTTTCGCGGATGTCGAGCGCCGACTCACGCGTTTCGTCCGAACTCGCATTTTCGAGGGCACGGCTCGCCATCTCGATCGTGTCACCGTGCGCGTGGACGGCGGCGGCGCTGCGCGCGGCCGTTAAATACCACTGCGCGGCGGGCAGCGCCGCTCCGGCCGCTTCGTAGTGACGCGCAATCTCGCGCGGCGCCGCTCGCGCGTTCGAATCGTAGGTTGCTTCGAGGCAATGCGCGATTCGCGCGTGGCGCTGCCGGCGAAAGCTCGGTTCGATTCCGGCGTATAGGGCGTCGGCAATCAGGTGATGGCTGAAAACGTAATCATAGGCCGCCCGGGCCCCCGCTTCGCGGAAGATGCGGTGGTCCAGAAGGTCGTCGAGCCCGCGCGCGATCGACGGACCCGACAGGTTGGAGACCTCGCGAATTAAGGAGACGCTGCAGCCCGAGCCGGCGACCGCAGCAATCTCGGCAATGGTGCGGCTCTCCTTCTCTAAACGCCCGACGCGAGCCGCGATGAGGCCGGCCATCGTCGACGAAGCCGGCAAGGCGTTGCAATCGTGCAGCATCACGCCAATCGCCTCGTCGAGAAAGAGCGCGTTCCCTTCGCTTTGCGCGTAAAGGAGCGGCCCGAGCTCCGATTCGCGTCCCTCAAATGCCTCGATACGTGCGAGCAGCTCGCGAACGTCGGATTCGCCGAAACGATCGAGCTCGAGCTCGACAACGTTGTAGTACGGCTGCAACGAGCGCTGCAGCGCGCGCAGCGGATGCGTGAGAGGCGCTTCTTCGTGTCGAAGGGTAGCGAGAATGAGGATCGGCGAACGGGCGGCATCGCGAACGATGTTTGCCAATGCTTCGATGGTAGCCGATCCGGCCCAGTGCAGATCCTCCAGGATCAGCAAGAGCGGTCGCGGCGATCCGAGGCTGCGCACGGCGTATGAGAGCGCTTCGTAGATGCGCGCCGTCGCGCTTTCGCCGGACGTCTCCGAAAACGTAATGCCGGGTGGTTCCGTCTCGCGCAGCTCCGGCAGGAGCGGCGCGAGCACCGTTCGCCGTTCTGCACCGAGCTGCCGCGCGAGCAGCAGCGGCAGACCCGAGCGCAACGCCACTACGAGGGACTGGTACGGCATCGATTCCGGCGAAGCGGTCGCGCCGACGAAGACGCGGCCGCCTTCGGCTTGCACGGTGCGCGCCAGCTCCGCCGTAAGGCGCGTCTTCCCGACGCCGGCCTCGCCTGAAAGCAGCAGCAGACTGCCGGCACCGCGCGCGGCGCGGCTCCACGCGCCGTAGAGCGTCGCCAGCTCGTTTTCACGCCCGACGAACGGCAACACCGAAAGAATCCGCGACGTCGCCCCAGCCGGTACACCTGCCGGCGCGAGCTGCACCGCACCGGGCACCGAGTCGTTGCGCAAGATCGATTGGCGCAGGGCGAGGGTCTCCGGCATGGGCGCGATGGCGAGCTCGTCGCGCAGACGTTTTGCGAAACGGTCGTATTCGGCAAGCGCTCCGGCGGTGTCGCCCGATTCGTAACGCATCGCCACGACGGAGCGCAGCGTATCTTCACGCCATGGATCGGTGGCCAGAATGCGCTTCGCACAAGCGATGGCTGCCCCAAAGTCACGCGCCGCCCGGTAGCGCCCCAGAAGTTCGTTCAGGACGGCGAGATACCGCGCGCGAAGCCGTTCGCGTTCGGTGAGGATCCAGTCGTCGTAGACGTTTTCGAGCAGGTCGCCCGTGTAAAGCTCGACTGCCTGCGGTTGCGTTGCCGGCTCGGCGCCTAGCCGTTCGAACTCAACGACATCGACGAACGCGCCGGCGGCCTCGTTCCAGCGAACGGTCTCGGCATCGCTTACGATCCAGGGAGTGCCGGAAACGGCTGGCAACGCCTTATTTGCGAGATAGAGGTAGCGGCGGAGCTCGGCGAGCGCCGCCGCTTCGTCGCTCTCCGGAAAGAGCGTAAAGGCCAAGGATTCGCGGGAGATCTCGTGCCCGTGCTTGAGCACCAGAAGCGCGAGCATCGCAAGCGTCGTCGAACGTTTGGCAAACTTGACCGGTTCGCCCGCGTAGCGCACATCGGCCTGACCGAAGAGGCGAACTTCGAGCATTTCCTCAGATTTCGCGCTGGACAGCGTGCTCCCGTCGCTGCGGTTGCCGCGGATCGAAGGCGCTAGGCAGAACGTTTGCAGGTTACCCTAAAGTTCGGCTGCGACGCAGTCTTCGTTTCGTAGGCCACGACCACGAAGTCGTTCGTATCGGTGCGGACGACTTGCACGCGGCCAAGTTCGCCGGTGTCGGTCGACCGATCCGTCCACTGCTCGGTCTGCCCGTTCCAAGGGCTCGCGACCGATAGCTCCCAGCCCCCGAGGTTATCGGCGAAGGCGGAGACGTAGCGGTCCTTTTTCGCATCGTACGTGGTGGCGTCGCCGAACGCGTACGCGCGTTTCGTCTTGCCCTGCGCCGGAACGACGCCCCACTGTCGCAGCACACCCAAATCCAGCGTGTAGGTTACGGTCGCGTGGCTCGGCGGGTGGTTCGGCTCTCCAGCTAGGCACGCCCAGGTGCCCACGTAGTACTGCATCGCGGCCATTCCCGACGGCTGCGCGGCGGCGGCCGGCGCCACCAGGGCCAAGGTCAAGGTCGAGAAAACAAAGAGTCGTTTCAACGGAATCCTCCTTTCGAGATTCCGCCATTCTAAAGGGGGAGCGTGCCGCGGGCGTGCAAGGGCGAGGTTTCGTGGGGGTGCGTAGTGTTTGCTAATAACGACCCGGCGAAACGCGCGGTGGGCTATGCGGCCGTCGACCGGTACGTCCTTGACGGCACGTGTGTCGGACTTGGAACCGGTACGACGGCGTACTGGGCGATCGAGCGCGTCGGGCAGCGCGTCGCGGCGGGCGAGAGGATCGTTGCGGTTGCGACCTCGAGCGAGACCGAACGGCTCTGCGCACAACTCGAGATTCCATTAGTCGGACTGTTCGAGCGCCCGATGCCGGTCGCGATCGACGGCGCCGACGAGGTCGCGCCGGATTGGTCGCTGATCAAGGGCGGCGGCGGCGCGCTCTTTCGCGAGAAGACGGTGGCGCTGACGTGCGAGCAATACGTCGTAATCGTTACGCCGGTAAAGCTTGTAAAGGTGCTGGGGAGGTTTCCGCTTCCGGTGGAGATCGTGCCGTATGCGGCGCCGTACGTGCGGCGCGAGATCGCCAAGCGCTGCGGCGAGATTGAAGTTTCGCGGCGCGGCACGGAGCAGGAGCCGTTCGTTACCGATAACGGCAACTGGATCTTCGACTGCCGCTTCGGGGAGATTCCCGATCCGCGCGCGCTCGACGAAACGCTGCGTGCGATTGTGGGCGTGGTCGCGACGGGACTCTTCTGCGGCATCGCGGACGCGGTGCTGGTAGGGGACGAGACGGGCGTGCAGTGACCGCCATCATCGTCGTCTTCATCGCGATCATCGTGTTGATGACGATCGCCAATCGCATCAACGTTGCTTATCCGATCGTACTCGTGCTTGGCGGCATGGCGATCGGCTACATCCCCGGCATCCCGACGATTCCGCTGCCGCCCGAACTCGTGCTGGTCGTCTTTCTGCCGCCGCTGCTCTACTGGGAGAGCCTGTGGGTGCCGACCAGCGACGTGCGCTCGGGCGCGCTGTGGATCTTTCAGATGGCCTTCGGACTGGTCATTGCGACCACGGTGGCGGTCGCGGCGGTCGCGCACGCTATCGTTCCCGGGATGGGATGGGGCGCTGCGTTCGTGCTCGGTGCGATCGTTTCGTCCACCGACGAGCTGGCGTTCTTCGCAATCGCCGAGCGGCTCAGCATCCCGCGGCACGTCGGCGCGGCGATCGAGGGCGAGAGCCTGGTCAACGACGCGACGTCGCTGATTCTTTACGCTGCGGGCATTGCGGCGGTCGTCGGCGCCTCGTTTTCGCTCGTGCATGCTGCCGGCGAACTGGTTCTTTCCGTAATCGTCTCGATCGGTATCGGCCTCGTCGTTGCCGGCATCGCAGTCTTGGCGTGGCGGCAACTCAAGGATTTCACGTTGCAGGCGACGATCTCGGTCTGCGTTCCGTTCTTGGCGTATCTGCCGGCGTACTACCTCGGTTTCTCCGGCGTTTTGGCCGTCGTTACAACCGGGCTCGTGCTCAGCCGGTACACGCCGGTCGTGCTGGCACCGGCATCGCGCGAGCTGCTCGGCGGGTTTTGGACCACGCTGGTCTTTTTGATCAATGCCTTCATCTTCGTGGAGGTCGGTATCCGCTTTCACTCGATCGTCTTGGCGCTACACGACTACTCGCTATGGGAGCTCATCGGCTGGGGCATTGCGGTTTCGGCAACCTGCGTGCTGGTGCGCATCGTCTGGACGTTCGCCCAAGGATTGATTCCCGAGACCAACGAGCCGGAGCACTCGGAGGGTAAGGCCGACTGGTCGCACGTCGCGGTGCTGGCCTGGACGGGAATGCGCGGCGGCGTTTCGCTGGCGGCGGCACTCGCAATTCCGTTTGAGACGGCGGCCGGGCCATTTCCGTTTCGCGACCTTTTGATTTTTCTGACGTTCTGCGTGTTGCTCGTGACGCTGGTCGGGCAAGGAACGTCGCTGCCGTGGCTCATCAAGCGCTTGGGCGTCAAAGACGACGGCGCGGCGGTGCGTGAGGAGCGGTTGGCGTTGGCTGCGACGGCGCGCGCCGGCCTCGACCGGCTCGATGAGCTGGAGCGCTCGGGCGCCGTGCCCCACGACGTAATCGAGCTGCATCGCACGCGGTTAAAGACGCGGCTGCAGGAGTTTACCTCGTCGCTCGAGGGCGGCCGCGCGGCGCACCTCACCACGCTTTTTCGTGAGGCGCAGAGCGCAGTGGTCGAGGCGCAGCGCGAAAAACTCGTCGCGCTTCGGTACGCAGGGAAGATCGACAACACGGTGCAGCGCCGCCTTACGCGCGTGCTCGATCTGCAGACGGTTGAAGTTCAGTTACTCGAGTCGGCGGGAAGGTACGATGCCACGGGAGACGAGTAGGGGGTGCCTAGACGACTGCGAGGATCACAATAGGGCGGTCGAATGAAACGCTTCTCTATCATACTGGCGCTGGTATCCTTAGGAAGCGCATTCCTTATCGCCGTGTTATGCGTAATCTCGTTTGGTGCAAAATCGTGCGGCGATATTAGCTGGGGGCTGTACGATCTCTTCTTCTCAATGTGGCTTTTCTTTGTAGCTTTTCCGTGGAATCTGGTCTTTTTAGCCTCGCTGGCCCTAGCTTTCTTTTTTGGCGGCTTCGTTGGCGCAGGGATTAAGGGTTATTGGCGGTTGACGATCATAGGATGGATCATGCTGGCGATAGCACTGCCTCTGGTCACTGCGGTTGACACTCCGAGGGCTGGGTTTCCCTGCCAGCCGGTGTGAAGGGCTCGACTCACGCGAGAGCGTTCGACAGGTCATGGTTCCCTTCGACTCGCTGCGCTCGCTCAGGGCAGGCTACGGCTCAGCATGACACAACTTAGCGACTGTCAAACGCGGATTGGGCGCGTTTGACCTCGTCCATGTGATCGTGCGCCCACTGCGTGATCGAACCGAGCGGGCCGCAAAGGGTCTTCCCAAGCGGCGTGAGCGCATACTCGACGCGCGGCGGAATCTCGGGAAAGATCGTGCGCTTCACTAAACCATCGCGCTCGAGATCGCGCAGCGTCTGCGTGAGCATCTTCTGCGAAATGCCGCCGATCATCCGGCGCAGCTCGTTGAAGCGGCGCTGCTCGGCCTGCGCGAGGATGCCGATGGTCAGCGTCGTCCACTTGTCGGCGATGCGGTCGAGGATAAGGCGCGACGGGCACTGCGCCTGATTGTAGACGTCCGAATTGGTCGGCAGCGGCGGAAGTTTGATAGTTTCCATTAGGTTCCTAGGCTACTTTAGAGTGCGTACTTGAATCTCGGCTGTTAGTATGCAAAAGTTACTAACACAACGTTAGCACACTTTCAAACGAACCGCAACCATAAGGAGCCAAGCAGCAAAATGACCACCGCCCAGCTACAAGAGAAGAGCGTCTACGCGCTCGACACCGCCCACACGACGATCGAGTTCGTCGTCCGCCACCTCATGATTACCAAAGTCCGCGGACGATTCACCGGGTTCGAAGGCCAAATCGACCTCGCGTCCGGCAGCGACCTGCCCACCGCCGTGAGCGTAAGCATCGATGCCAGTACGATCGACACGCGCGAGGATCAGCGCGACGCACACCTCCGCTCGGCCGACTTCTTCGAGGTCGAGAAATACCCCAAACTGAGCTTTGAGAGCACCCGGATTTCGGGAACGCCCGAGCAGTTCACGATCGACGGCAAGCTGACGATTCGCGGCGTGACGCGCGATGTGGCCCTGACGGGCACCTTCGAGGGGCGCGCGAGCGATCCGTGGGGCGGAAGGCGCATCGGCTACAGCGCGCACACCACCATCAACCGCAAGGACTACGGGCTCGCCTGGAACGCCGCGCTGGAGACCGGCGGCGTCGTGGTGGGCGATGAGGTTCGCATCGAGCTAAACGTCGAAGCACTCCTGCAGCAGTAGGCTGCGATGGGGGCCCATGACGACCGATCAGGAAGCGGCGATCGATAGCGCGATCAAAGAGGGGCGGATGCTCGATGCGATCCGCCTCTACCGCATGGCCGGCGCGACGCCGCTTGGGCCTGCGCGAGAGTACGTCGAGCGACGCCGGCGCACGCTCATGCCCAACGCGCCGCCGTTTCCGCGCTTGCATACTCCGGGCGGACTGCTATGGCTGCCCTTCCTCTTTTTAGCGGTGATCCTCGCGGCGCTGATTGCCTTTATTCGTTATATTCACTGATCGAGATTCACCGCTCGAGCCGTTCCATGTCGGCCGGCGTCAGTGTCAAGAGCGCCGCATCGCAGTTTTCCTTGAGATGTTTAACTTTCGAGGTGCCGGGAATCGGCAGCATCACGGGTGATTTTGCGAGCAGCCACGCGAGCGCGACCTGCGCGGGTAACGCGTTGACGCGTTGCGCGATCTGCGCGAGTGCGCCCCCGCCCTCGGCGAGGTCGCCGGTCGCCAGCGGGAACCAGGGAATGAAGCCGAGTGATTCGCGCGTGCAGTACTCGAGCACATCCTCGGAGTCGCGATCGGTTAGGTTGTAGCGATTCTGCACCGAGACGATCGGCGTCAGCTCGCGCGCCGCTTCGATCTGGGCGATGCTGACGTTCGAGAGGCCGATGTGGCGGATCTTACCTTCGCGCTGCAGCTCGACGAGCGTTCCGATTTGCTCGACGTACGGCACTTTCGGATCGATGCGATGCAACTGCAAGAGATCGATGCGCTCGAGGCGCAGCCGTTCGAGGCTTCCTTCGACGGCCGACCGTAGATGCGCCGGCCGTCCGTCGGGCTCCCACTTGCTCGGCCCAGGCCGGACCAACCCCGCTTTGGTTGCGATAACGAGATCCTTGGGATACGGATAGAGCGCCTCGGCAATGAGCCGCTCCGAAACCTCGGGACCATACGAGTCGGCGGTATCGATAATGGTAACGCCGAGCTCGAGAGCAGCTTTGAGAACCGCGACCGATTCGGCGCGATCGGCGGGTTCGCCCCAGATGCCTTCGCCGGTGATGCGCATCGCACCGAAGCCGAGGCGATGGACCGGCAGGTCGCCGCCGAGCACGAAGGTGCCGCTCGCAGCGACGGGGCGGTTTTTCGGTTGCGTTTGCGAAGTAGTCATGATACCACCCCTTACCACGTTCTTCGCCATACCAAAGCTGGAGGATCGGAAACTTGCAAACTGCCGAGCACAAGACGTTTAGTAAGCCCGACGAGATCCGCGATTTTCCCAACGGCCGCGCGGAGGTGCTGAGTTTCGGGGAGGCGCAGATCGGGCGCCTGATTCTTCAACCTGGCTGGCGGTGGTCCAACGACGTGAAGCCGCTCGTCGGGACCGAGAGCTGCAAGGCGCCGCACTTCCAGTATCACGTGGCGGGGAAACTCGGCATCCTAATGGATGACGGCACCGAGTTCGTTGCGGAACCGGGTGACGTGACCTCGCTGCCGAGCGGCCACGACGCCTGGGTTATCGGCGACGAGCCGGTCGTCGTCGTCGACTGGTTCGGCGCAAGCAACTACGCAAAGTCATAAGGAGGACGCTTTACGATGCAGACGGGTACACGAAAGGTCATCGACTGTCGCGAGTTTCCCAGCGAAAGCCACTGCACGCTCACGATCAGCGGCACCGAGCCGGAGGTGTTAAAAGCGGCAGCCGAGCACGCGGTATCGAGCCACGGGCATAAGCGTGGGCCTGAGTTGGATAGCGCGCTTCGCGCTTCGATGCACGATGAGACGTAGACGTAGTTAGCTCTCGCGCGACTCATGCCCTGAGTCGATGAGCGGTTCGAAGCGCCGGTCGGGGACCAGCCAGATGATCGCGACCGCAACCAGTATCACCTCGGCGGCGATAGGCCACACGAACGCGAGCCCGAGTGCCAGCACGTAGAGCACGACCGAGATGTTTCCTTTGAAGTCGTTCTTGACGGCTTTGGCGAACGGCGTGCCGCGACCGTTGACGCGCAGCAGCGCCTGCACCAGGATCGTATAGGCGACGGCGTCCATCAGGAGCACGAACGCGTAGAGAACGGTCGGACCGGTCGCGCGCGGGTTCTGGCCCAGCCAAGCCGTTGTGAAGGGCACGAGCGAGAGCCAGAAGAGCAGGTGCAGGTTGGCCCACATCGCGGCGCCATCGATGCCGCGCGTCGCGCGGAGCAGATGATGGTGGTTGTTCCAGTAGATGCCGACAAAAGTAAAGCTCAGCGCGTAGGCGGCAAAGGTCGGCCAGACTTGCAGTACCGCCGAGAGCTGCGTCGAAGCGGGCGGCCGCAACTCGAGAACCATGATGGTGATGATCACTGCGATGACGCCGTCGCTGAAGGCCTCGAGACGATCGCTTTCGGTGAAGAAGCGTTTCATCGCGCGGCCGGAGAAAAGAGCGGCGTGCAGTTATCGCAGAACATTCGATATGACGGGCCATTATGGGCGGAGATTGACGTTTCCCTTTGGGCGGGAACCAAACGCAGCTTGCACATGTACGCGCAGATGCTCGGAAAGATCAAACTTGCCGCGGCGCCAGTGCAGCCCAACTGGATGTTTACCGCGCTCTTTCTCAACGCGCGAGGCGTAACGACGGGCGCGATTCCATGGCAAGGCGAGTCGTTCGAAGTGAGGCTCGACGTCTTCGACTCGACGATCGTTCTTTCGCGCAGTAACGGCGCCGTCGCGATTATCCCGCTGCTGCCGGTGCGCACGGTGGCTGAGATCTATGGCGAGCTAGCCGGTGCGCTGGCGGCGCTCGAAATTAATGTGCCGATCAGCACGACTCCGCAGGAGGTTCCCGACACGACGCCGTTCGACCAGGACCACCGTCCGGCCGAGTACGATCCGGCGCCTGTCCTGCGGTGGTTTGCGAGCGCGACGGCGACCTGGGGCACGTTCGATGCGTGGCGCGCCCGCTTCTTCGGGCGCGATGCGATAGCTCTCTGGTGGGGCGCCTTCGACATCGGGTTGATGCTTTTTAGCGGAAAGCACGTTCCGGCTCCCACCGACCGCGGATATCTTTTTAAGTACGACCTGGATGCGGAGTTGATGAACGTGGGTTTGTACTTCGGCGATGCGAAGACGCCGCCGTTCTTTTACGGCTACATCTATCCGGAACCGGGGGGATGCGAATCCCTAACCGTTGCGCCGGATCAGGCCGCGTGGTCGAGCCAACTGCGCGAGTGGGTGCTACCGTACGCGGAAGTGCGCGCCACGGCCGATCCCGCCGCGATGCTGCGCACCTTCATCGACGCGACTTACGATAAATGTTTCTCGGCAGCAGGCTGGGAGCGCGGCGCGTATTCGTACCTCGCACCGCACCTGAAGCGTCCTCGCTGAGCTAGCGGGTGCGTACCGCGCGGAGCGCAGCGCGACCTAGCACGTTCGCGTACGTTGGAAACGAAAGCGGGAGAGCCGCTAGATCGTCCACCGGCATTCCCGCGGCCATCGCGATCGCGGCCATTTGCACTACCTCGACTGCGCGCTCGCCGACGATGTGACATCCAAGAATGCTCCGGCTCGGGCGATCGATCACCAGCTTACAGAATCCACGCGTTCTGCCGTCGAGGATCGGGCGCGTCGTTTCGTCGAACCGGCCAACCGCGATTTGCACGTCGTGCGATTCGCGCGCTTTGGCTTCCGTTAGGCCGACCTGCGCGTACTCCGGGTCCGTAAAGCTGCCGATCGGATTGACCGTTTCGGCAAGCGCGAGTCGCTGCGTCCCGGCAGCGTTGGTTCCGGCAACGAAGCCATCCCGAACCGCTTGCGGCACGAGCATCATCCGGCCCGTAATATCGCCGGCGGCAAAGACGTTCGGCGCCGAGGTTCGCAGGTACTCGTCCACGCTCACGCAACCGCGCTCGTTGGTTTGCACCCCGGCGCCGTTCAGGTTGAGTCCGGCGACGTCGGCGACCCAGCCGACGGCAGCGACGGCAAGCTCGGCCTCGGCGGTTTGGCGATTTCCGTCTTTACGGAATGTCATTCTGACGCCGCGCGGAGTCTTGTCGAAACGCTCGATCGTTCCAAAGTCCTCGTGCACGGAGATGTTATCTTCACGAAAAGCACGAGTGACTACCGCCGATACCTCTTCATCCTCGGTCGGAATAATTCGCGGACCGGCTTGAAAAAGATCGATCTTCGCTCCTAAAGCGTTGAAGATAGAGGCAACCTGCGCGCCGGTCGCACCGGCGCCGATGACCAGCAATGATTTCGGCAACGCCGTCAAGCCGAACGCGTCGGCCGGCGTGACCGCGAACTCGAAACCGGGAAGGTCAAGCCGGCGGCTGGCCCCTCCGCCGCATAGGATCACGCTTTTCGCGCGCAGCGTGGGAGCGTTATCGCTTGCGATTGTCTGCGGACCGGCGAAGCGCGCCGCTCCTGCGCGTTCGTATAGCATAACACCGGCTCGCTCAATCTGTGGACGCAGCGTCGAGTGGGCGGCTGCCTCTTCTACGACTTCCGAGACCCGCGCGAGCAATCGCCGATAGTCCAGCGTCGCCTCGCCGATGGAGATTCCGTACCTGGGGAGTTGCCTGGCCTCGCGCAGGAGCCGCGCGGCATGCGCGAGCGTGCGCACGGGAATCGGACCATCGTTAGCGGCCATACCGCCGAAGGCGCCACGCGTAAGCAACGCGGTCTTCGCGCCGAGGTCGGCGGCGCGCAACGCCGCCGCGGTACCGGCGGGCCCCGCGCCGATCACCGCGACGTCAACGTCGATCGCCCTCGCAGTCACTGCTCGCTGGTTCCCAGCATGTAGCCGAAGCCGAAGGTGACGGTACGCGAGTATGCAGTCCCGGTCGCGCGCGTAACGCCTTGAAGAGGATTTGCCAGATCTACGGGCGAGTTTACGCCGCCGTAAGTCGCCTGCAGCTGGAACTGACGCGTAAGGAGTTGCGCGCTGTTGATGAGCAGCGACGTCGTATCGTTCGTAAAGTCGTGGGCGACGACGAGCGCTAACAGCGTGCCACCGGGAGAACGCCAATAGGGCACGGCTTGCGGCACGAAGCTCCAACCTCGTTGGCCCGGAGCAGTCGCGGTGCTCGTTACCGGAAAGGCGAGACTGACGCCCATGCTTCGCGCTCTGTTCGTCGCGACGTTGAGCAGCGGATTGACCGTGTAGGCGGGACCGGGCGCCGCGAGCCCCGGCGAGCCGGTCGGCGCCTCATACGTCAGCAAGATGCCGCCGAGCACGCCGCGAGCCGAGTCAACGTAGACGAGCTGCTTGTACCAAAGCTGCATATCGGTCGCGCCGGCGGCGAGCAGACCGCGCGACGTGCTGCCGATTTGCGAGAACGACGGCGGGAGAATCGTGAGCTGTGCGTTCGAGGTGATGCCGAGGTTGAGGATCGCTGCCGGATAACCGAGAGCGGACCGGCTCGCACTGGCGTACGCGTTCGGGCCGCTAACGTCGAGCGTCAGGTTCGCGGGGATGTTCGTGCTCGCGTAGGTTGTCTGAACGTTCGCCTGACCCGCGACGAAGACGCACGGCGACGCGGCGAGGTACTTCTTCAGCTGCTCCTGCGCACCGCCGCACGGATCGCGCCTCACCGGCGGCGGGGAAGGCGACGGCGTCCCGACTGCAACCGCTACGGGGGTGGCGATCACAGATCGCCGAGCCAGCGCAAAGCGCTTAGACTCGGCATAAAGCAGTACTCGCCACCTCGCGTCACGACGAAACGCGAGATTCCCTTGAGCTGTTTGCGGAGCGGACGTCGGGGAATCACGAACGTGCCGCCATCATCGTTCGCGCCCGAGATCGGATCTTTTTCGTGACCGCCGCCGAAGAAGGCACCGTCGTTCATCCACTCCGACTGGACGAACTCGAACTGGCGGCCGAGATTCGCCCCGACAAAGGCGAACATCAAGCCGCGCTCGGCGCCGTCGTCTTCCAAGACGTCCTCGGGCAACGGCGGACCGTAGCCGCTGCCTCGACGGATCATACGGTGGATCCGCGCGACACCGGCAATATGCGCATCGCGCGGGTTCATGCGGCGGATATGCGAGCCCAGCGGCGTCTTATAGCCGATCGCATCGTCCGCGTTGAAGAGAAAGTCGTTATTGCGCTTCGGGTCGCTGCCGATCTGCGGATCGTCGGCATCGGGCGAGAGCGCAAGCGGCGTGCCGCTGCGCCAACGGCCCATCATTTTTGCAGCGATCAGCTCCTCTTCGCGCGCATCGGCCGCGTTGGCTTTGAGATATTGGCGGAAAGCAGCGACGCGTTGATGCAGCTTGCGAAACACGATGTAGCTGCCGTTGCGTCCCAAGGTGGCCGGCTGCGGAATGCGCGGGGTCTCGCTCATCTCGTCGGGATAGCCGAGGACAAACTCGCCGGCCTTGAGCGGGACTTCGTGAGGATTGGTGCCGGGAATGCCGCTGCCTTCGATTGCCGGATGGCTGATGCCATCCTTGAACCCGAACGGCTCCTTCTCGCCGGGCTCGACGTGGGAGTCCTGTCGCCAGATCGGTTCGACTCCCGGCAGGTTTCGCTGGGCCTCGTGCGCGCGCGCGACGGCCGAGGCGAGCTGCTCGTCGTTGGTCGAGACGGCGGTGATGACGACGTGCACGTCCGTCGAACCCAACGGCTTCTCCCAGTTCGTGGGACTGTTTTCGCCGACGTCGCCGAGCGCTTCCGCGCGTGCCGCCATGCCTTGCCGGAACTGCGGCGAGAACGTTTCGAGCGAAGACTTCGGAACGCCAAGCGCTTTGAGGCCGTGAATCGAGAGCGCGGCGCTCACCCACGAGTCGCGCGCCGGACTTTCCGGATGGGCGGCCGACGCGACGACGCCGCTGAGACGACGCATCAACTCCCTGCCCGCGTCGCGGTCGTCGATCCGCAGGATTATATAGGTCGCCCTAAAGGGCGTCGGACGCGGACGCAGGACGCCGCTCTGGATATCGTCGAGCTCGAGCGCGGGCGCTTGCGTCATTTCGTCGCGAGGTTCTTCCAGAAGTTCTCCAGGCTCTCGTCGCCCCCGAAGAGCGTGGTGAAGATGGTGGAATCCGCCAGCAGGATGTCGCCGGCGCGATCGCCCGCGGGCGGCATCCATAGGAACATGTTGAACTCGCGGTTGCCCTCGTCGATGAAGGGATGCGGCCGCGAGAGGTCGATGGGCTGGCGCGCGAGGACGTGGATGGCTTTCGGATCGCCGGTGGTGACCGCGTAGTGCGGCAGGTGCATATGGAAGACGAAGGTGTTTACGTTCGTAAGCCAGCCGCGAGCATCGAGGTCGCCGGCAATCGAGAGCGGAACCGTGTGCGTCGTACCCGGGTGCGTCGCCGGCCGAAGCCCGTACTGGTTTTCAACTGGGACGCCGAGCCCTTTCATCAACGAGCGCGTGTACTTGCCGAAGCGCTGCTGGCGCGGAACCAGCGGATCGCCGTGATGATGATACTCCATGTTGCGCACGTTCCGATCGGTGGAGACTCCGACGTCGTGGTGCGGGGCGAGCAACAAACACGTACCTTCGCGCTTGAGAAAGTTCTCGAGCGCCGCGATCTCTTCGGGAGCGGCCTCCTGGTCGGTCACCATATGGTCGAGGCCGAAGACCATCATCGTGTCGGTGTCGGCGAGGATGCGTTCGTCGATCGGCAACTTCTGGCCGGCCTGATCGACGCGCTGATAGACCGCGACGGGCCGGCCCGTCGCCTCGCCGACGACGCGCTGAAAGTTCAACAGTGAGAGATGGAAGAGCTCGAGCGTTCCGTCGATGCCTTGCAGGAACATCTTGTCCGAATACTCTTCCGTTTCGTAGGCGGGCCAGGCGACGCGACGCACCTCGGTGATCGTCGAAAAGCGATTGTCGAGGAACCGCACGTCGGCGTTAGCCTCCCACGGATAGCTCCAGCTCCAGTAGACGCTGAACCGCCGCTTCCCAGCCTCGTATCTGCGCGGCTGATGGAACTGGTTATACGTTCTGCCGGTTGCTGGGTGGTCGGTCATCTAGGGCCTCCGCATCATTGCATCTGGTCGAGCATCGCTCCGAGAGCCTTCTTGATTCGCAGGGCCTTCTTGATTTCGTCGGCGCTGACGTATGGGTATTCGCCATACTCCATAAAGCTGGGATGATGGTGCTCGCGAACGAACTTGATGAAGGCCCCAACGTTCGTCTTCCAGTCTTCCGGAAAGCCTTCGAGATTTTCGAAGGCCGTATCCACGCCGAGCTTCGTGAAAAGCGCGACCGCATCGTCGGTGTACTTGTCGAAGTCTGTGTCAAAGATGCCCTGGTACATAAAGTACGTATCGTAGCCGATAGGGAACATCACCCACTTGAGATAGTGTAGCTTCAGCGGCGCCAGCAGGTGCGGATCGGTCGGCAATGTCTTCTCGATCTTATCCGCGTAGGCGCGCATAGCGGCTTCGCGTCCCGGTTTGAGCTTTGCGATGATCGTAAAGCCATAGCAGGCGGGCGTCCGCGGAAAGACCGGGCCGTGATTGCCTTCTTTGAGTTCGAAATAACCCGCTTCGGGGATGGCCATGGCGGCGGGTTTGGTCCAGTCGCCTTCCGAGGTACTCATTGCGCTTTCCTTTCGTAACGGTTGCGGAGGTTAGGATTGCGAAGCAGGATCGCCTGCGGCCGGCTTATAGGTCGTGCCAAAAACCATTACGACCACGAACTGAACGAGGAGGTACGTCATGACCGCCGCTTCGGCGATGCTACCGCCGAAGCTGGTCGTTGCGATGACCGCGGCGAGACCGGGATTCCGCAGCGCCGTGCCGACGCCGAGCGTCCGGCGATTGCTGCGCCTGGGGCCGCCGAGAAACCAGCCCGTTAGGAGCGAGAGGATGACGAGCGTAAGCATGGCCAGGATTCCCAACGAGCCGAAAACCGCGGTGGTGGATGCAAACCATATTTTGGCGAGCGCTATTAACACGACGAGAATCGCGACGACGCAGACGAGCGAGACCGGCTTTACCAGGCGAGCCGCGATCGCCGGCGTACGAGCCTTTACAAGCATTCCCAGCAACAGCGGCACGAGCTGGTACAGAACGAGTGACTTGATGATATTCTCAGCTGCAACGGTCGTTTCACCGGGGAGCACAAAACGCGCGGTGAGCGGGACGGTGAGAACTGAAATCGCCGGAAGGATGAACGCAAGCGCGACGGCAAATCCGAGGTTTCCGCCTTTTTTGGCTCCGCCGCCGAGCACGACGAATGGAACGCCCGGGCAGATCGCCATCAAGAGCAGACCGATGGCTATCGGCTCTTTAAGATGAAAGAGGCGCACCACCAGAACGCCTAAGGCCGGAACGAGTACGACATTTGCGAGCAAGGCGCGGATCAAGAGGCCGGCGTTTCTTAAGGCGGCCGCAAGTTCTTCCCGATCGACCTGTAGCCCGATTGGGAACATCATCGTAACCAGCAGAATGACGGCGAGAGTTTTTTGCACGGCGGTCGAGACCTCGTTCTTCGCTACTGAGGTGCTTCGATGAATTGCGAGGCGTCGGTACCGCGTCTGACAACGAGCGCAAATGGTGCCGCGAGCGCCACGATGATGCCGGAGGCGACCAGCGCCGTTCGATAGCCGCCGGCTCCGGCCCCCGCTGCGTCGACGATCCTGCCGAAGACGAAGGGCGCCGAGAGGCCACCTAGCGACGATATCGCGATAAACGTCCCCATTGCCGTTCCGCGACGCCCCCGCATTGCTGCTTCGCCGACGATAGGCGGAAGGCAAGTGATCGCGATCGCCTGCGAAACGATGCAGAGCGTCATGAGTACCGGTGCGGCCTTCGTCTGGATGGCTATGCCCATGCCGATGGCGGCTGCGCCCGAAAGAAGTATGCCGAGTGCGGCCGGTGCTCCCAGCGCGAGCGTAACGGACCGGCTACGGTTGCGGAGGATCGTCGAGAGCGCAGGCGTTAGCAGGTAGACCGGGATCTGCAGTGCCCACGCTAAGCCAGCGGCAGTGCCGGCGGCTGCAAGCGACATCCCCGTCGCAACCTGCAGTGCGGCTGGGAACCAATCCCCTGTGAGCGCCGAGATCCAATAGACGGCAAACGCCGCGACGACAGCGTAACCGATCCGCGCAGGCCCCCGAGTCTCACCAGCCGCAGGCCGAGTGGTTTCGTCCGGCCCAGAAAGCAGAATCCATACGACACACCATAAGAAGCTGATGCCGCCGAGCAATGCGAATGCACCGTGCCAACCGGCTCGGCCGATCACCCACGCGATCGCCGGTGCTCCCGTGGCGACTCCGAGCGGACCCCCGATCGCGATGATGCCCGTTATCCATGCGCGGCGGGCGCTCGGGAACCATGAGTACGCGGTGTGCAGCGCGGTTGGGAATGCGGGCCCCTCACCGGCGCCGAGCAAAATCCGGCCGGCGAGCGCTATCGGAAAACGGCGCGCACCAACCATTATTGCCTGCGCGAGCGCCCACGTCAGCGCCATGGTTGCAACGAGCCACTTAAGGGACCATCGGTCCGAAAGCCTCCCGAAAACGAACGCCGAGAGTGAGAAGAGCGCAAAGAAGCTGCTGCCCAATAACCCGAACTGCGCGTTCGAGAGTCGCAGGTCGCGCATGATTGGGACCGCTGCAAGCCCGAGGGCCGCGCGGTCCCAGAAGTTGATCAGCATGAACGACCCGAGAAGCCCCGTAAGAAGCCACGGCCAGGACTTCACATTACGATGCCCATTACGAGGACGGTTGCGTAGCCGTCGTGCCGCTGCTAATCGGAATCAGGTCGAGCGTTACCGTGTCGAGACGATACTCACCTTCGCCGACGTAGGAGTTAGGCTGCGCGCAGATGACGCTGTTCTCCGGACCGTAGACGACAACGAGGCCGGGCGGACCGCACTTGGTTTGCGTAAGCTGATATGTCTCTAAAAAGGTCGCTCCGGGCGTGTTAGACTGCACCTCGTAGGAGTTGTACGTGACGTGCGTATCCTCGTCGACGATCGCTCCATAAACCGCAGCAGAGGTAACGCCGATCGCCATGGCTCCCCAAAAGCCGCCACCCCAATAATAGGGTGCGGGAGCCCATGCCATGCCGCCGTTCCAACCGTAATATCCGCCGCCGCCGACGACCGGATTGTTGATGATCGTATTTCCGTTCCCATTGCCGATATTGTTACCGTTTCCGCTGCCGTTTCCGCGATTGCCGTTGCCGACATTGCCGTTGCCACGGTTGCCGTTGCCGACGCCGCCAGGACCACCGACTCCACCAGCTCCGCCGACTCCACCTGGACCGCCGACTCCACCGGCACCGCCGGGACCACCGGGACCACCGGGTCCACCAGCTCCGCCGACACCACCGGGGCCGCCTACACCACCGACACCACCAGGATTACCAACGCCGCCGACACCACCAGGACTTCCGACGCCGCCGCGGCCGCCCGGTCCGCTGGGACGTATCGCCGTGCCCGGACGCTGCCGGCCACCGGCACCACCGGGACCACCGGCACCGCCAGGGCCGCCACGCCCGCCCCGCGCGAAGTCGGACCCGCCAAGATTGTACCCGCCACGATTACCGCTAGCTCCGCCGCGTGACGCACCGCCGCTACTGCGCGACATACCGCCGCCACCGCGTGACGCACCACCGCCACCGCGCGACATGCCGCCGCCGCCCCGGCCACCGCCGCCACCACGACCGCCGCGTTGCGCGTCGGCAGGAGCGCAGACTTGCAGCAGCATCGCGAGCGATAACAGGAGTGCGAAGTACTTCATATTTCTACTACCTCGTCGATTTTGCCCCGAACGTTGATGTAGGTGCCGTCTCGCAGCGACAGCGAGACCATAACGCTGTCAGCCGGCAGTTTCGCCGACGTGTGCGAGAGCGACTGAGGGGCGTTCGTGTAGTTGTAATAAACCGTACCGGTCTTGAGATCGAGCGCATCGCTCTCGCCTTCTTGGACGAGCGCGGCTGAGGTCGGCAGGCAGACGACGATCTGGCCTTGATAGGAGCAGGCCGACCGCGTGACGACGATGGTTCCGTCACCATCGTCGGACGTCAAGAAGAGCGAGCCGGAAAAGATTTTTACTTCGACGTCGTTGTAGGAGTCGTGCGTGCCGTTATGCCGCAAAATGTTCAGCGTTCCGGTCGCATTCGCTTCGGCCGGAACCAACGCGCAACAGGCTGCTGAGATTAGTACGGCGAGAACTCTCGACCAAGTAGCCATGCCCGGTCACCTCCGGTGCAAGCTTAGCCGGGATGATTACCCGCGTACAACCACGCGCTAAGGTCCACTTCCCAGGTGGACTCTTTCTGCCGGCCGCTCCAGTTGCCCGAACTTGGCCGCCGTCTCGTCGTTTGCCGGGATGAGCGTGCGCGTATACAGATCGGGGCGCATCGAGATGCTGAGGTCGACGGCGAAGACCTCGAGCCTTCCGACTCTTGCGTGGTTTCGGATCATGATCTCACTTCGCGAGAGCTCGTCGGAGATGACTCGATGCTGCCAAGCCCGATGAAAGAGCGGAACGTCTTTAATCTTTTGATAAACCGCCGTGGCGTGCGGGCTCGGCGTGGCGGACGAGTAGTTCAGCCGGAACATGCCGACCGCACGAAACATGACCTGTTCGTAGTCGGGGCCGAGAAACTCGATGAAATCCGGGTCGAGCAAACCGCGGACCAGTGCGTTTCGCTCGACCGGGTCGCGAAAACGAGAGTGGCCATAGACCGCATCGGCGAGGTCGTTCCAAAGCAGCGGCGTGAGTATCCGGTCGCCGATGGAGATAGCTACGCCGTGCAGGCTTTGCACCAGCGCCCGCACGGGTTCGGGTACCGCCGCCTCGACTTCGGCGCCCTGCACTAACGGCGCGCGCAGGCCCGCGAGGTCGAGCATGTACTCGTGCTCGGCGTGAGAAAGCTTCAAGGCGACGGCAATTCCCGCCAGCGTCACCGCCGACGGCTGAATCTCATCGCCGGCTTCTAACCGCGCATACCACTTCACCCCGATGTCGGCGAGAAAGGCGACCTCCTCGCGACGCAGACCCGGCGTGCGGCGGCCGCGGTGCGAGTAGATGCCGACCTGTTCGGGTGCGAGCGCCTCGCGTCGTTCCCTCAAAAACCGGCCCAACGCCTCTCGGTGGGTCTCTGCCCCTATCGCACCCCTATCGGCTCGGGCCGGCGCACTCCTTGACGTGGGTGACATAATCACTCTTGGGTTTTAGCAAGCAAACGGATTCTAACCATATCATAAGATTCGATCCTTGTGAATCTTGTGGGAATTTGGTAGGGGCCCCTTGGCGAATACACCCTGCCCGGTGGTTACTATATGAGGCAGCAACAATGCATTTATAGTGCAGATGAGCGTTACGCGACTGCCTGCGTGGAATGTCACGGCCTTCGAGATCGCGCTGGATCTGCAGAGCGACGGGTTCATCGGTGCAGATACCGGCCGCTTCGGGGCGGCCAGTCCTCGCATTTGCCTTCTAGCGGGATTCGCTTTGACGCCACAACTCAAGCGCGTAATCGCGGCGGTCGATCGCACTATTCCCGCGCGGCTTCCTCGCGAGATACGCGTCGTCCCCGCGAAGACTCGCGGCGGACCCGCTGCGACCGGAGCCGCATTTTCCATTCAACCCCTTCTTGCGCTCATTCGCCTGCAGTTGAGATTCGCCCGGGCTATCGAGCCTGGATTAGCCGAGGGGGCGGCCTCAATTGTCGGAGTCGAGAAGATGGACGAACATACGTCGCGATTCGTACGCGATTTCATACGTTCAAAAACGCCTCCGACTTTCGAGCCGAGCAGCGCGCTGGCCGACTTCGCCTCGGCGCCATTAAGAATTTCCTGGAATTACCGTCTACCGACTGGGAAGCCGCGCCGAGCCTCAATCGATTCTTGGACACTGGACATATGTGAAGAGCACGCGCAGTAGTGTCCACCTGCCAAGTGGACCCTAATGCATGGTTGCGCCGAACAAAAGCCGCCCTCTACACTACGCTAGCGTGAGAACGAATAGCCGAGCACTATTTGCAATCATAACCGCGCTCACCGCCGCCCTGGCGGCGGCGCGCGCGAATGCCGACTGCATTCCACGGGGACAGCCGACGCCCGTGCCTTCCGCCTCGAGCGAGCCTCCGCTCTACCCCATGGCCGACGACATTTACACGATCGACCATGACGCCACGCTGTTTTATTACTTTCAGGGGAACCGCGACGGCACCGCCAAGGTGAAGAAAGAAGTTCGCTACGACCAAAATCTGTGGAACACGTGCGCGCAGCTGCAGATTCGACTTCCGTTCATAACGAAATATCCCACCGCCGCGGTAACTCCGTACTCGCCGAACGCCGATCCCTACTCGGGATTCGGCAACGCGGAGCTGCGCTATCTATACGCCGTAACTTCGAAGACGTTCGATCACTCGCTAGTGGCCGGCATCGCATTGCCAACCGAAAACAACGGCGTCGAGAGCATCGACACGCAACTAAAAGCCTTCTACATCGTCAAATGGAAATGGAACGGCGGCGCCGTTGCTTCCACCAACGAATACGATCAAACCGTCATACGGCCGCCCGGCGCCAGCGAGACGAGTCTCTACGAGCAGGAGCTCACGCTGCCCTACTGGTCGTTCGTCGACTCGCCGGCCATGAAAGGGCTCAAGCTTTCGGCGACTTACACCGCCCGCGTCTTCTTCAATGACGGATCGATCTATAAGTCCGCCGTCGGCGGAATGCTCAACGGCAGTATCAACGACTTTGCCATTAGTCTGCGCGATACGTGGGGCCTGGGCGCAAACGGGCTCTGGAAGTACAAAGTAGAGGCCAACGCCTCGGCGCGGTTTTGACGTGACGTCATGATCGCTTGGGTCGTCGCGGCCTTTCAGAACAACGCCGAGCTTGCCATCTTCTTGGCCTTGGCAATTGGTTATGTCATCGGGCCGCTTAAAATTGCCGGTTTTACGTTGGGCAACGTCACCGGGTGTTTGCTCGCGGGCGTGCTCGTCGGGCAGCTCAACGTTGCGGTTCCGGGGCCGATCAAGGCCTTCTTCTTCGTCCTCTTTCTGTTTGCCGTCGGATATCGCGTCGGCCCGCAGTTTTTCGCGGGGCTCAAGCGCGATGGGATCTCGCAGGTCGTCTTCGCGGTCGTCGCGGCCGTGCTGATGCTGGGCGCCGTCGTGATATTCGCGACTGCCGTCCATTTCAACGTCGGCGAAGCCGCGGGACTTCTAGCGGGCTCGCTCACGCAATCGGCGGCGATCGGTACGGCCACCGACGCGCTGACACGACTCAACTTAGATGCGGCGACGATGAAGACGCTGCAAGGCCAGATCGCGGTCGGCTATGCCGTCGCCTACGTCATGTCAACCTTTACCGGCGTGCTTCTGTGCACGCGCTTGGTCCCGATGTTGCTGCGTTTCAACCTTGCCGAAGAGTGCCGGAAACTCGAAATCGAGCTAGGTTTCAAGCCCGATATGCCGCCGGGCGTTTTTGGCGCTTACGCAATCAATGCGGTGCGGGCGGTTCGCGTCACGGGCGACGGAATCGCCGGGAGGACCGTGGGTGAGGTCGAGCGCGGGTTCGAGAGCAGCGGGCATCGCGTCTTCATCGCCGCGATTCGGCGCGGCGAGGCGATCTTGACCGCAACTCGGGCGGACGTCATCGCGACCGGTGACGTCGTCGCCCTGGCTGGGCCGACCGAGGTCGTCATCGCCGAATCTGCCGGCAAGGAAATCCACGATCCCGCGCTGCTCGACATTCCGCTCGCGCAGCTCGACGTCGTCGTTACTAGGCCCGAAGTGATCGACAAGACCGTCGAAGACGTGATGACCGGCCGCGCGCGCGGCGTCGTGCTCAAGAAGATCGTGCGCGGAGGCGTCGAGGCACCGGTGTTGCCGCTGACCGTAATCGAGCGCGGCGATACGCTGACGATCGCCGGCTTTGCCGCCGCCGTGGAAACCGCGGCCAAGGTTGCAGGCTACGCCATGCGTCCGTCGCCTGCCGCGGACGTGATATTCATTTCGCTCGCGATCATCATCGGCGGCCTGATCGGTACCCTCAGCGTCGTCGTCGGCGGCATTCCTATCGGCCTGGGCGTTAGCTGCGGCGCCTTGGTTGCCGGACTCGTCGGCGGCTATCTGCGCGGGCGCTCGCCTACGTTCGGCAACATCTCGCCGGGCGCGCAATGGGTCTTCGATTCGTTCGCGCTTTGCGTCTTCGTCGCGATCGTCGGCATTGCGGCTGGACCAAGCTTCGTCGCCGGCTTGAAATCCGTCGGCATTCCGCTGATCGTCGGTGGCGTGGCTATTCCGCTGGTGTCGTTGTTGATTGCCGCCCTCTTCGGAAAGTTCGTGCTTAAGCTCAACAACGTCATCCTGTGCGGTGCTTTGGCGGGAGCGGACACGTCGTCGGCCTCATTCGGCGCGATGCAGGATATAGCCAAAAGCAACCTCTTCACGCTCGGCTACACGATAACTTACGCCGTCGGCAACGTCTTACTGACCGTGTGGGGCACCGTGATCGTCGCTATTTTTGCCACCAAGATCGTCACATAAGGAGTAATCATGGCTACCCCAGTCACCGATACCGATCCCCTCGAGCGCTTTCGCAAGCTTGAAACGATCAGTCCGTTCGAGCTCAAAGACGATCTGATCAAGATCGCTAAAGACCCGGAGAGCGCCCACATCTTTCTCGATGCGGGGCGCGGCAATCCCAACTGGATCGCGACGACGCCGCGCGAAGCCTACTTCCTCTTCGGAACCTTCGGCATCGAAGAGTCGAAGCGAGTTTGGGACGAGCCGGACCTCGGCGGGATGCCGAAGCGCGAGGGCATCGGCGCGCGCTTCGACGACTTCATCAAACGGCACGCGAACGACCCGGGCGCCGCGATGCTCAAAACCGGTATTGACTACGGCGTAGAGAGGCTCAAGTTCGACAAAGACGCCTGGCTCTTCGAGCTGACCGATGCGATTATCGGCGATATGTATCCCGTGCCGATGCGCATGGGCCGGCACATGGAACAGGTCGTTGCCGACTACCTCGTGCGCGAAATGTGCGGCGATTCGCCGCCGCCGGGGACTTTCGACGTTTTTGCCGTCGAGGGCGGTACCGCGGCGATGTGTTACATCTTCGACTCGCTGATGGTCAACGGGCTGCTCAAGCGCGGCGATAAGATAGCGCTGGCGGTGCCGACCTTCACGCCCTACCTCGAGATCGCGCATCTCGACCGGTACGCTTTCGAGATCGTCGAGATCGACGCGAGCGGGACGTACGAGTCGGGCGCCCACTCGTGGCAGTATCCCGACAGCGAGATCGACAAACTGCTCGACCCCACGATCAAAGCATTCTTCGTCGTCAACCCGAGCAACCCGCCCTCGTACGCGATGCAGCGCTCGGGTCTCGAGCGGATTGCAAAGATCGTAAACGAGAAACGCAAGGATCTGATCATCATCACCGACGACGTGTATGGCACGTTCGTCGCCGGCTTCGAGTCGCTGATGAAATGGGCGCCGCGCAACACGATTACGGTCTACTCGTTCTCGAAGTACTTCGGCTGCACGGGCTGGCGTCTAGGCGTCATCGCCATTCATCAAGACAACATCTTCGAAGGGGCGATCGCTGCGCTGCCGGAGAGCGAGAGGGAACGCTTGCGCAAGCGGTACGGAGCGCTTACCCTGACGCCGGACAAGATCAAGTTCATCGATCGGCTCGTGGCCGACAGCCGGCAAGTCGCGCTCAATCACACGGCGGGCCTCTCGATGCCGCAGCAGGTGATGATGACGTTCTTCTCGCTCTTCGCGCTGACCGATCCGAAGAACGCCTATCGCGACCTCACCCGCCGCATCTGCCAGAAGCGTCTCGAACTTCTCTGGAAAGGTCTGAAGCTACCGCTCCCGACGGACAAGAATCGCGCCGGCTACTATGCGACGCTGGACTTGATGAAGTGGGCGGAGCTGCAGTACGGCAAGGACTTCACGCAGTACCTCGTCGACAACTACCACCCGCTGCAGATCGTCTTTGCGCTGGCCACCTATCACTCGATCGTGCTGCTTAACGGCAGTGGCTTTGCCGCACCGGATTGGTCGGTCCGCGTCTCGCTCGCGAATCTGCCAGACAGCGCTTATGAAGAGATCGGGGCGGATCTCGCCAGCGTAGCCGAGACCGCGCTCAAACGGTGGCGCAACGGATGAGAGCCTTCGTCGCTGCGGTTTTCGTACTGGCAGCCGGCATCGTGCCGGCCGGTTGCGGCCACGGTGAGAGCGAGAACGAAGCGAACGTCACGCCACCTCCGGCGACAGTGAAGGTCGCAACGCTTCGCCAAGCGACGGTGCCGATCACGGAGGATTACCAAGGCACGATCGGCGCGATCGAGAGTGTCGAGATTCGCGCGCGCGTGCAAGGCACGCTCGATCGCGCGGCTTTCCAGGAAGGCGCGCTGGTCCACCGAGGCGACCTGATCTTCCAGATCCAGCAGAACGAGTACCAAGCGGCGCTCGAACTCGCGCAGGCGCAGCTCGCGCAAGCGCGGGGCAATCTCTTCGCGCGTAATGCGGCGCTGTCGCGAGCGAATACCACGGTCGCACGCAACCGGCCGCTGGCCGCCGACCGCGCGATTCCCCAGAAAGATCTCGATAACGCCATTCAAAATGCGCAGATCGCGGAGGGCGACGTCCTCGTTGCCCGCGCGCAAGTCGCGGCGGCACAGGCTGCCATCGACAACGCGCAGATCAACCTCGGGTACACGACGATCCGCGCGCCGGTAACGGGGTTGATCGGCTTCTTGAACTACGACGTCGGCAACGTCGTCGGCGGCCCGGCCACGCAAGTGCTCGATACGATCACCTCGATCGATCCGATCGAGATCAACTTCTCGCTCGACGAGCCGACGTATCTCTCGCTAGCGCGCGGCGCCGGCCTGCGCGATCAGGATCTGCGCATCGTACTTGCCAACGACGCGAGCTACCCCTACGCGGGGCACGTTTCGACGATCAGTCCGACGGTCGATCCAAAGACGGGCACGATCGCCGTCAAGGCTCGTTTTCCAAATCCCGACGGGCTGCTGCGTCCAGGCGGTTTTGCTCGCGTACGCGTCATCGTTGAGAACCGGCGCAACGCACTACTCGTTCCGCAGACCGCAATCGTCAAATCGCAGGGCGTCGATACCGTCTACGTCATAAACTCGAAGGACGAAGCGGCGCTGCGCACGGTGAGCCTCGGACCGCAGTACCAACAGGCCTTCGTCGTGCAGTCGGGGCTTAACCCAGGCGAGCGCGTCGTCGTGACGGGCACACAAAAGGTCATACCCGGCGCCAAGGTCTCGATCCAGCAGTAACGTGGCACACTTCTTCATCACCCGGCCGATCTTCGCGATCGTACTCTCCATCGTCATCGTGCTGCTCGGCGCCGTGGCGATTTTGGTGCTGCCGGTCGCGCAGTTCCCGCCGATCTCGCCGCCGCTAATTCAAGTTCAGACGACCTATATCGGCGCTAGCGCCTCGGTCGTGGAGCAGTCGGTGGCATCGGAGATCGAGAACGAGGTCGTCGGCGTCGACAACCTCATCTACATGCAGTCTACCAGTTCGTCGAGCGGCCAGTATACGCTTAACTGTACGTTCAAAGTGGGCGCGGACATTCAAAAGGCGCTCATCGACGTCCAGAACCGCGTGGTGCAGGCGACCGGGAAACTTCCCGAGGCGGTTAACCGGTTCGGCATCACCGTTCAGAAGAAATCGCCGCAGATCTTGATGGTCGTCGCGCTCTACTCGCCGACGAACTCGTACGACCGGCTCTTCCTGAGCAACTACACGACGCTCAATCTCATCAACCCGATGCTCTCCGTGCCCGGCATCGGCGGCGAGAACGCGATCGGCGACCAAGACTACGCGATGCGTGCCTGGGTGCGCCCGGATCAGCTTGCAAAGCTCGGGCTACAGGCCAGCGACTTAGCGAGCGCCGTCGACCGGCAGAACGTGTTGATCCCAACCGGTGCGGTCGGGGCGTTGCCGGCGCCGAAGAACAATCAGTTCCAGCTCTCGGTGAACGCGCAAGGACGGCTGACCGACCCAAAACAGTTCGGCGACATCGTCGTGCGCTCCAATCCCGACGGATCAATCTTGCGATTGCGCGACGTCTCGCGCGTCGAGCTGGGGGCGCAGCTCTACCAGACCCTCGGCTCGATCAACCAGAAGCCCGCGACGCTCGTCATCCTCTATCAGACGCCCGACGCGAACGCGCTCACCACGGCTAACGCGGTCCGCGCGCGCTTGGCCGAGCTGGCAAAATCCTTTCCGCCCGGCCTGACCTATTCGGTCGCCTACGACAGCACGCTTTTCGTTAAAGACTCGATCAAAGACGTTCTCAAGACGCTGCTCGAGGCGCTCGTCCTCGTCATCATCGTCGTCTTCGTCTTCTTAGGAAGCTTTCGATCGTCGTTCATTCCGATGCTGGCGGTGCCGGTCTCGCTGATCGGAACGTTCGTGGCCTTTATTCCGCTCGGGTTCAGCATCAACACCCTAACGCTCTTCGGGCTGGTGCTCGCAATCGGCATCGTGGTGGACGACGCAATCGTGGTAGTGGAGGGCGTCGAACATCACATCGAGAGCGGGATGGAGCCTCTCGCGGCAACCGAGCGGGCGATGAAAGAGCTGACGGCGCCGATCCTCGGCATATCGCTGGTGCTGACGTCGGTCTTCTTGCCGTCGGCCTTTATCAGCGGCATCGTCGGACAGTTGTACCGTCAGTTCGCCTTAACGATCACGATCTCGGTAAACATTTCGGCGATCGTCGCGTTGACGCTCACGCCGGCGCTATGCGTGCTCATCCTGCGTAAGCGTACGCGGCTGTGGGGGCCTCTCGGCTGGTTCATCGATAAGTTCAACGGAATCTTCGCGTCGGTTACCAGCGGCTACATGGGCACGCTGCGTTGGCTGATGCGGCGCACGATTCTCGTGCTCGCGTTGCTGGGCGGCTTCTATCTGCTCACCGGGCTGGTCGGCATGAGGTTGCCCGGGGGCTTCGTGCCCGAGGAAGATCAAGGCGTCGTCTACGCGCAGGTGCAGCTGCCGTACGGGTCATCACTCGATCGCAACGCCGCGCTTCTGGCCAAGATGGAAAAGGATCTGACTACCGTTCACGGCGTCGCCAACGTGATCGCGCTCGCGGGCTACAGCCTGCTTACCTCGATTCAGACGCCCGACGCCTCGAGCTTCATCATCGTGCTCCAACCGTGGGACGAACGGGTCAAGGAGCACATCACGCTGCGAGGCATCATCAAACAGATCGACGACAAGATGAACGCGTATCCGGAGGCGGCATCGTTCCCGTTCGTGCCGCCGACGATTCCGGGTCTCGGCAACGCCTCGGGCTTCGCCTTCGAGCTGCAGGACACCGGGGGGCACACGATTCCCGAGCTGGCCGCCGTCGCCGATAAGGTTGTCGCGGAGGCGCGCAAGCGCCCCGAGCTGACGGCGATGAACAATACCATGCGGACATCGATCCCGCTGCTGCAGTTGGACGTGGATCGCGATCGGGCGGCGCAGCGCGGCGTCTCGGTAAGCGACGTCTTCCAGCAGTTGCAGGCGATGCTCGGCGGACTCGTGGTCAGCGAGTTCACCTACTTCAATCGCACGTGGGACGTCATGGTCCAAGCGGAGCCGGAGTTCCGCGCGAACTCCAACAGCATCGGCTCCATCTACGTGCGCAACAGCTCCAACCAGATGGTTCCGATAAAAACGGTGACGACGGTGCGCCCGAGCATCGGCACCGACTTCATCCAGCGCTTCAACACGAATCGCGAGATCGAGATCTTCGGCTCGAACGCGCCCGGGTATAGCACGGGGCAAGCGATCGCGGCGATGTCGGAGGTTGCCAAGAAGACGATTCCGGCCGGCTATACCTACGGCTGGTCGGGAACCGCCTATCAAGAAGTTGCGGTCGGGAACACGCAGACGATCATCTTCATCTTCTCGGTTGTGCTGGTCTTTTTAGCGTTGGCCGCGCAGTACGAGAGCTGGCTGCAGCCGATGGCCGTGCTGCTCGCCGTACCAACCGGCGTCTTGGGCGCGTTTCTTTCCGTGCTCTTGTGGCGGCTCGACAACAACGTCTACGTGCAGATCGGCATCATCATGATCATCGGTCTGGCAGCCAAGAACGCGGTGCTCATCGTCGAGTTCGCGCGGGAACGGCGGGCGCATGGGGCATCCATCCACGAGGCCGCGACCGATGCGGCGCGGCTGCGCTTCCGGCCGATCCTTATGACGTCGTTCGCCTTCATCATCGGCGTGGTTCCGTTGATGTTCGCGCATGGCGCCGGCGCCGCGTCGCGGCAGTCGCTTGGCTCGACCGTCTTCGCGGGTATGCTCGCCGCGACGGCCCTAGGCATCTTCTTCACGCCGACGCTCTACGAGGTCTTCCAGCATCTCGCCGAACGCGGCAAGAAGAAAGGGCCCGCGGCGCAGCCGGAGGAGGAGCCGGCGTGAAGTTCTTCCTCGCGCTAATCGCGCTCGTGCAGCTCATCGCGTCGTGCGTCGCACCGACGCCGCCGGGTCCGCCGGACGCGCAGGTACCGACGGTCTATCGCGGCACCGCTTCGACGGCATCCTCGTTCGCGAACCTGCCGTGGCGGCAGCTGTACGACGATCCGGTACTGCAGGGGCTTATCGCGCAAGCGCTCGCGCGAAACTACGACGTGGAGCTCGCCTACGCCGCGATTTTAGAGGCCGAGGCGAACCTTGGCGTTACCTCCGCGAACCAATCCATTTTCGTCAACGGCATCCTGCAGGCGCCCTACTACGTCACGTCGGGAAACAAGCCGCCGGGCACGCCGGAGAACTCGTTCCTGCCCGAGGCGGGAATCGACGTCTACTATCAGATCGATCTCTTCGGCAAGCTCTCGTCGGCGACCGGAGCGGCGCGCGATAAGCTGTTGTCGACCGAGGCGGCGAAGGACACGGTGCTCGCGACCGTCGTCGCGGAGGTCGCCGCTGCATACTTTAAACTGCGCGACTTGGACGACGTCTTAGTCTTTACGCAAAGAGCCATCGTCGTGCGGCAGAACGCGGTGCGCCTGATGACGTTGCGCGTAGAGGGCGGCGAGTCGTCGCTGCAAGATCAGCGCCAGGCCGAACAAGCGCTGTACGAAGTCACCGAGAACCTCCCGGCAATCCGTCAAAGCATCGCGCAGACGGAGAACGCGCTCTCGGTTCTGACCGGCGACTATCCGCACGACATCACGCGCGGAAAGCCGCTGCAGGACCAAGTGCAGATGCCCGCGGTCCCGCAAACCGGCGTGCCGAGCGAGCTCCTGCAGCGACGTCCCGACATTGCGGCGGCGCAGGACAACATCGCGGCCGCAGCCGGCAACGTTGACGTCGCCAAAAAGCTGCTCTACCCGACGATCACGCTCGGAGGTACGGCGGCGATCGGCTGGCAGAAGCAGAACTCCGAATACTCAAATCTGCCGTCGAATCTGGCGGCGTCGATCGCCCCCATGAACGGGATCTTCTACGGGCCATTGGGCCTTTTCTCGATTCTCCCACAATTGCTGCAGCCGATCTTCAACGGCGGCCAGATCAAGTCGCAGATTCATTTGGCGCAAGCGCAGCAGCAGCAAGCCGCGATCGCCTATCTACAGACCGTTCATCGTGCCTTCGAGGAAGTCTCGGACGACGTTACGGCTTACAACGAGTCGCGCGCTCGAACGGTACAACTCAAGAGGTATGAGGATGCCTCGCTCGACTCGGTACGTTTGGCAAACGAACGGTACGAGAACGGCTACACCTCCTACCTCGAGGTTTTAAACGCGCAGACGCGCGCGTACCAGGCGCAGACCAGCTTCGCCCAAGGACAGCTCGCCGAGCGGCTCGCGCTCGTTCAGCTCTATCTTGCCCTCGGTGGCGGCTGGCAACCATCATGATCACGCAACGAACGGAAACGGAGAGGCACGCATGGACTGGTTCGTAGCAACGCTCAGACAATATCCCGAGATCGCGCTGTTCCTATCATTGGGAATCGGCTATTGGGTCGGCGGCAAGAGCTTTAAGGGCTTCAGCCTCGGCGCGGTGACGGCGACGCTGCTTGCCGCGATTGCGATCGGGCAGTTGGGGATCAAAGTGTCGCCCGACTTAAAGGCGACGTTCTTCCTGATCTTCCTCTTTGCGATCGGCTATGGCGTCGGACCGCAGTTCATCCGCGGTATTACCAAAGACGGATTGCCGCAGGCGATCTACGCCGCCGTGGTATGCGTGTTCTGTCTAGGCGCCACCGTCCTCGTGGCAAAATTCGCGGGCTACGACGCGGGCGCGGCGGCCGGTCTCTTTGCCGGATCGCAAACGATATCCGCATCGATGGGTCTGGCCACCGACGCCATCAACCGGCTCGGGCTTGCGCCCGATCAAGCCAAGGCGATGCTCGACATCATGCCGACGGCGTACGCCGTAACCTACATCTTCGGAACGGTCGGCTCGGCGATCGTCATCGCAATATTCGGCCCGATGCTGCTGCGCATCGACCTGCGCAAGGCGTGCAAGGAGTATGAAGAGGCGCATGGCGGCAAGCACGAACTCGGAGGACTCGGCGACGCATGGCAAGCGTATGAGTTGCGGGCCTTCAAGATCGCGCCCGACGCGCAGGTTGCCGGCAAGACCGTTGCCGAGGTCGAAGCGATGCTCTCCGAGGCGACGGGCGGCACGGGGAACCGCATGTACGTACTGGCGGTGCGACGAGGCGATAAGATCGAGGAAGCCACGAGCGAGCTCGTCTTGCAGCCCGGCGATACGGCCTCGGTCGTCGGCGCGCGCGAGCAGATCGTCGCGCTGCTCGGCCGCGCCTCGCAAGAGGTCGACGATCCGCAGCTGCTTTCGGCTCCCATCGAAGGCGTGGACGTCTACATCACCAGCAAAGAGGCCGACGGTAAGACGCTCGAGGAGCTCGGAAAGCTCCCGGGCGCGCGCGGCGTCTACGTGCGCGCGATCAAACGCGGTATGGGCGAGACGCAGATTCCACTTCTCGGCGACACGAAGCTCTACCGCGGCGACGTCGTCAAGCTCGTCGGCCGCACGCAAGATACGAGCGTTGCCGCAAAAGCTCTTGGCGTAGTCGACCGGGCGACCGACGTTGCGGACGTAGCGTTCATCGGCATCGCGATCACAATCGGCGCGCTGATCGGCGCGATCGTGATCAAGGTCGCGGGCGTCCCGATTACGCTGTCGACCGCCGGCGGCGCGCTGATTCTAGGCATCGTCGCCGGTTGGTACCGCGCGGTTCGACCGACCTTCGGCCGCATTCCGACGCCGACGTTGTGGTTCATGAACTCCGTCGGCCTCAACATGTTCATCGCCGTCATCGGCCTCACTGCGGGTCCGAAGTTCATCGCCGGACTCCAGCAGCTCGGCTTCGTTCTCTTCTTGTGGGGCGTCGTTGCCACGAGCGTTCCACTGATTCTGGGCATGTTCGTAGCCAAGTACGTCTTCCGCTTTCACGACGCGATTACGCTGGGAGCGGTCTCTGGAGCAAGAACGACCACGGCCTCACTGGGCATGGTCACCGATGCCGCGCAGAGCCAAGTGCCCGGTCTCGGCTACACGGTCACCTATGCCGTCGGCAATACCTTGCTGACGATCTGGGGCATGTTCATGGTCATGCTCGTCCATTGACGCCCTACCGAGCACCGAAAAGGATGTAACGCGACATGATAAGTAGTCCGAAAAAAGCCGAAAAAGGCCGGCAGGTAGATATTTTCTTCGCAACTCCCGGAGCCCGTGAAGATCGCTGGCGCGACCTCGTCGATGCCGGCAAGAAGTGGATTGCAGGAAACGGCAGCCGCGTGGCGTTCGAGTCGGCACTCGACGACGCGGGCGCGATCGAAGAGTATCACGGCTATCCAGGCCCGAGCCTGATGGCGGCGTTGCGGGATCATGCCGAAAGCGATGACGCCGCGGGCGCTGCCGCGCTCGCTTGGCGCATCTCGTCCGCGTTGCTCACGCGCTCGTTTCGGCATCAGGCGTCGGATTGGGATCCGCATGCGGATATCCCGAGCTCGGTGCCCGATGTGTTGCCTCCGACGCTTGGGCGGCCCGGGGCCGCGCCACCGTATTTTGAGGTCCTCATCGTCACGGGCGCACCGGTAGAACGATGGGCGTCGATCGCGGCGGAGTGGCGCCGGCTGCGCCGTCCTCAAGATGAGTTCGTCTACGAGCCGGTCATCGTCGGCACCGCTGAGGATGCCGTCTGCGCGGCTATGCTGAACGCGGACCTCGCCGCCGTGGTGATCCACGACGGTTTTGGGTATCGCTCGCGGCACGATGCACCGGCCTTGCGCAGCATCGTCGATGCCGTTGCGAAGGCAGAGCTTTCGGACGGATCCACCCTGCGCTTGGCGCGGGTCCTTCATCAGTCGCGTCCCGAGCTCGACCTCTACCTGCTTTCCGATCGACGCGTCGAGGAGATCGCGGGCGATCCGGCAGCCGACATCGTTCGCCGCGTCTTCTACGCCGTCGAGGAGCTGCTCGAACTGCACCTCGCGATTCTCGAAGGCGTTGCGGCGCGCTATGAGACGCCGTTCTTCGATAACCTAAAGAAGTACGCGGAACGCCCAATCACCACGTTTCACGCTCTCCCGATCGCTCGCGGCGCGTCGATCTTCAAGTCGGACTGGATCCGGGACATGGGCGAGTTTTACGGCCCGACCCTTTTCCTTGCCGAGAGCAGCGCTACAACGGGCGGCCTCGACAGCATGCTCGAGCCGACGGGAAACATCAAGCGCGCTCAGGACCTGACCGCTCGCGCGTTCGGGGCCGAGCACGCATTTTTCGTCACCAACGGGACCTCGACCAGCAACAAGATGGTCGTGCAGGCGTTGCTGTCGCCCGGCGACATCGCGATCGTGGACCGTAACTGCCACAAGTCCCATCACTACGGCATGGTTCTGGCCGGCGCGCAGCCGATCTATGTCGAGGCCTTCCCTCTAACCGAATACTCGATGTACGGGGCGGTACCGCTGCGTACGATCAAACAAGCGCTGCTCGCGGCGAAACGCGAGGGGCGGCTTGACCGCGTCAAGATGGTCGACCTGACCAACTGCACGTTTGACGGACACATCTACAACACGCGCCAAGTCATGGAAGAATGCCTGGCCATCAAGCCGGACCTGATCTTTCTCTGGGACGAAGCTTGGTTCGGGTTCGCGCGATGGTCGCCGTTCTTGCGCCCTCGCACGGCGATGGGTGCCGCGGCCGATATCGAGGAATGGCTGCGCGACCCGGCGAGCATCGCCACTTACGAGCGACAGCGCGCCGAGTTGGGGGACGATCCGTCGGACGATACGCTGCTTGGCACGCGGCTGTTGCCGGATCCTCGCAAAGTACGGCTTCGGGTCTACCAGACCAACTCAACGCACAAGTCCATGTCGGCATTGCGGCAAGGATCGATGATCCTCGTGAAGGACGTGGAGTATCACACCGTCGAGCAGCAGTTCAAGGAAGCAGTATTCACGCACGCCTCGACCAGTCCCAACCAACAGCTGATTGCCAGCCTCGACGTCGCGCGACGCCAGATGGAGCTTGAGGGCTTCGGTCTCGTGGCGAACGCGTTCGAGGTCGCGCTGGCGATTCGTAGCGAGGTGAATCGGCATCCACTGATCTCCAAATACTTTCGCGTCGTCGGAGCGGATGGTATGGTCCCCGCGGAGTTCCGCCGGAGCGGCTTCACCGACTTCCTCGCACCAGGTGCGAACTGGGCGACGGCGCTGCAGAGCATGCGGGACGATGAATTCTGCCTCGACCCCACGCGGATGACGCTCGTTTGCGGAACGGCCGGCTACGACGGAACCCAGTTCAAGAACCTACTGGCGGACCGCTACAACATCCAGCTCAATAAGACGTCGCGTAACAGCGTCTTGTTGCAGTCGAACATCAACAACACGCGCAGCGACGTGGCGCACTTGATCCGTGTCCTCGTCGAGATCAGCCGGGAGATCGAAGAACGGCTTGCGTCCGGCGGCGAGGGCGAACGTAAGGCCTTTGCGGCTCGCGTGGAGAGTTTGATGAGGGACGTTCCGGATCTGCCGAATTTCAGCAGCTTTCACGAAGCGTTTCGACACGACGCAGGAGCCGGCACCAACGAGGGGGACATCCGTAGCGGATTCTACGCTGCCTATGATGCGGGGGGATGCGACCACATTCCGCTGCACGATAAGGAGATCGATCGCCGATTGCAGGATGGTCCGCCGCTCGTATCGGCCAATTTTGTAATCCCGTATCCGCCGGGGTTCCCGATCATGGTTCCCGGCCAAGTTATTACGGCCGACACGATCGAGTTCATGCGCAAGCTGGACGTGAAGGAGATTCACGGCTACAACGCGGTGCAGGGGTTAAAGCTAATTAGCCCCGCCGCGTTGGCGAAACTCAACCGCCTCAAGACACACGAGAAAGGATGAAGTATCCATTTATGAAGCGCCTTGCATTGTTACTACTCGGAGCCTTCGCGATGGCAGCGGCGTCGTTCGGCGCGGCGGTTGCGGCCCCGCCAAGCCTCACGGGAACCTGGGTCGTCGAACAGAGCGGCCTTAACGGCGGCTCGACCGCCACGATTAAGGTGAAGCAGTCCGGCAACGGCATCGTCGGCAGCAACGCTGCCAACGGTAACGGCTTTACGGGCGAGTTCGTCAACGACACGCAGATCAACGGAAAGTGGCACGGCCCCGGCGGCGCCGGCTGGCTTACGATCTACGTTACGCCCAACGGCCACAGCTTCAACGGCACCTGGGGGTATAACGGGCGTGCCGCAAACGGCTCGTTCGTCGGCAACAAGGTCCTCCCGCCCTCGCCACTGACGGCGGCCGGAACTTGGAACGTCACCGGTGCCGGCGGTTCGACCGCCTTCGTCGGCAAGATGACCTGCAAACAGTCAGGTCAAGCCGTCGTCTGCCTCTCCGGCGGCGTAACGCTCAACGGAAAAGTGACGCCCACGGATCCGCGGAAAGTCAGATCAACGTTCACCATGGGCGGCGCGTCAGGCGTCTTCTCGTTCTGGTTCAACGGTGACAATAACAGCTTCAACGGCGTGTGGTGGAAAGGCGATGGCACGGGAACCCCGACGGGCCGCGTCGTTGGCCAGCGCGCGCTCGGCGGCTAAGGCTTCCCGCGACTTCCACAGCGGCCGCGACGGTACTCGGGGACACCCTCACCCGAGTACCGTTCGCGAGTAAAGGGCAAAAATGGCGAACATTCTGAACCCGATTCCGACGTGGATGATCATGCTTGGTTCCGCGCTCCTCATCGTCGCGGCAAACGAGTTCGGCTTTCGGCTGGGCCGGGGTAAGGGACCCGGACTGGGACCACAGGAGCCCTCGGCCATCGTGCAGGGAGCAGCCTTTACTCTTCTCGCGCTTTTGCTGGGCTTTTCATTCGCTCTGGCGCTCGGTCGCTACGATGCGCGACGAGGTACGCTCATGCGCGAGGCCAACGCAATCGGCACGACGTTCCTTCGCGCGCAACTGCTCGATGCGAAAGCGGCCACTGCGATACGCAGCGATCTGCGAACGTACATCGTGCAAAGAACCTCGTTCGCGCGTGCCGACGCCGACCCGCAGCAGCGGCTCATCGCCGACACTCGGTCGACGCTACTCCAACGCGATATGTGGCGGCTTGGGGTCGAGGCTGCGCGACGCGACCCTCACTCGACGATGGTGCCGCTGTTCCTAGCTAGCCTCAACGACACCATCAACCTCAGCACCGAAGAGCGTACGGTCTTAATAACGCACATTCCCGATATCGTCATCATCGGGCTGCTGCTCATCGCGCTGATCGCCTCGGCGATGATGGGCTACGGTTTCGGGCGGCAGGGGCAACGAGCGCTGGCTTTCAAGGCGGCGTTTGCGGTAATGCTCGCCATTGCGCTGGGATTGGTCCTGGATCTCGACCGGCCCCAGCGAGGCCTCATACGGATCAACCTGACGCCTTTGCAAAGCGTCCAAAAAAATATGGACGCGACCGCGCCAGTGCCGGATCGGCTAAGCCAGTAAGCACGCTGCTACGCACGGGAGGTTGGATGCTAAAACGGCGGAGTTTTTTATTGTCGCTTGGAGCGGCTGCTCAGGGACCGGCGTTGCTCGGCTCGTCCGCCGGCACGACGAACGACTCACTGGACCGCGCGCTCGTGCTGAGCGACGGCGGTGCACGCGGCGCGAACGAAGCGGGGAAGGATTTAACGACCCGCTGGGCATCGACAAAGCTTACCGGCTCGGTTGGGTGGACATGGGCCGGGGATTCACTACATACGATTGGGAAACGTTCGAGCTCTAAAAGATGAGCGCTAGCGACTCCTTGACCCGACGAACCGCCCCACGCCTGGGCGCGCTCCTCATCGTGCTCACGATCGTCGCACTTATCGCGGTGCTTCCACGGCGATACCATCTCGTCCCAAACTGGTTCGCTTATGCGGAGATGGGGATTATGATCGCGCCGATGATTCTCGTACAAGTCATCAAAGGAAACGTCTTTTTGCGGCGAATCGAGCGTGTCGCCGAGTTCATCGCCATCGGCGGTGCGCTCTTCTTTAACTCGGCGAATATCATCCTCGCCGCCTACAATCTCGTCGAGAATCCGGAAAAGCTAGAACCCGTTTCGCTCTTCTATACCTCGGTTGCAGTTTGGACCGGTAATATCCTAATTTTCACGCTAATCTACTGGCTGATAGATGGAGGGGGCCCGGACGCTAGGCTCGCGCACGTCTCGCCATATCCCGATTTTGATTTTCCGGCGATGGATGACGACGAACACGTTCCGCCGAACTGGGAGCCCAGCATCATCGACTATCTATTTCTCGGCTTCACGACCTCCACGGCATTCAGCCCAACCGAAGCGATGCCGTTGACGCCGCGCGCGAAGGTACTCGTCATGCTGCAAAGCAGTCTTTCCTTAATTACGATCGCAATTGTCGCGGCCCGAACGATCAACGTCCTAAAGTAGACACCTACATCAGCTTCATCGTGAAGTAGGTCCAGATCAGGGTCGCGGTCCGGGCGGTCTCCTTGAGGTTTGCGCCGGCGGCATGCCCGCCCTCGATGACCTCGTAGTAGAGATAGTTCACGTGCATCGCCGCGAGTTTCGCAGCGAACTTACGCGCCGCTTCGGGGCCGACGCGATCGTCTTTGGTGGTACTCCAAACGAACGGCTCGGGATAAGCCACGCCCGGCTTGATATTTTGATAGGGCGAGATCGAGCGCAAGAAGGCGCGTTGCGCCGGAACCGAGACGCTGCCGTACTCGTCCACCCACGAGGCGCCCGCTTCGATCTGTTCGTAACGCATCATGTCGAGCAACGGTACGCCGATCGAGAGCGCGTTGTACATCTCCGGGTGCTGCGTGAACTCCACGCCCATCAGGAGACCGCCGTTCGAGCCGCCGGAGATGCCGAGATGGCGCGGGTCGGTGATTTTGCGCGCGACGAGATCTTGGGCGACGGCGTAGAAGTCGTCGTAGATCCGCTGACGGTGGATAGTGAGACCGGCATCGTGCCAATCGGGACCGAACTCGCCGCCGCCGCGGATGTTCGCCAGCGCGTAGACGCCGCCGCGCTCGAGCCACAGCTTGCCGGTGATGCCCGAGTATGTCGGGGTCTCCGAGATTTGGAAGCCCCCGTACGCGTTCAAGACGGTCGGGTTCGTTCCGTTAAACGTCATGTTCTTGGGACGCACGACATAGTAGGGAATCGGCGTACCGTCCCTCGAGGTCGCTTCGTGCTGCTCGACGACATCGCTGGACGAATCCCACTGCGCGGGGAGTTTCTTTACGACCGAGGTATCGCCGGTCGCGGCACTGCCGAGATAGAGCGCCGTCGGCCGCAGGAAGCTCGTGACGGTGAAGAAGGCATCGTCGTTCTCGAGATTCGCATCGGCGACGCCGGTCGTCGAGTTATCGGGGAGGTCCACTTGCCGCTGCGACCACGTACCGTCGGCCAGCGGCGTGAAGATCAGTTCGCGGCCGTTGACGTTGTTGAGGATCGAAACGATCGCGGTGTTTTTGGTGGTGCTGATCCCGTTGTCGTTGCCGCCGATGGAGATCGCCTCGCGCGGAGCGGGCGCGTAGACCAGCGCCGGGCTCAGGTGCGCGGGATCGGCGAGCGCGCCGCGCAGCGGGACGGCAATTACCGAGCCGCTGGGAAACGATTTGTCGCCGGCGTTCCACGATTGGGTGAGTGTGAAGAGGAGTTGGCCGCCGACCATTCCGGCGACGTCAACTTTTGGCGGAAGGCCCAACCGCTGCAACCCTGACGGCGTCTGGATGAAGAGCTGCTCGGTAAAGAAGGTCGGTGCGCGCCGAACGATCACCGCGCGATTGCCTGCGCCATCACGGACTTCGAGCGGCGAGGTATCCACTTGGTCGGCTTTGGCGCCGCGGTAGACTTCGACGGCCGCTCCGAGCGACTGCCCGCGCTGCACGCGCTTGACGACGTACGGATAGCCGGAGGCCGTTAGCTGACCGGGTTGCCATTCACGCGAGACGAGCAGCGCGTCCGGGCCGTCCCACGCCACGTTCTGCTTCCCGCGCGGCAGAGTAAAGCCGCCGGGAACCCAGGTACCGGTATCGAGATCGAACTCGCGCATCGTTACCGCGTCTTCGCCGCCGTCGGAGAGCGTGAGCATGCAGTAGCGTTCCGCCGGCTCCTCACAGAGCGCGCCCTTCCACACCCAGTTGGCATGCTCGGCCTGCGCGAGCGCGTCGAGGTCGAGCACGGTCGTCCACTTAGGCGCGGCCGTTCGGTAACTCGCTAGCGTAGTGCGGCGCCAGATGCCGCGCACGTGCGTATCGTCTTGCCAGAAGTTGTAGACCGCGTCGTGCAGGTAGTTCGGATAGGGAATGCGATCGGACGAGTCGACGATCTGCAGCGCCTTCGCGAAGAGGCCGGGATAGTTTGGATTCTTCTCGAGCACGCCGAGCGTTCGCGCGTTCTGCCCCTTCACCCACGCGAGCGCCTTCGCCCCGTCCTTCGCTTCGAGCCAGAGGAACGGATCCTCATCGCCGGTGACGCCCGGAATTGCGGTGGCGACGGTGGTTTGCGTCGCGGCGAGATCGGCGAGCGCGAAGCCGGCCGGAACGAGCAGTGCGACAACGACCACGATGCCGGCGAGCTGAAAGAGACGGTTTGTTTGACCCATCGTTTCGAAATAGACGAGCGGAGGATCGGAATCCTCCGCTCGCTCTTGCCTTTGCCGCTAGTGCTGGGCAACGGCGGCTTAACGATGCAACGTCATCGGCGGATCGTGCACGATCCGCTCGCATGCGCCGAAAGCGCCGCGAGCTGCCGCATTCGACCAGCAGATGAGCCTGTACCCAAGCGAATCAACCGGATTGCTGAACCGCCTGGGTATCATGATCATGTCGGGATGGATGACGTGACGAGGGACGCTCGCCGGGTTGCTAAAACGGAAGAGGCCTGCCGGGTTGCTCGCTCGCAAGAACGCCGCGGCGTCGCTGGCCTTGATCGAGTCGAAACCACGTCGAAAGTCGAACATACTGGCCGGATTGCTGAACCGCGGCATGATGTCCACGGGGATGGGGTGCCGCAGCAGTTCGGCAGTGTTGGTTGCCCGCACCAGGCCGGCAGGATTGGTCGTCCGCGTAAAGACGGCGGAACCGATCTCCCGAGTCACGCCGCCGCGATTGGTCACGGTGACGGTCCCGGCCATAGCAGGGGCGGCAACCGAAGCGATCAGGGCAGAGCAGATGATGAGCTGACGAGTCATTAATTTCTCCTATCTGAGCTAGGATCGAGGTGAAATCACCTCACGACCCCATCATCGCTCCGCGCCCCGCGCCCAACCACGGACACCCGCACAGCTAGCTGGCACAAATGAAAAACCCCCAGGCGGTCGTGCCTGGGGGTCGGCGTCCTTCGCGACTGCGCGGAGGGCAGTCCTGAGCGAGGCGTGTAGCGCCGAGTCGAAGGGTTACCGCTCGAGCTCGTGGAGGGTGTTGGTGTTTTTATCTGTGTAGAAGAGGGTCGTGTTCGAGTCGCTCGTGCCGCTGGAGGCGAGGCCGAAGATTCCGGCGGTCTTACTCTTATCCACGACTTTGGTTGCGAGGACCTGGCCCGCCGGCGTCAGCTCGACGAGCGTGTTGCCGCCTTTCGTATTGGCAACGACGAGGTTGCCATTGGGCAGCAGCGTTTCGGCGAACGGTTCGTTGAGCGGTGAGCCCGCCTTGACGAGCTTGCCGCAAATCTTGAACTTCGCGAACTTGCATTTGAAGCTCTTGCAGCCGGGCTTGACCACGACTTCATCGGTCAGAAGTAGCTCGTTGGCATTGGTAATCTCGACGATCGCGTTGCAGGCGCCGTCAGCGACGAAGAGTTCGTTGGCCTTCTTCTTGCATGTGAACCCGCTGGACGCTACGCCGCCGCACCAATACGCGAGGCCCGAAGGCCCCAACGCGCTCCAGCCGGAGCCCTTGTTGACGGCGAAGCCGCTTATAACTTCGCGAACCTTCCCCGTTCCGTACTCGCCGAAGCTGTAGTTGACGACTCCGCCATTATCGGCGTTGCCCATGAAGATGTACTCGGGTGAGTAGGTGTAGATCGGCGGCGCATAGGCATCCGCCATCACCTCGGAGATCGGCTTCGACCACGTCTTCTTGAGCTTCCCGTCGTAGGTGAACCACGCCAGCAGTTTGCTGGTCATCCCCGTGGCGTAGAGCTCGTTGCCACTGGCCAGCGCGTCGCCGCTGCAGCCTTTGACGTCGTCGCTTTGAACGAAGGTCGTCGGCTTGGAGCCGGCCTTCGCATCGAAGACGTCGACCGTCGTTCCATTACCCGCCGTGCCCGCGCTATCTTCGAAATTGCAGACGAGAATCTGCCCCTTCTCTATCTTCCCAAAGGTCGATTGCGCGATGGAGATGCCGTGCGGCCCCATATCGCCGTTACCCGGATCGACGGTCGAACCGATCGTGACGTCCTTCGTCAGCTTCTTTAATATGGAGGTTGTGTCGGCGGGCGTTACCGCCGAAAGGTCCGGCGCACCGGCGCCCGGCGGCACGGCGCCGCTGTCGTGTCCCCCGCAACCTGCGACGGCAAATGCCATCAGCGATCCTACTACGGTGGCGCGAATGCGCGAAATCGACATGCTCCTACCTTCTTTACTATAAGAATGAGTTACGTTCCGGGACCAGAGCCTTCTTGCTGTAGCGTTACGGTGCCCTCCCATCAGAGCGAAAGTAGACCGCGGTCACCGGCTCGCCCGCTACGCGCGTAACGTAACGCCGCTCGGCTGCTTCGGTGGGAGTGCTTGCGTTGAGACAGAATCCAAAAGTGATGATTCGTCTGCCTGCGTCTACGCTCGTCCTTGCCTTTGTCCTCACGGCGTGCGGCGGCTCGCAAAGCCCGACACCGCTGCCGCAAGACGTCTCCGACTATTTCAACAGCGGAGGCAGCGGGTCGAAGTACATCCAGCACGTCGTGGTCGTGATTCAAGAGAATCGCAGCTTCGATAACTTTTTTGCGACGTTTCCCGGTGCCGATGGCGCGACGGGCGGCTGCGCGGAGCCGGTCTCCGGTTCGGACTCGAGCTCCGACGTGCCGCGCTCGCACAAGCGCTCGCATAACTGTCCCAGCGGCGACGAATGGGTACCGCTCAAGAAGGTGCCACTCGCCGAGCCGTGCGACTGGGGACACTCCTGGAAGAACGTCGGCCTCGATTACGACGGCGGAAAGATGGACGGCTTCTCGATGGAGAGCAAGGGCGTGGCGTGCGGCTCGGGACGTTCGGGAAAACTGACCTACCAGTATGTCAACCCGAAGGATATCGCACCGTATTGGACGATCGCGCAGCAATACGTGCTGGGCGACCACATGTTCCAAACGCAAGGCAGCGGCAGCTTCACCGCGCACCAAGATTTAATCGCCGGCGCCACGATCATCAACAAAGCAAAGACCGTGAGCCTTGTGGACTTCCCGACTGGCACGCCGTGGGGTTGCGATGCGCAACCGCCCGGCACAAAGACGTCGATCTTGGTGTGGTACCAACATACGCTCAAAGACGAGTTTAAGGGGCCCTACCCGTGCATGTCCTATCTGACTCTGCGCGATCGGCTCGACGCAAAGAAGGTTTCGTGGAAGTATTATTCACCGCCCGTGACGAGCACCGGCAAGTACTGGAACGCCTTTGACGCGATCAAGGCCGTGCGCGAAGGCCCGGAGTGGACGAAAAATATCGCCGACCCGACCGTCTTCTTTAGCGACATCAAGGCCGGCACGCTGCCGTCGGTCTCGTGGGTCGTGCCCGACAACCCTGACTCCGATCATCCCCAGACGAAACCCGATGGGCCGGCGTGGGTGGCCAGCGTCGTCAACGCGGTCGGGCAGAGCTCGTACTGGGACTCGACCGCGATCGTCATCGTCTGGGACGACTGGGGCGGCTTCTTCGATAATGAGAAGCCGCCGTTCTTCGATCACTGGGGCGGGCTCGGTTTCCGCGTTCCGATGATGGTCGTCTCGCCGTACGCGCGCGAGACGTCGTCGAGTCAGACCGGGTACATCTCGCACACGCCCTACGAGTTTGGCAGCATTTTAAAGTTCATCGAAAACGTGTACGGTTTAGAAAGCCTGCATACGACGGACGAACGCGCGACCAGCATAGTCGACTGCTTCGACTTCACCCAGCCGCCGCGTTCGTTCACCGCCATTTCGTCGGATCACTCGATCGAATACTTCGTGCACCAGAAGCCGTCAGGATTGCCCGTCGATACCGAGTGAGGTGACGGCGCCACGCTTCATCGCCGTAGCCGCTGCGCTGCTCGCGGTAAGCGGATGCCTGAGCCCGCTGCGGGGCCCGACCCTTAAACAAGATTCGCAAATACTCTCGACCTGGGCATTCTCGCCGCCGCACGGTTGGGAAAGCGCCGGGCCGCGACGCTGGCGGACGCGGTTTCCGCCGCAGCTCGTATCGCTGCGGGTGTTGCCCGCGCGCCGCCCGGTGCGCGCGTTACTCGATCCCTTCTTTACGACCTACTCTTCGATTACGATCTGTCACGGCTTGCCGGCGCTCCTTGGTCAGCGGCGCGCATGGTTTCTTCCAAACGTCGAGGACGAAGTTGCGGCGCAGCATGCGGGAAGCATCGCCATCGCTAGTTACGCGTACACGCGCGATTTTCAGGCGGATCCGAACGCCGAGGGAGCGATACGGTCGATCTGCCCTAGAGCTCGAACTGCGAAATGACGCGTCGCACCGTTTCGGTGGCGTCTTGCGCGGCGGCCCTCGCGCTTCTTGGAGCGCTGCCGCCCGACAATCCGCACTGGGGCTGGTGGTCACTTTACCCGCGGCCTTCCGGAACCGGCCCGGCCGGCGCGGCGGTTGACGGGTTGACGCTCTCCCTAACGGTGGAGCCTCCCGTCGCCGGCGGCGGCGCTATTCCTGATTTTAGTGGCGTCAACGATTTCTTTCGAACCAAACTCGAAGTGAGAAACGTGTCCGGACGAGCGGAACAGCGCTACTTTGGCCGGACCACGGTGTTTTACTTTACCGTCGTTAGTCTAAGCACCGGAGGGATCCGGCTCTATAAATGCTGCGCCGCATTGAACCCGGGGAACGGCACATTCCGCCCAAACACTTCGCTGGTCGTGCACGTGCAAGCGCCGGGGGTGGCGTTTTTTGGAGCTTCGGGCGACTATCTGGTCGAGGCAACCGCGGCCAAGCCGACGGCCAACGGTAGTTTTGAGTTCTTACATTCCAACCCGTTACGGGTGAGCGTAGCAGTTCGCCGGGCAGCGGCGCTTTGGACCGAGCCGCCAACACAGCAGGGATTCGCCACCGAGGATACCGGCTGGCGCACACCTAGCGGCATCGAGCAAGACGGCCTTTCGCTAGCGCTATCGCTGGCCGCGACGGGCCCGCTCTACGTCGCATCGCCCGCCCCGGTTACGCTCGAGTTGCGAAACGCTTCCGGCGAGTGGAAGAGCGTGCGCTTCAACCCGCAACCCGGCAATGACGACTTTAGAATCGCAAACACTGTGACCGGCAAGCCGGTTCCACCAATACCGGGCAAGGTTTTCTGGCCGTGGGCCGCACCGACGGACGCCGACAGCGTCTGGCTCGTGCCTCCGGGGATGTCGATCTTCGTCGACTATCGGCTGACCGATAGATACGTGCTCACCGAAGGCAGCTACTCGGTTCGGGCGGTGGGTGCTCGCGCGACCGTCGACGGTACGCCCATAGCGCTCACGTCGAATCGGGTTAACGTACGCGTCTACAAACCCGGCGCGGCCTTTCCCGAACGCCGCGGCGTGTTCGCCCTCCGGCTTAACTCCGACCGGTCTCAGTACACGGCCGGCGAGCGGATTGGCCTACGTTTGACGATGCTCAATCGTACCGGACGCACCGTAGGCGCGCAATACGCTCCACCCTCGGGCCTCGCCGACCTGCGGGTTTTCGATGCCTCGGGGAAGCGCGTGCAGCCGACCTCAAAACCGTACTTGATGCTTTCCGGAAGTGATCCGTACGCGTTTCCTCCGCACGGCAGTGTCGTCGCGATGACCTACTATCAGTATGTCCACGACGTCTTCTTCCTACCGGGTGAGGGACCGCCGAGCCACTTGCCACCGCAGTGGGAGGAGTTATCGGCCTTCGGCTACGATCTGCGGACGCCGGGCGTTTACACGCTCGTGGCGCGACCTAAGATCAAAGGCTTCGAGCTGACCCCGACGGAGGTTATCCCGTTCACGACCGCGCCCGACGAAGAATCGAATCCGATAAGGATTTGGATTCTGCCGGCCGGTGGAACGTGCGTCTGTAACATGCATTTGCAGCATCGGACCGGCACGTACCGCATAGCGCTGAGCAGTGACAAGGCGAGCTACAACGACGGCGACCCGGTAAACGTGACGATCTCTATTGTCAACCTCGGCAAGCTGCCCCTAAACGTAGACCCCGATGCCGTCGCAGCGCAGTTCACGCTTTCCGTCATCGGACCGAACTTCAAGGTAATCGACGGAGCTAAAGTAGCACCCAATGACGGCAGGCTAGCCATCAAGCCCGGCGACACGTTCACTTTTCCAACCATAGACTTGCAGAACTGGTTGGGCCAACCCCTGCGCCCCGGTCTCTACAGCCTAGATGTGTCGTATGGCGACGTGGACTCGAACGTTCTAACGTTTTGGATTGTAAAGTGAGACCACGGCGGAAAGTCTCACGGCGTCGACCCTGCTGAAGTGCGTCGCGAGACGGCATCTGAGAGTTTGTCGAGCGCGCCGTCGATGATCTCGATACGATCGTCCAAGCCGGCGACCTCGTAACGTTTAGCGATCTCCGACATCGTCTCATAGGCAACGCTCACCGTGCCGTTCTCCTCCCAAACGAGGAACTTCAGCGGCAGGTCGAGCCCCGAAAGGGGAACCGCATCCATGAACGGCGTGCCGGCTTTGGGATTACCGAAGACGATCAAAGCCGTAGGGCGCAAGGTGAGGCCAACGCTTGCGGCAGCCGCCGCTTGATCGATCGAGGCGAAGACCGTGTTGCCTGACTCTTTAAGGGCGGTCATTAGGCGGACGACGGTATCGGCGTAGGGGTAACGGCTCGACTTGGTCACCATATCTGACAACGCACGGCGGCCGCACGGACCATCGGCGAGCCGAGCGGACACATCGGTGTAAAGCCGTCGATCGTCAGGCCGGCGAGATCGGCCGTCTCCTCGCCGATGACGAGGCCGCCTTTTTCGTAGACGCCCGGCTCCGCCGCATCGAACTGCTTGACGAAACGCAGCACCGTCGAAACACTAAATCGCATGTTCTGTCCTTTCGCGAGCTCCGTTCGCGGCCGGCTGCGAGGGGCCCGCTCATCCGGCGGCGCACTCTACTACTAGGAGGGCAAGAATGCATCCCGTAGTGCGTCAACGGTTCCTCCGTAACGTTATGCTGGCAATCGCGGTCATCATCGCGATCGCTGCGGCCGGCTACGCATGGTTTATCCTTAGCCCGTGGCCCTCGGTATTAATCATCCGCCATCAGTTTGACCTGGACGCGACGAAGCGCAATGCGGCGCTGTCGAAATACGTGCCGAGCGGGATTGGTGCGTTCTACGACCGCTCTTATGGCGAGGCGAACGACGAGTACATGGACGTCTTCTTCCCGCTCGACCGAGTCGCGGGTGGACGTCTGTTGCCCGCGGTCGTGTGGCTGCACGGCGGCGCGTTCGTTGCGGGCAAGAAATCGGACGTCGGTGAGTACTTGAAGATCCTCGCAGCGCGCGGCTACGTGACGGTCGCCGTGGATTACTCGCTCGCGCCGGGGGCGAAGTATCCGACTCCAGTCGTGCAGGCAAATCAAGCGCTGGCCTTCATCGTCGCCAACGCGAAAGCGCTCCATATCGACGCGTCACGTATCGTTTTGGCGGGCGACTCGGCAGGCGCGCAGATCGCCGCCCAGGTCGCCGAGATCATCAGCAGCCCTTCCTACGGCAAAAGCGTGCATATCAAGCCCGGCATCGCGCGCAAGCGGCTGCGGGGCGTGATCCTCTTCTGCGGCGTCTACGATGCGGCCCAGTTCCGCCAAAACGGTAAAAAGGGCCAGTTCGATGACTTCATGTCCACGGTGATGTGGTCGTACTTTGGTGCGAGGAACCTCGCGCAGGATCCGCGCGTCGGTCAGTTCTCGATCTTCCGCTCGCTGACGCCGCAGTTTCCGGCGACCTTCATTTCGGCCGGCAATGCCGATCCGCTGGAACCGCAGTCGGTGCGCATGGCCGACGCGATTTCCGGGCAAGGCGTTACGGTTGATAGGCTCTTCTTCCCGCGGCACTACACTCCGGCGCTTCCGCACGAGTATCAGTTCTACTTGGACCTCAAAGCCGCCCGAACAGCATTAAAGCGAGTCGGCGCATTCCTTAAGAAAACCGCCGCCCCTCGGTTATGAAGTGTCAGCGGTGTATAGTCCGGCCGTAAAGTAGGCCGTCGTGCACGCCGTCGTCGCGGTCGAGATACATTGCGGGGATCGTGGCCTCGAACGTAAAGCCGGCGTTGGCGAGAACCTTGCCGGAGGCAACGTTCGGCGCGAAGACGGTTGCCTCAAGACGGCGCATGAAGCCGTTTCTTAGAATCATATCGCTGTGCATGCGCGCGGCCTCGGTTGCGATGCCGCGCCCCCAATACGCGCGCCCGAGCCAGTAACCGAAGAGCGCGCAACCGCTGCGCTCGAGTTCGAGCGGTTCGATGCCGATGCCGCCTGCGAGTTCGCCGTTGGCCTCGATCGCAAAGACGTAGCCGCGGGGCGCCGCAGCGGCGATGCCGAGCCACTCCCGCGCGTCGCTGAGGTCATACGGATGTGGAAAGCGCCGCGAGAGCCAGCGCGCAACCTCGAAATCGTTCGCAATTGTGGCAAGCGAGCAAGCATCGTCGTCGCGATACGGACGCAATCGGCAAATCTTGCCAATTATTGTATCCGGCACTTTAGGAGTATATGATGGGAAGTCCACAATTGGAAAACTCCCGCGCGAAAGGATCATATTATGCCCACGCTAACGACATCGTACGTCTATTTCGGAGCGTCCGGGGCACACACGCGCCAACCGCGGACGATTACCTCGTACGGTGGATTCACTCCGATTCCCGGACTCAATCCGGGCACGAGCGGAACGCTCTCTGCGGGAAGCTCGTTTACGCCGGGGACGGCCGACCCAACCGAGATGGGTGGAACCCTCGCTTTTTCGTTTGTAAATGTGAGCGGCTGCGTCGAGGGGCCGTTGACCTCGTTCTCGCCTTCGAGCCCGCCGACCGGAACGGTGGGCTCGGATCCCATCAGCGTGCTGTACGTCTACGTTCCGGTAGGCAATGGGAACGGAGAGAGCGGCGCCGTAATCGACGCCTTCGACGAGAGCAGCAACTCGCTGGTCGACAATGACTTCGTTTCGGTAAGCCCCGATCCCGGCGGCACTCTGACGACCGAAGCCAACGTCGACGGCTGGGTCGACACAACCGACAGCGGCTACACCATCACCGCCGATCATCCCAATATCGGCGCGTACCTGTCGTGGCCGACGACTCCGCTCTTCGATAAGTGGGTGGATCTCACCAATCCGTCGCCTCCCTCGAGCCTCCTGAGCGGATACAATCTCACGCCGGGGCAAGGGGTCACTGTCTACGCGCTCGCGTTTTACAAGAGCCCGGCGACAAAATCGAAGGAAGGCTACTACGATAAGCCCTGGCGCGTCAAGGAATGGGATAAAGAACATTACAAGGAGTTCCCGGACAAGAATCCCGCCGACGTCCACCAGTTCAAAGCGATTGCGGAGAAGGGCGGCAAGGATCTGGCGGAGGGCTTCAATCCCGGCAATCTCGGCGATCCGGGACTTATGATTGCAGAGATGCAACGCCTTCAGGAGCGGCTTGGAAAGCTTGCGGAGCAGCTCGGAATGGCGCAGGGTGAGGCGTTTATCAAGCCGGCGGACCGGCCGCGCGTCGGTCGCCGGAAGCGGAGATAGAGCCTGCGGGGATCGGTGATCCTCGTTCTCAGTAACGTCGCCAATGAGGCGGCGCCTGCGCTCGTCGAATCGTTCGGGCCGGGCGCCGCCTCGCTAGTCACGGCGTCGAATCTTTATCCTTCGTTTAAAACGGCGGTCTCCGTCAACGAGTTTGCCTCGTCGGAGCTGACGGTTGACGGGCGACCCTTTCGCGCGAGCGAGATTACCGGCGTCGTTTCGACGATTGCCTACTTCTTGCCGCAAGAGTTTTACTACGTTGCAGAGGCCGACCGCGAGTACGTCTGCGCCGAGGTCAGCGCCTTCTTCATCTACTTCCTTGCACAACTGCACTGCCCGAAGCTCAATCCGCCGTCGGCGAAGACGCTCTCGGGGCTGGGAATGCACCGCATCGAGTGGATGAAGGCTGCAGCTCAACTGGGCGTTCCGGTCTGGCCGGCACGCTTTGTGAACGGTGAGCCGGCGGGATCGAGCGTTGCGCGCGAGTTGCCATGCGTACGAGCCACGATTGTGGGCGATACAATCGTTGATGCGGGCGTGCCGGAAGGAGTAACCGCGCATCTACGCTTGCTTTCACAGAGACTCGCAACGCCGTATCTCTGCGCCGAATTTGCCGCGGCGCACGGGGACGACTTTCTGCTGACCGATCTGTGGTCGGTTCCCGATATCACGGTAGCGGCAAATCGCGAAGCGATCGTGCGCTTTATGCGCAGGGTGAAAACCGTATGATACTGCTGTGGGGCGCGCTCGACGACGAGCCGATGGCGATGACCGCTTCGGCGCTGATGAGGGCGGGTGCGCAGTATGTCTTTCTCGACCACCGGAAGATTTTCACGTCGGAGGTCGAGTACGCGTTCGAGTCGTCGGGCGCAGCGAGCTGCTTCGTGAGGAGCGATCGGTTGGCGATCGATATGTGTGAGGCCGGCGTCGTGTACGAGCGCGGATCGGATTTTTACGACTACGACGAGCTGGACGGGCGCCCGCCAGACGATCCGCTGGCGCTGCGCGCGATGCGCTTCGAGATGGACCTGCGAGCGTGGCTCGATGCGTCGGATGCGCTGGTTATCAATCGCTCGGGCCCCTCGGCGACGAATAACTCCAAGCCGCTTCAGCTGGCCTTGATTCGCGAAGCGGGCTTCAGGATTCCCGAGACGATGATCACGAACGATCCCGATGCCGCGCTCGAGGTTTTAGCGGGCGGCGATTGTGTCTACAAGTCGGTCAGCGGCGTGCGCAGCATCGCGCGGCGCGCCGGTGAGGCGCAGCGCGAGTCGATCGAGGACGTGCGCTGGTCGCCGACGCTCTTTCAGCGCGTGGTGCGAGGCACCAACTATCGCGCGCACGTTATCGGCAACGACGTGCTCGCGGTTCGCATCGAGTCGGATCAGTTGGATTACCGGTACGGAAAGACAACGATGCTCGCTACCTCGCTTCCGAAGTCCGTAGCGGAGCGCTGCCGGCGCCTTACGGCGACCCTAGGTTTGCATTTTTCCGGCATCGATCTCATGCGAACGCCCGACGACGAATGGTACTGCTTCGAGGTGAATCCTTCGCCGGGATATCCCTACTTCGAGATGCTCAGCGGACAGGCGATCAGCGCGGCGCTTGCACGCTTTCTGATGCAGGCCAGCGCAGCGGCTACTCTGCGACGCGCCGGTGCGACCAACAATCCGGAGCGCCAGCGGCTACAGACGTAGATCCATGTAGGTCGGGTGGTCGTAGCCGACCGTTTCGAACGGTTCGCACTCGACAAAACCGAGCGAGAGATAGAGCTGATACGCGGCGGGAAGCGCCTCTTTATTGGTATCGAGCACCATGCGTTCGCAGCCGCGTTCCCGTAAGAAGACGATCGCTGCGGTGACGAGACCGCGGGCGGTACCGAGGCCGCGGTGATTTGGCTGGACGAAGAGATGGTGCAGCGCGCCGGTCGTCGCATCGTTGCGGCGGACCGCTACGCAGCCAATGACGGCATCGTCGTCGAGCGCAAGAAAGGCGGCGTTGGGCTCGGCGTACCGGCGCTGCAGGGTCTGGGCGTCGGGAACCTCGCCGTGGCGCAGGTTCGCCGGCAAATACTCTTCATACTCTACGAAGAGTTCGTGAAAGCGTTCAAAATCGCCGATCTCGTGCAGCCTGCGAATCGTCACCGAATGCATCACGTCGTTTTCGCGTTCGGGGAGCGGGGGCATCCCGGCCTTTTCGCCGAACGATTGCTTTCTCTGGAGGCTTTGAGAAATGAAAAGAATCGGCTTACTCTTGGCGGTGATCCTCGGCGTGAGCGGGCAGAGCCCGATGTCTGCCCCCGCCACGATGCACCTCGTCTATCAGTTCGGTTACAACACGCCGGTCGCGGCGTCGGGAAACGGTACCGGCACGACGACGGTCGATATCGCGGGTCCCGAGCCCGACGGCGGCATAAAGATTACCGGCACCGATAGCTGGTGGAACACCGTGCGTCCGCGCGCGCAGAACACCTGCGAGCTGTATCCCGACGCTACCGTTTCATGCATAGCTGCGCCGTACTCGCTGACGCCGATGCAGCTCACCATCTTTCCGTTGCTCGCCGCGCATTTCTTCAAAGGGCTGGGACATAGCGGCACAGGCAGCTTCTCGCACAACTACGACGTGAAGGCGGCGATCGTTCCCGGTGCCTCGGGAATGATGGGTCAGCTGACGACGTGGCGCGCGTTCTACAACTACACGGGGAAGGGTCCGATCAAGGGCGCGGGCGCGCTGATTCTGGTTACCGGAGAGGGATCGCTCAATCAACAGGGCGGGCACTTTCTCAAGGCGACGTCGAAGCAGCGAATCGTCTTCGACCCCAAGCGGCATCTGCCGGCGATCGTAAACGACGTGCGCACGCACTTTCCGCAACGCAGCGTCTACAATAACGACAGCATCCAGATGAAGCTAGTTAAGGTTTCGTAGCCGCAACACCAACGACGGCGCGACGGGGTTAAGGCGTGAGTTTAAAGATCGTCCCGAACTTGCTTACGCCGCCTTGGTAGGTAGTTCCGTAGAGCGCGCCGTTGAGTTCGGCAAGACCATCGTAAGGATAGCCGCCATCGTTTCCGCCATTAAAGCTGTAGAGCACGTGTTCGGAGCCGGCGGTAGTTATCGAGTAGACCGTGCCAAACCCCTTCTTGCCGCCCTGGTAGGTCGTGCCGTATAGCGTGCCGCTAACGGATTTAAGCGCACCGAAGTACGGATGCGCCCCATCGTTACCCGCTTTGAAACGATAGATCACCGACTCTTTGCCGGCGGTGGTCACTTTGAAAACCGTGCCCCACCCGGTCGAGACCCCACCCTGATAGGTCGTGCCGAAAAACACACCGTTGAGCTCGACGAGCGGCGCGTACGGATACTGACCGTCGTTGCTGCCGCCTTTGAAGCCGTAGAGGACGCGCTCCTGGCCGGAGGGAGTGATCTTGAAGACGCAGCCCGAGCCTTTTGGGCCGCCGCCTTGATAGGTGGTGCCGTAGAGCGTGCCGTTATCTTCGATGAGACCGGCGTACGGATGCGCGCCGTCGTTACCGGCGACGAACTTGTGCAGCACGTGCTCTTCACCGGTCGTGCTTACTTTGAAAACGGTACCCCACCCACTCCGCGCGCCGCCTTGATAGGTCGTGCCGTAGAGCGTGCCGTCGAGCGCGACCAGGCCACCGTACGGGTAGCCGCCGTCGGCCTCGCCCGTAAAACTGTAGAGCACGTGCTCTTCGCCTGCCGGAGTTACTTTGAAAACGGTGCCCCAACCGCCGCCGCTGCCGCCTTGATAGGTGGTGCCGTAAAGCGTACCACCGAGCGCGACCAAGTTTCCGTACGGATGCGCGCCGTCGTTACCGGCTTTGAAACGATAGATCACGTTCTCGTCGCCGGCAGGGCCGACTTTGAAGACGGTCCCCCAACCCGCCGCGCCGCCGCCGCCGTAGGTCGTGCCGTACAACTCGCCGTCGAGCGCCGTGAGACCCGCGAACGGATAACCGCCGTCGTTACCGTCTTTGAAACTGTAGAGCACCCGGAAACTGAGATCCTCCGGCACTTGGCCGAGCAGCGCAACGGTCTGCGCGTTTTGCATCGCAGGGAGCGGCGCGACGCCGGCACCATGCGCACAGCTCGCCAACAGAATACCGACGCTGAATCCAACGATCTTACGCATACGGCTGTCGTTTGCTCAGCACGCCGGCGGTACCTCGTACGCGATAGACTAGGTGAGCAAGGAGAGGAAGCGAAAAGGCGGCAGCACGGTGCAAATGACTCGGCGTGAATTCTGGCTTGGCCCGATTCTGGCGGTGGGCGCGATGGTGTTGCTCAACTGGGCGCTGGGCGAACGCTATCGGCTGACGCCGCAGTGGGTCTCGGTGGCCGCCGCGGCGCTGTTGCTCAGTCCGGCGGTTATCGCGAACTTTCGGCACGAAACGCCGGTTTGGCGGCGGATCGAGCGCCGCTCGATTGCGAGCACGATCCTCGTGATGCTAGGCCTCAACACGCTCAACCTAATCGACGTCGTGGATGAAGTGCTCTTTCGCTCGAGCGGCATCGTGGCGGAGACGCTCTTCTCGACCTCGATTGCAATTTGGGCGGCGAATGTGGTGGGCTTTGCGCTGCTGTACTGGGAGCTGGATCGCGGCGGTCCCGACGCGCGCACGAGCGCGACGCCCGGGACGCCCGATTTTTCCTTTCCCGCCTATGCCGATCCGATGATGCCGCGCAGTTGGCAGCCGAAGTTTATGGACTACCTCTTCATTGCGTTCACGACCTCGACGGCATTCTCGCCGACCGAGGCGATGCCGATGTCGTCGCGCGCGAAGGCGTTGATGATCGTGCAGGCCGTGATTTCGCTGGTGACGATCATCGTGGTCGCCTCGCGCGCCATCGGCATCATTCAGTAGGGTTTTCTGCAGGAAGCCGCGCTTCGCACGCGCCCCAGTCGACGTTGGCGAAGAACGCTTCGATGTACTTGCCTTTGTCGGAGGGTTTGTAGTCTTTGATGAAGGCGTGTTCCCAGACGTCCATCACGACGATCGGCGCGAAGCCGGCCAGGTTGCCGTTCTCGTGGTCGCTGATCCAGTGATTGGTGATCTGGCCGTTGGTTAGATCGCAGTAGGCGATCGCCCAGCCGACGCCGCGCATTCCGCCTACCGCCATGAAGTCTTTCTTCCATGCGTCGAAGCCGCCGTAGGCTTCGCCGAGCGCGTTATAAAGCCGGCCCGAGCCGATCTCTTTCGAATCGTTACACATGTTGTCGAAGTAGTATTCGTGCAAGCGCATGCCGTTGTACTCGAAGCCGAGGCGACGCACGAGCTCGGCATAGCCCGGGTTGCTCCCGGCGGCCTTATCATCCGCGCGAATCTCGCCGAGCCGCTCGTTGAGCAGATTGACGTTTTTGACGTAGCCTTCGTAAAGGCCGAAATGCATCTCGAGCGTTCCATCGGAGATGCCGGTGAGCCCCGAGAGGCTCCACTTCTTGGGCGTGTAGGAGCGAAGCGACGTTAACATTTGCATTTGCCTGTTGATTTAACCCCCGCGGGCGTTTTTCCCGAAGAGGCCGGGCACTAAACGGGGAGCGGGGCGTGCCGAGCGTAAGTAGGCAAGGTGAGCGACAAGAGCTTTCGGCTGGATTTCTTCATCGCGGTCGGAGCATTGGTCGTTAGCGCGTTGAGTGCGGCGACGCTGGCATATCAGACCCATGTGATCGGCAACCAGTATGCCGCGACGATGTGGCCGTATCTCAACCTCAATGCGACCTTCAGTCCGCAAAGCGAGACGATTGCCATCGATAACGACGGGTTGGGGCCGGCGCTGGTGCGCTCGGCGCAGCTCAGCGTTGACGGCCGGCCCGTTGCAGGATGGGCAGGGTATGCGCACGCGTTGTACGCCGATCCGAAACTGCATCGGTATTTTCGCAAGGGCATCGTGCTCTCGTTGTCATCGGTCGATGCCTCCACGACGCTGCGCGCGGGGGATTCAAAAACGATCTTCGCGCTGCATTTTCCCGACATGGTGCCGACTGCAGACGTAACCACCCATGCACTGGCGATGGATTTTTGTTACTGCTCGCTCAACGACAGGTGCTGGACGCTGCACGCCGCGCCGGGCCCCGGCACGATCCCGCGTACGACGCACGTATCGGAGTGCAAGAGTTCCGCCGCGATCAGCGCGGTTTTACCAGTCCCCTCGCGTCCGCCACCCATTCGAAAGGAGTAGCCATGTTAAAGATTGGCGATCACGTTTACATCGACGGAACCAAGGAAGAGGGCACCGTCAAAGAGGTTCACCCGCACGAGGTGATCGTGCGCGTGAAGACTGCCGACGGGCACGAGACGCGCAAGTATACGTACGAGGACCTGCGGCTCGATCCCACGATGAACGAAGTTTCCGAGTACGTCGATCATTAGGTGCGGCGATGAGCGAAAAAATGGACGGTATCGATCCGGGCGTTCCGCCGTCGGGCACAGGCTGCGTCGAATGCCTCGCGGAGCAGAGCTGGTGGTTTCACCTGCGGCGCTGCGCGCAGTGCGGGCACATCGGCTGTTGCGATCAATCGTTGGGCAAACACGCAACCGCGCACTACCGCGCGACCGGACACCCGGTTATCGCGAGTTTTGAGCCTGGCGAGGATTGGTTCTACAGCTACGTCACCGGCGATTACGTGCGTGGCCCACACCTGGCACCGCCGCACTCGCACCCCAGCGATCAACCTACCCCGGGGCCACGCGGTCGAGTCCCAGCCGACTGGGAGGACCTGTTGAGCTAGCGCAAGAAGCAACCGACCCCTAGGCACGCCTCCCTTGGAGACGGGCCGGGTTGCCGTACTTCTGAAGTGGAGACTCGACGCTATGCGCTTTCCAAAGTATACCGCGTACGGTGTTTCGCTTGCTATTGGCGCAGCACTGTTGACTGGATGTTCCGCGTCGCAAGGTGTATCGTCGTTGCCTGGTGCGGTCGGCATTACGCCGATGGCACAGATTCGCAACGCAGCCTCGCATCATTTCTTCCTGACGCCTGGGCAGATCCACTCGATGACCCTGACCAAGCAGTTCTCGTTCATGGCCGAGGGTAAGCTCCCGAGCGCTTCGCCGAAGCGTTACTGGGAGCGCCAGATCAAGGGACTGCGAGAGATCGGCAATCACCGTTCCCGCATCACGGTGCACCGTCGCGTCGTCGCAACGCAAGTGTGGACGGCGAATGGCGATTATGGCTATCTCATCGGAACGACGAAGGCCGGAGTCACGACGGGCGCCGTCAATACCGAGTCGAACAACTGTTACTTTCCCGAGACCGTCAAGGTGGACGGCTCGCACAACCTTTGGGTTGCCTGCGATCAAGACAGCACCGATCAACTCGGCCTCTATCAGGAGTATGGTTCCGGGGGGAGTTTGACTGCGAGCTACGCGTTCGCCGGCATTCCCGGCGCGTGCTCGCCTTCGTACTATTGCACCGCGTACGCCTACGTGCAGGACGGTGCCGCGACCGCGACGGACGTCTTCGCCCTCGGTTGGGGCCAGGAGTACCGTTCATTTTACGAAAGCGGTTTCTCGTATTACAGCTACACAAACGGCGAAGGGATCTATTGGACGCCGGTGGCAGGCTCTTCATCGCCGGCCTTCATTCCGCTCTACGAAACCAGTTATAACAGCTTCACCGGGCAAAGCACCGAATCCGACTGCAACACCGACCCGTCGCAATACCCGGCGTGCTCCGCATTCTACATGGATGCCGATAGCTCGGGCAATCTCTGGTTCGACGGATACCTCTGCTCGAACGCAAGCTCGTGCGGCAACGGCATCGCCGAGGTAACGAATCCGACGACCGCGCCCACGGTCACGGTCAAGGCGCTATTCACCGTGAGCGGCTCGCCCGAGTGTCCGGAGGGTCTCTACGTGAGCCGAAGCGGACGTACGCAGACGATCAACATCGTCGACGATTGCGAAGACGAGGTCTTCCGATATCCGCTGCAAGCCAACGGTCACCTCGGCGTTCCCACCGTGCTCTCGGGTCTGCCGCAGGACGTTGAAGGGCATTCGGATCCCCTCACCGTGGCGGCCGGACCCGGCGGGCATACGCTCGTCGTGACCAACGGCAGCTACATGTTCGACGACCTCGGAACGGTTGGCACGGACACGTGGAAAGGGCTGGGCAACTACAACTTCTACCTCTACTGCTGCAGCGGCGCCGCCTTGACGCCGTCGGATCGGTAACCCGCGGCCGACCTAACGCTTAGATGCGGCCGGTCTAGAGCAGGCCGGCCGCGTGCAGCGTTTTATACAGCGTGACGGCCAGCTTGCCCGACTGGTTTTGCTTCGAATCGGGCTGGCTGTTCAAACCGAAGGCGATGACGGCGTCTTGCTTCGGAAAATAGACGTGCACCATGCGGTAGCCCAGCGTCATGCCTTCGTAAAACCAGACCGTTCCCGTATCGGGCTGCGTCATCTGCGCAACGCCGAGCCCGAAGCCCCTCTCGCCGGCCGTTGTTGTGTCGATCGGTTTTCCAGTCTTAGTTGAAACGAGAGTGAACATCTCGGCGCGCTGTTTGGGCAAGAGCATCGGCCCGGTGTAGAGCGCGCGCGCCCAACGGGTGAGATCTTCGGGTGTTGAGACGATGCCGCCCGCGCCCTGCATCCAGGAGACGCTGTCGTCGCGCACGTCGCGCCCGAGCAGCGGCGCGAGCTGCGCATTGTCCGCATCGTGATTGAAGAAATAGCCGGAGACCATGCGCGATCGTATTTCCGGCGGATACTGCGTCGGCGAATAGTAGGTGTCCGTAAGGCCGAGTTCCTTGAAGAAGCGCCGTTCGATTTCACTTGCGTAGCTGTGCCCGGTCACGCGTTCGATAATGAGTTCCGCGAGAATGTAGTTGGTGTTCGAGTACGAGTAGCCTTTGGTCGGCGGCGGGGCGTTGGGGTTGTTCGTCGGGTAGACGAACGCGATGAGCTGGGCGATCGTGAAGTTTCGCTTTGGGCTCTTTGCGGTGGCGGTGAGCATCGCGGGCGCGAGGTCGTAGCCGGGGATGCCGCTGGTCATGTCGAGCAGACGGCGAATCGTTACGTTCTTCCAGGCCGGGTATTGCGGGAGCCACCGGCCGATGGTCTGATCGATAGTCAGTCTCTTCTCGGCTTCGAGCTGTAGGATCGCCGCGGCGGTGAACGCCTTCGTGTTGCTGCCGATCTCCCAGAGGTTGCCCGGCGTCACGAACGCTCCCCCTCCGCCGTATCGCGTGCGCCCTGCGGTGAGGTTGATGTTTGCGGCTTGCCCGTGCAGGCTGATGCTCAGCGAGATTGCAGAAATGTGCTCGGCGTTCGCGCGGGCGGCCAGGTATTGGTTGAGGTCCTGCTGCAGCGCCACACGGACCGCGGCACTCGATGGAGCGGCCGCCCTCGCCGGGCCGGCGAGGCAGAGCGCGGCGAGGAGTAGGGCGCAAAGGCGGCGTGTCACGCTGCGAAGGCTTCGGGCCGGTCGCCATGTATCCCGTATGCCCTTCGTGCTTCGACCTCGCTCAGCATGACCGCTCAGGTGGCACTGTGCGAATTGGCTGTGCGAGTGTACGTTCTGCCCACCGGCGGTTTGCGAGATGATTCCCTCGTGAAAGCGAGCGCGACGAGCGCCTCAGGAGGGAATCACTCATGAAGCATACTGCTAGAGCCCTAACCCTGACGCCGGTCGCGCTCGCTCACCTTAGTTCCATCTCGCGTCGCCCCACCAGCCGGTCCAGCTTTCATCCTGCCTTGCTCCGCGGATTGGGCCGAACATATTTCGGCCCATGATCCAGGCGCCGATGTTCCGCTGGCCGCGCTCGGCGAAATCGTCGTCGACGCCGCTCGCGCCGCCATCTTTCCCATGCATCTCGCGAAAGGTGCGCGTTGGGGTAAACCACTCGTGGATCGCTCCGCCGCCCGCGCCGACGGGATCGTCGGCATCTTGGTTTGGGCCGGCGCCATACCCGTCGAGGGAGAGCGAGAAGCAGTGCACGCGGAGTCTCGGCGTCCGTCGAGATTCTGCGTAGAGGCTAGCGGTGGCGCGGGCCGTTTTTCGGCGCGACCCTGACGAGTTTTTCTGCAACTTCATCGACCGTGTAGCTTTCACCCGAAGACGATATCACTCGGCGCGACATTATCGACTCCTGCGCGGCTTGGGGTGCAATGATTTCAAGGGTCCTCCTTTGACTCCGCCCAGGATGACGGGTGGCAGGCGCTCAGGGTGACATGTGACACGCTCAGCACGACGAGAAGGCTACAATGGAGCCGTACGGTAGACCATGATTGCGTCGGCCGAAAGTTGTACCGGTTTGGGAGATTCCGGAACCTTATCGAAGGAACTGTAGGCGAGGTAGCTTGGATCTCGCGCGAGCGGATAACAGGCTTCTTCCTCAAGGCCGGACGCGGAGACCAGCAACAGCCTTCGAAGTCGAAGGTGGGCCGCTCTGGCGTCGCCTTCCGCGGCAAGCCGGTCCTGGCGAAATGCTATCTGCAGGCCGCGTCGATCTGCTGCGACGCAATCGGGAACGAATTCGATATCGAAAGAGAGCGTCGGATTGAACGGCGCGTATGTGGAGCCTACCAGCCCCGTGAGCTTCGGCAGAAGCACGGATCGGCCGGAGCGCGGAAGCAGCACCTTAAAGCGCACCCGCGAATTCGAGTTTGGCGACGAAACCGCAGCGTCGATCACTCCCGGCAAAGCTCGCATTTTCGCCGCCAGGCCTTCCGGATCAGGAAGTGACGCGGTGTTAGAGTCGGCTTCGATATCGAACTGGAGTTCGTTTGACGGCTGGAAGATCCGCACGAGGGTCCTCTCCGTAAGCGTGGACTCCGAACGAGGGATGGCGATTTGGATCGCCATACCAGAAGGGATATCCTTATAATGAAAGACGCGTACGGTTGAGTCGATAACGCCTTCCTGCGCGCTTGGAATGTAGTCGCCGCTAAACGTGGTCGCGACTCCGATCTCGTGATCGTTGTAAAGCGCAAACAGCGACTCGCGGCCAAGGCGAACTCCAAGGATGGAGGCGAGATCGCGCGCCCGACCGCGGGCGCTCAGGAGCGCAACCGCGTACGGCGCAAGGCCGGCCTCTAGCGAAGCCTGAATCGATGCGCCGCCGGCTACGAATAGTTCCGGACGATCAGCGGCCATCTCTACGGCAGGCGCGGCGGTCTGTTCGGGTAGCATAAAGCCGTATGCCGGCGACGCAGAGCGAACAGCCGCTTTTGCCTGCACGGCAACTGCAGGCAAAACCTCGAAACGTGCTGGCTGCGTGCCGATATAGCGCATCCGAACCCGCAGATCAGCGACTAACGGTGTGAGCGTCGTTATCTTATCGTAAACCGGCCCTGCCGGGTCGTAGTGAGCGTCGTGTGGATTCTCGGGATAGACTGAGGACACGACTAGTGTGGTCTTCGCCGGATCGAGTTTACCGCCGTGAGTGATTTGCGCGAGTTCGTCGGCCTGCGGCTGTGCGTTATCTTCGGCGGCGTTCCATGCAGCGCGGTTGGCCTCGTAGGAAAGGTCGAAGACGACCTGCATAGTGATCCTGTTGATTTGGGTTCCGAACCGCCTGCGAATGCCGTCGAGGGCGTTATTGATCTCGGTGAGCTGCGCCTGACTGCTCTCAACCGTAAACAGCACGCGCCAAGTCTTAGGTTGAGAAAGCGTCGGCTGCCGTAGCCCCGGGAAACGGAACGCGCCACGATCCGTCACCAGCGGGACGTACCAAGCGAGGCTGTCGGGCTCGATTGCCGCGCTCTTGACAACTACCCCCCCGTCAACCAGCTCTTTTTTAACGCCGGCAAAGAAGGCCGGCGGAGTCGGCGAGGGCGCGAGAACGGCGGGAGGCGATGCCACGACGCCGACAACGATCTCCTTCGGAGCGATCGTTGTCTTCACGGAGCCCGAAGCCGTGAAGACGGGCAGGTCGTCTGGTACGCCGCGGTAGGCGGTCGCGAGGTCGCTGCCGCGGCTGCTCGCGCCCCCGGCAACCGCCAGTGCGATTACGGCGAACCCCGTGGCAAGCAAGATTCTCGTCACGTTATCTGTCGGAACCTTGCGCCGCGAATGTTCGAAATGTCATCATGGATGTGGCTCTTGCGCAACCCGCGCTCGCGTCGTCCTCCGGAACAACAGCGAACACGAGGAGCTTGCGAATTTTGCGCTGGCTCCTGCGTGCGTCACGCTGTGCCTGTGCCCAATTCTGGCGGATCGTCGCGCCCAAGAGTTCCCGCTGGATCGCTGGGCAGTTCGCTCGCCGTCTTATTGCCATGTTTACTTCAGCCGTCGCAGCTTCCGCGATCACCGTCGTCTCGTCCGGAACGGTAATTGGCACTAAACCTCCGTGTAGCGCACCGTCGTCACGGGATGCGCGAATCGTGGAGGGGATTTCAATCTTCTCCCAATTCGACGGATCGCCGCCGGAGAAGGTTGTGCCCACGCCGACGATGCGCGCGTCCGAGCCGGCTTCGTTCGGATAGAGCGCGAATAATGAATCGTACCCGAGGCGCACGCCAAGCAGCTGCGCGACGGCTACGGCCCGTTCTCGAGCGCGGGCAGCGGCGGGAAAGTATGGCTCAAAGCCGAGGCCAAGAGCGGCCTTCGCGGAGGCGCTGCCAAACGTGTAGAGCTCGGGGCGATCGGCGGCAACCGTGGCCTGCATCTTCACAACGGTGGTCTGTTTGAGCGGAAGAAACGCTACGCTAGTCGCTGCGAAAGCGCTAGCGGCGCCTACCGCATCAACTTGCGTGGGGTTAGCATCGACGCTTTTCGACCCCTTGAAGACCTCTTGAAGCACTTCCTTGACCGTCACCTCCGGCGGCGGCAAGGCGTCGGTGAGGACGAACTCCTCGAACGGAAACCGCGCCGGCAAGACTGGAACGATGTCGCCGGAGGCCGGGTTGCTGAAGGAATACGCGGGCGGCCAGGCCCAGTCGCCCATCGCATCCACATTGCCGGCTCGCGCGAGCCACGCCATCTCCTGTGCCTGCCGATGCGCATCGTCTTGAGTTCGAGTTATGTGTCCCTGACCGTCAGGACTTAAGCGGATGACATAGCTCTCAGTCACGGAACTGATGCGCTGCGCGAATCGCTTGCGTACGTCTGCCATAGCCGCGTCGATCGCTGCGCGTTGGGGAACCGCATTATCTATATAAATCAACACTTTCCAGCCTTCCCCGTTAGAAGTGCAAGCGCGGTTACTCGCGCTAACTCCGTCGCTTTGGAAAGCTACGCTAAACCGATCGCCTAGTTTGAAGCAAGGGTCTGAGTTCGCTTTTGAATCGACATCGGTGGGTGTAAATGTCAGCAACAGGGTCGGATAGAAAATCTCGGCACCAACGCCCTCCACGATAAAGACTGGTATATTTCCCCTCAGCCCGGAGATGTCGTAAGTTGCGGTCGGGTCAGGCACGAATTCGTAGCGCGGCAGCATAACTTGGAACTGCTTTATCCCGCCGCCGACAAGCACCGAATACCTGACGGCGATGTCCTGACTGCACGGATCGGAATAGACGGTGCAGTGGGGAAGGCTGAGTTGCATCGCGTACTGCGAGAATGGCGCGATCTTCGCAGGTGGCCAGCCGCCCATCGGGCTGTAGCCGTTCATGAGAGGCGTCGGCTTTTCCCACTGCGAGCCGACCCGCTCCAGAAGCGTGATTCTAGACGGCCAAAACGCGATGGTCTGACTCGTTCCGTTTGAAATGCTAAGAGTCGCTGCTGCCTTTTCGGTTGATAAGAAACGGGTTCGGCTAAGGACTACGGCCGACGAGACGGCGTTATCACCCGAATCGGCTCCCACCGATGGCGATAGGCAGAAAACCAGACATACGATAGTTAACCCCAACCGCTTCATTTCTAGGCGGCCTCAACGCGAGGCCCACCGGCCAGCGTGACGCCGGTCGCGGCCGACTCGCGAGGCGGAGCGACGCTGCTAAGCATGTCGTGTCGCCGAGGTGCTAACGTAATAGGAGTCGGGAAGGAGCACGTGGGCGTATATCGCAGTCGATCGGCCCCAAAATTTGGACAGCACATCGCTGCGCATACTGACGTAGAGATACTGAGGGCTACCGGCGCGAGCAGGCAGCTCGACATCGAGCGCCGGAAGCACCGACGCTACGGCGCAGAATAGGAATCTCCGTGTGGTGCTGCCATTGCAGGCCCCATTTGACGGCGGGCCTTTTTGTATTGCGGGCGTTACTCCCGCGAATCACGCGCCGCCGGGGCTCGAGCGACGATCGGGGCACTGTAACCTTTGGGGTCGTGAGGCGTTATTGGCTGGCATGCAAGATTTAGAAGTTGTAAAGGAAGTTCAACGCCACGCGTCGCCGGGCAAGCGCCCCCAGCCCCTTGCCTTTCACGAGGGCCAGCTTTGGCTGGGCTCGTGGGAGACGAACAATCTCTACGCGGTCGATCCTCGGTCGTGGGCGGTCCGCAAGGAGGTGCCGGCGCCGGGGAAACCCTTCGGCATAGCATCGCTGGGCGAGAGTTTGTACGTCGTGATTTCGCTGGATGACGACGACCGCTACCTCTTCCGCTTCGATCCGGCGCAGGGGTTCGATCTCGGCAGCAAGACGGCGTGTCCCGATTTCACCGGCTCGCATCTAGCTGCGAATGAAGGGAAGCTTTACCTCTGCCAGCAGGGGCTGCGCCGCATCCTAGTCATGGATCGAGGGGCGACCGTCGAACGCGAGATCGCGCTGCCGACCCGCATTGGAGGGTTCAACTTCGGGCCCGACGCTAAGGGCTTCATCCTCTCGGGCGACGAGGAGTGGGAGAACTTGAAACTGGCGCAGATAGATTTGCGAGAGAGTGCACCCCCCGTCGGCGAGATCGTCGCGGGCGTGCCGTTCGACGCGCGCGGACTTGCTTTTGACGGTACCGCGTGGTGGTCGTGTGAGCGTGAAGCCAGCGAGATCGTCAGCTTCACCGTATAAGTTTGCGGCGCTCGGCGCCGCGCTTCTTGCACTGATCGCGGCGGCCGCGCCGAGTCCGAGCGAGACGTTGCGTTCCGTCGCGCAGGCGTACTACGAGCGGGTCGCGCAGATCGCGCCGCTGACGGGGCGCGACACGACGATGGACTACTATCAGCGACTGCTCGACGATGCCGACGCGCTGAACTCGCCGGCGCCGAGTTCGTACCCGCCCGAACTGTGGCAGCGCGCAGTGCAGGCGACCGCGCAGCTCGACTTGAGTTTAGCGACGCAGCTGGTCAAAGGAACGTTTGCGCCGATGGGGTCGATTCGCGGGCTCGGCGAGACCTTCGTACGCTCGTCGAAGGACGGGACGATGCAGCCGGTCGCGGTCTTCGTACCGTCGACGTATTCGCCGGATAGACCGGCTCCGCTGGTCGTGTTTTTGCACGGACGATTGCAGCCGGAGACGCGCCTGCTCGCGCAGCCCTTCATCACCGAGGTCGCCGAGGCGAACGGAACGATCATCGTGGCGCCGTATGGGCGGGGATACTACGACTACAAGGGCGTGGAGGGTGATATCTACGACACGCTCGCGGCTGCGCAGCAAGCGTTCAACATCGATCCGCACCGGCAGTTTCTGGCGGGGTACTCGATGGGCGGATTTTCGGTCTTTATGATCGCGCCGATGCATCCGGAGGATTGGTCGGGCGTGATGAGCATCGCGGGTTCGCTGCTCGGCTCGCGCGCGAATGCCGTAACGACCAAGCTGGCGCGGACGAAGTTCTACATCGTTACCGGCGCGCGCGATGACAACGTCCCGACCCAGTATCCGACGCAGACGGCGGTCTTTCTGCGCAACGAAGGGCTTGCGGTGACGTACTATTCGCAGCCCGACGGAACGCACTACCTGATTTCGCTGCGGGGCATTCTTGCGCAGGCGTGGGGCGACATGACGCGCGGCGTCGTCGGGCTGCCGATCAATCTCGCCGGCGACGGCGCGTTGCCGGAGGCGGTGCCGTAGTGGCGTCCGGCTACATCGGGATGCTCTTACTCGTCACCGGAGTGCTGACGGCGTCGGCCGGCGTCGGGCTTTTTGCGCCGCGGCCGCTGCTCGGCGTGCTGCTTGGCACGGAGCGGGGAGATGCCGCGATGCTGTTGCTCGCGCGGCACTGGAGCCTGTTGATCTCGCTGGTTGGGGGCTTGCTGATCTACGCGGCCTATCATCCCGAAGTCCGCGTTCCGGTGATGGTCGTTGCGGCAGCTGAGAAGCTGGTGCTGGCCGTGCTCGTGGCGATGAGCCCCCTGCGCCGGCGAATGGAGACCGTTTCGGTGGTGGGCGCCGATGTGGTTATGGCGTCGTTGTACGTCGTGTATCTGGCGCAGCGCGGGTTTTCGTAAGAACGTAGCGCATTCGCAGCGCGGGGCCGAAGCGCGTTTGTGTCTCTCCTAGGTGCGTGAAGCCAAACCTTTCGTAGAACTCGCGGGCTAGCGGATTGGCCGTAACCTCGATTGCGACGGCGTTTTCGGCGCGCGCGATTCGCTCGGCGTCGCGCATCAACGCGGTGCCTATGCCATGGTGCCAGTGGGCCGGCTCGACGAACAGACCATCGAGTTCCGCGATTCGGTCGTTCGGCTCAAGGAGGACGGAGAAGCCGACCGGCGTTCCATCTTTCTCCGCGATGCGCACGCGACGTTCGACGAGTTGCGCGGATGGCAGTTCGATGGAGTCGGGATGCTGCAGTATTAAATCACGATACTCAGGCCAAACGATCGATGCCCGCAGTTGCAGGCTTTTCAGAGCGATCCGCTCACTGGGGTTGCCGTAGCGTAGGGTTATCAATGTAGCTGCGCGTCTTACTTTCTTTCTGAGGCGGGAGCGGGTCCACGACGAGAAAAGCGCCGGAGGTCGATGTCGTAGCCGCTCCGTCATCCTTCGACAAGCTCAGGATGACACTTCCTTAGCGCCTGCGCGACGCGAGCCCTGAGAGAGGCGCGTAGCGCCGAGTCGAAGGGTCAGGGTGACAATGCTCTCTACAGTTCGACCCCAGCGAAGGTGCCGTCGCTGTAGAGTTCGTAGCGCTTGTCGCCCGCATGGCCAATAAGCGGAAACTCGCTCTCCTCCAACAGCCGGTTCGCATCCTCGGGAGAAGTCGCTGCCCACTTGTGGGTGAGGTCGTTCAACGTAAACGTGTAGGTTTGACCGGCGATCTCGATTGTGACTGTTAGCAAAGCTCTACCCTCCGCGTTAGTTTGCGCTTCGACTCGGCTTCACTCCGCTCAGCCTCGCTCAGCGTGACACGTCGCTTTTGTCCTTCGACTTCGCTCAGGATGACAGGTGCCTTCCGTCCTTCGACTTTCGCTCACTGCGTTCGCTTCGCTCAGGATGACAGGTGCCTTCCGTCCTTCGACTTCGCTCACTGCGTTCGCTTCGCTCAGGATGACAGGTGCCTTCGGTCCTTCGACTTCGCTCACTGCGTTCGCTTCGCTCAGGATGACAGGTGCCTTCCGTCCTTCGACTTCGCTCACTGCGTTCGCTTCGCTCAGGATGACAGGTGCCTTCCGTCCTTCGACTTCGCTCACTGCGTTCGCTTCGCTCAGGATGACAGGTGCCTTCCGTCCTTCGACTTCGCTCACTGCGTTCGCTTCGCTCAGGATGACAGGTTTAAGATTTCTTAATCGAGGCTTTGGGGATGGGCGATAAAAAAACGCAGGGTGCAACATTTTCTTGCGGACCTGACGCCGGCCACGCTGTTGCTGCTCGTCGGCGCTTTGGCAATGGCCTTCTTCTTCGAAGCGATCAACGGTTTCCACGATACGGCCAATGCCGTGGCAACCGTCATCTACACCAATACGCTGCGGCCGTGGTGGGCGGTCATTTGGTCGGGCATTTGGAACTTCATCGGCGTCGTCGTTTCGACGGGCGCCGTCGCGTTCGGGATCGTGGCGCTGCTGCCGGTGGAGCTGGTTACCCATTCGGGCTCGGCAGCCGGATTGGGGCTGCCGGTGAGCACCACCCACATCCTCTCCTCCGGCGTGGCCGGGACCATGGCGGCCAATAACTCAGGCCTCCAGATGCGGACGCTGCGTAATATCGTGCTGGCCTGGGTCTTGACGGTCCCGGTTACCGTCTTTTTGGGCGCGGCGCTCTTCGCCGCGGGGTCATACGTGGTTCTTCGCGTATTTGGGGCTTAGTGACCAGTGGAATGCGTTGGGCGGCCTGGGGGGTGGCGGCGGTCGTGGCCGTCGTTCACTTCGTTTCGGCGGGGCAGTACGGCTTCTTCATCAACGAGCTGTACTTCATCGTCTGCGGGCGCCACCCGTCGTTTGGATACGTCGATCAGCCGCCGCTAGTTCCGCTTACTGCGGCGATCACGCAGCTCGGCGGGGCACATCTTTGGCTTTTGCGCTTGCCGGCAGTGCTGGCCGCGGTTTTGCTAGTGCCGCTGGTCGTGGCCTTCGCCCATCTGATGGGGGCGAGCACGCGCGGGGCGTGGCTGGCAGCGGTCGCGGCCGCGTCGGCGCCGATGCTCATCGCGATGACGGCGACGCTGACGACCTCGACCTTCGAACCAGTCGATTTCACCGCGGTCGCCTTCTTCATCACCTGGGCGGTCGTCAGCGCGGATCGCTGGGCTTTCTGGTGGGCGGGCGGGATAGCCGGCTTCGCCTTCGAGACGAAGTACGGGATCTTGATTTGGATCGCGGGGTTGGCGCTAGGCATCCTGGCGGTCGGGCCGCGTGCGATGCTGCGGTCGCGCGACTTTTGGATCGGCGCCGGCATCTTTATTATCATCGCACTGCCGAACGTTATCTGGCAGTCGACGCACGGATTTCCATTTCTTGAACTCGTGCGCAACGACAGTGCCGGGAACCTCACCGGAACGCCGGCGGTCTTCATCGGGGATCAAGTGCTTGCGCTCAACGTTCTGCTCGCACCGCTGTGGCTGACCGGCATCTTCGCGCCGTTCGTTTCGCAGCGGCTCGCACAGTTCCGATTTCTTTCGGTGGCGTTCGTGGTGGCCGCAGTGCTCGTCTTCGTGACGCACGGCAAGAGCTACTATCTCGCCGGTGCTTATCCGACGATGTTTGCGGTGGGCGCGGCAGCCTGCTCGAATCTGCCGAGGGTTCTGGTCGCCATCTGGGCGAGTCTCGCCGCGATCAACGGCGCGCTCGCTGCACCGCTGGTGCTGCCGCTCTATCCGCCGGCCAAACTCAAGTTCACGGTCGAGCACATGCCGATCAAGCTGCGACCGGTCGAAGTCGCCAGCATCGGGGCTCCGCTCACGCAGGTCTTTTCGTGGGAGTTTGGCTGGCCAGAGCTGGCGGGTGCCGTCGGCAACGTGTACGCATCGTTGCCACCGGCTGAGCGCGCGAAGGCCGCGATCTTTGCGGAACGTTACGGCGAGGCGGCCGCGATCGACATCTTTGGGCGCGATCTTCCCCCGGCAATCAGTGGCAACAATCAATACTTCCTCTGGGGGCCGCGCAACTACGACGGCTCGGTGGTGATCGGCGTCGACGTCAATCCGGTGAAGTGGCAGCAGTGGTGCAGCTCGCTGCGCATCGTGGCGCGCTACGGCGGGTCGCCGTACGTCATGCCGAGCGAACGAAACCGTCCGATCGTGCTCTGCAAGGGGATGCATCCGCCGCTTCCGCAGCTCTGGCCGCGCCTCAAGTTCTACGGCATCTAAACTCGCCCGGGGTCGATGCCGATACCTAAAAGAGGGGTGTGTATGTGCCATAACTCCTCGCATGTCTTGAGACCGCGCGGCGGCGAGTCGATCTCTCGGGTCGGCTCGCCGCCTTTTCTTATTCGATAAACCGTAGGGCGGCGCGCTCGGCCGGCGAGAGGGCACTCTTTCGACCGTTGCGGGAGCGGGCACGGCCTTTAGGCGTGGGAAGAGAGAGCTCACGCTGGTAGGTCTCGAGCACCAACGGATGGACGTAGGCTTTCCGGCAGACGGCCGGCGTATTGCCGAGCCGGCGCGCCACCGAGGCGAGCGCCTCGGCAATATTGTGTTTTGCCTGCGTGGCGTTCTCGGCCGGCGCGGCGAGGGCGGCTATGCATTCGACCGTGCCGATCCACGTGCGGAAATCTTTGGCGGAGAAGTCGTCGCCGGCGATCTCATGGATGTAGGCGTTAACGTCGTCGGAGGAGACGTCGACAATCGCGCCGTCGTCGCCGGCATAGGTGAAGAGGTGCTCGCCCGGAAGATCGCGGCAGCGCTTGACGATGCGCGCGAGACGCGGATCGTCGAGCGCGATCGAATGCTCGCGGCCGGTCTTCCCACGAAAGCGAAAGCGCACCTCGGAGCGGCGGACCTGCACGTGGCGGTTGCGGATCGTGGTCAGTCCGAAGGAGCCGTTGGCGCTGACGTACTCCTCGTTGCCGACGCGCATGCCGGTCATGTCGAGCAATGCAACGAGCGCGGCGAGCACCTTATTGCGCGTCAAGCCTGCCTCACCGAGAGCGGTGGCAACGCGCGCACGAATCTGAGGTAACGCGCGGGCGAAGGCGGCGAGGCGATGGTATTTTGCCTCATCGCGCACAGCGCGCCAGCGTTTGTGATAGCGGTATTGCTTGCGGCCGCGTGCATCGCGACCGGTCGCTTGCAGATGCCCGTTTGGAATTGGGCAGATCCAAACGTCGGTGTAGGCGGGCGGGATTGCAAGGCTGCGGATGCGGCCGAGCTCGCGCTCGTCGCGTAAGGCCTTGCCGCCGGAGGAGAAATACGCGAAGTGCCGCCCGCGGCGCCGGCGTGTTATACCGGGAATACGATCGTCGACGTAGCGCAGCCCGGCTTCGAGCGCCGACGCTTGCGGTTCGGTTACCGCCTCCGTTGCGCTACTCGTTACCGCTCGAAGTGAAGCGACTCGCGAAAGATTCGCACGGAATCGGTTAAGTTCTTGGATTGTTTTGCGTCGGTATTTTCCCGCAGGTGCGGAAAGGCCGAGCCTTCTTCGTTCTCCATGTGATGGAGCACGGCTTCGCGGAACTTCTCCGCCTTGGCGACAAAGCTTGCCTCGTGGCCTTCCGCAAGCAGGCTGTCGAGTTCGAAGAGCACCACGTCGGCCTCGGCGGTTTCGTGGTAGAGATGCTCAGCCTCGCGCTCCTCACGCGCCAGCTTGTCGATCGCCGGATAGACGATGTTCTCTTCCGTTGCGTTATGAACGGTCAGCACCCCCTTGAGCTGTTCGAGCACCGCTTTGCGCTCGCTCATATCGTCGGCTGCGGTCAAGCGCTTTAGCAGACCTTTGATCGTTTGGTGATCGTTCTCGAGGATTTCGACCGTGTCGGTCCCGCGTGCGGGGATGAGTTGCGTATCGCTTTGCATGATGCCTTACCTACCCGTACACCGACGGTGCGAAACGAGCCGCACGAACGTGGGCGTACCGGCGGCTGAGGCGGCGAAAACGATCCATCCGGTGTTGATCACCATGCCGGTCGGCTGCTTCATCGCGCGCTCCGCATAGGCTCTCACACCTCCGTCGAGCGCGGATCGAGCTCGTCGCGCGGCACCCGAGTAAGGCCCGGCTTGAGTTGCGCGTTGGTCACGTCATCGTCGCGAAGCAGGCTGCTCACGATCACGCGCGCGACGCCGGCAATCGGCACGGCAACGAGAAGACCGACAAAACCGAAGACTTTGGCGCCGACCAAGAGTGCGAAGATCACGGTAAGCGGCGTGACTTTCACCGTGCTGCTAACGATGCGCGGGCCGAGCAGATGCGCTTCGAGCTGATTGATCAAGGTGAAGGCGACCACGACTCCGGCCGCGTCGCCGATGCCGTTAAACAGCAACGCGACGATCACGGCCGGAATGCCCCCGGCGAAGGGACCGATATACGGAATCACGTCCATGACGCCGGCCCAGAGGGCGATCAGCAGAGCGTAGGGGACGTGCAGCAACATTAGCGCTGCAAATGAAAGTAAGCCGACGACCGCCGCCACGATGACCTGACCGCGGACGAAGCCGCCGATGACCGCGTCCACCTCGGTGAGGATGTTCACGACTTTGCGACGCGCGCCTGGACGAAAGCGTCGTACGAAAGCCTGTTTGATCGTCGCGGACTCCGCCAGCATGTAGATCGAAACGACGGGAATGGCGATTGTGAAAGCGGCGATTGCTACCAAGGCCGTGAGCGCATTAAGCACTTGGGCGGCATAGCTGCTCGCGTGCTTTTCTATATCCGCCGTTACTTGTTCGGGCAACTTCGCGACCCAATGCTGCATCGGACTCGACAGGAGCGAGATCAGTGGATTATGCGTATCGTAAAAAAAGCCGAGGGCGGAGCGTTCGATCGCCGGCGCATCACGCGCCAAGTCTTGAAGTTGGGAGACGCCGGCCGGAACGAGCGTCAGGAAGGCAATCCCAATCGCGAGCGCTCCAGCAACGTAGACGATCGAGAGCGCGGCCCACAGTGGGAGGCGTCGGTTGAACCAGGCGACGGCGGGATAGACGAAATAGGCGAGCAGCACGCTGCCGATCGCGATGGTGCTGACCGCGGCCAGGCTGCGAACGATCGAGACGAGCTGTGCCAGAATAACGTAAGCGATCGCGACCGCCGCGAGCAGCTTGAACCATGCGTCGGCCGTTCCGCGCCAAGCCGGGACTCTGTTCATGCCCATACCATGCCCGGATTAGGACTCGCTTCCACGCTAAGCAGCCAAAAACGTTCGTGCGGCGGGAATAATGGGTAAGCGAGAAACGGGAGGCCGCGGAGAATGGAACTGAAGGCGCAGCGCGCCGCGGTGTTTGTCGTTCGCCTTGAAGGGCTCTTCAACGTAGCGGAACGAGAGCGTCTGGAGGACGCATTTGCAATTCCGAGCAGTGCCGCGCTCGTGGTTGTGGACTTTCGCAGGGTAGGCTATTTCGATTCGAGCGCTATCGAGTGTCTAGCCAACCTGCAACGCCGCACGCGGTCGCGCGGCGCCGAACTGGTGCTGGTCGGGCTGGATGCCTCCTTCGGCCGCGCATTGGAGCTGTGCGAGGTCGAGCCACCCTTCGATATTCGGACGAGTTGGAGCGAGATGGAGCGTGTGCCCGAACTCGAGCCGGCACAGCTGCGAACGCTCACGCTCGTCTCACGGTCGGATCAGTACGCCTTCGGCGCGTAGGTCAATCTCCTAGGCGGCTGCAGCGCGCGCCGCGCGTAAATCCTCCACGAGCTGCCGCATCTGGTCGTGGCGGCGATCGTCGTCGGGCGCGCGCAGGATTGAGGACGGGTGTGCCGTCGCGAGAATTGGCGTGGATAGTTCGCCGGTGAGCACCCGTCCGCGGTTCGGCGTTAGGCGAAACCTTCGGCCGAGCAAGCCCGCCGCGGCTGTGGCGCCCATCGCCACGATCAGTCGCGGCTTCACTACTGCGATCTCCGCCTCGAGCCACGGCACGCAGGCACGGATCTCGATCATCTTCGGCTTCACGTGGATGCGGCGCTTGCCGCGTTCGACGAACTTGAAGTGCTTCACCGCATTGGTCACGTAGACGTCGCGCTCGTCGATGCCGGCGGCCTCCAGCGCCCGTTGCAATACTCGCCCGGCGGGGCCGACGAACGGATGGCCTTGCTTATCCTCGGTATCCCCCGGCTGTTCGCCGACGAGGAGCAAGCGCGCATGCGGGCGGCCCTCGCCGAAAACCGTCTGCGTCGCATGCTTATAGAGGTCGCAGGCGCGACAGCCGGCAGCCGCGGCGCGCAGACTCGTGAGCGAAAGTTTTTCCGGGAAAAAATCCTCGGCGTTAATTGGACTTTGCGAGCAACTCGCGCATTGCGCGGTTAAAGGACGGAGTGTCCTTTGGACCGCGACTCGTGACCAAGTTGCCGTCCACGACGACGTCACGATCAAGCCATTGCGCGCCGGCGCCCGGGAGCGGCACCCCGTCGCAGTTTTCGGGGCTGGCTTCATCGAGCGTGCGATCCGATTCGCGCAACGCTTTCGCCGGCTCGGTCAGCTCGCTCTCTTCGAAGCCATCGCCGACGATAATGGCCACGCGTTTTTCTTGGAGCTCGTTCATGCGTGGAAGTATCCCCGCGAGAACCGAGACTAAAACGAGGCTTGGCTGCTTCGCTGGAACGACGACGGTTAACTCGAAGCGTGAGCGAGCGGTAACGCTCAGGATGACACGGCGTCAGCGACCACCCAGGCGGCGCCTGCGATGAGGTCGTTCAAGGCGAACTCCGACCAGTTCGCGTGCGTCTCCGGGTGAGCGATCAACAGCGGGATCCATACCAGCACTCCAAAGAGCACTAGCATCAGCGTTAACAGGCGGATCGCAACGCGTGCCTTTACATTAATGAGGATGGCGACTGCCGCGAGCGCAAACGCGACCGTCGTAAAGATCGTCCAGAACGTCGCACTTAGCGGAATCCACGTCGGGACCAAACTCGCCGTCTCATGCGGATAGACCACCTGCGCCAAGGTGAATGAAACCACGCTGAGGCCGAGCCCGATGCGTGCCGCTCGGCCGAGCGTGGCCGAGCGTGCCGGATCCGGATCGGTTACCGCGTACACGGCAATCGCGCCGCAGAGCATGCAGAACTGTTCGAAGAAGCCGTCGTACTGCCCGAAGATTTTTGGCGCCGCGATGATGCCGGGGATGGCGGCCAGCGAGAACAGCGCATAGACGATTCCGAGAAGGATCGACGCCGGGCGCGCCGTTCGCGGCACCATGAGTCCGAGTCCCCCGACGATCTGCGCGATCATGAGGCAGTTGCCGATGATCGTGCCCAGGGGCAGCCTGAGAATCCGGTGCAGGGTCTGCCACGTGTCGGCGTCGTGCCACATCAGCGCGATGACGCCGAAGAGCACGGCCGAGGCACCGAAGAGAATCCGCGCGTACAACGCCGTTTTCATGCCAAAGGCAACGCCCGCAGAGAGGAGGCTGTGACAGCCAAGTTGTGCGAGTTGTTGTGCGTGGCGGCCACCGACGCTCGATAGTACGGTAGGGACGAAGACAGGCACGTTGCGTGCTTGGAGTGGAGCCCCGTTATGAAGACGATCTCACCTGCCCTCTACGCGCTAAACATCTGCGCCGCCGCGATGCTTGCGGGCTGCGGCGGATCTGCCCAGTTGCCAACCCCCGCGGCACAGACGCTCACCGGCAGCGCCATCCACCGGACTGCATCGCCAAACGATGCCGTGTCCGAGCAAGTGGCCTCGAACCCTGCCAGCCCCGAGATCCTCGCTGGAAAAGCTAAGGTCAAGTGCGGTAATAGGAAGACCCGTTTTTCAGCGCACGGAACCGCAACCGGAAGCTATCCCGGCACGTTTACGGCCAGCGGGTCGTGGGATTCTCGGGAAATCACCGGCCACCACGCGCAATGGATTATGTGCTGCGAATGGTATTTCACCGAGAACGTCACGATAACGTCGGGGTCGTCGACGATTAGCGGAAGTATGAATGGGTTCGGAATGGGTCCTGGAGCTCCGTTCTCGTGCACGGCGGTTAGCAATCTTGCCTTGCCATATCGCACTTCGATTGGGAATGGGAACGCAGACATCGAGGCCATTCAACAAGGCGATTTCAGCGAGACGCTCGGCGGCCTGTAGGCCGCCCTGGTGGGAGCGAGGGTGCCCGGGCCGAACTCTAGCCGAGCGGCGCAACGTCGGCCGCGTAAGGAGCAACTTTAACCAATGAAGGGTCGAGAGATGAACCGCTTCGCGCTAAGCGTTTTCGTCGTTGCGATGCTTGCCGGTTGTGGTACGCTCTCGCCCTCCGTCCTTCGACCCTCCGCGCGGGTGGCGCCCGACGTAGCTGGAAAAGATTTGCTGTACGTCAGCAGCGCTAGGGCGGTGACGATCTACAGTTACCCGCAAGGTAAGCTTGAGGGAACGATTCACACTGGATATCACCCGTCGGGCGAATGCGTCGACAAGCAGGGCGACGTGTGGGTGACAAACCTCGTCAGCGTTGACGTTAACGAGTACGCGCACGGCGGGAAGAAACCCATCGCAACGCTCTACAATCCGACAGTCTATGCAAATGGGTGCTCGATCGATCCCACGACCGGCGATCTCGCCGTCTCCTACCTGGGGTTCCTCGGCACCGGGAGTGTGGCGATCTTCCACAATGCCATGGGGAGCCCGACGCAGTACACGAACTCCGCTTTCAAAGAGTACTTCTTCTGCGCATACGATAATGCAGGCAACCTTTTCATCGACGGAATCGGCTTCGCTAAGAACTTCGTGTTCGGCGAGCTTCCCAAAGGGAAAGGTTCGATCGCAATCATTAGCCTGAACCAGCATATCGGGGCGCCGAGCGGCGTTCAGTGGGTCGGCAAATACGTCGCCGTCGGCGATCAGCGGCAACCCAAGATCTACTTGTTTGCGATAAGCGGACCTACCGGGACGAAGGTGCGCGAGGTCTCGCTTGGGAGCGGCGCTTCGGATATCTATCAGTTCTTTATCCGCGGCAAACAACTGATCGTGCCGAACGGCTGCCCATTCTCGTGCACGGGCCAGGTACTCTTCTATCGGTGGCCGGCCGGCGGCAACGCGACGAAGACGATAACGAAAGGCATTCGCTACCCGATGGGTGCCGTGATCAGCGAGGCGCCGAAGCGGCCTTGAAGCGCCGGCGGCAAGGAGCTGAACCGGGCCGCCGAAGTTCTCTGCGGGAGGGTTGCGGTGCATCAGATTTCACGCCAAGAATTTACCGAGCGGTTTGCGGTCGTCGTTCCGGCTTGGGAAGTGCATGGCATACAATCGCAGGCGATTACGCTCGAACGCGAAGCCGAGGTTTCAGGGATTTTGAAGAAGGGGCTCCTCGTGCGATCTGGCGCGAAAGTGATCGCGCACGGCATAGTTGAGGGTGCCGTCGAGGTCGAGCCGGGGGCGGTTTTGTATCTCAACGGGATAGTCAAGGGGCCCGTTCACGTCGGCGGCGCCGCTTGCATCCGCGGGATCATCGGCTCGCTCGTTGCCGACGACGATGCGGTTATTTGCTTAAACGCGATCGAGTCGGCCGGTAACCACGCGGCGTAGCAAATGCCGATGGGCAGGGTGCCTACGTACCCGGGGGAGCGAATCTCCGTAGAATCCCGGATACCCGCGTCGCGGCCGCCATTAGAATAGAAGGATGAGAAAGCCGTTCTTCCTTTTCCTCGTGCTGGCTGGTTGCAGCGCGGCGCAGGTACAGCCGGGTCAACCTGCCGTGCCCGCCCCGGTCGCCCGACAGCTCTCGGTTTCGCTGGTGCGGCAGCTCCAGGTGCCGGTGCGACCCGACCGTCGCCGGTCGTGGATGGCCCCGGCTGCGGGGGGTACGTCGCCGCTGCTATACCTGTCCGATGGGAGCGCCGGCACCGTTTACGTGCTTGACTACAAGAACGGAAAGCAAGTAGGCGAGCTTACGGGAATCAGCGGCCCCTCGAATATGTGCGTTGACGCGAAGGGCGACGTCTACATCGTTTTCGGTTCAGGGAGCATCGACGAGTACGCGCACGGCGGCACTAAGGTGCTCAACACGTACGACCCGGGCGGAGAGATCGTCGGCTGTTCGGTGGATGCGAAAGGCGACTTGGCAGCCACCGGCTTTGATCCGGCGCAAGTGACCGTCTACGCGGGCGGGAACAGCAGTAAGAGCACGGTGTACTCCAGCAGCGATTGCGAGTTTCTGTGGGCGATGGGCTACGACGATAAGGGCAACCTCATTGGTGAGGGTGAAACGTCGCAGATTACGGTTTGCGCCGTGCTCGCCGGCTCGAAATCAATGACGACGCTCTCTATGCAAGGCATCACGATCTACTTTCCGGACGGTACGATGTGGGACGGCAAGCACATCGCGCTTGGCGACCAGGAGGCGAACAAGCAATTCGTGACCGGCTTAGTGCCGGCCACGCTCTCAGGCTCTACTTTGTCGTCGAGCGGTGAGGTGGTCTTAACCGACACCTGCGACAGCGACTATAACGACGTCGTCAACCCGTTCATCGTCGGGACGAAGAACACACCCGTTAACCATAAGCAAGCCAAGGTCGTGCTTGGCGCCAACGTATGGTGCAGCGGAACCAGCACGCAGATCGACTTTTGGCACTATGCTACGGGCGGCAATCCGTACAAGGATTACACACTGAGCTTCGAGCCCGGCGGCTGGGCCGTGAGCTTCGGAAAGTAGTGTTAGGGTAACACGGCCACGCGGCGGTGATCGCCGGGCGAAGAACCCGCGATGCGCTTGAAGATGCGCGTCATGTGGCTTTGATCGGTAAAGCCCGCGTGCGCTGCGATCTCTGCGAGCGGCGCATCTGATTCGCTAAGCTTGCGCGCGACGTACTGCACGCGCGCTCCCATCATCGCATCCGAGATCGTGTGGCCCCGAAAGCGCCGAAAGGTGCGGCAGAGGTGTGTCGGGTGCACGCCGATGCTCGATGCCAGCGACGCTAGGTCGAGCGGTTCGTGGAAGCGCTCGCGGACGGCGGTGTCGGCGAGCGAGAGCCACGAGGGCTCGCGCGACTCGTCGCCGGTTCGTTTGGCAACGTGTGCGCAGAGCTCGTAGACGAGCGCTTCGACCGCGGCGTCGCCGGCGTTCGCGCGCGCGAGGAACTCGCGGTACAGGCGCAGCACGAGCCAGATGGGATCGCCGCCGGCAAGCTCAAAGACGTGCGCGCGCTCACCGCCAAGCTCCGCGATCACCGATTCCCATTTCGGGAGCAGATCTACGGCAAAAAAACGGCACGGCCCGAGCATGCGGTCTTCATGCGGCGTACGCGCCGCGTGGAAGACCAGCGTGTACGGCTCGTAGCGCAGATCGAAGCCGTCACCGCGCTCCTCGTACGCGCCTTCGAGGAGCAGGCTGAAATACGGCGCTTCGTGCTGGTGCTCGGCGACAGCCTTTCCAACGGCGTGGCGCACCTCGGTAAGCAGCACGTCCGACGTTTGCCACGAGGTTGATTCGCCGGTGTAATAGCCGGCCGGGAAGCTACGCATTCACGAAGCGTTGTGGGTTAGCGGTGAAGACGCGCTCGTGTGCGGTCGAGCAGAAGTAGTATTTCTTCTCCTTATAAGCGAGCATCGGTGAGGTTTTTGGATCGACTTCCATCCAGCAGACCGGGCAGTTCGCATAACCGGCGCGCGCGATCGGCGGTTTGCGGTAGGCCGGATTGCTTGCCGAGAGCCAACTCTCGCCCTGGTACTCCATATCGTACGCCGTCTGGCGCGCCGCGGCTTTACCATAGTAGCGGGCAACCACATGGAGGGCGAGATCGATGCCGGCAGAGAGTCCGGCCGAGGTTGCGATGCGCCCGTCGTCGACGAATCGAACCCCGCGTTTGATATCCACGGCGGGGTAGTTCGTCGCGAATGTCCCAAACGCGCTGTGGTGCGTCGTGGCGGCACGGCCGTTCAAGAGCCCGGCCTGCGCCAAAACGAGCGCGCCGGTACAGACGGACATCACGAGGTCGGCGCGGCGAGCGGCGTGCACGAGCCACTCTCTGACGGCGGGTGTCGGATCCGACTGCGCGGGAACGACGACGACTTTGGGCGCGGGCGCGTTCTCGAGCGTGAAGTTCGGCACGATCGTCAGGCCGCCGCTCGCGACAACCGGCTTCGCCGTTTCGGCAAGGGTGTATAAATTGAAGGCCGGTTGCGAGCGTTCGCTCACGTGCGCGTCCCCAAACACCTCCCAGGGGCCGGCGAAGTCGATCACTACGGCACCACTCGAGAGCAAGAACGCAACGGGCACGCCATCGGTGGGCGGTACGAGCGGCACAATGGGCGCGTAGCTTCTCGGTACCGAGGCGGCGGCGTTTGCGGAGGTGGCGGTCCCCAGGAGACCGAGCGCCGCGGCGCTTCCCAGGAGCGTGGAGCGTTTCATCTTTCGAGGGTACTGCGGCGCAGGCCGGCGGTATTGTACGTGGTTAGCTTAGGAAGTTACTTTCCGCCGGTTGACAGCCTACTCGTAGGCGTGGAGCTCGATCGTGTTGCCGTCCGGATCCGTGACGTGAAAGGCGTGCGCCGTATCGCCTCGGGCGCCGAAGTTTCCGGTCATCTCGCGCTCGATTGCGATGCCTCGTGAGTTGAGAAAAGCTTCGATCTGCGCCGGCGTGTTCGCAAGCGTTAGGGCAATGTGGTTCACGTTGTTTCCGCCGCGCTCCGAGAGGTGGTACTGCGGCGGAAAGAGGTCGATGATGGTCTCGGAATTGACGCGAACCGAGGGAAAAGGCACCGTGCCGGCGCGGAATGCCTCGACGCGCTCGGGCTGCAGTCCGAGGACGCCGGCGTAGAACTCCAGGCTGCGCTCGACGTCGAAGACGTTGTAAACGACGTGGTCGAGGGCTAATATCTTGATGTTCATTGTCTTAACATAAAGATATCAGGCAGGAGCGCAGACGTCAAGTGTCTTAACGTCAAGATATGCAGGACCGCGTCGATCGGATACTGGCACAGTGGAGGCGGGAGCGGCCCGATTTGGAGCTGCGCCCGATGGGGCTCGTCGGACGCATTCAGCGCGCCGCGGCGGCGTTGCGGCCGCGCCTCGATGCAACGCACGCGGCGTCGGGGCTGGTGGGCGAGTCTTTTGACGTCTTGGCGTCGCTGCGACGTTCGGGTTCGCCCTATCAGCTATCGCCCACGGAGCTGTACCGCGAGATGATGCTGACCTCAGGTGCAATGACCAACCGCATCGACCGGCTCGAGGAGGCTGGACTCGTCGCGCGCCGGCCCGATCCCAACGACCGGCGCGGCACGCTCGTGCGGCTGACCCCAAAGGGCAAGACGCTCATCGATACGGCCACGACCAAACACGTTGCCAACGAAGCGCGGTTGCTCTCCCCGCTTACCGTGCGCGAGCAGCAGCAGTTAACCGAGCTGCTCCGCAAGCTTCTGGCCGGGTTGGGGGACACGGGCGAAGTTCAGTAGCTTTGGATTTCTAAGCAACCAGCAGCATTTACGGTTGCAGGGGCGCGTTGGGCGGACTTGAACAACCCCTCCCTCGTTTTCCGCCTTAACGGAGGATCCCCCATGTTGCAGACACTCTCACGCCGCGCGCTCTGTGCAGCCGTGGCGGTCTTATTCGCGGCGGGTTGCTCGGGTAACGCGTTGACCTCCGGAGGAGGCTCCGCGCTTACGCCTGCGACCGGTCAGATCGGCCGAGCGGTCCGCATACTGCCCGGACCGGTCGTATCGGGCCCCATCGTCGTACCTCTCGTTCCCGGCAAACCGCACGGAGCAATCGGCTGGCCCAAGAAGAAAAAGAAAGAGCTTCTTTTTGTCGCCGATTGCGATGCCGGCGTGGAAATTTACGATCCGAAGAAGGCGAACAGCTCGGCGATTGGTTCGATCAGCACCGATACCGACTGCCCCTTCGGCGTGGCCGTCGACAAAGCGGGCAACGTCTACGTCGCCAATATTAGCAGCAGCGAGGTCGACGTCTATCCCAAGGGCTCGGGCACGCCGAACTTGGAGATTACCGACGGCGTCTCTTCTCCATACTCCGTCGCCGTCGACTCGAAGGGCAACGTTTTCGTCAGTAATCTCGGGAACAACACCATCACCGCGTATGCGTCGGGGCAGACCACGTCGTACGAAACGATCAGCTTCAACGCGTACGGGCAGGCAGTCGGCATCGCCGTTGACGGTGAAGACAACCTTTGGGTTGCCTGCGACTCGAGCAACGGCGTCTTCGAGATCAAAGCCGGCTCGCAGGGGGTTACGAACTCGGGAATCACGGGTTTATCGGGGCCGATCGGCGTTTCGTTCGGCAAGAGCGACGATCTCTTCGTTTCGAACTTCGGCGCGACGACGGTTTCCGTTTATAAATACGGCGCGACGACGTCGTTCGAAATTATTACCGACGGGATAACCGGCCCGACGCAGAACGGAGTCACCGCCAGAAACGCGTTCTTCCAATCGAATCAGGACGACAACGTCGTCGGCTTCAAGAACGGCCAAACGACGCTCTTCTCGACCCTCGATGCTACCTCGGCGGCGCAGATTGCGTCCTGGCCCCTCGTCAAGAAGTAGGCTTGGTTAAAGGTAGGCTAGGTTAACTTGGGGCGCGGGTAAACCTCGCGCTCCAAGCTTTTGCGCTTAATACTTCACAATGGGCCGATGCAGGGCGTTAGCTCGGTATGGAGCGGGCTTGCGGCATCGACCGAAGCGACCTGTACAGCGACGAAGGTCCCCCGATAGGCGCGGCGTCCACCGACGCATGGGCCTTGCTCGAGCGACCAATCTCGGACTGGCTGCTGCGATGGAACTGAGCTCGCCCCCTTCCGCACAGGTGCGGAAAGCCGTTTCTAACCCTTAAAAGGTTTGGTTACCGAATCGCCGGTGAACTGTTCGGCGGTCTTACCCGTTAGCGGATCGACGGTGTAGAGCAGGTCGGCAATCTCGTCGGCGTGGTCTTCCTCGTCTTGTAGAATCTCTTCGAACATACGGCGGCTCGTGGGGTCGGCGTGGCCGAAGAACTCAACGACGTCGTTGTATATTTTGATAACGACGCGCTCGGCTAGCAGATCTTCGCGCAGGAGGTCGGCGAGAGTGTGTCCGCTCTCAAAGGACGAGAACGCACGTTTGGTGATGCCGTTGGGGTCGAGGTTCGGGACTCCGCCGAGCTGTTTGATGCGGTCGGCGATCATCTCGAGGTGCTTCTCTTCGTCGAGCCAGTGCTCTTTGAAGAGATCTTGCAGTTGCTCCTGATGGATCGAGGTGGTCATGTAGTAGTGCTGTTTATAGCGCAGCACGCAGATGATCTCCGAGGCGAGCGCGGCGTTGAGCACCTCGTACACTTTGTCGAGCGGCAGCGAGTAGTACGGCGTAACCGGGCCGTTCTCCATCTGCTTGCGGACCTTGGCTTCGATCTCTTTTACATCAGAAAAAAACGACACGTGGCTCCTCCTGTTCGTCGTCCTCGTTAAAGCGGTAGGGTAAGACGCTACCACTAAACGATTGGCGCGCGCAACGGTTTTACCAGAAGGGTTCGCCCACCCAAGCGGCCTCGAGTTCGACGATGCGTTCTTTCGTTAGGTCGGTTAGGCACGTGCCGCCTTCGAGCGCGCAAGTCTTCTCGCGGTAGGCGCCGCGGGCGCCGTGCCGTCCTTCGAGAGGCTCACGGGGAGATGGGGCGTTCGAAAGACGTGGAGAGAACGACGAGGGTGACGATATGCACGGCGGCGGGTTCGAGGTGGTTCAACAGCTCTTCGAGGTGCGCGACGTCGCGGACGATGGCTTGGGCGATGAATGAGAACTCGCCGGTGACGCGATAGCAGGCGAGAATTTCCGGGCGTTCGCCGGCGACTTTGATGAAGCGCGCGTCAGGGCCGCTGGGACGCGCAAGAATGAATGCGACGACGGGATTGCCCATTCGGGAGGCCGAGAGCCGCACTTCGTAGCCCTCGATGATGCCGGCCTCCTCGAGGCGGCGGATGCGCTCGGCCACGCTCGTTGACGAAAGGCCGATGCTCTTGCCGATTTCGGCAAACGAGTCGCGAGCGTTCTTCTGAAGCGCTTGGAGGATCGCGCGATCGATTTTATCGAGAGCGTGAAAACGCGGGCCTTTAGGCAGTCTTTCCTCCTATCTTGCGGCAGCAGGCCGGGTTTTTCGTTGGGTTGCGTATGTTCTCCGGCTCGCTCCCGCGTTACAATCTCGAGCGTGAGCGATTGCACGCTGGTTACCTCGGAGTGGATACCTGCGTTGGATCCCGACGACCGGCTATTGATGGCGGAGCTGCAGCGGCGCGGCTTGTCGGTGGGGATTGCGGTTTGGAGCGACCCGCAGGTGAATTGGGCCGCGAGCGGATTGTGCGTGCTGCGCTCGACCTGGGACTATCACGGGCGCTATGACGAGTTCGTCGCGTGGCTGGAGCGCGTGACCGCGGCGACCGCCATGCGAAACCAGGCGCGGCTGGTGCGATGGAACGCGCACAAGTCGTATCTGCGCGAGCTGCAGTGGTGCGGCGTGCCGGTGGTTCCGACGGAGTGGGTGCAGCGCGGCGAGCCGCGCAGCTTGGCGGAGATTTGCGCCGAGCGCGGCTGGGGTGACGCCGTGCTCAAGCCGGCGCGCGGAGCGGCCGCGCATCAGGTGACGCATGTCCGGCGTGATAACGTCTCGTTGGCGGCGGGCAACGCTGCCTTGACGGAACTATTGCAAAGGCACGATGCGCTCGTTCAGCCGTATCTGGGCAGCGTTGCCGGGTACGGCGAGCGGGGGTTGATCTTTTTCGAGGACCGTTACTCGCATGCGGTCGCGAAAAAGCCGTTCGATAGCGTCCTCGCAGTGGGCAACGCGCGGTCGTCCGCAATTACGGCGACCTCGGAAGAGGTTGAAGTGGCATCGCGCGCCGTTGCGGCGGTGCCTGGCGCGACGCTATACGCGCGCGTCGATTTGCTGCGCGACGACGCCGGCGACATCTGCGTGAACGAGCTCGAGCTAATCGAGCCCGGGCTCTATCTGGGCGCTCGCGACGATGGGGCGGTCGTATTCGCCGACGCGGTCGAGCGCGAACTCAACGAACTCGGTGGCGCTACAACAAACGATGAATGGAGGAGCAGAGCATGCATTGGATAGTTCGCGGTACCTCGGTCCTGGTCTTGGGCGCGATCGTGGCGAGCTGCGCCGGGAGCGGAGCACCGGTGTCGCCGCAAGCCGGCGCGGCGCCGCAGGCTCGCGGCCACTCGTGGATGTTACCGCAGGCGAAGGGCAAGAACCTCATTTACATTTCCGACTTGCTCGCACAGGTCGTCGACATTTACACGTACCAGGGGCATCAACTCGTCGGGACGCTGACGGGTTTCTTCAATCCCGAAGGGTTGTGCGTGGACGCGAAGGGCGACGTGTTCGTAGTGAACGACACGAGCGACGGCGTGCACCAGATTACAGAATACGCGCACGGCGGGACGGAGCCGATCGCGAACCTAATCAATGAGAATGGCAACGTCAACGGCTGCTCGGTGAATACGCGCAACGGCGACTTGGCCGTTACGAACTTTTGGGGGCCGACGGAGAAAGCCGGCGGCGTCTCGATTTACCGGCACGCAAGCGGAACGCCGGCGTTTTATACCAGTTCGAGCATCTACTACTATTACTTCTGCGGCTACGACGATAACGGCAACCTATTCGTCGACGGCCTTAGCTATGGGAGTAACTTTGGATTTGCCGAGCTTCCGAAGGGCGGAAGTTCGCTCGAAAACGTCGCTTTGGACGAGACGATTTACTTGCCCGGCGGCGTTCAATGGGACGGCAAGTATCTTGCGGTCGGCGATCAGGTCGCGGTCAAACACAATTTCACTAGTGTAATCTATCAGTTTGCGATAACCGGGAGCTCGGGAACCGAGGTCGGCATGACGACGCTCGAGGGCTCGAACCAAGTTTCGCAGTTTTGGATTCCGAAGGTTGGGCTGGGCCGGCACCGCGGTGAGGGCACGACCGTGATCGGCCCGAATCAGGACGGCAAAGACACACTGTTTTGGAACTATCCCGCCGGCCAAGACCCGATCGCCATGATCTCCGGCGAGACCGATCCGGTCGGCTCGACCGTTAGCATGGCCCATAAGTAATTCGTAGAAGTCTGGCGCGATGGCTAAGCATCGCGTCGCGAAGGTTTCCGATATCGCGCCGGGCACGACCCGGCGCGTTGTCGCGGATTCGTGCGAAGTCTTGCTCTGCAACGTCGGCGGACAGATTTTCGGCATCGAGGACGTCTGCACGCACGACGGCGGGCCGCTCGATCAGGGCGAGCTGGAGGGCGAGTGCATCGTCTGTCCGCGTCACGGGGCGACGTTCGACGTGAAGACGGGCGACGCGCTCACACTGCCGGCTGTGATTCCGTTGATGACCTTCACCGTGAGCGTCGAGGGCGACGACGTGTTCGTTGAGGTTTAGGCTCCTTCTCGCCGCGCTGGCGGTTTGCGCGGGAGTCGTCGCCGGCTTCGTCGTGTGGGTGGCGCTCGGAATGCGCGCGCACGCGCAAGTTGAAGGCAGGGTCGACGATCTACGCCTGTACGCACCGGCCACGATTCTGCGCGACGATCGCGGCGTTCCGCATATCGTTGCGGAAAACGATCACGATCTATTTTTCGCGCAGGGATATGCGGAGGCATCGGATCGTCTCTTTCAGATGGATCTGCTGCGGCGATACATGTTCGGCGAGTTGGCGCAGGTGTTCGGGCGTAGCGCGCTGGCTTCGGACGAGCGCGCGCGCGACGTTCCGATTCGCGCGATCGTGCAAAGGCAGTGGCTGCGATTGGACGCGCGTTCGCGCGAGCTGCTCGAAGGGTTTAGCGATGGCGTCAACGCGGCGATGGAGCGCGAGCCGCTGCCGGTGGAGTTTCGGCTGCTCGCGTACCGGCCGGGCGTATGGACGGCCCAGGATTCGCTTGCGGTGGGAATGGCGACGGCGCTCGATCTCACGGACGACTGGAACGACATCGAGCCGCGCGACGCGGCGTATCGCCGGGGCGGGCTGCCGTTGTTTAACGAGTTATTTCCGTTTACCGATCCGTGTTATGACGCGCCGGTGACGAAGGGATTAGCGGGAATTGGCCCGGGTGATGCCTGCCGGCGGCGGTCCCCCCGCGTCGCGTTGGTCCGCGAAATGGCGGTTTCGCGAGGCGTGATTGGGAGCAATGCGTGGGCCTCGGGTGCGGCGCATACGCTGCTGGGGCGCGCGTTGCTTGCCAACGATCCGCATCTCGGGTTGCGCATACCGGGGGTGTGGTATCTCGTTGATTTGCGCGATCGAAACTATCACGTTGCAGGGGCATCACTGCCGGGCGTGCCAGGCGTGATTCTCGGACACAACGAGCACGTTGCGTGGGGTGCGACGAACGGCACCGTGACGTCGCTCTCCGTTTACGTGCCGCCCACGCATCTCGATCCGGCCGGCTGGCAGAACGAAACGTTCGGCGTGCGCTTTGGGGGTTCGGTCAGCGCGCGGTACTATCGCACGCGTGACACGTTCGGCGTGACGACGAAGAAGGGACGGTTTGTCTTAGTGCGGTGGGATGCGTATGCAAATCCGCTCTCCCCGGCACAGACGTTTATCTCCTTAAACGGCGCCAAGTCGATCGAGGCGGCGACCGCAGCGCTCGCGGCGTTTCCAGGCCCGACGCAGAACTTCGTACTGGCCGATACCACGGGGCGAGTGGCGTACGTTCTTGCAGGGCTGATTCCCAACGATCCGGTCCGCGCGCGCTGGTTTCATCCGTCGGGCGATCTGCCGGCGCATTACGCTTCGCTGCCCTTTGCTTCTTTGCCGAAAGTTGCGCCGTCGCGCGGCGCGATCGTGTGGACGGCCAACAATAAAATGTACGGGCCCGGGTATTCGTTTGCGTTGAGCCCGCAGTTCGCGCCGCCCTATCGAGCATATCGCGTCGCGCAGCTGCTGCGGACGCGCGCAAAGTACGACGTGCCGTACTTTCGCTTGATGCAGATGGACGTGCTATCGTTGCCGGAGCGCGCGCTGGCGCGGGCGTTTGGGTTTTCCTGGAACGGCCGGATGGAGGGTTCGTCGCTCTTCGCGACGGCGATCGAAGCCTTGCGCGTGCGTTTGACGGAGCACCATACGGGGCGAATGCCGTCGGTGCTGGCGCGCGGTTCGCAATGGCGCTCGGCGGTGAATCCGATTGTCGTGCAATCGGCGGTACCGTGGAGCATTGCCGGCGCCGATCCCGTGCCGCACGCGCTCGCGTCGCTGGGCATTGAGTTTCTCAACGGCGTGACGTTACCGGGCAACGGCGATGCCTTCACGCTGCACATGCAATCGCCGGGCTATTCGCAGAGTTTTCGCGCGGTATGGGAGGCGGGCAACTGGGATGAGGGCGGCATCACGCTGCCACAGGGCGAGTCGGGCGAACCCGGTTCCGGTCACTACACCGATCAAGCCGGCGCGTGGATCAGCGGAAAGTTGTGGCCGCTTCCGTTTAGCGATGCGGCCGTTGCGCGCACCGCGGTCGATCGTTTGACGCTCGAGCCGTGATAAAACCGCGGTTGCCGTCGCCTTTCGAGTGCCCCGGGCGAGGGGTCGATAGCCGTCGGCCCCTAAGCCGGCTGGGGTGCAAAAAAGCGACCTGAGGCGTTATCGCAGGGTTTGCGCGGCGGCGTCTACGCGTGAACGGGCGATTTCCTTCGAATTTAGGGTGGGTAGGGTCGAGCGAGCCCTAGCCTCACGGCCCTTCCGGATGGTAAGATACTTTGTAAGTTAGACCCGGCACGGGCGTACCAAACAAGGAGCAGGTGGGGTCTAGGACCCTCAAGGAGCGCACCATATTATGAAGACGATTACCATCGCCGCACGTTACCGTTCATCTCTTTGCGCGGCAGCGTTGATGCTCGCGGCCTGCAGCACCGGCGGGACCAGCGCGACGCCATCGGCGGTCAACGCACTGGTTCCGGTGAACACTCCGCGGCAGCTAGCGGTTGCACAGCATCCAGACCATGCGAAGTCGTGGATGATCAAGCAGCCGAAAGGGGCGGAGTATCTCTACGTCGGCGGCGCGGGCGAGGACGACGTATACGTTTACAACTATAAGACGGACGCACTGATCGGGACGCTTACGGGCTTCGACGATCCAGCCGGCGAGTGCGTGGACGCCAGGGGCCACGTTTGGATCACCAACTATCTAGGCACCACCATGGTGGAGTATGCCCGCGGCGGCACGAGTCCGATGAACACCCTTCAGACGCCGGTGTATACGATCGGTTGTTCGGTCTCGCCGAACGGCGATCTCGCCGCATCGGTCTACCAAGGTCCGTCGTACAGCCCCGGCGAGATTTTGATCTGGTCGAACGCTACGGGCACTCCAACGAGTTACCAAAACCCGTATGACTGCGAATACCTCGAGCCCCCGGGTTACGACAACAACGGTAACCTATGGGTTGAGACGTTCTCGCAAAGCGCGGTAAACGTCTGCGAACTCCAAGCCGGTAGCGGCACGGGGCTCTCGCTGGTACAGCCTCCGAGCAACGTGCATATCAACGCGCCGGGCTCGGCGATGTGGGACGGTAAGTATATAACCCTCACCGACCCCGGCTATCAGAACACCCAGACCGCGATCCACCAGGCGGCCTTAAACGGCAAGGGGCATTTCAAGCAAAAAGGCGTGACCGTCCTGAGCGACAGTTGCGAGGGTAGCTTCGCCGACGTTTTCCAACCGTACATCGTCGGCAAGACGAACACGCCTAATACGACGGCACAGGGCACGAGGGTCCTCGGAGGCGATGCGGATTGCGTCGGCTCGCAGGGCGGGCATCAGCCTCTGGCACTACCCGGCTGGCGGCTCGGATACCGGCCACTGGCAGGTTGGAGTAACTTCAGGTTCAGACGGCATCGACTCGTCCGGTCTGTCCGTCAGCTTCAAGTAATAGCAAGGTTCTCCGAAACGAGCGAACAGCCTCACGCAAGTGAGGCTGTTTTCTTTTCCGGCGAGAATGGGGAAGAGCTCTGACATGCCGAAGAATGCGATCAACCCAACCAACTACGACGCGATTCCAACCTACGCACCAAAGGGTAAGTCGAAACTCGTTCACGCGGTCGTCGAAACGCCCGCGCAGACGCGGCACAAGTATGCATTCGAGCCGCAGTACGGAATCATGCTTCTCAAACAGACGCTGGCGGAAGGGCTAGCGTGGCCGTACGATTACGGCTTCATTCCGCAGACGCTGGCCGACGACGGCGACCCAACCGATATTCTGATTCTCAACGACTCGCCGACGTTTTCCGGCTGCCTTCTCATCGTGCGAATTCTCGGCGCGGTTCTCATCAAGAAGAACGGTATTGTAAACAATCGGATCGTCGCGTGTCTCGATCGGCAGAAAGGCGTCACGCTGACGACCGACCGCTTCGATAAGTTGAGCGACGTTCCGAAGGATACGATGGAGGGCATCGAGCGATTTCTCGTTGAGTATTCGGCGATCGAAGGGAACAAGATCGAACTTTCCGGCACGTGCTCGCGCAAAGAAGCGTTCGCAATGATCGACGAGGATCGCAAGCGCTTCAAAAAGCAGCGCTGACGGTTTACGCCGTTGCGCTTAAGAGTCCGATGGAAAGTAAGATTAGCCGACGGCCGGACTTGAACCGGCGACCTATAGTTTACGAAACTATTGCTCTACCAGCTGAGCTACGTCGGCACTAGCTATGCGGCTGCGAAAGCGCTAGCCGGGACCGCGCTCTTCCACGGAGGATTCTACGCCCCTTCTTAGGCGGCGTCGCGTTTCTAGGTTGCGTCATGAAAGGTGCCTCGCGTGGCTCTCTCGTCGAGTTCGAGGTCGTCTAGGAAATAGTAGACGATCTTTCTATCGTCGAAGCCAACCTTTGCTAGCGAACGTCCATCGATCTCGACCACCTCGTGGATGTGGCCGGTGCGGCCGGCGTAGGTGTAGTTGATCTCGCTATAGCTCGGATCGCCGGGCTTGGGGCGGGGCGTCGCCTTGACACCGCGCAGGGGCGTCCGATGTCGGTGCATGCAGCGAGGTTCGACGAAGGCGTTTGCGAAGCATCGTTCATGATCATCGAGTATAGAGGCAAGGTCCCGCAGATAGGGGCCTCGGCGTTCGTCGCCCCCACCGCCGTACTGATCGGCGACGTTGTAGTAGGAGAACAATCGAGCATTTGGTTTGGCGCCGTCCTGCGGGGCGACAATGGACCGATCAGAATCGGCGCGCGAACGTCGATCCAGGACAATGCCGTCGTCCACGTCAGCGAGGGTGGGAGCACGGTAGTGGGCGACGACGTGACCGTCGGACACTGCGCGGTAATGGAGGATTGTACGATCGAGCGCAACGCCCTCATCGGCAGCAACGCGACGCTGCTCAATGGGTGCACGATCGGAGAGGGCGCGTTAGTCGCCGCCGGCAGCGTCGTGGCTCAAAAAGCGGTCATTCCGGCTCGCGTCGTGGCGGCCGGAGCGCCTGCCGTCGTTAAGAAGACGCTCGAAGGCGAGGCGGCCACGTGGATCGAGGTCGCTGCCCAGGAGTACGTCGCGCTCTCGCGGCTCTACCTCGCGCAGAGCATTGGAGCTCCCGAGGATCAAGACCTGAGAATGTAGCCGCTACCACGGATGGAACGTCGTCAAAAGCAGAACGGCGTTGAGCGCAAGTATTGCGATACCCGCACAGCCGGCCAAGCCTGTCACCCAGGGGCGGTTCACCAGCTCACCCATGATCTTGCCGCGCGAGCCGAGGATGACGAGTGCGACGATGGGAACCGGCAGCACGAAGCTCAATATCACTTGGCTGACGATCAGCGTTTGCGTGACGTTGAGACCGATTGCGACTACCGCTACCGCCGGCAGCATCGTGACCACGCGTCGCACCCAAAGCGGAACCGTGAAACCGACGAAGCTCTGCATGATGACTTGGCCGGCCATAGTTCCGACAACGGAGCTCGAAATTCCTGAGGCCAGCAGCGATATGAGGAAAACGGCCGCGGCGAGGCTGCCCAGCAGCGGCGTTAGGGTTCGATAGGCGGTCGAGATGTCGGCGACGGTTGAGTGTCCCGTCGTGTTGAAAACCGCCGCCGCCATATACATCATGGCGAGGTTGACGAGCCCCGCAATACTCAGCGCAACGATGACGTCGACGTACGAAAAGCGCACGATGCGAGCGGCCTGTTCAGGAGTCTTGGCGACGATGCGGTCCTGCGTGAGTGCGGAGTGAAGGTAGATCGCATGCGGCATTACCGTCGCACCGACGATGCCCACGGCGAGAAACAGACTCGAAGATCCTCCGATCCAAGGTACGACCGAATGGTAGAGAACGCTATTCCAATTCGGCCGCGAGAGGACCGTTTCGACGACGTAGCAGACCGCGATGATCCCGACCAACGAGCCGATCAGCGTCTCCATCGTACGGAACCCGCGACGGTGCAGCGCAAGGATGGCGTAGGTCACGATCCCGGTTATAACGGCACCTATCAGCATTGGAATGTGGAAGAGCAGATAGAGCGCGATGATGGCTCCGAGAAACTCGGCTAGATCGGTCGCCATCGCGCCAACCTCACTAACGATCCACATCGCAATAGCGACAGGCTTCGATACGTTGTCCCTGGAGAGTTCTGCGAGATTCCTTCCGGTGGCGATTCCAAGCTTTGCGGAGAGTCCCTGAAAAAGCATCGCCATAAGGTTAGCCAAGACGACGACCCAGAGGAGCCGATATCCGAACGCGGCGCCGCTCGCAATATTGGTTGCAAAGTTCCCGGGGTCCATGTAGGCGACCGAAGCGACGAAGGCGGGGCCGGCGAAGGGCAGCAGCGCGCGCAACCCTCGGCGATTACCCGCGAGTACTTCTTGCGCCGCGGCGACGACTCCGGGACTGCTGCTCCCGACGCCGTAGCTACGTTGCAACGCGCACCATTGCAGCATAGCGACGGCGCAGCGGAATGACGCGCTTTCCGCATCGCAATCGCATTTGGGTCAAATTGCTTTGCTCTACGCGCACCGTCGTACCGGGAAGAATGCCCGCGGCCGCAAGCGCACCAATCGCTGCGTCGTCGCGATCGTCGAGACTCACGACGCGCACGCGAGCTCCGGCCGCGACGCTCGCCAAGGTAGGCAATGGGCCGGCGGTGGCGGGCGCATCGTCATAGGGAATCGGGTGCCCGTGCGGATCGCTGTGCGGTCGGCCGAGAAACGCGGCGATTCGTAACGCGAGGTCGTCGGAGATCACGTGTTCGATGCGCTCGGCTTCGGCATGTACGCGCTCCAGGGGCACGGCGAGCGACCGATGGAGAAAGGTTTCGAGCAGCCGGTGCCGGCGTACCATCGCAACCGCAAGCGCACGCCCCTTGCGGCTGAGCCGCAACGGCGTAGACGGCAGCCGTTCCGGTTCCAGCAAACCGTCGTGTGCGAGCAGGCGCTTTGCCTTGCTCACCGAGACTCGGCTCACATCGAGATATCGCGCGACCGCCGCGGCGCGGACCGGTGCCCCACGGCCAAGCTGGTAAATCGCCTTGACGTAGTCCTCGCGGGCCCGTGCAGGAGAGCGATCCAACCCGACGGTCAGCAGATCCGCCGATTTTTTGTTAGCCATGGGTAACGCTAACCATGGTTAACACATTTGCTCCGCGCAAAAAAGACCCCTTTTTATCCGCAGGAGAGCTCTGGTTTCGTTCGTGTATACGCCATTAGCTAACGTCAGCCGACATCGTTAGGGGTCTCCCTAAGAGAGGCGCATATTTAGTCCGGATCTAGGAGGCGAGGGGTGAAGTTTACGTACCCACCGTCATCCCCGGCGAAGTGCGCGCAGCGGACGGAGTCGAGGGCCCGAGCCGACAACGAGCTGGACTAAATAGGGGCTTTCTAATGGAGAGTCGATATTTTGTTCAGGGCTAGGAGCGGCGGCCCGAAGTTTACTATGGTAAATGAGGGCCGACGCGACAACGCCCTAGGCCAAATATCGATTCTCCTAGGGGGTTGGGTAGTGGGTTTCGTCACCATAAGGTAAAAACAGCGTATATTCGCGCTGGAAGCGCAACTTTACGAAGCCGGTCGGGCCGTTGCGGTGTTTGGCGATAATGAACTCGGTCATATCGGGTTCCGACGATTCCGCATTGTAGTAACCGTCCCGATAGAGAAACGCGACGACGTCGGCCTCCTGCTCTAAGCTGCCGCTATCGCGAAGATCGGCCAGCATCGGCCGCTTTTCGCTGCGGATCTCAACGCCGCGGTTGAGCTGCGCCAGCGCGACGATCGGGACTTGGAGGTCTTTCGCAGTCGTCTTGAGCGAGCGGCAGATCTCGGAGAGCTCTTCGTTGCGATTAGCGTTGCGCGCCAGGACGCCCGGACGTACGAGTTGCAAGTAATCGATGAAGATTGCGGCCAAGCCGACGGTGGACTTCAAGCGGCGGCAGCGGCTGCGCACGTCGCTTATCGTCAGCGCGCCGGTGTCGTTCAAATAGATCGGCAGCTCGTTGAGCGTGCCCATCGCTCGGGAGATATCCTCCCATTGGTGCTGCTTGATGTTGCCGCGTCGCATATCGTTCATCGAGATACGCGCCTCCGCACAGATCAAGCGTTGTATCAGCTCGTTGTTAGACATCTCCAGGGAGAAGAACGCGATCGGCTCGGCCGCCTCACGCGCCGCGGCGACCGCCATGTTGAGCGCAAACGAAGTCTTTCCCATACCCGGCCGTGCCGCGATAATTACGAAGTTGCCGGGCTGGAAACCGGTCGTCATTGCGTCGATGTCGCGGAAGCCGGCGGTGAGCCCGGTGCGGTCGCCGCGCATGTGAAAGAGCCGGTCGATATGGTCGAAGGCATCTTTCATCAGCCGGCTGACCTGCATAAACTCGGTCATCCCCCGGCGCTCGCCGATCGTATAGACCAGCTGCTCCGAGCGATCGAGCGCCGCCGGGACGTCTTCTTCGCCCTCGTAGCCCAGCTGCGTAATCTCGGTGCCGGCATGGATCAACGAGCGGAGCACCGATTTTTCGCGCACGATCGTCGCATAGTAGCGGGCCGAGCCTGCCGTCTGCACCGTATCCATCAGCGCGCTGATGTATGGCAGGCCGCCGACGCGCTCCAGGAGGTTACGCTGCCGCAGCTCTTCGGAGACGGTAATCTTATCGACCGGCTCCCCACGCTCGTACAGATCGACCAGCACGCTGAAGATCGTTTCGTGAACGTGCGCGTAGAAGTCGGCCGGACGAACGATCTCGCCGACGGCCGCAAGCATCTCGCGGTCGACCAGCACCGAGCCGATGACGGCCATCTCCGCCTCGAGATTGCTCGGCGGAATGCGATCGATCGTCGAATGAAGCGGTTGAACGGTCATAAGCGTCGAGCCGCTGTCCTGCGCGATGGCGGTGAACGCCTTGTGGGCCGTTTGTGCATAAAGAGAAAATTATGTGTCTAGTGTGCCATACGTGGTGGCACCATTCGACTAGCGGCGGCGGCGCTGCGGAAGATCTCGCAGCACCTGCGCAACGCCGGCAACCGGAACGATCTCCAGACCGCGCAGCGTCGCATCGACCTCGCGCGCGTTCTCTTTGGGAATCAATACGCGCCGCATACCTGCTTGACGCGCTGCGTAGAGCTTCTCGACGATCCCACCCACCTCGCGCACCTTGCCCTGGATCGAGAGCTCGCCGGTGACCGCAAGGTCCTGCGGGATCGGCGTCTTCGTGACCGCGGAGTAGAGCGCGAGAAAGATCGCCAAGCCGGCTGACGGACCGTCGATGTTTCCGCCGCCGACGACGTTGATGTGCAGATCGAAGTCGGCGACGTCGATGCCGGTAACGGCACGCAGCACGCTGGTCGCATTGAAGACCGAATCTTTCGCCATCGAGCCGGCCGTGTCGTTGAAGCGAATCGTCCCTTTGCCCGCTTGTGATGCCGGAAAGGCCACGGCCTCGATCTCGATGATGCTTCCCGTGTGGTGCAGCACGCCGAGTCCGAAGCTCCTCCCGATCCCACGTGTCGCACGGCCCTTCACTTGATTCGTGCGCACCAGCCGGCTCGTGCGCACGACGGCGCGCACGTCTTCTTCAAGGATCGCCGGACGCTTGATCGCCTCTCGCTGCGATTTTCTCGGGTAGAGGCGGTAGAGCGCCTGCCCGTACGCGTCGGCGACGATCTGAACCGCCTTGCGTCCCTCGATCGTATACGATGCGATCAGCTGCACGACGGCGCGGACGGCTCTGGCGCCCAGCCGCCGGATCGCACCCTGCACGATCGTGGCGATTTGCTGCTGGGTCAAGGGCGCGAAGAAGATCTCGGCGCAGCGCGAGCGTATGGCGGGATCGATATCCTCCGGCTCCCGCGTCGTGGCGCCGATCAGAATAAAATCGGCCGGCGCCCCCTCGCGGAAGAGGCGCTTGACGTACTCCGGCACGTTGGGGGTGCTCTCGTCGTAGTAGGACGATTCGAACGTCACCCGCTTGTCCTCGAGCACTTTGAGGAGCCGCGATTGGAGCGCACCGTCCATCTCGCCGATCTCGTCGATGAAGAGCACACCGCCGTGAGCACGCGTGACCAAACCGAGTTTGGGCTCCGGAACCCCGGCCTCGGCGAACTCGCGCCGGCTCCCCTGATAGATCGGATCGTGAACGCTGCCCAGCAGCGGGTTGACCGTTTCTCGCGGATCGTACCGCAGAGTCGTTCCGCTGGCTTCCACGAACGGCGCGTCCTTCGCAAATGGGGTGTAGGGCCGCGACTTTGCGACCTCCAGCGCGAGACGCGCGACCGTCGTCTTGCCGACGCCGGGCGGACCGTAGAGAATGGCGTGCTGCGGATAGGGGGAGCTGATCTTCGCCAGCAGCGCTCGAATCGCCGATTCTTGCCCGACTACCTCGCCCAGCGACTGCGGACGCAGCTGCTGCAAGGCCGATGCGGAGAGGTTGCGTGCGGAGAGCGCTTCGAGTTCCTCGAGCTTCGCCTGCGAGGCGGGCGTCTCGGGACCGCCGGTCTCTCGCAACGCCTCGAGCTTGAGATCCTTGACGTACTCCTGGTGGCGTTCGGCCAACTTCTCGTTCACACGTCGCTCGATCGCTTCCTCGGCGTGTCTTTGCGCGATAACGTCGGCCATCGCTTCCTCTATCTCGGCGATCGCTTTGCGCTGCTGCGCGCGAGTCGTCGCGCGTTCCAGCGTGGGATCTTCCAAGACGAGGCGCTGCAGGCCGCAGAGGCGGTCCGGGAGATTCTGCGAGCGCATCATTTTGAGCGCGCTGACTTTACCCGCCCGCAAGACGACTTTGTCTTGCCCGAGCACGGAACCGAGCATCTCGTAGAGTGCGCTAACGTACCGGCTCAACTCGTCTTCGGCGCCGAACTTTCTCCGAAAGCGCGCCGCGTAGGCCTGCTGCACGGGTGGAGGGTTTCCTTACGCCGCTACGACGTCCACCATGGCTTTGGCGACGACGCTCTTGTGGAGCTTGATCTCGACCGTGTAGGATCCGAGCGACTTGATCTGACTGCCGAGGTCGATCTTATGCTTGTCGATCTCGATCGAGAGGGCGCCGGCGATAGCCGACGCGACGTCGGCGTTGGTGATCGCACCGAAGAGCTTGCCGTTACCGCCGGCCTTCGCGCGCACGGCCAACTTCGCCGATTCGATGCGCGCCGCAAGCGCTTTGGCGTCGGCCAACTCTTGCGCCTCACGCCGCTCCCTTGCCCGCTGCTGTGCGTCGAGCTGCGCCAGCGCGCCCTTGTCGGCCTCGCCGGCGAGCTTGCGCGGAAGCAGAAAGTTACGGGCGTAGCCGTCGGCGACGTCGACGACGTCGCCCTTCTTACCGAGCGCTTTGACGTCGCTGCGGAGAACGAGCTTCACGGGCTATTCGGAGCCGAAGGGAAGGAAGGCGATGAGGCGCGCCCGCTTTACGGCGACCGTAAGCATCCGCTGATGCTTGGCGCAGTTTCCGGAGATGCGGCGCGGCACGATTTTCCCGCGCTCGGAGACATACTTCCTCAGCCGTCCGGTGTCGCGGTAGCTCACCGCAATCGCCCGGTCGATGCAAAAACTGCACGGCTTACGCTTGGGACGCCGGTCTTTGACGGCGCGCTTGATTTTGGTTTTGGTCGGCATGGGGTCCTTTCGACTAGGTGGATGCCGGTTTCGCCGGTCCTACCGGGCGGCGAAACCCTAGCCAGGTGGGGCGAAAGTTCGCTCCACCACCGGCCTGAGACGGGCTCTGGCTGGATTTCGGAACGTATGTTCGGATTGCCGGGCCGGTGCTCCTGGCCTTTCGGGGGCCGATGCCGTGACGCTTGCCCCTACTATGGTGTATAGTAAAGCGGTTACTCAGGTCGAAGCCCGCAAAGGTTCCACAGGTACTGTAGCGAGTCGGATCCGGAGAACAACCTTACTTAATCTAGGAGATTCGCTCGCTCAATGTATACAGACGAAATGCTCACTTGCGTTGACTGCGGACAGCAGTTTGCGTTCACCGCCGGCGAACAAGAGTTTTTCGCAATGAAGGGCTTTACCAACAAGCCCAGCCGCTGCACGGACTGCCGTGCTGCCCGCAAGGCCGGCCGCTCGCCCAACGGCGGCGGCGGTGGTGGCGGCCGCAGCAGCCAGCGTGAGATGTTCAAGGCGACCTGCAGCCAATGCGGCGGTGTCGCTGAGGTTCCGTTTCAGCCGCGCGGTGACAAACCGGTCTATTGCCGCGACTGCTTCGCCAGCCGCCACTCATACCGCTAGACACCGCTTTACAATCACAAACTAAGAGAGGGCCTGCTTATGGCAGGCTCTCTCTTGAATAGGAGGCCTCGGCTTGGCTGCGAACGGACAGACGCAAATGGATCGATTGGCACGGTACGGCACCGGCGCCGCACTCGCCGTCATTCACCTTGGCGCACTGGCCGCGTTTATACCAGCGCTCTTTCATCCCTCCGATATCGTCGTGGCGGCGATCGCCGCATATCTTACGGGCGTGCTGGGTGTCACGCTATGCTACCATCGCGTGCTGACGCATCGCAGCGCGCGCCTGCGCAAGCCCGTCGAATACCTGTTTGCCGTCTTTGGGACGCTCGCGCTGCAAGGCGACCCGATTCGCTGGGTTGCAGTGCATCGCAAGCATCACGCTCATGCCGACGACGAAGGCGATCCGCACAACATTCGCTTCGGGTTCCGGTGGGCTCACGTCGACTGGCTTTACCGGCATAACATTGCCATGCCGTCGGACGAAGAGATCGTGAAGTACGCTCCCGATCTTTACGCCCAGCCGTTCTACCGGGCGTTGCAACACTTGGCTCTGCCGCTTCAACTCGGTTTAGCGGGAGCGCTCTTTCTCGCCGGCGGTTGGGCTTGGGTGGTCTGGGGCGTCTTCGTGCGGCTCGTGTTTAGCTATCACTCGACCTGGCTGGTCAACAGCGCGGCCCATATGATGGGGTATCGGACCTATCGCACGACCGACTGCTCGACCAACTGCTGGTGGGTGGCACTGCTCTCGTTTGGAGAGGGTTGGCACAACAACCACCACGCCTTCCCGTTTTCGGCGCGCCACGGGCTGCGCTGGTTCGAGATCGACATGACCTGGTGGCACGTCAAAGTCCTGGCCTTCTTACGGCTGGCCGACCACATTCGCATTCCCAGTCGAGTCATGCGGCAAAAGTTGGCCTACGCGAACGTGCCGTCGTTTGCAAGGGCCCCCGACACTTCCCGGGGACCGGCATAGGGTTGGGCCTCGAAGGCATAAGCTCGGTGTTTGGAGCATTTTCCCACGAGGAGGACGGATATGAACGAGAAACGCGCACGATGGGAGCGCCCCGACTTTCAAGAACACCCGCTCGGCGCAGAGGTTACCGCATACCTTAGCGCGCCTGCGCGGGAACCGAAGCTCTAAGTACCGATAACGGCATCCTCGTCCGGCTTCGTCGCGCGGCTGCATACCGTGGGCGAGGAACGCTACCACGACAAGCACCCGTTTCATCAACGGCTTGTCGCCGGTACGCTCGACCGCGCGGCGGTGCAGGCGTGGGTCGCAAACCGTTACTACTACCAAAAGCAGATTCCAGTGAAGGACGCGGCAATTCTCGTGAATCTGCCGTCGGCATCGTACCGTCGCGTCTGGATCTCACGCATCTACGACCACGACGGCGCCGGCGACGGTAGAGATGGTGGGACGGCCGCTTGGCTCTCGCTGGCGCGAGCCGTCGGTCTGGATGAGGGCGGCGTGCTCTCCGAGCGCGCGGTTGCGCCGGGTACGCGCTTCGCCGTCGATGCATACGTTACGTTTGCCCGAACCCGACCGTGGGTCGAGGCGGTCGCTTCGTCCCTGACCGAGCTCTTCGGGCCGCCGGTTATGGCGCGCCGAGTTGCGGCCATTCTGGAAAACTATCCGTGGATCGATCGCTCGGGCCTGGCGTATTTCGAGAGACGGATTCCACTGGCTAAACGCGATGCGCAATCCGCTCTCGCCTGGGTATTACGCGAGGCCACCACGCCGGAAGCGCAGGAGCGTTGCGTCGAGGCGCTGCGGTTCAAGTGCGACGTGCTTTGGTGCATCCTCGACGCGACGGCACTTGCCTGCGGCGTATTCAAATGAAGGTGGATGCGCGGCCCCGTTTTGGTAAGGGCGTAAAACTTCGGCGCGACGGCGACGGCAGTGTCATGCTTCTGGTGCCTGAAGGCGCGCTCGTTCTCAACGACTCCGCCGCGGCGGCGTTAGAGCTGGTCGACGGGGAGCACACCCTGACCGAGATCGTCGCCGCGGTCGTGGATCGCTTCGAAGTCAGCGAGCAACGCGCACGCGACGACATCCTCGAGCTGTTCGAGCGGCTCGAGGAACGCGGATTTCTGCAATGAGCGAGGCGCCGCGTCCGCTCTCGCTGCTCTGCGAGCTGACGTATCGCTGTAACCTGCAGTGCCCGTACTGCTACAACCCGCTCGCATTGCAATCATACCGCGACGAGTTGACGACGCAAGCCTGGGAGCGCGTTTTGCAAGAGGCCGCAGGTCTAGGCGTCGTCCAGGTGCACTTCTCCGGCGGCGAGCCGGCATTGCGGAGCGACCTCGCGACGCTGGTCGGCCTCGCCGCGAACTTAGGCCTCTATACCAATCTGATCACGCAGGGAACCTTTCTCGACGACGCGCTGCTCGATCGTTTGATTGCCGCCGGCCTCGATCACGTTCAGATCAGCGTACAAGCGCCCGAGGCTGAGCTGGCCGATCGCATCGCCGGCGCAGCCGTTGCGCAGCGCAAATACGAGGCGATACGGCGCGTTGTGGAGCGCGACGTCGCGTTGACCCTCAACTGCGTGCTCCACCGGCTGAATCACGATTCCATCGAGGAGACGATCGAGTATGCATTGCGCGCGGGCATCAGGCGCTTAGAGCTCGCGAACGTTCAGTTCTACGGGTGGGCCTATCGCAATCGCGCGGCGCTGATGCCGACGCTGGAGCAGGTTCGCCGAGCCGAAGCGATCGTGGCGGCGGCGCGCGAGCGTCTGCGCGGAGCGTTGGAGATCGTCTACGTTCGGCCCGACTACTTCGACGATTTCCCCAAGCCATGCATGAACGGGTGGGGGAGTCAATTCATCACCGTGACGCCCAACGGATACGCGCTGCCTTGTCCGGCGGCGAGCAGTATCACGACGATCGAGTTTGAAAACGTACGCGAGCGCGGGCTCGGAGAGATCTGGCGCGACTCCCCTTCGTTTGCGCGCTATCGCGGCACCGGCTGGATGCCCGAACCATGCCGCTCGTGCGAGCGGCGCGAGGTGGATTGGGGCGGTTGCCGGTGTCAGGCATATCTCATCACCGGCGACGCGGGGGCGACTGACCCGGCCTGTTCGCTCAGCCCCAATCACTTCGCGATCGTTGCCTTGCGCGAGGGCCGGCCCGAAGACTCACTGGTCGCGCGCAGGGCGTGATCGTCCGTGTCCTCGGCTCGGCCGCCGGTGGCGGCGTACCGCAATGGAACTGCGCGTGCCGTAACTGCTCGGAGGCACGCGCAGGAAGGCAACCCCGCAGGACGCAGTCCGGCGTTGCAATCAGCGCCGACGGAGAACGCTGGCTCCTACTCAACTGCTCGCCCGATATTGCCTCGCAGATCGAAGACTTTGCGCCGCTGCAGCCGCGCGCACTGCGCGCCACGCCGATAGCCGGAATGTTGTTCACGGATGCCAACGTCGATCACCTCGGGGGCTTGGCGGTGCTGCGGCAGAGCGGCAGCCACCGCTTTGTGCTGCGATCGAGTGCCGCGGTTCGCGAAATGGCAATGCAACAGCCGGCTTTCGCTCCGTTCTCCCGGGCACCGCATCGCTGGCTCGATATATCGCTCGATGCTCCCTGCGCGCCCGTAGGCGACGGAGACGTCGTCGGCGATCGTCTGACGGTTCGCGCAATTCCGGTTCCCGGAAAGACGCCCGGCTACGACGGACGACGCGGTGTGCCCGGCGCGGTCGTCGCGTATGAGATAACCGAAGCCGGGAAGACGAACCACCTGCTTTTTGCTCCGGTCTTCTCGCGCATCGACGCGACGTTGCAGTCTGCGATTGCCTCGGCGCAGGTTGCATTCTTGGACGGAACCTTTTACACCGACGACGAGCTGCCGTCGCAGAAACTGCTCGAGAAGCGAGCGGAGTCACTGGGACACCAGCCGGTCAGCGATACGCTTACGCAGTTACGCGGCGCTCGATGCCGAATCATCTTCACTCATATCAACAACTCGAATCCGATGCTCGATCCTAGATCCGAAGCATACGAACGGCTTTCCGAGGCGGGAGCCGAGCTCGCGTCCGATGGAATGCATTTGAACCTTTAGGAGATCAGGCAGCATGTTCAAACCGCTTCTTGCAACGCTGTTGACGCTAAGCGCCGCCGGTTTGCTCGTAGGCGCCGCACCAGCCGGCACGATCGGCGAAGACGACTATCAGCGGCTGGCCGACTTGCATGCGCCGGCGATTTCGCCGGATGGGAAGCGGGCCGCGCTCGTCGTGGCGCACGTTCTCTGGGACGACGACCGGCGCGCGAGCGACCTCGTGCTGGTCGATCTTGCAAATCAAACGCAGCAAACGCTGCTTTCGGATCGCAAAGATCTCTCGCACCCGGCCTTCTCGCCGGACGGGACGCAGTTGGCCTTCATCGCCGACGAGGGCACGGGCGAGAAGGCAAATGCAGAGATCTACTTGATGCCCCTCGCAGGGGGAGCAGCGCACGCGGTTACCCATATCAAAGCGGGCGTCGATCAGTTCGCCTGGCGACCCGATGGCCACGCGCTCGTCTATGCCGCGACCGCAGACGATCCGGTGCGCCAAGGGTCGGACCGTTTTCGCGACAGCTTCGTCTTCACCACCGAGCCGATCGTCGCTCGCAGCGCTCCGCAGCCGTCTCATCTCTACCTGCTGTCGCTCGACGACGGCACGACCACGCAACTGACGTCCGGCTCGCAGAGCGTCGCGACCGGAGAAGCCGAATCGACCCTCTCGTGGTCGCCGGACGGCAACGTTATAGCATTTACCCTCGTGCCAAATGCAATTCTCAACGATCAGAGCTATTCGCGCATCGCCCTGCTGGATGTTGCCACGAAGAGCGTGCGACCGCTAACCGGACGGACTGCGTGGGAGGCCGATCCGATGTTTTCTCCCGACGGGGCCCATATTGCATACACGGCCTCGACGGGTGACCCGCAGATCAACCTTGCGACGCTGTACGTGACCGCGCCCAGCGGCGGCGTCGGAACGCCGGTTTCGGACGCGATCGACCGGCCGATTCGCGACGCAGCCTGGTCGCGCGACTCGCGGTCGCTGCTCTTCGTTGCCCCCGATCGCGGCTATATTGCGCTCTACCAGGCGCCGCTGGGGGGTCGTCCATCTCGAATGAGCCTCGGCGATCTCAACGTGGCGTCACCTCTGCTGGGGACGGTGGGGCCGGACGGCACGCTCGTATTCGTGGGAACATCGGTCGAGCAACCGCCGGAGCTGTTCGCGCGCGCGCCAAGCGGTACGATCACGAAGCTAACGAGCTTCAACGCGGCGATCGCTGCGCTCGACCTCGCATCGGCCGAGCGCATTACGTTCCCAACATCGACTGGGACCCGCGCTGACGGCGTACTCTACCTGCCGCCGAGCTTTACCTCGAGTCGAAAGTATCCGCTGGTCGTGCTCATTCACGGCGGTCCAACGTCGTCGTCGACGCTCTCCTTCAGCTTTTGGGCCCAGGTGATGGCCGCGCGCGGATGGCTGGTTCTACAGCCGAACTATCGCGGCAGTGACGATCTCGGGCTCGCCTATCAGCGCGCCGTGCTTTACGACCTCGAAGAAGGCCCCGGCAAAGATATTATGGCCGCGGTCCATGCATTGAGCGCTCGCGGCATCGTCGACACGTCGAAGATAGCCGTCTCCGGCTGGTCGTACGGCGGCATCATGACGGCCTGGATGATCTCCAAATACCATATCTGGAGAGCTGCCGTTTCGGGCGCGTCGGTCAACGATTGGATCACGGATTACGGCACCGCCGACGACAGCCTCGCCGACGAGGATCTTTTTCACGGCTCGCCGTTCCTCGGCGCAAACGCAGCCGAGTGGCGGCGAGCCTCCGCAATATCCTACGCCGGCGAGGTTACGACGCCGGTGCTCATTCTCTCCGACGTAGGCGACAATCGGGACTCGTTCGCGACCTCGTCAATGTACTGGCGCGCTCTGCGCGACAATCACAAGGATGCGACGCTACGCGTTTGGCCGGTCAACGGACACTTTCCGAGCGACCCGGTGCGGACCGTCGACGTGTTTCATTTTTGGATCGACTACATAGCGCAACACTTCGGCGCCATGTAGCGCTCGGACGTCCCAACGCTCGACATCACGCTTCGGAGACGCTCGTCGCTCCGCATCCTGCTGCCTGTCCTGAGCGTAGTCGAAGGGCCGTCCATGCCCGCTCGTCGTCGACCTCCTCAGCATGAACGTCGAGCGTTGGACCTCCGAGTGTTACTGCCTAGAATAGATTCCAGAGGTACTGGTTGTAGACTTCGTGGTGGTACTGCACCTCTTGGGGTTTCACGAAGCTGCCGAGAAGTCGCGGACAACGGTCGGCGCTGGCCTGCTTGAGGTCGGCGTACCGCTGCTTGACGTCCTCTCCGAGAAGCTTGCTCGTCCACTCGGATTCGCGGAATGCGGCAAGCGCATCGTAGATGTTGTCGGGCAGATAACGGTCGGCCTGGCGCAGGTTTTTAAGGCTGCTGGTCGTTCCCTCGAGACCCGTCTTGAACACGGCCAGCATCACCATGTACGGATTGGCATCGGGAGCGACCGAGCGAACCTCGGTACGCATGCTGCGTTCGTTTCCAATAGGAACGCGAATCATCGAGCCGCGATCGACCGCCGACGCCTTGAGCTGATTGGGCGCTTCGAAGTGCGGATCGAGCCGGCGATACGAGTTCACGCTGGAGTTTAGCATCAAGCAGATGTCGTTTCCGTGCGTAAGGATGCGATCGATGAACTTCCATCCGAAATCGCTGAGCTGCTCGGATCCCTCAGCATCCCAAAACAGGTTCTGCCCGTTCTTGCTGACCGATACGTTCGTGTGCATGCCGCTGCCGTTGACTCCGACGACGGGCTTGGGCAAGAAGCTGGCCGTCATTCCAAGCTTCGTCGCTACCTGGCGGCAGATCAGCTTGTACAGCTGAATCTGGTCGGCCGCGGCAACGACTTCGCCGTAGTTATAGTTGATCTCAAACTGCGACGGGGCGACCTCAGGGTGGTCCTTCTCGTTCTCGAAGCCCATCGCACGCTGCACTTCGGCAACCGTATCGATGAAGTCGCGCAGCGGGTCGCCCGGAAGGGAGTGGTAGTAGCCGCCGGTGTTGACGTACTCGAACTTGGCCGTCTCGTGAAAGCGCCGTTCGGCATCGAGCCCATTAAAGAGAAAACCTTCGATCTCGTTGGCAGCGTTGAGCGCGTAGCCTTCCTTCGAATAGCATTCGCCCGCGAACTTCTTGAGCGTGCCGCGAACGTCACCCGCGAAGGGCTTGCCCTCCCGGTCCAAAACATCGCCGAAGACGAGCACTTTCCCGGCCCCGAAGATGTCCGCCGGCCCCCAGTAAAAGGCGCTCCAATCCAGCGAAAGGCGTAAATCGCTCTCGCGCTGCGGCGTAAAACCGCGTATCGAAGAACCGTCGAAGGTGAGATTGTCGTGCGCTCGCAGCAAAAACTTCTTGTCGTAGTCGAGCATATGCAGGCGGCCCTCGAGGTCGCTGAACAGGACGGTCAGCGCCTTGATCCGCGGCTCCTCGGCGAGATATTTCAGTCTCTGCTCGGCGAGCGCGTGCAAGGGAACGCGCTCCTGACGCTGCTGCTTGGCGCGCAGGTTGAGCTCTTCCAGCTCGGCGTAGGGGAGTATCAGGAAGTCGCGCAGTTCGGCGTTGGTCGGCATGGCCGTCGAAGTCATGTGGTCGGTTCTCCTTGACGTCGGCGAGTTACATGCCCTGGACCCTTACACAAGTCCGGGAGTGCGCCTTTATACATTTGGTAAAACGTTTCGCGCCGGCTTCGGCCCGAGGCCCTCTCGTTACAGACCGTAGAAGAACCGGACCACGTGAAAGAAGACCGGGGCGGCAAAAATTACGGAGTCCATACGGTCGAGGATTCCGCCGTGACCGCCGATCATCGTTCCGTAATCCTTAACGCCACGATCCCGTTTGATCGCCGACATGACCAAGCCCCCTGCGAAGCCAAGCATCGTAATCAGGAAAGAGATTCCCAGCGCCGCCAGTGGGCTGAAGGGAGTCAGCCACCAGAGACCGGTGCCGATCGCCGTGGCGCACAGCGTTCCACCCAGAAATCCCTCCCACGTCTTGTTCGGGCTGATGGAGGGCGCGATTTTATGGCGTCCGGCCAGCGTTCCCCAAACGTATTGAAGAACATCGCTGAGCTGCACTACGATGACTAGAAAGAGCAGCAGCTTTGCATCGGGACCAAAGTTCGGAATGGCGAGCAGCAACAACGCGGGGGCATAACTAAGGCAATAGACGCAGATCATCAGGCCCCATTGGATCTTTGCCGCGCGTTCCAAGAAGGATTGGCTGTCGCCGGCGAGCGCCATCGCAGCCGGGATGAAGAGAAACGCGTAGACCGGAATTACGATAAAGAACCCGAGCCATTTTATGCCCAAGAGGTAGTATTGCAGCGGCGTAAAGATAAAAAACGCCCAGAAAAGCGTGTGATGGTCGGCGCGCCGCGTCCGCACCAGCGTTAGATATTCGCGTAATGCGAGAAACGAGATGAGACCGAAAAGAACGAGCGAACCGATTGGGCCCACTACAAGAGTTAGCCCGAAGATCAAACACATGACCCACCACGCTCGCATCCGCCGGTTGAGGTTATCGATCGTGCGGACAGCCGACGGAGCCTTGACTACGGTCCGCAGGACGAGGCCAACCGTCGTCCCCACGACGAGCAAGACGAGAATTCCGGCACATGCCCACACCAACCGCTCGTCAAAGACGCGCCCGGCGAGCGTCACGGTTCTCTCAGCGCGCAGACCGCGTCGTGCATGCGCTCGATAAACGAAGCCTTGGACTCCGAGGGGTCGAAGAACTCCGTCGCCCCGAAAGTCACGCGGCTGATCAACGGAACGGGCAGGAACTGCCCCTTCGGCAAAATTCTATTTAGATTCTCGAGGTATGCGGGGACCAACGCAACCTCCGGCTTTTGCCGGCACAAGTAGTATAGGCCGCTCTTGAACGGCGCGACCACTTCACCGTCGCCGCGCGTGCCCTCGGGAAAGATTATCAGTGAGTAGTAGTCGCCCATCCCTTCGACGATGCGGTCGATGGCCGCTCGCGCCGCCGTCTCGCGGTCGCCGCCGCGAGTTCGTGGCACCAACAACGAGTTGAAGAGGCCGACGGCCACCACACGCCGCACGCCGGTCTCCCAGTAGTCCTGCGCCGCAACGGGACGCGTCCGCACTCGCAGCGCTTGCGGCAAAGATGCCCAGAGCACGACGAAGTCGAGATGACTCGTATGATTTGCGAAAAACACCGTTTGGCGCCGCTGCGGCAGACCGAAACGCCACGTCACCTGAGCGCCTGCGATCACCCGCACGACGGGCGCGATCGCTCCCGCGAGCCGGTGGGCCTTCACCGTGTCTCTATCTCTGCAACGATCTGCGACGTGCGCCCAACGAGCGTCGCGACCGAGCCGAACGCGACCACAACGAGAGCGGCGGCCAGCACCTGCCCGCGCCAGCCGACGAGCGGCTCGAGCGTCGATAGGATGGAGGCGAACGTCATCACGGCCATTCGCTGCGGTTTGGCTAGCGGTCCGCTAAAATATTGACGCGCTCCCATCGCACCGCCGAGCAAACGAACGTAGGCCGTGAGAACGGCGAAGAGCGCCGCTAGCCAGCCCAGCGCGGGTCCCCAAGCGAATGCGCTAAGCCCGTAGCCTGCGCCGACGAAGATCGCGATGTCGGCAAAGCGATCCGGCATATCGTTGAAGAGCTCCCCGTAGGCGGTCTGCCGCCCGCCTTCGATTGCGACCATGCCGTCGAGCATGTTGCAGAGCAATCGCAGTTGAATGCATGCGGCCGCCGCGAGAAGCTCGAGCACACGCGCGAGGCCGGTAGCGTGGCCGGTGCGCCACAACGCCAAACCTGCCGCAACCGCAAAGACGAGACTCGCCGTGGAGATCGCGTTGGGCGGTATGCCGGCGCCGCTAAGCGCCCGTGCCAGGTTGACTGCCCAGCGTTTTTCGCGCGTCGCTAGTGGACGGCGCCGCATTTTAGCTGGTTACGAGAGATCGCCTATTAGAATGGAATCTCGTCGTCGAGCTCGTCGCCAAGGCTGTCGCCCGAGCGTGCGGGCGCGCCGACCGCAGCCGGCGTGCGACCTCCGCTGGAGCCGTGCTCGCCCGAGTCACCGTCGTCGCGGCGAGATGAGAGCATCTGCATGCCCGAGATCACGACCTCGGTGGCGGTCCGTCGAATAGGCTGGCCGCTCTCGTCCTTGAGCTTTGTGTCGTCGTAGGAGCGAATCGAGAGGCGTCCCTCCACGAGCACGGGACTGCCTTTCTTCAGGTAGGTATTGCAGGTCTCGGCGAGGCGCTCCCATGCAACGATGTCGACGTACATCGTATCTTCCGGCTTCGCATCGCGCTTGTTCGGATTCACGGCGATACGAAACTTCGTCACCGGCGAGCCGGAGTTGATGTACCGAATCTCGGGATCGCGGGTAAGATTTCCGACTAGGATTACCCTGTTGAACGAAGCTGCCATTGCCTACCCTCTCTTCACCAATGCGTACACCCTTCGAGGTTACCGCCCTAGAGTGTCACCAGTGTGGCATAGATGTGATCAGAACACCACACTCGACGGCGGCGCGGGCGTGGGCGCGGTGGGTGCGGGCGGAGCTGCGGCGGCCAGGGCCGCCATGTGCGCCAGCATCTTGCCGTCGAGCCGAACGATCAGTGCCCGCAGGACGTCCTCGTGCAGCTTCAACTGGCGTTCCAGCTCCTTCGAGGCGCCGGCGCCGCTGCGAAACTGCATTACGACGTAGATGCCCTCGCGGGCATCTTTGATCTCATAGGCCAGCCGCTTCTTCCCAAGGCGCTCGATGGCGCCAACCTCGCCGCCCTGTCCCTTGACGATCTCGGCGACGGCATTGACGCGCGCCTCGACCTCGCTCTCTTCGAGGGCAGGGCGCAGAATGTAGGTTACCTCGTAATCGGTCATTATCTCCCCGTACTAAACGGCTACTGTTCGAGTTCGTGCACCGAGTTGTCGTTGGTATCGGTATAGAACAACGCCGTGTCGCTGTCTTTCGTACCGATCGCCAGCAAGCCGAAGATGCCTTGCGTCTTACTCTTATCGACCACCTTCGTGTCGAGGACCTGGCCGGCGGGCGTCAGCTCAACGAGCGTGTTGCCGCCTGCCGTGTTCGCCACGATCAGATTTCCGTTCGGCAGCATCGTTTCGGCTTCGGGCGCGTCGAGCGGTTTGCCCGCCAGAACGACCTTGCCGCACGACGTCTTGGGGAACTTGCACTTAAAGGTCTTGCAGCCCTTCCCAACGACGATCTCGCCGGGCTTCAACAAACTGCTGGCACCACTCACTGCAACGATCGCGTTGCAGTCGCCATCGACCACATAGAGCGTGTCGCTCTTCACCTTATACGAGAACCCCGAAGGTCCGAGCGCACTCCACCCCGGCTTCTTGTTCACGGCAAATCCGGTGATAACGTTCACAAAGTTCAACGTGCCGTAGCCGCCAAGACTCAGGCTGCCGACATCGCCCGTTTGATCGTTTCCACTAAAGATGTATTCGGCCGAGTAGAGGTAGATCGGCGGTGCGTCGGCATCGCCGAGCGGATCGACGTCAGTGTAGGTCTTCTTGCCCTTCCCATCCTGGTTGACGTGGACCATATCCTTACTGGTGAACCCGGTTGCGTACACCTGGTCGCCGGTCGTGATCGCCGAACCGTCGCAACCTTCGATGTCGCTGCTTTGATAAAAGGTTGCCGGCTTGGACCCCGCAGTGGGATCCAAAAGCTCGAGGGTGGTTCCTTTGCCCGCAGCACCTGAGGAATCGTCGAAGTTGCAGACCAGCAGCTGGCCCTTCTTCATCTCTCCGTATTTGATTGGCGCCTGGGAAAGGGCTCGCGGCCCTTCGTCGCCGTTCTTCGGATCGACGGTCGAGCCGATGACGACGTCCTTATTCAGCAACTTTAAGATGGAGGTCGTGTCGGCCGGCGATGCCGCCGCACCTGCACCTGTCTCCAAGGCACCCAGGCTAGCCGTCGCCTGCGGAGGGACCGCTCCAGTGCTGTTGCACGCCGAGAGCAACAAAAGCGCACCCGTCGAAACGAGCAGCGCGCGAAATGTAAGAGACGGCATTCTAAACCTCATGACTCCTGCGATATGTCGTGATAACGTGAGCTTTGCAGTGCGCGTTTCGAATCGGCTTTTTTGCTACCCTGCAAAGACGAGCGACCGCCGTCATTTCTCATCAAAAGGATCGAACAAAAAAGACCGTAGTCATCGCGATCCCGATGACGATGACAATTGCGCGAGAGATCGGCTGCGATACCCGGCGAAAGAAACGCGCGCCGCAGTATCCGCCCAGCAGGGCGAGCACCGCCATCGGAACCGCGAAACGCCAGTCGACGATGCGCGCCGCTACGAACGGCACGAGCGCAACGCCGTTGATCGTGACGGCTAGTACGTTCTTGACGGCATTCTGCGCGTTTAAACTCGGAAGGCCGGAAAAAGCGAGCAACGCCAGCATCAAGATCCCCATTCCGGCTCCGAAATAGCCGCCGTAGATTGCGATGCCGAACTGCGCGGCGATCTGCCACGCGGCATGGCGGGGCGGGCCGGCGGCGCGGCGCTTCAGCAGCGGGCTGGCCGCAAAGAGCACGGTTGCGAAGAGCAATAGCCAGGGAATCAAAGCCACGAAGAGCGGCTGCGGTGTAATCAACAGCAGCAACGCGCCGAGCAGCGCACCGGCGCTGCTCGCGAGGACGACCGAACGCAAGAGCGACCGGTGTTCGCGCACCTCCTCGCGATACCCGCGCGCGCTTCCGATCGTGCCCACCCACATCGCGGCGTTGTTCGTCGCGTTGGCCGAAATCGGGGGAACGCCGGCGAAGACCAGCGCGGGGAAGGAGAGAAAACTGCCTCCGCCCGCAACGCTGTTCATCGCGCCTGCAACGAACGCCGCGAGCTCCGGCGCGAGGAGTTGGGCGGCGGTCACACCTCCGAGTCCGCTAGAGGGCGGCGCGCTCGCGCTTGGTTACGCGATAGACGCGACGGACCTTTTTGAGAGTTTCGAGCTTGGTGAGAAGCTTGTGGAGGTGGTCGAGGTCGCGAATCTGTACGGTGAGGCTCGTCACCGCGACGCCGTCCTTGCGAACGCGAGCGTTCACCGAGCTGACCTGGGTCTTGAGCTCCGAGAAGACTCCCATGATGTCTTGCAGCAGTTGCGAGCGATCGTCGGCCTCGATCTCGATATCGACTTGATGCGTCAGGCCCGTATCGGTAATCCATTGCGCCTGCATGATTCGCTCCGGGGTGGCATTCATGAAGCCGACGTTCGGACAGTCGGCGCGATGCACGCTGACGCCGCGGCCGATCGTAACGTAACCGATGATCGGGTCGCCCGGCACAGGAGAGCAGCACTTGGAGAGGCGCACGAGCACGTCGTCGACGCCGGCGATGCGCACGCCGCTCGAATGGCCGACGCCCTTTCGTGGCGCAGGCTTGCGGCCGATCTTGGTTAGATCGACGACGTTGTCGTGTTTGACCTCGTCGCGAACGCGATTGGCGACGGCCTGCGCCGACGCGTCGCCGAACCCAATCGCGGCGAAGAGGTCGGTAGGCGAAGCATAGTTCAGACGACCGGCGATCTTCTCAATGAGCTCGCCGCGCGCGACGTCGGTGCGCAGGCCCGCGCGCGCCAGCTCCTGCTCGAGCGCCTCCTGTCCGGCCAGCACGTTCTCCTCGCGGCGCTCTTTGCGAAACCATTGCTTGATCTTATGCTTCGCGCTCGAGGTTTTGACGGTCGAAAGCCAGTCCAACGATGGGCGCCCGCTCGACTTATTGACGAGAATTTCGCAGATGTCACCGTTCTGCATTTGGTAGTCGAGCGGAACGATGCGGCCGTTTACCTTCGCACCGACGCAATGATTGCCGACGTCCGTATGTACTTGATATGCGAAATCGAGCGGCGTTCCGCCGGCGACGATCGAGTAGACGTCGCCGCGCGGCGAGAAAACGAAGACTTGACTATCGAAGAGGTCGAGCTTGAGGTTCTCCATGAAGACACGCGAATCGCGCATGTCCTTTTGCCACTCGAGCAGCGCGCGCAGCCAGGAGAGCTTGTTCTCGAACTGATCTGCCTTGCCGCCTTCTTTATAGCGCCAGTGCGCCGCAATGCCGTACTCGCCGGTTCGGTGCATCTCCCAGGTGCGAATCTGTATCTCGAGCGGATCGCCGCTCGGACCGACGACGGTCGTATGCAGCGATTGGTACATGTTCGGCTTAGGCATGGCGATATAATCTTTGAAGCGCCCGGGAAGGGGCGTCCACATCGCGTGCACCGCACCCAAGGCCGCGTAGCAGTCCTTAACCGTGTCGACGATGATCCGAATCGCAGTGAGATCGTAGATAGTCGAGAAATCGCGGCCTTTGCTGATCTTTGAATAGATCGAGTAGAAATGCTTTGGACGGCCCTGGATTTCGGCGTTGATCTTTAGCTCTTTGAACTCGTCGCGCAGCCGGGCAATGGCCTTCTCGACGTCGGCCTCGCGTTCGCGCCGCGTCTTGGCGACTCGCTCGACGATGTCGAGAAAGGAGCCTGGATCGAGGTAACGCAGACACTCATCCTCGATCTCCCACTTGATCTTCCAGATCCCCAAACGGTGCGCGATTGGAGCGTAGATATCCAGCGTCTCTCGCGCGATCGCTTGCTGCTTGGCGGCGGGAAGACTTGCCAGCGTGCGCATGTTGTGCAGACGATCGGCGAGCTTGATGATGATGACGCGAATGTCTTTCGCCATCGCCAAGAACATTTTACGAAGATTCTCGACCTGGGCGTCTTCCTTGGACTGATACGGAATACGCGTTAACTTCGTGACGCCCTCGACTAAGCGCGCGACCTCCTCGCCGAACTGTGCGGTGACCTGCTCGGAGGTCATAGAGGTGTCTTCGACTACGTCGTGCAGCAAGGCGGCCGCGATCGTCTGATGGTCCATCTCGAGATCGGCTAGAATGCCGGCCACCGCCAATGGGTGCTCGATGAACGACTCGCCGGAGGCGCGCCGCTGACCCTGGTGAGCGGCCGTGGCGAGCTCGTAGACGCGCATGAGCCATTCCTCGTCCGTGGACGGATCGTAGGAACTGACGCGCTCGATAAGCTCGGAGATGGTCATGGCCGTCCCAGTATTATACAGCCCTTGACCAGGCGGCGCCCGGCTTTAGGAGTCTCTAGGTCGGTAATGGGCTAGGAGTGGGCGTAACGGTCTCGGCGTCCAGCCGGTTCCGGAAGAAGATCGTCGCGATCTTCCCCTGCGGATCGAGCGCCAGCCATAGGTAGACGTTGCCGTCTAAGCAGCGCATCTGGTAGATGTAACCGCGAGCGCCGGGCGGGAAGCTCGGGTCGAGCCAGGGGCCGATGTAGACCGTATCGGTTAACGCTCCCAACTGCCCCAGGCCATGCGAAGTCTCAGAGATCTTTGCATCCGTCAGTTTGACGAGCACCTGCTGCGAGTAAAGGCGATCGTTGAGAACGCCGGCCTGCCACGCTACGAACTGCTGGCGCGCGAGCTGCGTGATCGCCGGGTCGGCGACCGGCGTCGGGGAGGGCGAAGGTGTCGGGTGCGGACGCGCCGCTCCGGTCGAAACGAGCCCTGCAAAAAGCAGCACTGCCAGCAACGGAACCGTCGCGATCGCACCTAGAACTCGCGGTAAATGCATAGCCTCTAAATAGCTTCTAGTAGGAGACGAACGCCACGACCTCGGCTGCGCCGAGCGCCTCGCGTCCGTGCAGTTGCGTCAGCTCGACCAAGAACGCGAACGCTTCAACCGAGGCGCCAAGACGCTCGATGAGGCGGCCCGTTGCAGCCGCCGTGCCGCCGGTGGCGAGCAGATCGTCGACAACCAAGACGCGGTCGCCTCTGCCGAGCGCGTCGGCGTGGATTTCGAGCGAGTTGCTGCCGTATTCGAGCGAATACTCTTCGGCGAGCTTCTCGTGCGGCAGTTTCCCGGGTTTGCGGACGGGGATAAATCCGGCGCCGATTTCGTACGCAATAGGCGCGCCCAGGATGTAGCCGCGCGCTTCAATGGCGACGACGTAGTCGATGCCTCGGCCCTTGAAGCGTTCGACGAAAAGGTTGATTGCTTCGCGAAAGCCTTGCTTATCTTTGAGGAGGGGTGTGATGTCGCGGAACAGGATCCCGGGAATCGGAAAATCCGGGATCGCTCGAATCAGCGCTTCGATCTCCACGCGTCTCGGGTTTGAGTCGCGGACCCTAATGGCCTGCTTGCCCACGGCATGACACTGCCGCGAGAGTGTCCAACCCAGACCCAATGACGCACACTCCGCCGCAACCCGCCGAACTGCACGAACTGACGGAGCGCGCTCGGCGCTCGCGCGTGCGAGTTGCAACCAAGCACGGCGACATCGTCTTCGAGCTTTTTCCCGAGGACGCGCCGATGCACTGCGCGGCGTTCGTCAAACTCGCCGACGCAGGATTTTACGACGGCCTCACATTTCATCGAGTCGAGCCGGGGTTTGTCGTGCAAGGCGGCGACCCGAAAGGCGACGGAACGGGCGGGCCGGGATATCGCCTCCCGGCCGAGTTCAACTCGCGTCCCCACTTGCGCGGCACGGTTGCGATGGCGCGCGCGACTGCGCCTGACTCGGCGGGCTCGCAGTTCTACGTCTGTTTAGATGACGCGCATTTTCTCGACGGGCAGTATACGGTCTTCGGCCAGATGACCGATGGCCTCGAGGCGCTCGACGCGATCAGGCGCGGCGATGCGATGACGACGGTGAAGGTCGAAGCTAAACCTTAAGCTCGACTTTTTCGAGCGCGCTCGCCGTCGGAACGACGTGATGGTTGAGTCGCAGCTCCGCCGGGTCGAGTCCGAAGGCTAAGCCCAGCAGCTGCGGCAGATGGAAGATCGGTACGCCGATATCTTTCTTTATGACGCGCGCGGCATCGGGCTGCTGACCGTCGAGATTGAGATGACAGAGGGGGCAGGGCGTAACGAGCAGGTCGGCACCCTTATCCTTCGCTTCGACGATGTGATTGCCGCCCATTGCCAGTGCCTTATCTCGGTTGAAGGTCAACATGGGAAAGCCGCAACACTTGGTCGCTCCCCGATACTCGACCGCCTCGGCGCCCAGCAGCGCGATGAGCCGTTCGAGGTACGTCTTGCGTTCGGGGCGTTCTTTCAAGCCGAGCGACTCGATCGGACGCAGAATGTAACAACCGTAGAACGGCGCAATCTTGAGTCCCGTGAGCTTTCGTTTTATCGCCGCGGCCACGCGATCGATGCCGATATCCTCGAAGAGCATCCACAGCAGATGCTTGACCTTCGTCGTGCCGTGGTAGGTGAAGCCTTGATCCGAGATGGTGTTGTTCGCGCGCTCCATCCGCTCCGGGTCGTGCGTCAGATGATAGTTGTGATTTGAAAGCACACCTTGACAGGTGGAGCAGATGGTCATGAGATCGGCGCCCTGCGCCTCCGCCATGGCGAGCGTCAAGCCGTTGAGCGCATCGGCCAACGGAGGATTCTGTTCGCTCAAAACGCCCGCACCCGTGCAGGGTGCTTCGGTTAGCTCGTGCAGCTCGAGACCGAGGGGCTCGGCGATCGCCTGGGTAGAGACGTACAGTTCGGGGCAAGCGCCTTTTGAGACACAACCCGGCCAGAACGCAACTTTCACTTGAACCGACCTCCGACACGTTCGAAAATGGTTTTGATGCGATTGATGCCGGGGATCTTCTTATGGATCAGCGGCGGAAGTTTGCCGGCGCGAATCAGATTGAAGGCGCTCGGCAGCGTTTTGAGTTGATCGACGATGTTGAAGAACCCGACCGACTTGGGCATCAGCGTCAGCTCGTTGAGCCGGCCGCTGTCTCGAACCGACTCCGCGAAGGCGTCCGCGTGACGCGTGCCCGCGTTGTCGGTAAAGCCGGCTTCGACGGCCATCCGGCGCAACTTTAGAATCTGTTCGAGCGGCGCGACGCCCTTGGGGCACTGCGTAACGCACTCGTAGCAGTGCGTGCAGTCCCATATTCCGCCCGCCTTGCTGTAATCGCCCAATCGCTCCTTCGTTTCGGCGTCGCGCGGGTCGCCGGCATACCGATACGCCTGCGCCAGCGCCTGCGGACCTAGGAACTCCTGGTTGACGGCGAACGACTCGCAGTCCATGAGACACGCGCCGCAGCTGATGCAGCTCACCTCTTGGATCAACTCTTCCATTGAAGCGTTCGGCACGCGGTACTCTTGGTTCGGAGGCGGAACGGGCTGCTTGTTCTGCAGCCACGGTTTCACCGCCAAATGCTTATCCCAGAACGGCGCCATATCGCAGACCAAATCGCGAATGAGCGGCATCGAAGGCGGCGATTCCACGCGAGTCTTTCCGTCCTGCGTGAACTCGGTGAGTCTGCTCTTGCAGGCGAGCCTTGCGTGCCCGTTGACCCACATCGCGCAGGAACCGCAGATCGCACTGCGACAGGCGCAACGAACCGCCAGCGACTGATCCTGGTACTCGCGGATCTCGATGAGCGCATCGAGGACGACGGCGTGCTCGGGGAGATCTACGGTAAAGGTTTGATAACGGCGCACCGGCGAGCGATCCCAGGGCGCGGGGTAGGGTTTGCCCGGTACCGCGCCGTCGGGATAGATCCCTTCGGAGTTGTAGCGTCCGACCTCGATCTTAAATTCCATTTAGCTCGATCTTAAATTCCATTTAGTAGGTGCGTACCTCGGGCTTCCAGCGAGTGATCGTTACCGGCAGGTAGGAGAGCTCGGGCGCCCCTTCGCCACGCCGCGTCACGAGAATGTGTTTCAGCCAGTCGGTATCGTTGCGCTCGGGAAAATCGGTGCGCGTATGCGCGCCGCGGCTTTCGGTGCGCACGATTGCGCTGCGAACGATCGCCTCGCCGCAATCCAGCAAGTAGCCCAGCTCGAGCGCGAAGGTCAAGGCTTGATTGAAGACGCGCCCTTTATCGCCGACGGCGATCGTTTCGTAGCGTTTCTTGAAGCCCGCAAGCTTATCGAGCGCCGCGCGCAAACCCGCATCGTCGCGATAGAGGCCGACCAGCTTGTCCATCGTCGTCGCCAGCTCCAGCCGCAGACCCGCAGGCGTATCGCCGGTGTACGGACGCGCCAGCAGATCGCGCAAACGATCTTGCTCGCCGCGCAGCAAGTCCTCGCCGCCAACGGCGCTCGCCGTCCGTTGTGCGTACTCGGCCGCCGCCTTACCCGAGCGCCGGCCAAAGACGATCGTATCGAGCAGCGAGTTGGCACCGAGGCGATTTCCACCATGCACGCTAACGCAGGCGACCTCGCCCGCGGCGTAGAGACCGGCGACTACGGTCGCGCCGTCAACATCGGTCTTGATGCCGCCCATCTCGTAATGCATGCCGGGACGAACGGGAACGGGGTCTTTGATCATGTCGATCCCGAGATAGTCCAGTGCCATCTCGTGAATCTGCGGGAGCTTGCGCAGAATGACGTCGGGTCCGAGATGCCGCATATCGAGCAGAACGTTTCCGTCGATGCCGCGCCCCTGCGCAATCTCGGTCGCCTCGGCGCGCGAAGTCACGTCGCGCGCGGCGAGCTCCATTTTGTTCGGCGCGTAGACTTTCATAAAGCGCTCGCCCAACGAGTTGAGCAGGTAGGCGCCCTCGCCGCGCGCCGCCTCGGTCATCAAGAACCCGCTGCCCGCAAGGGTCGTGGGATGGTACTGCACCATCTCCATATCCATCAGCGGCGCGCCGGCGCGATAGGCCAGCGCGTACCCGTCGCCGGTGCAGATCAGCGCGTTCGTGCTCGGCTCGTAGAGCCTTCCTAGGCCGCCGGCGGCCACGATGACGGCTTTGGAGCGCAGCAAGTGCAGCTCGCCCGTAACCATTTCCAGGGCGACCATCCCCCGGCAGGCGCCGTCCTGCATGAGCAGCGCGGTCGCATACCACTCTTCGTAGACCTTGACGCCGGCTTTGAGAATCTGGTCGTAGAGCGTAACGAGCAGCGCTTGACCCGTGATATCCCCGACGAAGTAGGTCCGAGCTTGCGAAGCGCCGCCGAAGGCGCGCGTTCCCAGCCTCCCGTCCGGGCCGCGATAGAAGATCACGCCCATGTGCTCGAACTCGATGATGTCGCGCGGCGCCTCTTGGGTCATCACTTCGACCGCATCCTGATCGGCGAGATAGTCACTGCCTTTGACCGTGTCGAAGGCGTGCGACTCCCAGCTATCCGTCTCGGCGATCGCGGCGTTGATGCCACCCTGTGCGGCGCTGGAATGGCTGCGTATCGGATGCACTTTGGTAACGATCGCCACGTCCGCACCGCCGCGCGCCGCTTCGAGCGCAGCGCGCATGCCGGCTAGGCCGGCGCCCAGGACGACTACGTCGTGATCCTTGATCACCAGCCGGTAGTTTCCCTAAAAAGGACGCCGCCATTCCGAACGTTTGTTCGAAGGTTCCGTTGCTTCATGTTGCTACGCAATCAAGGATAATCAGCGGCGTCGCAAGCCGATATGCGTTTCGTAGCCGAGCCGAACGGCGATGGGCGTCGGTTGCCGCGCCGGCGCGAGCGGAACTAGTACGGGCTCACGCGCGACTACACGTCACCAACGCTACGGATTATAGTTGCGACCGTCCACCGCAGCATAGGGAGTCTCGAGGCCGCTCGACGAGCCCAGCGTGGCTTCGGTCGAGCCGCCCGGATAGCTGAGAACGAGAACGTCGCCTCCGCCGTAGAAGAATAGATTGTCGACATACGCCTGATCGTTCTTCTTGTTGACCGTGACGTGGAACGGAATGCTATAGCCCGATCCGAGCGTTGCCGTTATGCTGTCGTACGGCGGTGCGATGATGTCGACGCTATCGGCAAGCTCGTCAACGACGACGAGATCGTCTTTCTTATCGAGCACCATGCTGACGGGATCTACCAGGCTCACACCGAGCGTGGTCGCGTTGCAGCCGCTAAGGCCGCCCGTATACTCCTCGACGTGGCCCGCGTTCGAGTCGGTGTTGAAATAAGCGACGAACACGTCACCGCTCTCGTCGATTGCAACGCCGGAGACCCAGCCGGGGAGGCTGCATTGCGCGATCTGCGTGTTTTGCCCTTGAGCGTATTCGCCGACATAGCCGCCCAGATAGTCTCCCTCGTAGACGTTGCCCTTCGAATCGGTCGTTACGTTGGTCGGATCGGACATATTATCGCTGTACGTGTACTTCGGCGTTGACTGGCCGGGCGCGTACTCCTGGATGTTCACGCCGTTGTAGTTGGCGACGTAGAAGTTGCCTTTCGCGTCGACCCAGACGCCGGCGGGGCCGTCGACTCCGGAACTGATGCTGCCCACATTCGTCCAAGTCTTATTCTTGAGAATTTCGACCGCGCCCGTGCCGAGGTCGCTCACGAAAAGGTCTCGCTTCTTCTTCGACTTACGGTGCCGCGGAACGGCCGCGCCGCGATCTAGGTCGAGACGCAGCACGCTATAAAACTTCGGCGCGATGCCCGAGCGCGCGACCTCGTCGATCAGGCCGCTCCGAGTCGCGTTCGATGGAATGGCTTCGCCGGTTCCCTGCGGGCCGCTCGAACACGCCGAAAAGAGAGCGATGGCCGCCGCAGCGGCTGCGGCCTTGATGGTGTCCACAGTCTTTCGCACGGATCGAATTCCTCAGAGGAAAACTCTTAAGCCGCCGCTGGGAGACGGCAGGTAGTAAGCATTCGCCTTGTTGGCATGTCGTTCCCTGGCGGGAGCCGCCTCAGACCCCCAATGACGCGCAGAGTCCGTGCACATGATAGCCGGCGCTCTAGACGTGGGCGATGCCCGTCGCAGTAGGGGTCCCGACTTACCACGTCAGGAGGCCTCATGCTGCAGAACGTTACCGCCACGCCATCGCGCCGCTCGCTCGAGTTCGGCATCTATCGCGACGGCGACAATAACCTCGATGCCATTCAAAGAGCGACGCTGTCGCAAGCGTTGCGTACGAGCGGCCGCGACTCGTCCATCGAGTTCACGGTTGAAAACACGACTTCGCTACGCCGCGGGCTCCCCGACCTAGACGGTAAGCTGCACACCTACGATTACACGATCGCGGACGGAGAGATCGCCGGCAAGCATTCGAGCCGAGGCCACGACATGAGCGACGCGGACAACCTCGCTCGATTCGTCGCCCATACCCTCGACAACGCCGAGACTGCCGGCGCGAAGCAGACCTGGATCGATTTGGTCGATCACGGCGGCGGGGATGGCGGCGGTCTAGAGACCGGCGACGGCAGCGTCATGTCCATGCCCGACATTGCCAAGGCGATCTCGGACGGCATCGCGATGCACGCAGCCGCACACCCCGAAGACGCCGCGCGCTCGGTCGACGGCATCGTCGCAAATCAGTGTTTGATGGCTACGATGGGCTTTGCGGACGCGCTCTCGAACGCGGGCGTACGATATCTAGCCGCCAGCCCGGAGACGATGCTCGCCCCGGGCGTTCCAAGCGACGTCGCCCACGTGATTGCATCGAACGAGAGCAACGCCAAAGCGATGGCTGCGGGCGTCGTCAACGACGTCATGCGGACGAAATACGACGCCGGCGATTTCGGCTTCGGTCCGGCCGCGGCATTCGACGTGCTCGACCTCGACCCGGCAAAGATCCGGCTCGCCGAAGCGGCGATCAAACGCCTCAACGACGACGCCGCGACGAAGGCGAGCGATCCGAACGTGCGCGCGGCAGTGCGTCAGGACGCGCGCTCGATCGCCGGAATGGTGCGCTTTCCCGACGCAAGCAAAGACATGCCGTGGCGCGCCGACCGGCCGGCGATAGCTTTCTACAGTGCGCTCGCGAGCGATGGGCGCCTGGATCAACGGTTGCGCAACGAGGCGGCCGCTGCATCCGCTGCAGTCGGCGGCTTGGTGCTGGCGCACGCGGAGAGCGCACACTTCGGACCGTTTGGCGGCAGCGATTATTCGGACGCGGTCGGACCGACCGTTCACCTGCCGACGAGTCGCAAGCAAATCGATCCCTGGGCCTCCGCCGGAGTCTGTGAAACGCAGAACAACTTCTACAATGCGGTAGATGAGGGGGCAATGACCGGCGTGCTGGCTTAAGGTTGGAGAGTTAACGCGCCGGGTATAAGGGGCCATGAGTAAGGAACAGAGTTTTCGACAGTTACTCGCGGCGGCGGTGCTCGGCCTCGTCGTGGCGGCTTGCTCGCATACCGCTTCTCCATCGGCCCAGATTAACAGCGGTTTCGCGCCTTACAGTTCGACGCGAAATCAGGCTGTCGGGCTCGTGGCAAGCACGAAGCAGTCGCTCGGTGCCGCCGACCTCAATACCCTCGACGTCGCGTACACCGATCTCGAAGAGAAGGCCAATGCCTACGCCAGTTTCATGGTGGAAGCGATCGCGACCTCGTCGTTTGACGCGGCCAAAAACGACAAATACTCTGCCGACTTGGCAACGGCAATCGCAAGGTTCGACAAAGCCTTCGCGCCGCTCTCGGTAACGCGTCGGCAGACGGTCGCAGAAACGTGGGTTCCGTCGTTTGCCCAGTCGCTTCAGGCGCATTGGGATCAATACAGCGGCGCCATCGCCAAAATGTCGCCACAGTCGAAGGCTGCATTGATTGCCGACATCAAGCGTAACACCGTCTGGCCAAACTACGAGGACATCGCCACCGAGCCGCTCGTGGGCAGCCACTAATCGCCGAAGTGCCGCTCGCGTGAAGCTCGACTCGCCGCTACTTTCTCAAATGAACGTTTGAAGGGTAGATCGGCCGATTGATTATGCGCTCGAGCGTTTCGGCCGGCGCATCGAGTGCGAGCGCGCAGAAGCGCGCAAAGGCCTCGCGGGTCGCTTCGCCTTCCGCATAACGCTCGTTGCGCTCCATCTCGATCCGGCCGGTCACGGGCAGAAGCCGCGCGAAGCGCCCGTCGTCATCCGCGCCCAACTCGACGAGGCCGGAATCGGAGAAGATGCGCAGCGCCGCGCCAACCGTCCGATCGGAGAGGCGATCGATCGGCAGCAGCGATGCGAGGGCGGCATTGTCGCCGCGAACGACACTCTGCGCCGAGTGGCGACCCTGAGCTTGTTGAACGGCGCGCAGGCCGCGGTAGATCTCGCGCAGCAGCGCGAGCGGCGGCGCGTCCAGGTCGATCAGGTACTCGTTGAGAGTCCGGTCGTGCTGCCCGTACAAGAGATGAATTTCCGCCGGATTGCCGTCGCGTCCGGCGCGCCCGGCCTGTTGGTTGAACTCGCCCGAATCGAAGTTGAGATGATAGTGGACGACGTGACGAACGTCGGGAAGGTCGATGCCTTCGCCGAAGGCCGAGGTAGCGACCATCACGCGTAATGCGCCCTCGCGAAAGAGCCGCTCGGCCTCGAGCCGCTCGGCGTTGGGCATTTTGCCGTGGTAGAACATCACCGTATTGCCTAGCTCGCGCCGCAGCCGCTGCGCCACCTTGGTGACCTCCGGTCTCGAGTGGCAGTAGACGATCGCCTTCGCGTTTTCCGGATCTCGCGCGATGAGATCCAGCAGGTAGCGGATCTTGTCTTTCGTCCCGCGAGCGTCGACGACGCGCAGGTTTGCGCGCACGGTCGGGTCGATTACCCACGCCTCGATTTCCAGGTCTCCAACGATGCGGCGGAACGTCTCGTCGCCTGCCGTGGCGGTCAGCGCGAGCACTTGCGGACTCCCCAGCGATGCGATCGTCGCGGCGAGCCGTGCGTATGCCGGCCGGTGACGCGACTCTTGGAGATGGTGCGCCTCGTCCACGACCACAAACGAAGGCGGACTGCTTGCGCCGAGCGCGTCGCGGTGAAACTCTAGGAACTCCGGCGTTGCTAGCACTACGTCCCAGCGTCCCTCGCGCAACGCTGCGAAAAGCTCTTGGCGCTCCTCGTTGTCGATCGAGCCATTGGCGCGAAAGAAGCGCAGGCCCAGCGGCTCGAGCGTTCGGCACAGTGCCTCATATTGATCGTTGGCCAACGCGCGCAGCGGATAGACGACCAGCGTCTTGGCGGCGCCGGCGAATGCGCGCATCGCCGCAGCGTATTGAAAGCAGAACGACTTACCGCGCCCCGTGCCCAGCACCGCGAGGGTATTCTTGCCGGCCTCAACGCGCTCGAGCACGGCGCGCTGCGCCTCATGTAGAGGCGACGCTCCAAGCAACGCGCGGCGCACCCGCTCGCCCATCTCGCCGACATCGATTTCATCGCGGCGCACAGGCTGCGTCGAAGGCCGCAAGTCGAAGCTCTCCCGCTCGACCAGAATATTCACTCCGCGATGGCGCCCTTCGGTAGCCTGCCCCCCAGTGAGCGAAGCAACGCGGGCGCCGTAACGCGCGCCCGCATCCATCAATGGCGCGATATGCGCTGCGAGCCGCTTATTGAGAAAGCCCAGCTGCAGATTGCCATAGTGGACCGCGATGGCGTTGGGGTCGTGCGGATTATCGGCCTGACGGCGCAGCTCCAACGCCACGCCGTCGTGCAGGCCGGCGATAACGTCTTGCCGCCCCTCGAAAGAAACGCCGGCGAGCTTGGTATGAAAGCGCGCTGCATCCCCGATGGTCGCGTAACTATCGCGAAGGTATTCGCCGCTCTTCGCAAAGGCGCGCTCTACGAATGCATCGGCAGCATTCTCGGGCCGCGGAGCAGTACCGAACGCGGCGAGAAGCGCCTCGAAGGCAGCCTCCGATGCGGTCGGCGCCGGCAGCGCCTTAGGGCGCGCCGTCCTCGGGATGTTCGGGGGACTCTTCGAGGTTGAGAGAGATCTCTTCGTGGCCCTGTTCGAGCGCCGCATCGTGCAGACCGGCTACTTGCGCGTCGAGCGGATCGATCGCCTCTTCGCCGGCAGCCAGCGGTTCCTCGACGGCGATTGCGCCGGTCGCATCGGAGCGCCGCTTACGATAGCGCTGCGGCGCAACGGGCGAGGCCGCACGCGCGTCCTTCGCCTTCTGGCGGCGTTCGCGACGCGCCGCGACGATATCCTCACGCGCCACGCCGCTGCGGCTCTGCAACGACGCGGCATCCGCCCGCGAACGCGGGGCGGCCGTGCGATCTTGCGTAAGACCGGCGCGCCGGCGCTTCGCGGCCGCCTCCATCTGGCGTTTGCGAAAGACCAAGACCAGCGGCGCCGAGTAAAAGATCGAATGGTATCCGCCCGAGCAGATGCCGACGAGCAGCGCGAAGGCGAAGTTCTTCAAACTCGCGCCGCCGAGCGCCAAGAGCGCGACCAGCGTGATCACGACGGTGGCCAGCGTGTTGAACGAGCGCGTCATCGTCTGTTTGATCGATTCGTTCACGATGACGTCGTAGGGCTTGCCTGCCATCAGCTTCGTGTTCTCGCGAATTCGATCGAGGATGACGATGGTATCCATGACCGAGTAGCCGATGACCGTCAGAACGGCGGCTAGGAAGGCGTCGTCGGCGCGCCGGTCGGCCAGCGCGTAGATGCCGACCATCATTAAGGCGTCGCGCACCAGCGCGATGACCGTCACCAAACCGAAGATGTAGTTCCAACCGAACCGGAACGCGATGTAGACGAACTGGATCGTCAGCGCAATGACCAGCGCCCATAACGCATTGATCAGGTACTCGCGCCCTAGCGACGGACCGACCGCGGTAATCTGCGAGGCGGCGCGGTCGACGGGCGCGACCGTGTTGAGCGCGTTCCAGAGCGGGGCCGAATCGTTGGCGTACGCCGACTGCGTCTGGATGACGAAGCCTTTGCCGTCGGTTCCGGCGGTGGTTACCGACTCTTCGGTTAGGCCGAGCGAAGCGAGCGCGGCCTTCACCTTGTCGCTGGTGGTCGGCGTCTTGAACTGCACCGCGATATCGGTACCGCCGGTGAACGAGAGGCCCAAGCGCAGCATATGCGAGGGCTGGAAACCGTTGCCGCCGGCGAAGCCGTGGTAGATCATCGCGCCCACTCCAAGCGCGATGACCAGGCCCGAGATCGTCGCGACGATCCTGAACCAGCCGACGATGTTCCAGTTTAGGCGGCGAAAGAGCATCGGCTAGCGTTCCACACCGGTACGCGACACTAGGCTCCCGCCTTCGCGAAGATGCCGAGATCGGCGCGCTTGACCCCGTAGAGCTCCGGGTCGCTCAAGACGTTGTTGTCGACCAAGACGTCGACGAAGAAGCGCGTGATGAAGACGGCCGTGATGAGCGAGACGACGGTGCCCCAGAAGAGCGTGAACGCGAAGCCTTTGACCGTTCCGGTACCGAGCATGTACAGCACGCCGGCGCCGACGATGGTGGTGAAGTGGCTATCGAAGACGGCCGAGAAGGCGCGCTGGAAACCAACGCGCACGGCGCCCCGCATCGTCTTGCCGTTCCACAGCTCTTCTTTGATACGCTCGAAGATCAGGACGTTGGCATCCACCGCCATTCCGATCGAAAGCACGAAGCCGGCGATGCCGGGAAGGGTCAACGTTGCGTGCGAGAGCGCGAGAATGGCCATCATTACGAGCACGTAGACCGCGAGCGCAAGGTCCGCCAAAAGGCCCGGCAAGCGATAGACGACGATCATGAAGATCAACACCAGCCCCAGACCCAGCGCGGCGGCGCGCATCGATTGCACGAGGTCGAGCTTGCCGAGCGTCGGACCGATCGTCTCCTTCTCGATGATCTTGACGGTCACGGGCAGCGCGCCGGCATTGAGCTCGTTGGCCAGCGTGATCGTCTGTTCTTGCGTGAACTGACCGGTGATCTGCCCGCTATCGTAGATCGGGCTTTGAACGATCGGCGCCGAGAGATAGCGATGATCGAGAAAGATGCCCAACGGCTTCTGAATATTTGCCGACGTTAGCTTACCGAACCTCGCCGGATCCTTGGTTTGGAACAAGATGTTGGGATGGCCGGACTGGTCGTAGCCCGCCTGTGCCGCCTTGAGATCTTTGCCGGAATAGACCACGGGACCGCTGAGGTCGTAGGCGGTCTTCGAAACGTAAAGCTCGGCCTCGGCCTTCTCCTTGGGCGAGAGATTCGGCTCGGCTAAGGCCGACAGCGCGGCGTCCGCTTTTTGCTCGACGTCGAACGGCACGATCTTGTACGCGAGGACGGCAACCTGCTTGAGCACTTTTTCGGCCTGATCGGGATCCTTCACGGCCGGCAGCTCGACGAGAATGCGATTCGTGCCGACGTTGCTGATCGAGGGCTCGGCGACGCCGAGGCCGTTGATGCGCCGGTCGATAACCTCGCGCGTCTGCGCCTGGACTTGTGAGGTGATCTGCGGAACTTCGGGGCTGGGATAGAGCTGCAGCAAGAGGCGCGCGCCGCCCTGAAGGTCGAGTCCGAGATGTATGGTCTTCGAGATCGGGACGATCGCCCAGATCGAAATTGCTACAACCGCGACGATGACCAACGCCTTAAACGGCGCCTTGAAACTTTTCCAGTTCATTGGAGCCGGACGAGTTTAGCCTTTCAGCGGCGCCGGGCCTGCCGCCGGGCGCCAGAGCCTTCGGCCTATGGCGAGCAATCCGAGCGTGGCGAGCGTGGCGACCAAGCCGCAGCACGTACCGGCGAGCGGGCGCCCGTAGATGAAGGCGCCCGTGGCAAAGAGCGCGCCGTAGACCGCTGCGATGCCGAGCACCCAGCCCAGCAGCGCCATTGGCAGCGAATCGGGCGAGGGGGGCAATCCGCTGCGGCGGCGGACGGTCGCCCACCCGGGACCCGCCGGGCGCACCTTATCGTAAAAGGCGTCGAGGGTTTCGGTCGCAACCGGCGGCGTGAGATAGGTAACCGCAATCCAAACCAGCGTGGTGACGGCGATCGTGGTTAGCAGTGACGTGGTCGTCTCCACCGCGTGACCGGTGCGCGCGGCGACGAAGAACCCCAGCGCCACCGCGAACGACGCGAGCATCGCGCTCACCTCGCTCCAGGCGTTGATGCGCCACCAGAACCAGCGCAACAAGTAGATCAGCCCGGTGCCCGCGCCGATCGAGAGCAAGAGATTGAACGCATCTTTCGCGTTGGTGAGAGCGAAAGTAAAGAGCACGCCCAGACCCATGAGCAGCGCCGTGACGAGCCGCCCTGCAAAGACCAGCTCGCGCTGGCTGGAACCCGGGCGAATGAAGCGCTGGTAGAAATCGTGGACCAAGTACGACGTGCCCCAGTTGAGGTGGGTCTCGATCGTCGAGCGATACGCAGCGAAGATGCCGGCGACCATAAAGCCGGCGAAACCGGTCGGCAGAAAGACGAGCATCGCCGGATAGGCGACGTCGTTGCCGAGCAGGCTCGGCGACAGCGCCGGAAAGCGCAGCTGCACGTCGTGCAGCGTGGGGTAGACGATCGTCGAGGCCAGCGCAACGACGATCCACGGCCACGGTCGCAGCGCGTAATGCATCGCTTGAAAGGCGAACGTGCCGAAGAGCGCGTCGGACTCCGTGCGCGCGGCGAGCATGCGCTGCGCGACGTAACTGCCGCCGCCGGGTTCGGCTCCCGGATACCAGACCGACCACCACGTGACCGTCAGCGGAATGACGAAGATCGCAAGCGCGCTCTTCCAATCGGCGAAGTTCGGCAGGATGGAGAGCAGCGTTGCGCCGCGGCCGCTAAAGTGCGCGACAAGTCCGTGTAGGCCGCCGACGCCCGGCGCGTGGACTGCAAAGTAGGCCGCCGCGAACGCCGCGGTCATCGTGATACAGAACTGAATCGTGTCCGTAACCATCACGCCCCACAGTCCGGCAGTCGCGGCGAAGATAATCGGAACTGCAACGCAGATCGCAAGCGTTTCGGCGCGCGGCCAACCGAAGAGCACGCCGGTAATCTTCTCCAGCGCGAGCGTGACGCTCGCGATGATCACGCAGTTGAAGAACAGCCCGAGATAGATCGCGCGAAAGCCGCGCACGAACGAGGCCGCGCGTCCGGAGTAGCGCAGCTCGTAAAACTCCAAGTCGGTGAGGACGCCCGAGCGCCGCCAGAGCCGGGCGTAGAAAAAGACCGTCGCCATCCCGGTGAGCAGAAACGACCACCAGACCCAGTTCTCCGCGACCCCGCCGTCGCGCACGAGATTCGTAACCAGATTCGGCGTATCGGTGGAAAAGGTGGTGGCGACCAGTGAGATCCCGATGAGCCACCACGGCGCCTGGCGGCCGGCAGCAAAAAACTCCGTGATGTTCTTGCCGGCGCGCCGCGCGAGGACGATCGCCGGCACGAAACTCACGCCCAAGGAGAGGACGACGATAATCCAATCCAGCTCGCTTAGGTGCATGGAACGAGCGCGTTCGGTTCCTCCTGCACGATGACCTCGGCTGGGACGAGCGTGACTTCGTTGGGCAGCTCTCCAAAAGCATAAACGCTAACGCGCATCCCCGATCGCTGCAAGAACTCGGCAAGAACGGGGCGCAGCGCCGCGGTGCAGACGATCGCCGCCCGATCGCGCGGCGTGCGTGAAGCGTACTGTTCGAGCCGAGCGCGCAGCGCCAGCGCCGTGCCTGGCTCCAATGAATCGGCTCCGTGTCTACACCACGCGGCAACCAACCTTCGCTCGAACTCAGGGTCGAAGATAGCCGGCTCCAGCTGCACGATGCCTTTGCGTCGCAACAGGTCGGGAACGATCGCGTGCCGCGCCGCCTCAGCCAGCTCGCGCGGGTCGCGGCTTCCGGCTTCGAGCATCGCCTCCAAGACGGCAATCGGATCTCGCGGCCAAGCACCTTCGCGAAGCAACAATGCAAACGCGCGATGAAGAACGCCGAACGGAAGCGCCTCTCCCCCAACCTCTTTAACCACGGCCGGAACGGTCGATCGCAGGTGTTCGAGCAGCGTCTGCAACTCCTGACGTCCAACGAGCTCGGACGCATGCGAACGCGCGATTTCGGCTAAATGCGAACCAAGCACGGAGATCGGGTCGAAGACGAGTGCGCCGGCGTTCATCGCGCTTTCGCGGACGTCCGGCGGAATCCACGCCGAAGGCAACCCGTAGACCGGCTCGCTCTCGATCTGTACGGAAAAGCGCACGAGGATTGCTTCGTCGGCGACAGCGAGCAGTCTGCCGAGCTCGAGCCGGCCGACTCCCGCGAGACGATCGCGCACGCGAATACCATAAGTGCGAGGGTCGCGCGAAAGATCGTCGCGCAGCCGCACGCCGGGAAGTACGATGCCGATGTCGGCCGCAAGCGCTCTACGAACCTCTCCGATGCGATCGAGCAGGGCATCGGAGAGCGGTGCGACGAGAAGTTGCGCGAGGTCTGCGCCGATCTCGATTGCGACCGCGTCGACTCCGACGAGTCCCAAAGCAAGTTCGGGGCGGCGCATTGCGTTACGTCTAATCCGCTCTCGCGCATCGAGCGCCTCGCGCTCGAAACGCCGGCGACGGCGCTGCGCTAGGGCCGCCATGGCAAACGCGCTCGCACCCAAGGTCAGGAAAAGCGGGCGCGGCAACGCGGGTACGAGCGCGAGCACCAATAGTAAGCCCCCCGCACTTCGCAAAACGTCGGGGCGCGCGAATAGCTGCGTAGCGAGGTCGGCACCGAGAGCTCCATCCGAGGCGACTCTCGTGACCATCATGCCCATCGCGGTTGAGATAAGAAAGGCCGGTAACGTCGTGACGAGCGCGTTTCCGATCGAGAGCAGCGCGAAGGTCGCAATAGCCTCGGCAGGCGACTGGCCATGGTAGAAGATCCCGATCGAGACGCCGCCGGCGAGATTGAGCGCAACGATCAGTATCGATGCGACCGCATCGCCCTTGACGAACTTACCGGCCCCGTCCATCGCACCGTAGAAGTCCGCCTCTCGCTGAACGGCTTCACGCTTCCGGCGAGCGCCCTCGCCGTCTAACGCACCGGCGTGTACGTCGGCGTCGATGGCCATTTGCTTACCTGGCATAGCATCGAGCGTAAACCGCGCCGCCACCTCGGCGACGCGTTGCGAGCCGCTGGCGATGACTACGAACTGAATAGTCACCAGGATGGCGAAGACGATAAGTCCGACGACCAAGTTACCTTGTACGACGAACGCACCGAAAGCCGGGATGATCGCTCCGACTGCACCCGGCGTCGCTCCGGCAGTAAGGATAAGCCGGGTTGCAGAGACGTCGAGGGAGAGGCGAAAAAGGGTTGCGATGAGCAGTGCCGGCGCAAACGCGGAGAACTCCAACGGGTCCTCGACCGTCACCGACAGCAGGAGTACGAGCGCCGAACCGAAGACGTTGATGCCCAGCAAAACGTCGAGGAGCCAAGGCGGCAACGGCACGATGAGTACCGCAACGATCGTCAAGAGAAGCGCCGCAAAAGCGTAGACCGCGCGCTTATGCGAACTCAATGCGCGATCTCCTCGGTGCGAATAAGCGCCGCGACGACTTCGGCGACGGCCAAATAGTGCGCGTGAGGAATCGCCGCTCCGGCCCGCGCATCGCGGTAGAGCGCGCGAGCGAGTTCGGCGTTCTCCACAATGGGAATACGGTAGAGCGCTGCCAGCTCTCGAACGTGGACGGCAACGGCATCGCAGGCCGTCGCGAGCACCTCTGGAACTGGGATCCGCGGGGGCCGATACGCGAGCGCCACCGCTATATGCGTGGGGTTGACGACGACGAACGACGCCTCTTTGACGCGGCCAAGGCCGCCGCGGAGAAGCGCGCGATGCAGCGACCTGCGGCGCCCTCTCGCGAGCGCGTCGCCCTCTTCTTCTTTCGATTCTCGCTTGCGCTCCTCGAAGCTCATGCGAAGGCGGCGCAGCCACGCGCTGCGCGCCGCACCGTACTCCGTGAGCGAAAAGATCAAGCCGACGACGCCGATCGCGACCGCTGCGCTCTTCGTCGCTGACCACACGTCCTGTACGATCGCGATGAGCGTCGCCGAGCGGATCACCTCCGACGCACAGGCCGTCAAGGTCGGGACTACTACCAGCGTCGCACAGATGAACGCGAATACGGCGCGCAGCGAGTGACCGGCGGTCTCTCGCGAAAGAATCCGCCGCGCGCCCTCGATCGGGTTGAGACGCTCGATCTTCGGCGCAACGGGCACAAAGATGAGGCCACCGTTCTGCGCTAGGTTCGCGATTACGCCGGCGAGAGACGCGCAGCAGATTGGAATGAGCGCAATGGCCACGATGGAGAGAGGCATCATCGACGGGGTAAAGGACGTCGATTGCGTCAGCGCGAGCGTGGCGGCCGAAGCGAGCAGCGGTACGGCTCCGATCACCGCGAGTCCACCCACGGCGAAGGAACAGTTCGCTGCGAGCTCGGTCGACCGAGCGATGTTGCCTTCTCGTCGCGCCTTCGAGAGATGGCGCGGGGTCGCCTCGAACGTCTTTTCGCTAGCATCGCTCACTTCAGCGCACGGGAATCCCAAACGTGGGAAGCGGCGCGTGCTCTGCCGCAAGCGGGACGACGATAACCGTGGCGACGAGCGCGGCGGCGAATGCCAATGGAAAGAACAGCGTAAAACTTCCGAAGCGCGGAACGACGCGCGAAACCGCGCCGAGCGCGATTTGAACGAGAAAGGCCAGTCCGACCGCTGGGGCTGCAACCTGTAGTGCTACGAGAAAGAAGTTTTCCGCAAAGGCGCCTGCGAAGCCGGCCCAAGCGTCAGCGTTAAGCGGCGACTCTGGAGGAATGCGAGCGAAACTCTGTGCGAATCCGAGGAGAGTCAAGCGATATGCACCCGTGAGAAAGAACGCACCGGTAAACGCCAGCGACCACACGCGTCCAAAGCCGCTCGGCGCGACCAGCACGACGCTCGGCGCAATCGCTTTGACGCCGACGTAGTCGTCGACGACCCGGCCGCCGGCATAGGCGCCATCGTACACGAGGGATGCGAACATTCCGATCGCACTGCCTAACAGGAACTCGATCGAGAGTTCGGCGATGAGGGACAGGCCATCGATATGAGTCCGAGCGGCGCGCAGATTGGGCGCGATCAGCATCGTCAAGGCCAAGGCGAAGCCGCCGCGCAAGGGCGCGGGCACGCTTGGATGTGAAAAACCGGGAGCTCGAAAGACGAAACCCGCACATCGCGCCAGAACGAGCAGTGCCGTCACCATCCGGCGTTCAGACTCGGAATCGCGGCCATGGCGCGGTCGAACAGCGCCGCCAGCATGTGCATGCCCGCAGCGCCGAAAATCGCTACGGTCAGACCAACCGAAGCGATCTTCGGCAATAGTGTAAGCGTCTGCTCCTGTACCTGAGTCGCCGCTTGCACGATTGCTACTGCAGTTCCGACGAGAGCGGCGACCCCTAGGACCGGCAGGGCTATTGCCGCGGTCGTAAGCAAAGCGTCGCGTAGCAGTCCGTCAAGGGCTTCCACAGCCCAACGGTACAAGGAGAGCGTTACGTACGCGTTACGAGGCTGTTATGGTTGCGGCGTCACGAGCTGCCGGACGCCACGCGCTCGCCGCGAGCAGCGAGGAGACGATGGCGCGCGTTGCGGGCGAGCGATTGAGCGTATAAAAGTGAAGCCCCGGCACGCCCGCCTGCAACAGTTCGAGCGCCTGCATAGAGGCATAGGCAACACCGAGATTCTCGACGGCGTTTACGTCGCCTCGACGCGCCTCCATCTCGACGCGCAACTTCGGAGGGATGGTAGCGCCGCACATCGCCACAAAGCGTTCTATCTGACCAAAGTTGGTGATCGGCATCAATCCCGGGAGAATCGGTAGAGTGATGCCGGCCGCGCGAGCTCGGCGTTCGAACTCGAAAAACCGAGCATTGTCGAAAAACAGCTGCGATACCAGAAAGTCGGCACCCGCTTGCGCCTTATTCTTAAGCGCGAGCAGATCTTCGTCGAGGTTCGCCGCTTCCGGATGTTTCTCCGGATAGCAGGCGGCGCCGATGCAGAAGTTATAGTTCCGGCGGAGCATGGCGATGAGCTCGCTCGCGTGCGCGAACCCGCCTTGCGCGGCTTCGAACTCCGAGCCTCGCGGCGGGTCACCGCGCAGCGCCAAGACGTTCTCGATGCCGGCTCGCGCCAGCTCGTCGAAAAGAGCCCGCAGCGCGGCGCGGTCGGCACCTACGCAGGTGACGTGCGCAACTACTGTAAGCCCTATCTTCTGCTGGATCTCCTTTGCCAACGCGACCGTTCTAGCTCGGGTGGAACCGCCCGCACCATAGGTAATGGAGACGAAGGCAGGCCGAAGCGGCGAAAGCGCTTCGATCGTCGTAAAGAGCTGCCGCGAACCGTCGTCGTCTTTGGGTGGAAAGAACTCGAAGGAAAAGAACGGTCGCTGACGCGCGAGCGCTTCGCTAATGCGCATGTGACTGACTAGCTTATCGAAAGCTCCCGGCAACGCCTCCGCACAGTAGCGCCCAGCCGTCGACCATGACGAATAGCAGCAGCTTAACCGGCAGCGAGACGACGGGGGGACTGAGCATCATCATTCCAAGACCCATCAGCATCGCCGCTACGGCCAGATCGATGGCCACGAAGGGAAGGTAGAGCGCAAAACCGATTGCAAACGCACTGCGAAGCTCGCCGACGACGAAGGCTGGGATGAGCACCGTCATCGGGACCTTCGATTCGGGCTCGGGCGACCGGCGTGCAACGCGCTCAAAGAGGACCACGTCGGCCGCATGCGTCTGGCGCAACATGAAGGAACGCAGCGGGGCGATACCGCGTCCCAGCGCTTGCGCTGCTGAAAGCCTGCCATGCGTGTAGGGATCGACAGCCTGACGGCCGATTTGCTCTGCCGTCGGCTCCATGACCACAAGCGTTAAAACCAGCGCTAAACCGGTCAAAACGGCGTTTGGCGGCAAGGCCGACGCGCCGATCGCCGAGCGAACTAACGAGAGCACGACAACAATGCGAACGAACGAAGTACACATAACCAGCACCACCGGAACCAAAGAGAGCATCGTCAAGCTAACGAGCAGGTTCAGCGGCGTCGTACCCAGCCGGTCTACCGAGCCGAACAGCGCGTCGAGACTCATGGCGAGTGGCGCAGCGCAAGAAGCTCGGTTATGCGCAGGCCGAAGCTTTCATCAACCGCAACGATCTCGCCCCGTGCGATCGGCTTGTCGTTGACGAATAGCTCGACGGGGGCATTCGTCGCCCGATCCAGCTCCACTATCGAGCCGGTACCTAGCTGCAAGATCTCGGCAACCGACATTTTGCAGCGGCCAAGTTCGACCGTTAGGTGCAAAGGAACGTGCATTAGTAAGCCGAGATTTTCGGATTCACCGGCCTTCATCGTCTCGGGCGTGGCGGGGTTCATCACGCCCCGCGTACGCCGTCGAGACTGATCGCATAGTGGCCGTTCCGTACGCCACACCTCCCACGTGCCAGCGCTCGACCGTGCACGCTTAGCGCACAGCGTTGCAGGGCGCCCGCACGAAGGTACAAGATCGCCCCTGCGTGCAGGCGCGCGACGGAACGGCTAGGTACCAACCCCAGATCCAAGATCGCTCGGGCAGTTAGCGACACGCTCGCCAGATGTCCGATTTCGACGCGCCCGCGCGGCTCCGGGAGTGGATCGCGAGAAAGCCCGAAGCCGATGCGAGCCACAATCGGCTTTTCAAGCAGCAGCTCGAAGTAGGTAGCGTAGCTTTGGATCGTGGAAACGCGCTCGACGCCCCGCCCGTCACGCGCGCCGCACACCGAGCCGAGGTGTACGGAAACTGCATTTACCGTTCGGTCCAAGAGATCGCGTTCGATTGGGGAAAGCTGTCGAGCGCCGCCAGACGACAGCCGTTCGCCAAAGAGCGCGGCAGCCATCGCGAGCGCATCGGCCGGCCGAAGAACGACCACGGCATCGGCGATCTTTCCGCGTACGCGATAGAGAGCCGCGTCCTTCAGGATGACCAGCCAGGCCGACGGTGATGGAATCGATGGTTCGACAAGGCGCAGCTCGACGGTAGTTCCGAAGAGAGAGGTTAACGTCTCACGAACGCCGTTTGCCACGACGCAGGCGGCGCTAGCCGGTAGAGCCGAGCGCGAGGCGAACACCGGCCTGCGAATGCGTCTGCTCACTTGACGAGATCGATGACGGTCTTGCCGAGATGGCCCTTCGCCGTCTCCGCGGCTTGCAGCGCATCGAAAGCAAGGTAAGCTTCCCTGAGGCGAACCAGGCTTTCATCCAGATCGATGCGGCTTCGCTCGCGACGCATCGTTTCGAGCGGCGCAAAGTTCGCGTCACCGGCTGCACCAAGCGCGGGCGTAACGCCGGGCGGAGCGATGCAATGGTTCCCGTCGATTACCTCGAGACGAGTTCCAGCCGGAAAGCGGGCCAATGCGATCCGGCCGGCGACGACTCGTTGCGACTCGCGAGCGCCGCTGCGGGGATCGACGGCAACGCGCTGGTAAACGAGGCTACCGTCTCGCTCGATGTGCGGATCGCTCGCTCGACCCAGTGCACCGTCAACCGGCTCGATTCTCAAGTCACAGAGGCGGCCTTCGCCCGTTAGACCACAGATTGCACGGCCGGCTCCGTCGACGAGCATGCCTTCACGAAGCGCGAAGGAACCATCGCGCGTATAGCATGGCTCTCCGCGCTCGTCGCGCGTAACGAAATAGAGCCCGTCCTCCGCGCAAACAGCGAGTGGATCGAGCGTGAAGTCCGAAGAGGCGCGCGTCGTTGCAACGTCGTCGTTCTGTGCGAGCGCGCCTGGTGTAAAGGCCCGCCGAACGTCGGCCGCTCGTTCGCTGATGCGGTCGAGAGCCGCACCGAGAGCCGGGTTTAAGAACATCGCGCGGGCGGCGTCTGCAGATCGATAACCAGACCCTGTGTCGTTAGCGCAAACCGAGCACCGGCCAGCGCTCGAGCGACGACCGTGCGCATCTCCGGACGGCAGAGCGCCACTAGCGTCGCGACGTTGCCGTTCGTTTGCAGGATTACGAAGACACGCGCCGCGCCGCGGCCCATCGAGAAGGTTGCGCGTCTGGTCTGTGCGGGTAGAGCGAATCGACGCTCGATGCGTTGACTTAGCGGTACGACTCGACGATCCGCGCCACGCACGGCAGGCTGCGGCGTAGAAACCCCCGGCGTTTTCATCGGCGCGCGCGACGACGGGCGTGGCTCGACGTTACGTGTTTGCAGGGGGCTTCGTCGATCGCTCGAGGCTCGCTCGATCGGAGAACTAACCTGGATCCTCGCCGGTTGGCCGATCGTTGGAGGTATGCTCCGCTTCGCCTGAGCTAGGCCGAGAGCCGAGTACCAGGCCTGCGAAAGCGCGCGTCGATCGATTGCGGCCAGGGGCGCGGCAATGATGCTCACTTCGAGCTGCTGCGTCATCATGGCACGATGCTGTCAAAAGGCTGTGATCCGGCATTGGTCGGCAGGTTGCCGACTTGAGAACGCTCGTGGTAGCGCGCGAGGACGTTGCGGACGTACTGCTGCGTCTCTTCGTAAGGCGGCACACGCCCATGTCTCCGCACCGCATCGGGTCCCGCGTTGTAGGCGGCGACGGCGAGTTCTACGCTTCCGAATCGGTCGAGCAAACCTCGAAAGTAACGCGTGCCGGCGCGCACGTTCTGGGCGGCATCGTAGGAATCGGTAACGCCGAGGCGGGCCGCCGTCTCGGGCATCAACTGCATCAAGCCTCGGGCACCGGCGATGGATGTTGCTTGCGAATCGAAGCCCGACTCGTTCGCAATGATGGATTCGATCAGCGCGGGATCCACATTGTATTGGATAGCGTTAGCCCTTACGAGACGGTCGATAGCCGCGCGCGACACGCGCGCCGCCGACTCCGCACCGCCGTCCGGTTGGTGGGCGGCCATCGCAACGAGGCGGCCGAATGCGCCGGCAAGGATCGGTCCCTTTGAAAGGTCGTCCATACGGCGGCTAATTGCCGCCAACTCGTCAGCTATCTCCACATTCCCGCTCTGCGACTTCGGCGATTTGTGCGAGTCGAAGTAACGTTAGATCGCTGTCGCATCGAGAACGCCCCTGCTGTAGAAACTGCTCGATCGAGCCTTCAAGGGCAACGGCCGCCCGCGTCGAGGTTTCGACGGGTTCGATGCCCAAGCTCCGCGCGTCTCGAACACGGTCCAGAAGCGAGAGGGTGTGGCGCAAGGTTCGCGCGTGCCGATAGTGGGCTTCACCGGTGACGCCCTCCATCGTTCGGCTGGTGCTTGCGAGGACGTCGACGGCGGGAAATCTCCCCGCCGCAGCCAGTTGTGCCGAGAGCGCAACGTGTCCGTCCAAGAGTGAGCGCGCCGCGTCGCTCACGGGATCGCGTTCGTCGCCATCGCTGAGGACCGAGGCGATCAACGTAATCGAACCCGCGGACACGGCACCCGCGACCTCTACCAGCCGCGCCAGCTCCGCAAAAACGCTTGGAGGGTATCCCCCGCGACCCGTGCTCTCCCCGTACGCCACGGCAATCTCGCGCGCCGCTGCCGCCACCCGCGCCAAACTGTCGATGACGAGCAGCACGTGTAAACCACGTTCGCGAAGCGCGCGAGCTTGCGCGATCGAAACGTGCGCGGCCATGAGGCGTTCGTGCGGTGGACGATCGCTCGTAGCGCAAACGATCGTACTGCGCTCGTCGAGTCGCGCGATCCAGTGCTGCGCCTCTCGCCCGCGCTCGCCGACGAGCGCAACCACGACGGCATCCGCCTCACACGCATCGACGATCCATTCCAACAGCGTCGTCTTGCCTGCTCCGGGCGCGCCGAATACACCCACGCGCGCCCCACGTCCGATCGTAAGCAGACCGTCGAGCACGCGGATGCCGGTCCACAGCGGCGAAACGATTGCCTCACGTTCGTTAGGGCTCGGACAACGAAGTTCGAGCGAGACACGACGGCCGCAAAGAGCCGCGCCGCCATCAAGCGGCGCACCGCGGGCGTCGATAGCGCGCCCAAAGGCGCACGCTCCGAGGCAGAGACGCCGCGAGTGCTCTATCATCGGAGACAGGCGGCCAGCGCCTTATCGAGCCGTGCGCGCAGGCGCAGATCGATCGTGCCGCTGCGCAACTCGGCGACGATATCGCCCGGCACAAGCGTGTCGTCGAGAACGGCGTCGACCGCGAGCTCTCCAAGAGCCTCACGATCCCGCGGGTGGATGCGTACGGCGACGATCTTCTCTTCCTTGACCCGCTCGCGCGTCTTTGCAACGATGGCGCCCACGTCGGCGGATCCAAGCTCGAGCTCGCGCGCCAACACATTCTCCGCAATCTCCGCAAGCAGTTGTTGAACCGCGACCTCGAGAGCATCGGCAACAGCCGCGCGAAACCGGCGCACGGCTCCGAAGGCCGCGGCGTATTCCGTCGACGGATCGCTCGAGCCCCGTAGCGACGTGACCGAGTCTTCCGCCGCGTCAGGTGCTAATACGCTCGGCGGAGCCGGCTCCTTCGGCGGCGGTGATAAGAATGCTGCGAGCGGAATGAATCCGTCAGACATGACGGCGGAGCAGCTCTTGCGCGTCGTCGAGGAGCGGGGTGTGACTACGTTGCATGCGCCGCACGATCGCCTCCCGTTCGTGCGGCGGGTAGAGTTCCAGAACCGCCGTTGCGGTTGCGGCTGGAAGCGCGCTTATGATTGCCGCTGCGGCGTGTGGCGGCTCTTGTTCGAGCATGCTGCGCACCCGCGCAGGCGCAAAGCCGCTGACGGCCTTGGAGGTTCGATCCACCGCGACACGTTCGAGTAACGACTGCAAGAATGACGCCAGGGGAGGCATCGCGACTCTGACGCAAACGATGAGACCGATTGTAAAGACCACTGCGGGGGCCAGAGGCACGATCGCGCCATAAAGTAGCCACCACGCGTCCCTTCGCAGCGGCAGCGACGAGCGAAAATCAACCGACTCGACGGCGAGAAGGTCGCCGCGGCGCGGCTCGTAACCTACTGTGGCCGCGGCCAATTCTTTGACTTTCGCCAGGTCGAGCGCGCGATTCTGGTCGACGAAGACGGCAGTCGAGAGCCGTTTTAAACCGCCGGCTTGCGCCTCGGAAAGGAGCTCGTGCGCCTCGCTTCCACGGTCTTGCGCCTCTTCAAGCCGCCGATAATGCTTCCCGGAACCTTCGTAGCTCTCACTTCGGCTCGTTCCGGCGATCGTCGCTCCGCCGAACGGCTCGCGACGCACGTCTCGCTCGGAAACGTGCTCGGCAGAATATTCCGCGCGAACCCGCACGATCGTAGCGCCTTCTCCAAAGGCCTCATCGAGAGCGGACTGCAGCGATGCTTGAACTTCGCCGGCGTCGCCATCGGATGCATTGCCGTCACCGAGGGCGATACCGCGGTCGTCCAAGATCGTGACGTGAGCCGGCTGCAGCTCTGGCACGCTTGCGGCAACAAACCTCCGAACTCCGTCGACCGCCTCGCGCGAAAGGTGAGCGCCGCCGCGCAATCGCAGGCGGACGCTGGCGCTGGCATCGTGCGCGCTCTCGTCGGCAAACTCGGGTGCCTTCGCCGGCGCTACGATGACGCGGGCATCATCGACTCCCTCTATGCCGCGCAAGCCCGCCTCGATGTCGCCGGCCAAACCGGCGCGCGTCTGAGCCTCGATCACGGCTTGCGGCGTCAGTGCACCGATTGCGGCGAGCGCCTCTCCGGTACTCGACAAGTGCGGATGCGGAATGCCGGCGAGAGAGAGGCGCAACAGCAGATCGTTGCGACGACCGGCATCGACAACCACATTGTCAGCCGTCGGCGTGAAGGTGACGTTCCAACCAGCTAGCCGTTCTTCGACTTCGCTCAGTTGTTCGGGATGCAGCGGTGCCGCAAACAGTGCTACGCGCAGTGGATGCGTCATTATCGTCACCCCGACCGAGAGCACGACCGCCGCTAGAGCCGACGCGCCGGCGACGACGCGCGTGGCTCGGGGAAACGCATTCCACCGAGTCAGGAGTTGCGCCAGCACCTGCATTGCTTAAACTTGCATGTTGAGTACGGACTGCAACGACTGCGCAAGGCGCTGCGCCGTCGCCGTGGCGACCGAGAGAGCGACGTCCGCGCGAGCTCGTTGGTAAACCGCCTCCTGCAGCGTCCCGCTCCCCGCCGCGAAAGCGTCTTCAGCGCTGTTAGCGGCGCTCAACGCGTTCGCGACCGAGTCGAGAGCGCGTGCAAAACCGGCAGCATCGCCTTGATCGTTGCCGCTCGGCGAAGTATCCGGTATTAACGCTTCGACTCTCAAAGCCGCTCCAAGTCGATCGTCTTTTCGGCAAGAGTCTTACCAACGTCGAAGATCGAGGCATCGCAATCGTAGGCTCTCGAAGCATTCATCACCGCGATCATTTCGGAGAGAATGTCTACATTGGTGCTTTGCTCGGTCTTGGTTCCGGCAAACTCAACCTGGGCGTCGCCGTCATCCGAATCGATAACGCGGAACTCGGGGATCATGCGCGGGTACGCGCCATTGGGACCCGCCGCCTCCGCGGCTGCCACGTTTCGAGCGGCGACGTCGAGTGCGGCTCTCTGGGCATCCATGCCGCTCGAGGCTGCGTCGAGGAGATCGATATTCATTTGGCGACCGTCTTGATCTCTTCGAAACGCGCGTGCTCTGCCGCGAGCAGAGCTTCGGTGAAGATGGCCGCGGCCGCGGTCTGCGCCATCGCTGCATCGGCGCTCCGGCCCGCTCCTTGGCCGGAGTTGGCGCGCGCGACGGCAGCCTGCGCGCCCGCTAGTCGTACGCGGGCTGCCGTAAGCGCGTCTTGCAAGGATTGCGCCACGTCGAACATGCAGGCGATCCTACCAGGGGAGGGTGGCCGCGAAGCTTACGCCAGATGGATGGAATATGTTGTGAACGGCGGGTGAGCAGGGGGTTGGAAGGGGCTGATTTACGGGTAAGAATCCGGTGAAACTACTCCCCGCTCGGTCGCAGGGGCCGATGGAGAGGTCGCACCTGGGCTATAATTGGGACCATATTCATTCCAAAGGAGGACTCGTGCGAATCTTACGATTTTTTCCCGCAATCATCGCGGCAACGCTCATCGCCGCCCTTCCCCTGCCCTCGCTGGCGCAGTTGAGCGTCGGCGTCGGCTTCACGATCGGCTCCCCGCCGCCGCCGATCCCGGTCTATAGCATCCCGCCGGCACCCTATCCCAACTACCAGTGGACTCCCGGTTACTGGGGGTGGGGCAGCGCCGGCTACTACTGGACGCCCGGCGTCTGGGTCGCTCCGCCCGCCGTGGGCCTCTACTGGACCCCCGGATACTGGGGCTACGGCGGTGGTGGCGGCTATGGCTGGACCGGCGGTTACTGGGGCGCTAGCGTCGGCTTCTACGGCGGCGTGAACTATGGCGGCGGCTACTTCGGTAGCGGCTACTATGGCGGCGCCTGGGGCCCTCGAGGCTTCGCCTACAACACGTCGGTCTATCGCGTCAACAACAGCATCCACAACACGTACGTCAACAAGACGTACATCAACAACCACAACGTCTACAATAACTCCCATGTCAGCTACAACGGCGGCAAAGGCGGAATCAACGCCAAGCCGACCTCGGGTCAGATCTCTGCCCGCAAAGGCGGCAGACCGCCCACGACCTCGCAGAAGAATCAGGCGCAGATCGCCGCCAACGATCGCAATCTTTACGCGAACGTGAACAAGGGCAAGCCGCCCGTCACGGCTTCCGATAAGCCGTTTAGCAACACCAATAAGCCGACCAACTTTGCGCCGGTAACCGCTGCCGACAAGCAGAACGCGCAGAAGACCTACAAGACGAGCACCAACGGTTCTGCGAACAAGGCACCGACGACGCAGAACAAACCGGCAACGCAGACCAAGCCGGCCATGCAGAGCAAACCAGCGACAGAAAACAAGCCGGCAATGCAGGGCAAGCCGATGACTCAGAACAAGCCGGCGCCCACGACGCAGCACAAGCCGCAACCAACGACGCACTACAAACCGGCGCCTGCAACCCACAGCAAGCCCCCACAGGGGCAGAAGCCGCCCCAGGGGCAAAAGCCGCCCGGCGGCGCGCCGAAGCCGCAGGGTGGAACGCAGGGCAAACCGCCCGCAAATAACGGGAACAACGGCAAACCGCCGCGCGGCTAACTAAATAGACGAGTCAAACGAAGCCCCGTCGTCCACACGACGACGGGGCTTTATCGTGCGATCGGCAGGCCTTCGGAGTCGAGCGGCACGCCGAGCATCAGGCGCGTTACTTCGTTATAGTTTGCGATGCCCGCCGCGATCCGATTGCTCTTGAGATAGACGTTGTAGGTGCGCCACGTCCAATGCGCGAGCAGCACGTTGATGTGACGTGCGTCGCGCCTGCGGATCGCGGCAAAGTCTTGCCAAACGAGCGGAACGAACTCGCGGTGCGCGTAGTGCCGTTTCTGCGGCAGATAGAGAAAGAGCGCGAACCAGCCCGCGTACTGCACCGCCGGATCGTGCGAACGCAGGCAGGTGATGATCCCGAAATAGTTCGCCTCATCCTCGCGCGCGTAGGCGGCGTCGTGGCTCCATTCGTGCGCGAGATCGAAGGGCCGCTCGAACCAAAAGAGATCCGAGGCGACTTGGACGTTGAGCGTAAGCGGGTTGATGAAGCCGCTCGTTCCCGTCGCCACCATGAAGGGATCGGCGATCGTCAGCTTCGGCTTGCCCACGTTCGGCGTCCAGGTATCGCCGGCGCGCTGCACGGCCGGCAACCACGCCGAGCGCAGCGCGGCGATATCGAGCGGCTCGCTCGCGCGGGCATGCGCGACGCCCGCCAGCGCATTCATCTGCGCCATCGCGCGGTCGCGCAGCGCCCTGGCGGCGGCGGGCGTTACGCGCGCCCTATCGAACCGCACGCGCGTTTCGAGCGGCGCGCGCGCGTAGTTCCAGCCCCAGCCCAACTCGAACCAGAAGGCGTAAACTCCGAGCACCGCCGCGCATCCTAACAGCAGGCGGGCGAGATCGGGACGTTGCTGGGGAACGCGGCGCGAATAGGGACGCCGCTCGGGCACCCCGCGCGAGGTGAAGACGAAGATCTGCGCGAGGATCGCTGCGATGCCGGCAAGCACCGCAATATCGCCCAACGACCACGGCACGGGATTGGTAATCGCAAAGGCCGCGTGCTCCCAAAGGGGATAGACGCCGTTGGAGTAGGCGCGTTCGATCCACGGGGCAGGGGGTTTGACGAGCAGTGCGACCGCGCCCAGCGCAATCGCAACGAGTGCAGGCTTATGCCTTAGCGTTTGCTGTACTGGAAACGCTTGCGGGCGCGTTTGCGGCCGTACTTCTTCGACTCTTTCTCGCGCGGGTCGCGCGTGAGGAGGCCGTTGCGGCGCAGCGTCTCTTTGAACGATTCGTCCATCTCGACCAGCGCACGGGCGATGCCGTGGCGAACCGCACCCGCTTGGCCGGTCACGCCGCCGCCTTCGGCCTTAACGCGAACGTCGAAGCGGGAGCCGCTCTGCGTTACGTCGAGCGGCTGACGAACGATCTGCATCAGCGTCGGGCGCGGAAAGTATTCCTCGGCGGGTTTATTGTTGACGGTGATGATGCCCTGACCGAGCATCAGCTTGACGCGAGCGACCGCGCGCTTCCGGCGCCCGGTGGATTGAATAACGTCGCTAGCTTCGTTCAAAACTGCTCCTACGGCAGCGCCGACGGCTTCTGCGCGTCGTGCGGATGGTCGGCACCGGCGTACACGCTCAAGCGGCGCAGTTGCGCGTGGCGCATGCGATTGGGCGCGAGCATGCCGCGCACCGCTTTTTCGACGAGTCGCTCGGGGTATTTGTCGGCGATATCTTGCGCCGTTTGCACCTTCAAGCCGCCGGGATAGTTGCTGTGGCGGTAGTAGAGCTTCTGCTTCCACTTGTTGCCGCCAAGCTCGATCTTTTCGGCGTTGAGAACGATCACGTGGTCGCCGTCGTCGATGTGAGGCGTCCAGGTCGGCTTATGCTTGCCGGAGAGCGCGCGCGCAACGCGAACCGCCAGCGTGCCTAAACGCTGGCCTGCCGCATCGATAACATACCAACGATGCTCCGTTTCGGCCGTTTTCTGCTGGTAGGTGCGCACAACCAAGGTATCCTACGGGAAAGCCCTGCCTGGCGTCAAGCCAAGCCGCCGCCGCCGAAGACCGGCGGCTCGGCGAAGGAGTTGTAGCCGTCGGGGTAGAGCACGCCTGCCAGATAGAGGCCGTGGGCAGGCGCGATCGGCCGGGTCGCCGGCTGGGCGCGTGCCAGCATCTGCGCAAGGCTCTCCGGGGTGCCCCGAGCCCGCCCGCACTCGGCCAACGTACCGGCCAGCGAGCGTACCATGCGGTGCAGGAAGCCGTTGGCGGCGATCTCCAGGCGAATCAGCTCGCCGCGCCGCTCGACCGAGAAGCGCGTTACGGTGCGGACCGTCGAACCGGGCTCGCTTAAGCCCTCCGGCACGAGCGAGCAGAACGCGCGGAAGTCGTGCTCGCCGACGGCCTGTGCGGCTGCGGCAGACATCGCGCCCAGGTCCAGGGGCTGCGAGACGTGCCAGGCGAAGCGAGCGAACGACGCGCTGCGCTGCGCCCGGTTGAGGATCGCATAGATATAGGTGCGCTCGCGGGCCGAGAAGCGCGCCGAAAAGTCGCCGTCCACGCGCGCGCTCTCGCGTACCGAGCAATCCGCGGGCAAGGTCGCGTTGAGCGCCTGGTCGAGCCGCTCGAAGGGAAAGGCGGCGGTCGTGGTGAGCGAGACGACCTGTCCGGTCGCGTGAACGCCGCTATCGGTGCGCCCCGCTCCCGTAACCTTCACGGGCTCGTCGAAGAGTCGCGAGAGCGCCTCTTCCAGCACGCCCGCGACGGTGCGCAGATCGGGTTGCCACTGAAAGCCGTAGAATGCGCTGCCGTCATACTCGACGGTCAGACGCAGATGGGTAGACGTCAGCCGTGCTGCCGCTGCAGCGGGAAGGGCAGGACGTCGCGGATCGAGCGCTGATCGGTCAAGAGCATCATCAACCGGTCGACGCCGATGCCGATGCCCGCGGTAGGCGGCATACCGTACTCGAGCGCTCGCACAAAGTCCCAATCGGGTTCGGGGATCTCTTCATCGCCCGAGATGCGCTCGGCAACCTGGGCTTCAAAACGCGCGCGCTGATCGTCGGCGTCGTTGAGCTCGGTGAAGGCGTTAGAGATCTCCATGTGCGCGCAGAACAACTCGTAGCGATCGACGATCGCCGGATCGCCCTCTCGCCGCTTTGACAACGGCGAGATTACGACGGGGTAGCCCGTTACGAAGGTCGGCGCGATCAGATGCGGCTCGATGACGCGCTCGAAGATCTTGTCGAGGGCGTGACCCTGCGTCGGCGAGCGCGGCAGTCCCAGCTCGGCCGCAATGGCGTGCGCGCCCGTCTCGTCGAGCAACAGCTCGCGCGTGTACTTCCCATCGCTGAACTCGGCCATCGCGTCGAGGTACTCGATGCGCGCAAATGGCCGCGCGAACGAGATCGTCGTTCCGGCGTGCGGCAGCGCGGTATCGCCGCCGGTCGCGACCGAGACCAGATGCGCGATCAGGGCCTCGTTGAACTCCATCATGTCGGAGACGTCCCAGTACGCGGCATAGAGCTCGAGCATCGTGAACTCGGGATTGTGCGTCGTGTCGATCCCTTCGTTGCGAAAGATGCGGCCGATCTCGTAGACGCGCTCCATTCCGGCAACGATCAGGCGTTTGAGGTTCAGCTCGGTTGCGATTCGCAGCTGCATCTGCTGATCGAGGGCGTTGCAATGCGTCACGAAGGGGCGGGCGGCCGCGCCGCCGGCGACGTGCAGCAGCGTCGGCGTTTCGATCTCGTAAAAGCCGTGGCCGTCGATGAAGCGCCGCATCTCCGCGATAAGACGGCTGCGCAGCATCATCGTCTCGCGGACCTCGGGATTAACGATCATGTCGAGGTAGCGCTGGCGGTAGCGTTTCTCGACGTCCTGCAGGCCGTGCCACTTGTCGGGCAGCGGCATCAGCGCTTTACCGATGGCCGCGAACGAGCCGACGTGCAGCGTCAGCTCTCCCATCTTCGAGCGGAACATGTAACCGCGCGCCGCAAGCAGGTCGCCGCGGTCGAGATCGGCCCAGTCGGCGAAGGCCTCGTCACCGACGTCTTGTTTGCGCACGTAGATCTGCAGGCGCCCGGTGCGGTCGGCGAGATCGGCGAAGACCGTCTTCCCCATCGTGCGCTTCGAGAGGATGCGACCCGCCAAGCTCCAGTTTTCGGCGGCGGCATCCTGCCCCGGCTCGAGAAACGCATAGCGCGCCAGCAGCTCTTCTGCCGTGGCGTCTACGTCGCAGCGCCGCTGCGCGAACGGATCCCGCCCCCGCGAACGCAAAGCGGCCAGATTTTCACGTCTGGCCGCTACGAGTGCTGCTTCGGTCTTCCCGAAATCCTCCAAACTTACGATGCCTTCTTTGCGGCCTTCTTCGGTGCGCTGCTTTTTATGGATTCGATTTTGTACTGCACCACTCCACGCGGAGTGGCGACGTCAACCGTGGTGCCCTTTTTGTGCCCCATGAGAGCGCTGCCCAAGGGCGACTCGTTGGAGATGCGGCGATTGGGCGGATCGGCCTCCGCCGAGCCGACGATCGAGAACTCGTAGCCTTCGTTCTTCTTCAGATCCCGTATTTTGACCACCGCGCCGAGGTGGACTTCGTCGGCCACGTATTCGGACTCGTCGATGAGACGCGCGTTACGGATCATCGCCTCGAGCTTCAAGATGCGCCCTTCGATGAAGGCTTGCTCTTGCTTGGCGTCTTCGTACTCCGCGTTTTCGCTCAAGTCGCCGTACTCTTTGGCTTGTCGAATGCGGTCGTTCACTTCGCGCCGGTGGACGCTCTTGAGCTCGTCGAGCTCCTGCTCCAACTTCGTCAGACCCTCGGCGGTCAGGACGATCTCCTTATCGTTCAACCTTTAGATCCTCACGGGGCGCCCTGGTCCGGCGGCCCCACAGCAAAAAAACAGATGCGTCTTGCGAACGCTGGCGCGGTTTGTTCTCAGCGGGCCGGTGGAAGGCCTCCTACCCAAGCACGTGCCGCCTCAAGCAGTCAGGTGCACCACGCGGGGCTTGAGGTTCAGCTCGTGCAGCAGGCGTTCGTAGTCGGCCGGAACCACATCGCTCCAGGCCTTTCCCAGCAACGCCAGGAGCGCCGCCTCGAGCACGTTGGTTCCAAACGAGCGCCCCCCCAGCTCCGGCGTGGTCGTGATGAGCGTCTTGACGCCGCGCGAGGCCAGATCTTCGACGTTGCCCGCGGTCACCGTGTTCGTCAGCACGATCTTGCCGTCGAGGCGGTCCGGCATGAACTGGCGCATGAAGTGGAAGTCACCGGCGACGATCTCGGCCTGCTCGTAGTAGTGCGGATACTTAGGCTCGGGCGGCTTCTCTTGCTTCTTGCCGGTCGGATAGAAGAACTGAAACGGCAGCTTGCACGCATCGGGCAGATACTTTTCGGCCAGCTGCTCGAACTCGTGCAGACCACGCACCGGCATGTCCTTGTCGAGCGCGAAGATGAAATCGCCGAAGAGCACGTCGGCGCCCGCATCGACGAGAGCCTGCGCCATGCCGAAGCGATCGAGCGCGCTGACCATTAGCACGTGCTTGCCGCGCAGGTTCATGCCGAGATCCTCCTGCATGAAACGCACGGCTTCGCGCTCCAGCGTATTCTTCAGACCGCTGCCGTCAACGATCGGCGTAATCTTGGCCGCTTCGAGCAGCCGCAGCCCGTCCCGAAGAGCGTAGCGGTGACGCCCGGCATAGAGATAGACGTCGATTCCGCCCAAGCCGATCGCATCCACGCTACCGTCGAGCTCGCGCACCATCGCGATCGCGGCATCGAGCTTCCCGTCGGTGCCTACGCGCGAAATGTCGAACTCTTCGCCGAGGAAATTCACCGCTGCGCGGTGATCGCGGCTACTGGAACCTAGAGAGACCGAGACGACGCGCTTCACGTGCGAACCTGATGCAGCGCGGCGGCGCGCGTTGCCGCAATCTTTTCCGGGGTAATCGCCGCGTCGAAGGCGCGCATGCTCGCGAGTTCGAAGCCGCAGCGCTGCGCCATCGTTTGAACCTCAACCACTTTTTCGAGCTTGATGCCGCGGCCGAGGGTGTACGGCTCCAACCGTCCCTCGAGCGCGAGGATCATCGTCTCGCTCATACAGGCCAACGCGGTTCGCGGGGGCAGATTCAAATCGAACTCGGTGCCGGGCTCGCGCACGCGCTCGAAGCGCGGCCGGCCGGGGACGCGCATGTTTCCGCCTTCGAGCACGAGTACGTCGGGACGCTCCTCCGCTACGCGCCGGCTCACGTCGTGCGGCAGCGAGAGTTCGCAGACGACCGCGCCGACGCGCAGACCCTCCGGCTCGATGACATCTTGCGTCGAACTGGTCGCGGTAAGGATTAGGTGCGCTTCACGAACCGCGGCGCCTACGTCGGTGGTATGCTCGCTGACGCAAGGCAGTTGCGGACCGACTTCGTCGTGGAACTTGCGCAAACGGGTTGCGTTGCGCGCGACGAGGATGAGACGCTGCACTCGGGGTGCGATGAGGCGTACGCAGGCGGCGCCGATCGATCCCGTTGCGCCCACAACGGTCGCGGTGCACGACGCAGAATCGACGCCCATCTCGGCCGCCCCGCGAAAGAGACTCTGGACGCCTGCCGCAATCGTCAGCGAGTTGCCCGTCGTTACCGGAATCGGCGAACGCTCGTTTATGCTAACTCCCGCATCGCCGACGACGCCGGTAAAGGCGCCCAGCCCCGCGACCTGCGCACCCAGTTGCGCGCCGATCTCGATCGCGCCGAGAATGCGCCGGTAGACCTCTTCGCGAGGAAACTCGATCATCTGCTCGGGCAAGAGCGGCGCCGCGACGAACCAGCCTTCGGTTTCACGGCCGTCGGGTGTGCGCACGCCGGTGACGTGCACGGCGGCATACGGCGGCATCCACTCCATGATCTTGCGCAGGATCGGCTCGCCCTTGCCCTTCGCTCCCGGCTCGTAGCGAACGATGTCCTGTAGGGAAAGTGGATGGATGACGAAGCAGAAGCGGTTCACGTTATATTCGATTCGCTGCGGGTTAGGTTTGCTCTGCTTGGCGCTTGAGTGCGGCGAGCATCATCTCGCTGTTCTCCCGCACCTTCTTCTCCAAGGTTGGCCCAATGAGCTCGGCCAGCGTCGGAACGCCGAAATCGTAGTCGACGCCCAGCACCACGTGCGTTCGCCCGTCGCGATGCTCGAAGGTCCACGCGCCTTCGAACTTGTCGAGATCGCCCTCGATGAGCTTGTAGTCGATTCGCAAGGCCGCGTCGTCGAAGCGATCTTCCTCGGTCCATTCAATCGGCGCCTCTTCGACCAGCGTCTTCCATCGCGAGATCACGCCGCCGGCACGACGCTCTAGAATCGTCACGGTCTCGACGTCGGGCATGAACTGCGGAAAGTGCTCCTGATCCTTCGCGAGTTCGTAGACGAGTCGCGCTGGCGCATCGACGACGATCCTGCTCTCAACATACGGCATTTCCCTGGAAGTACTAGCGTCCTACAGCCTACCGAGCTTCTCCGAGGCGCTCGCCACGGCCGCCCGCAGCACCTCGCAGGCGCGATCGATCTCGCGCTCGCTGACGATCAGCGGTGGCTCCAGCCGAATGACGCGTTGCTGATTGAGCGTCCAGGCCGCGGTAACGCCTCCTTTGAGCATCTCCGAGATGATCCAGCCGCCATAACCTTCGTGCGTCAGTTCTACGCCGATCAGCAAGCCGAGACCGCGCGCCTCGCGCACGACTTGCGGATACTCGACGGAGATTTTGCGAACGCTACGCAACAGACGGTCGCCACGCACCCGGGCCAGCTCGGCGAGCCCCTCGGCTTCGAGCACGTCGAGCGCCGCCAGCGCCGCTGCGCAGGCCAGCTCGCTTCCTCCGAAGGTCGAGGTGTGCAGTAGCGGTGCGTGACCGAACGCGCGGTTCCACACGCTAGGTCGGGCGATAAGCGCGCCGACCGGAACGACGCCGCCGGAGAGGCCCTTCGCGAGGGTCATGACGTCCGGCACGACGTCGTCGCGATTGCAGGCAAACCGGTAGCCGCAGCGGCCCAAGCCTGTCTGCACCTCGTCGGCGATGAAGAGCGCGCCGGTCCGATCGCAGGCCTCGCGCACCGCGCGCAGATAGCCGCGAGGCGGCACGTTTATGCCGCCTTCGCCCTGTACCGGCTCGACCACAAAGGCTGCGGCGTCGGCAAGCGCATCGCCGAGAGCTTCGCTATCGCCGTAGGGGATCAGGACCGAGTCGGCGAGCAGCGGCCGAAACGGTAACTGAAAGGTCTCGCGCCCGCTTACGGAGAGCGCGCCCAGCGTCTTGCCGTGGTAGGCATCGAGCGTTGCGACGATCTTCGCGCGTCCGGTCGCGGCGCGGGCGAGCTTGATCGCGCCTTCGATCGCCTCCGTTCCGCTGTTACACCAAAACGAAATTCTTAGATCGCCCGGCGCGAGCTCGGCCAGGCGACGCGACGCGCGCCCCAGCAACACGTTGAACATCGTCTTGCCGGAGAGCGCGATCATCTCGAGTTGCGCGCGCACCGCCTCGACGACCCGCGGGTGGCGATGGCCGAGCGTAAAGACGCCGTAACCGCCGGCGAAATCGAGATAGGCCTTTCCGCTCGGATCCCAGATCGTCGCACCCTCCGCGCGAACCTCCACCGGCGATCCCGAGAGTTTCATCACGCGCGCGAGCGGCGGATTCACGAAGTTCTTGTAGTTTTCGTAGGTCTCGTCCGCAAGCTCTCGCGGCGAGGCCGCGCCGTAGAGATCGTCGCGCCGTTCAATCATCGCAGATTCTTGACGCGGACCAGTCACCCGCATTAGGATCGGGATGCTTAGTCAGGGCTGTGTGGTTTAGGCTACGGAGAAGCGGGGCCGGAGAGATCCGGCCTCGTTTCGTTTTCATGCTGCAACCAGCGGCGCCGATTCCAGGCGAGCGATTGCAGATTCGATCGTTGCGATCGTCTCGTCTGCCGAATCGATGCGCATGATGTGCTCGCGCAGCATCGCCGCGCCCGGAATTCCCTTGAGATAGAGCGCCAGATGCTTGCGCATCTGCGGGACCGCACGCGCCTCGCCGAGCTCGGCCATCATCGTACGGTAGTGCACGATCGCAAAGCGCAGCCGGTCGGGTGCGCTTGGAGCCGGGCGCGCTTGCCGACCTTCCATGAGATCGCGAATCTGCGATATCAGCCACGGATTGCCGAGCGTCGCACGTCCCAGCATCACCGCATCGGCGCCACTGCGGCGCATGCGTTCCAGCGCCTGGTGCGGATCGTCGAGGTCGCCGTTGCCGATGACCGGGATGTCGAGGCTGCGCTTGAGCCGCGCGATGTGATCCCAATCCGCCTCACCTTTGTAAAACTGTTTGGCCGTACGCGCGTGCAGCGTCACCGCCAGCGCGCCGGCGCTTTGCGCGCGCCGCGCGACGTCTATGTATACCAGCGCGTTCTCGCTCCAGCCCAAGCGCATCTTCACGGTTACCGGACAATCGACCGCCGCAACGACGGCGCGCACGATCGCTTCGCAACGCTCGGGATCGCGCAGGCAGGCCGAACCACCGTTCGTCTTGGTCACCTTGGGAGCGGGGCAGCCGAAGTTAATGTCGACGAGGTCGGCTCCGCACTCGCGCACGACCTTGGCGGCGTATGCCATGGTGACCGGATCGTCGCCCCATAACTGCGTCGAGACGGGCTTCTCCAAACCGTGCTGATCGATCATCTCCATCGTGCGCCGGTTGCCGTGCTGCAGCGCGTTGGACGAGACGAACTCCGTCACGGTAAGGCCCAAACCGAACGGGCGATACAGGGCGCGCATCGTGCGATTCGTCACCCCGGACATCGGCGCAAGAATCAATGGCGGCCAAATCTCGATCGAACCAATTCGAAGCGGCGCGACAGGCATGGCGCTATCTTACACGGCTGCGCTCGTCGCGCCTCGCCGTACCGGCCGAGCGATGAAATAAGCTTAATCCGATCAGGCTGAGGTGCGGATCGACGGCATCCACGATCGGAGACTGCTTGGCGACCACGTCGGCAAGTCCGCCGGTTGCCACCACCTTGGCACGGACGCCCATCTCGGCGCGCATCCGCTCGACGATCGCCTCCACCTGCCCCGTGAAGCCGTAAACGATGCCGCTCTGCAACGCTTCATTCGTATTACGGCCGATCGCGCAGCCCGGCGCTTCGAGCGCGATCTGCGGAAGCTTGGCGGTGCGGCCGATCAACGCGTCGATCGAGACCGCGATGCCCGGCGCGATCGCGACGCCGAGATATTCGGCGGATGACGAGATGGCGATGAATACGGTCGCCGTGCCGAAGCTCACGACGATTAGCGGCGCACCGAAGCGATGTACGCCGCCGATCGCGGCGGCGACGAGATCGGCACCGACCTCCGATGGATTCTCGGTGACGATCGGCATCAACGATTGCGCTTGTGCCCGCAGAAAGAGCGGTCGCGCGTTGAAGAAGCGGCCGCAGGCGCTCTCCAATACCGGGTCGAGTTTCGGCACTACGCTGGCAATCGCGACGGCCTCGATCGCCTTGATCTCGATCTCGCCGGTCGCAAAGAGCTGCGTAAAGAAGACGCCGTATTCGTCGGGCGTGCGACGAAGCTCGGTCGTCACCCGCCAAGTTCGCAAGAGCTCGTCGCGCGAAAAGCAGCCCAGCTTGGTTTCGGTGTTGCCGACGTCGATCGTCAAGAGCATCGCATCAGCTCCTCAATCGCATCGAGCAGGCGCGCGGCCAACTCGCTCTTCTCGGCGCGCCCTAGTTCCCGGCGTCCGTCATCGCCCCACAACAGCACCAGCTCGTTATCGCCCGTTCCGAAGCCCCGTTCGCCGCGCACGTCGTTGACGGCAATTGCGTCGAGATTCTTCGCGCGCAGCTTCTTGCGCGCGTTTTTTTCGTGCTCGTCCGTCTCCGCCGCGAAACCGACCAGGAAGGTCGAGCCTTTCCGTTGTCCGAGCGCCGCCGCAACGTCGGGATTTGCCTCCAGCCGTACCGTCAGATCTTCCTCGCCCTTCTTGAGCTTGGTTTCGTGGTGCTCCGCCGGCCGCCAGTCGGCAACTGCCGCCGCGGCGATAACCAGGTCGGCGCCGGCGGCATGGACGAGTGCGGCATCGTAGAGCTCTTGCGCCGTCGTAACGCGGACGACCTCGACGCCGGCCGGCGGCTCGAGCAGCGTCGGTCCCAACAGCAGCGTCACCGCCGCGCCGCGCAGCACGGCCTCGCGCGCCAGCGCGATGCCGGTAGCACCGCTCGAGGCGTTGCTCAAAAAGCGCACCGGATCGAAGGCTTCGCGCGTCGGACCGGCGGTGATTGCAATGCGTTTCCCGCGTAACGAGCTTCGTCGCACAATCGCTCGCTCGAGCGCCTCGATAATGCGCTCTTCGCCCGCCAAACGGCCGATGCCGCGTTCGCGTTCGGCCAGAAAGCCGCGCTCGGGGTCGACGATCTCGTACCCGCGCCCGCGCAACGCCGAAAGGTTGGCCTGCGTAACGGAATCTTCGTACATCGCGTCGTTCATCGCAGGCGCAAGAAGGCGCGGAATCCGCGCTGCCAGCAGCGCCGTCGTCAGCAGATCGTCCGCGATCCCGGCCACCAGCTTCGCAATGAGATTTGCGGTCGCCGGAACGACGAGCGCGACCTGCGCGTCGCGGACTAGCCGAATATGCGGTATCCGTTCGGGCAGATCCCAGAGCGACGTGTAGACGTGCCGGCCCGTCAGCGACGAAAACGTTAACGGCGTAACGAACCGCTCGGCCTCAGCCGTCATGGCGACGTCCACTTCGGCCCCGCACTGCACGAGCGTGCTCGTGAGGGCAGCCGCCTTGTACGCCGCGATCCCGCCGCTGACGCCGAGAAAGATTCGCGCCCCTTGCAACGGCATTAGCGACAGGCCACTAGTCGGCAATCCACAGATTGTCGATTAGGCGCGTGGGGCCAAAGCGCGCGGCGCCTATGATGAAGGCCGGCGGCCGCAGACGCTCGACCGGCTCAAACGTCTGGGCGTCCACGAGCTCCAAGTAATCGAGCGATGCGGTGGAACTCAATGCCGCCGCGCCCGCGGCGAGGGCTTCGGCCTTGCGCTCGCCGGCTTGCAGCGAATCGCGCACGGTTACGAGCGCGCGAAAGAGCGACGGCGCCTCGGCGCGCAGGCTCGCGTCGAGATAGCGGTTGCGGCTCGACATCGCGAGACCGTCGGACTCGCGGACCGTCGGGACCAACTCGACCTCGACGTCAAAGTTTAGGTCGCCGATCATCTTCTGTAGGAGCACCGCTTGCTGCGCGTCTTTCTGTCCGAGGCAGAGCACGTCGGGCTGCACGATGTTGAGGAGCTTCGCGACGACGGTCGTCACCCCCCGAAAGTGGCCGGGACGCAAGGCCCCCTCGAAGAGATGGCTCAACGAATCGACTTCGATGAAGGTTGCAAACTGCGCGGGGTACATCGTCGCATCGTTGGGAACGAAGAGCGCGTCCACACCAGCCTCCGCAAGTTTCTCGCCGTCGCTAGCCAAGTCGCGCGGATAGTTTGCCAGGTCCTCCGAGGGCCCGAACTGCAGCGGGTTCACGAAGATCGACGCACCGACTGAGATGCAGCGCGCGCGGGCCCGCCGGACGAGCGCGAGATGCCCCGCGTGAAGCGCGCCCATCGTGGGCACGAATCCCAGCGGACGCGGCAGCGCGGCAAAGAGCGCACGGGCGCGTGCGAGGGTGTCGGCGGTCTGCACGGCTGACGCTAGGGGCGTGTGACTCGAAGCATCGTACGACCGACGACGAACGGCGTACCCTCCGGAAGCGAAACGTCGCCGATCACCGGCTCCCCGTTGAGGCGCGTTCCGTTGCGGCTGCGCAGGTCGGTCAGGCAGATCGCTCCAGCCTGGACCGCCAGCTTCGCATGCGCCCGCGAGACGTAGCGGTCCAGCGGGAGGCACGCCTCGGCCAGGGCGTAGTCGCGTCCAATCGTGATCTCTTGCTCGAAGGGCCAAGTCGTGCCGTCGAGCGGGCCGCTGAGTACTTCCAGCAGGTACATGGCCGCCAGCCCTTCTCTAGGCGCCGCGGCAGCCTCCTGGCACCGGCTCGCCTAAGAAACCCTTATAAAGCGGACGATACTTAGAACGTAGGATGGACGAACGAATCGATGATCTCATGCAACTCATCGAGGCGGAGCCCGATGGACTGCGGGCGGCTGAGTTTTTCCAAGCCCAAGAGATCTTGGAGAGCCTCGTCGGCAAGAGCGTAACGAGCGCAACCGTCGAGGAGACGCGCATCGTTTTAACGACCTCCGACGGATGCCGCTACCGTTTCTACGGCTTTTTGGGCTGCCAAGGGCCCGTGGAGGATAGCTCGAGCGCAGAGGCAGCGAGCAGCGAGCCAAGGTAGGCATGTGCGGCAGTCACGCCCCCTTGTACGTAGACCTCGTACGGCGGGCGCAGCGGTGCATCGCAGGATAGTTCGATCGTAGCGCCGCCCACGAAGGCCCCCGAAGACATGAGGACCGGATCGCGATAGCCGGGTACCGCTCCGGGCTCGGGGCGAAAGCGCCCATTGATCGGCATCGCCGCCTGCAGCCCGGCTGCGAATCGCTCCAGCGCCTCGGGCGATCCCAGGCGAATTGCCTGCACGATATCGGTCCGCCGGGCACCGGCAATTGGCTCGACGGGATAACCGAGCGCGGCGAAGAGCGCGGCCGTGAAATCCAGTCCGCGCAGGCACTGTTCGACGACGAGCGGCGCGAGAAAAAGACCCTGCAAGAACGCCCGTCCAAAACCCAGCGTCGGCCCGAGCGCAGCACCCAATCCGGGCGCGTAGAGTCGCGCCGCTACCCGCTCGACTAGCTCGGCGCTGCCTGCAACGTACGCTCCCGCAGGTGCGATCGACCCCCCGAGATTCTTAATGAGTGATCCCATCAGCAGGTCGGCTTGCGCCGGCTCGTGCTCCTCAACGAGCTCGCCGTAGCAGTTGTCGACGAGCACGCGCACGTTGGGCGCTAGCCGCTTTACGGCCGCAGCGGCGGCATTGCACTGCGCGACGGTCAGCGACCGGCGCGGCGCGTACCCTCGCGAACGCTGAATAAACACGCTCGCGACGTCCCCCACGGCGAGCTCCCTCTCGACGGCGGCTACGTCGATCGCGCCGGCGCCGTCGAGCGCCACCTCTCGATACCCTATGCCTTCGCTGGTCAACGCGTACGGCGCGTCGCAGATCGCGTTGCGCAGCGTGTCGTACGGCGCGCCGGAGATCGAGAGCAGCGTCGTCGTTCGCGGCGTGCACGCCGCTAGTGCCGCAACGATGGCGTGCGTTCCGCTCACGATCGAGAGACGCGCGATGGTGCGCTCGGTCCCCAAAATGCGCGCCAGCAACGACTCGTATCGCGCGCGAGCGGCGTCGTCGTAACCGTAGCCGGTCGTCCCCGCGAGATCGCTCTCGGCAATGCCCTCCTCGGCGAAAGCCTCTACGACCTTCAGCTGCACGCGCTTTTGCGCGTCGTACGTAAGCGCTGCAGTCCGCGCGCTCGCTTCGCGCGCCGCCTCGCGTATGGGTCCGGCGATCTTCAGGCGCTCGCAGAGCTCTTCGATCATTCGTTTTCGACGACGTGGCGTTCGTAGGCGCGGACGAACGGATAGTAAATCGCCGTTGCCAGCGCGATGTTGAATACGGCAAGCGCTACCGCGCGAAGATCCTGCGTGGCGATGTACGTCGAAACGAAGGTCGGTACCGACGACGGCACGTAAAAAGCGGCGCGCGAAACGAGCCCTAGCGCGACTGCCGCATAGGTGGCGGTGGCGAGCACGAGCGGCGCGCCGATAAACGGCAGAACCAGATGGGGATTGAATACGACGGGCGCGGCAAAAAGCAGCGGCTCGTTGAGATTGAAGAGCGCCGGCACGAACGTCGCGCGCCCGACGCGCCGAAGACGCGCCACACGCGAAATCGCAAAGAGTCCCGCAAGCGGCAGCGTGGCTCCGGCGCCGCCCGGAAAGACGAAGAGAAAGAGCGAGACCACGACGATGTACGGCAGCGGCTCGTGCACCGTAAAGGCATGCGTATTCTGCATCTGCATCGTGAGGTAGACCGGCGTAACTATTGCCGCCAACACCGCCGGGCCGTGGACGCCCGCGGTCCAGAGCAGCGTCTCCACGAAGACGATGGCAATCAGTGCGAGATAGCTGTCGCCTAGATGCGCGATCGGCCGCATCGCCACCGAGATCTCTGCCGGCAACGAGATATGGAGCGCGAGCAGCACGCCGAAGGTTGCGACGCCCAAAACGGCGCCGGTCCAGCCCGCGACGGGTTCGTGAAGATGACGACGCACGAGTGACGTCCACGCGGCCGCAACGCCGCAGGTAAGAATTGCAACGAAGAGCCCTGCAGCGCCGAGAAGGCGCAGATAGGCGATCGGATCGGGACCGAACGGCCGCGGCAAGGCGAGCGCGAATGAGACTACGCTGCCGCAGAGCAGCGGTACGAGTGCATAATGTGCGGCTCTAGCTAAACGAATCGGAAGGATGACGACGAGCGTGGCGGCCATAACGCCGAAGGCCGGCAGCAGTGCGGAGGCTACCCGCAAGCCGAGCGTCTGGGCAGGAGCGGTACGCGTCGCGAGTTGCGCGACCACGACGGCGACGAAGGCTGCCGCGAGACCTATGAAGCTCCAGGGCAACGCATCGCGCAGCGCGGCCACGAAAGGCAGTTCGCCGAGGCGCCGCATCACCGGCACCGCCCGCCGCTCGAAGGAAAGGAAGAGTTTAGAGGCGGCGGACGACGGCTTCGACGCGACCGACGATCTCGACATCGCTCGCGTAGATTGGCGTCATCGCGCGATTCTCCGGCTGCAAGCGAACGCGGGACGCTTCGCGATAGAAGCGTTTCACGGTAGCCTCGCCGTCGAGCATCGCCACGACGATCTCGCCATTCTCGGCGGTTCGTTGCGGCCGGACGACGATGAGGTCGCCATCCAAGATTGCAGCGTCGACCATCGAGTCGCCCTGTACGCGCAGCATGAACGAGTCGGAGGCTCGCGGCACGAATCCGGCGCCGAGCACGAACTCGCCCTCGATGTCCTCCTGGGCCGTAATCGGCACGCCGGCAGCTACGCGACCGAGGATTGGGAGGGCGACGGCATCGGGGGCGTCTGACGGAGCGCTCGAGCGCATGGCGCGCGGCTTGGTTGGATCGCGGGAGATCAGCCCCCGGCGTTCGAGTGCTTTGAGGTGGGCATGGATCGTCGAGGACGACGAGAGACCCACGCGTTCACCGATCTCGCGAACGGAGGGCGGGTAGCCCTGCTCGGCGGTAAAGCTGCGAATTACGGCGAGAATGCTGCGTTGGCGCTCGGTCGCGGGCTTCTCGATGGTCCCCCTCCGCATCGCTCCTCCATCGGACAGAATGCCAGGCGTCTGGCACGGATAACCGGTACAACCCTATCACAAATCATTAATGAAGGCAAACATACGTTCGCAATCGCTTGACATCGCTTGGCGGCCTTGTGCTAAAATATTGTGGACGAACAAGCGTTTGGCACTAGATATAGGAGTAAAGACGGTGGGTAGGCGCAAACGGTTCACGCTCATGCCGGCAATCGCACTGGCCGCTCTCGGGGTCATGGTTGCCGTTCCGATGCTTTCGAGCGTCCGGCTTTACGCCGCTTCGGCGCAGCACTATGCGACGGTCACCGTCCGGCCGGGCGACACGTTGTGGGGAATCGCAGCCGCCCATGCCGGCCAAACCGCCGACGTTCAGGAGATCGTCGACCGGATCGCCGACGTAAACCATCTCCAGTCGGGGACTCTGCAGCCAGGACAGCACCTCCGGATTCCGGAGTAGGTAAGCCCTTCTCAACAGCAGCGCATTGCGAGGAAGGGAACGGCGCTCTCTCGGGCGCCGTTCCTATTTGTCGCATTCGGTCCCGATAGCCGCGTCGGCGCTCGACGTGACGCCTCGGAGACGCTCGCAGTCTCCCGCTGTCGCAAGGCGGGGCGGCATGGTTCCGGTGAGCGGGGCGTCTGAGGGAGGAGCGAAGGCAGGATGCCGAGAGCGACGACGAAGCGAGTAGCGTTTTCGCATGGACGCGAAAACGCGCGCGTCCCCGCGACCGGAACCATGCCACCCCGCCTTGTGGCGACAGCGAGAACGGGCGGCACCCTAGAGGCGAGGCGCTCGACGTGATGCCGAGGAGGCTCTGCACGACGAGCGGAGCCATGGACGGCGGAGCGAGGAGGCAGGCAGCAGGAGCGAAGCAGGATGCGGAGCGACGAGCGTCTCCGAGGCGTCATGTCGAGCGCCGAGGCGCAACTGCTATTTGCGCGAGACGAAGTCGACCGCGTGTCCCTCATGCTCTTGCAGAAACGCGAGGCCGTCCATCATCCAAGAATCAAGCCCGTTAGCCGAGTGCTTGGCGACCTCCGCGACGACGTGCAGGCGATCTCTCAACCACCGCAGCTCGCTGCGGGTGGTGGTTGGGAAGATCGCCGCCGCACAGTCTTCGCAGTAATACCCGTATTGGGCTATGTTTTCGCCATCGTGTCGGAGACGAGTTGCAACGTCGTCTGATAGGTGGCTAACGCGTCACCGGCCGTTCCGCGGTCGTTCCGCTGCTGCACGTACTCTTCTATCGAGGTCGGGACCAAGCGGTTGTAATCGTAGCCGATCTTCGATTCGACCTGCGTCGTGACCCGGATGGACGCGCCGGTGTTCGTGATGGTGCGGGTCTCGCCGATCTGCATCAGGCCGTTATTGTTGCTGTCGATCGTATAGCTGGCAGTGATGTCCAGGCCAGGACCGCTGAGACCGGTTGCGTTCCAGTGCTTGTTCGCGTCGAGCTGGCTCGGGTCGACGAAGTTCACGCCGAGAAAGCGCAGGAGTGTGTATTCCTCGGAGAAGACCGTCTTGTTCGGGTCGCAGATCACGCGCGTGTTACCGTAGACGACGCAGGTTGCCGGCGGCGCCCGCCGCGCATTCTGGCCAATCTCGCTGATGTTTAGGATCAGGCCTCCATCTGGCTGCTTGCCGATGATGTTTACCGTCATCGTGCCTTTATCGTCTAGCGCCGCTTCGTAATGCGACTGACCGGAACCGGCGTTCGCATACGAGTTGGCCCCATTGGAGCTTGCTGCGCCGTAGTCCTGAGCGGGGTTAGAGCTGTCTCGTGCGGTGATCTGATTGTTCGAACTGTAGGTGAAGTTATAAACCAGCGTCGCCGCCGGCGTGACCGACGTATCGGCCGCAGCGAGGCCCGGCGCGAGCAGCACCGCGGATGCCGTTGCAACCGCTACGATCTCTTTAAATCTCAACATATTTGTTACCACATTCCTGTTACGCAAAATGCGTATTATTATTTACGTTTTTGACATCGTGTCGGAGACGAGTTGCAGCGTCGTCTGATAGGTGGTTAGCGACATCCCGCCCGTGCCGTGGTCGTTGCGCTGTTGCACGTACTCCTCGACCGAGGTCGGAAGCAAACGATTGTAGTCGTAGCCGATCTTCGACTCGACCTGGGTCGTCACGCGAACCGAGGCGTTCGTGGAGGTGACCGTGCGGGTCTCGCCGATCTGCATCAGGCCGTTGTTGTTGCTGTCGATCGTATAGCTGGCGGAAATGTCCAGGCCCGGACCGTTGAGACCGGTTGCGTCCCAATGCTTCTTCGCGTCGAGCTGGCTCGGATCGATGAAGTTCACGCCGAGAAAGCGCAGGAGTGTGTATTCCTCGGAGAAGACCGTCTTGTTCGGGTCGCAGATTACCCGCGTGTTACCGTACACCACGCAGGTCGCGGCGGGTGCCCGTCGCGCGTTCTCCCCCATCTCGCTGATATTCATGACCAGACCACCATCCGGCTGTTTGCCGATGATGTTAACGGTCATCGTTCCTTTATCGTCGAGCGCCGCTTCGTAATGCGCCTGGCCCGAACTCGGGTTGGCGTAGGTGGGTCCGCCCTCGTTGCCCGTCGGCGAACCAAAATACGACATGGCGGGATTAGCATCGTCGCGCGCGGAGACCTGGTTGTTGGCACTATAGGTGAAGTTATAGACCAGCGTGGCCGCCGGCGTGACCGACGTATCGGCCGCAGCGAGACTCGGCGCGAGCAGCACCGCCGATGCCGCTGCGGCCGCCACGATCGCTTTAAGTCTCAACATAGTTGCTACCTCACATTCCTGCTACGCACATGCGTATCACTTTGGACACTGGGCAAGAGCGCCGGAGATGGTTTTTCCTGCGTCATCTTCGCGCTTGGCCGTCTCGGCTTGCAGCCACGTCATCCCGTCGATGACATGCGACATCGGATTGTAGCCGACGGCAAGTCCCGGAATCTGGCTGGGATCGAGCGCATACGGATTGGGCGCTAGGCCGGGCGTGTTCGTGTCTTGCCACGGGTTGGGGGTTGCCGAGATGGGCTGCGCGGTCGTGTCGGTCCCCTGGATCGCACCGAGATACTCTTCGCCTGCGTGCTGAATCTCACCCATCTGCAGCGTCTGCACGAAGCCGTTGATCAAGTCGAGCGAGGCGCTTTGGTAGGCGATCGCTGCCAGCAACTGCTTTTTTATCTGCAAGAGGGTCGCGTCGTCGGCCGGGTTTCCGGTCGGCGCGAGAAACTTCGGGTCGTCCAAGAGCGTCTGCGCAGCAATAAGGTTGCGCGCAGTCGGCAAGACCAAGTATGACATCTGCTGCAGCGTCATGCTGGCGTCGGGCGAACTGTTGTAGATCGAGTCGGGCCCGAGACCCGTGGCCGTGCCGTTTTCGAAGATGGCGCGCTCGTATTTCTTGAAGAGCGGCGGGCTCTTCCCGATCGTCCGGTCGTTCTGGAGCACCATCGCAACGCTGGGACGTACGGTATCGTGCAGACGCGCGCAGAGCGCGGTCGTCACGACGTGATAGATTTGCGGCGGCGGTGTCGCTGCGGCCGTTGCATCGGAACGAGCCTGCAGGGGAAGGAGCCCAGTGCCCGCTAGGACGCACAGCGAGAGCAGTAGATATCTCTGCACGATACGATTTTCGAGGACGTACGTCGGGCGCCTGCCGTGCCATAAAAGCAGAAGCGGGGCCCGGTTGGACCCCGCTTCCCTTTTCCTACTCTGACGAGGTTTGGATCGTTAGATCTTCACCTGCGCGTTGAAGTAGAGGTTGATCGGCGGCGGCGCGCCACCGATTGCACCGTTGTTGAGCCCCGTCGGCGTGTAGCTGTACGTCCAAGGCGTGCTTGCCTTGTTAGCTGCACGGTCGCCGATGCCGGTGCCGTTGTAGAAGTTCGACGGATAGAGCGTGCTGTTGAGCGTGCCCGCCGCCGGAGAGTAACCGCAGACCACATTGCTTGGGGGGTTGGCCGTCGTCCACGGCGCTGTGAAACCGCCGAAGCAGGTGCGGAAGAGGTTCGCGCCCAGCAGCGTCAGCCGGATCATCGGGCTCAGGTCGTATGAGACTTGGAGGTTTCCGACGATCGAACTGGGCTGCTGGTAGTTATCGAATGCGAAGTTCCCCGTCTGCGGGTTGGGAACGTAGAGATACGTGAACGGACTCGCGCCAGCCGAAGAGAGGTAGAGGTAGTTGCACTGGAGCGGGTTCGTCTTCGGAGAGACCTTCGTGATCCCGGTGGTCGCCGAGTTCGCGTAACACGTCCGCGGATCGACGCCGTTGACGTCGAGCGGACTGCCGTAGAAGCCGCCCGTTTGGAACGAGAAGCTGGGCGTAATCGCCAGCTTATCGTGACGCCAGTTGAGGATCAACGAGGATACGATCGGCGAGATGTAGCTCCCCAGCGCGCCGTCAAGGTTCGGAGCGATGGCCGTCGAGTACGGATTGTACCAACTGCCGGTGTTCAAGAGCCCCTGCGGCGACTGGTTGTAGTATGGGTTCAGGATCGTATCGTAGCCCTTCAGTATCTTGCCGTTCTTGGTGTTGCACGCAACGCCCGTGCCGGCCTGATAGCAGGGAGATCCGCCACCCATCTTAGTCAACTGGTTGTAGTACGTGATGGCCTGATTGAGCGCCACCAGTTCGCTGGTGACGGTGCCGCCCGTGCTCAACGGGATGTTCTGGAACATGACCTTCGAGCTGGTGTAGGTAAAGGCCAACTGTCCCGAGAGCCCGTTGCGGGTGAAGTCACCCTTGTTGAACTGGAACTCGGCGCCTTCGTTGCGGTTCACGCCGACCGGGACTTGCGTCACGAAACCGGAGCCGATGAACGTTTGCTGCTGCCAGTTCGAGACCCAAGTATAGAACGGCGAGATCTTCATGCTCATGTCGGTGCCGCGGAAGTGCTGCTCGTACGAGAGATCGTACTGACCCGACGAGATGCCCGGAATCGGGTGGAACGGCGAGTAGAACCCGAGGTTCATCGTGTTGTTCCACACTGAGCGGTCGTCGCCCGACAAGCTTGAGTATTGTACCGAAGCCGAGATGGGCGGCTGCGTGTACCGGCCCGCCGAGATACGCCAGACGACGTCCGGATTCTCGGTGTAGGTGGCCGAAACGCGCGGCTCCCAGTAGTTCAGCGAGTACGAGCCCGGCGAGGTCGCCGAGAAGTTCGGCGCTTGAACGCCGTCCTGCACGGTGCCGTTGGGGTGAACCCAGCCGGTGTGCGGGCCCGCGGGGTGAAGCAAGGTTGCCGCCGTGTCGCAGTCGCCATTGACGTACTGTGCTGAAGCGGGCGGTGGCGAGCCCGGCGGCAACGCATGCAGCAACACTTGGTTGGTCGATGCGTAGACGCAGGTGTAGTTCGCCGTCATGCTTGCATAGAATGCATCGGCCGCCGTAGCGGAGTCCGGCAGATCGTACGTGAAGTTGTCGTACCGGATCGCCGCATTGATCAGGAACCGGTCGTTCGGCCGGAACTGATCTTGAACCGAGAAGTTGGTAAAGAGCGGCTTGACGGTGTTATACGAACCCGTCGCGTTTCCGCTCCACAGGCTATCCCACGAGGCGCTTGCGGGCCCTCCGAAACCGGTGGGGCCGGCCTGCGCTCCGCTGATCCACGTGGGATTCACGTTACACGCCGCGTTGAACGTTTTGGCGCAGTTGTACTTGACGCCTGAAGAGGTAACGCCCTTAGCGTCCACGTTGTAGTAGCAGTCGTTGACGACTGCGGCACACGTCTCACCGTTCAACGGGTTGAGCGCTAAGCAGATCTGCTTGGCGCCGGTCGTCGGGTCGTAACACGTGTATCCGCCCGTTCCGCCCGCCGACATGTAGCCGATCGGCGAGCCGCCGGCGCAAGAGCCTAAACAGCCCGAGTAGGCCGAGGAGTTGTTGAAGCGGATGACGCCGGCGGTCGTGTAGTTGCCGTCGACCGAGACGAGGTTTTGGTCGTTGAGCTGATCCTGGAAGTCCAGCGCGCCACCCGAGGTGTGGGTGATGAGTTGGTACTGAGCCGCGGTCGCCGACGGCGTATATTCGGCAACGCCGTTCGCGCCGAAGCCCGGGCTCAGCTCCATCCAGTCGGAGTAGAAGGTATAGCCATACGCGCGGAGATAGGCCGATTGGCTGAGCGCGTAGGTATACTGGAGCTTCGTGATGCCGGTATCGTTCCGGTTCGAGGCGAGCGAGTCGTCGTTGAGCGGAATCTGACCGTTAAAGGCGTGCGCCGGCGTATCGGGCGCCATGTAGACGCCGGGAGTTTTCGTACCCGCCGGGGTCGCGACGACCGATCCGAAGGGAACGTTGTACGCAACGTTATCGCCGTAGCCGAAGTAAGTCGGTCCGCAGGCCAGCGAGCCGACGTACTTGTTCGGCGGCGCGCAGAGATACGGACCAGCCGGCAGCCCCAGCGACTGCAGATAGAACTGGTTGGGCTGCAGGAACGACTGGATCTGCTGCGCCGCGCCCGGCGGAGAGTTACAGCCGTTGACCGTCAGTCCCGGAGCGATTGTTTCGGGACCGCAGACCGGCGGCGCGTACTTCGTGCCGTAAAGCGCGGAGATGAACTGGTTGACGCCAGGGCCCATGTCGGTGGGATCCTGGTAGAAGTAGTTCGAGAGCGCCGAGCCGCTCCATAAGAGCTGAACGTCGTCGCGAAGACCATTGGCCTTCGGAATACCCATGTGCAGGTTGACCACGTCTTCGCGGTCGGCAATCTGCATCGGATCGGCCGAAATGCCGTTGTAGTAGCCCCAGCACCCCGGAGCGGGGAAGTCCGGTTTGGCTCCGTAGAGCGAGCACATCGGCTTGACGCCCTGGCCCGTGGCCGTGATGCAGGTGACGCAGGTATCGAGAACCTGGTTGCTGCCGAAGCCGTAGCCGATGAAATTACCGGAAGTCGTACCTGAGAAGATACCGCCCGGCGTCATATAACCGGCGCCGTTCGAGTTATCGAAGGCGCGATAGACTTGGTTATAGCCCGAGAGGCCGACGTAGTAGCTGAAGGTACGATCGGGGGTCGAACCGCCGATCTCAACCTGGGCCTGATGGTAGTACTGCGGCGTCGCAATGCCAAGATTGGCAGTTGCGAAGCCCGGGAACGTACCCGTCTTGATGACCTGGTTGATGAAACCGGAGGTCCCGGCCGACGCGACCGAGGCCGGTCCGCCGCCCGTGTAGACCTGTAACTCCGAGAGGCCTAAGCTCGACTCGGTCGACGAGTTGTAGTTATCGAAGGCCCGGTTAACCGGAATGCCGTCGTACTCGAAGGCCGTGTAGTACGAGTTTTGGCCGCGGACGTAGGCGGCGTTGAAGTCCCAACCCATGCCGCCCTGCGATACCTGAACGCCGGGAACCGACGCCATCGCCGAGTAGGCATTGTTGAGGTTGCCGCCGCCGCCCAGCGCCGCTGCTGCGGACGCCTGCGCGGCGTTAACGCTGTACAGATCAGCGCCCACGCCCGATTTGACGAGCGAGGAGCCCGCCTGAGACGTCACGTGTGCGATCGTCTGGAGCGTCTTAGCCAACCTGTAAGAGACCTGCTGCGTCTGGTCCGCAAAGACCACAACGCCTGGAATTGAGCTAGACTGATATCCCGATTTTGAGAGATTGAGCGTATACGTATCAGGAGCCAGTGCGAGGATCGTAAAATGACCCCCAGCGTCCGTCGTAGCGGCCCGAGTCTGCGAAGGCGAGACTGCTTCCACTTGCACGCCCGCAAGCGGAGCCCCGGCCGAGTCGGTGATCGTGCCCGCAACGTTACCGGTGACGCCTGCCAGTGCCCATGTTCCCTGGCTGAGGAACGCCACAACTAACGACGCGGCCACTACCGCACGACGGAGGGTTCGTGGTGAACTCATAGTTCGTTAACCCTCTATCTTTGTTGAGTTGTCAAATGGCGAGTCGCCCTGCTTCCCGGCGGGCCCACGGCCACAGGGACTTCACAGAGTGACCCACTGCGCCAAGGATTTCCTCAGGGTGGGGTCGGTTCCTTTAGGGAGCTTTAAGGGTAGCGTTCACGGAGCGCCAACGAAAGCGAGACGCTCGGCGACCAAGCCAGGGATCTCCGACGGACGCCCGGCGACCGGGACGCCGGCCGCCTCGAAGGCGGCTATTTTGCTCTGAGGCGTACCGAAGTTACCCGAGATAATTGCGCCCGCGTGGCCGAGCGATTTGCCCGGCGGGGCGTTGCGGCCGCCGATAAAGGCGACGACCGGCTTCTCGGGGAGGTGCTCGGCGATGAACGCGGCTGCGTCTTCCTCATCCGAGCCGCCGATCTCGCCGCATAGGACTAGCGCATCGGTCTGCGGGTCGTTCTTGAACTCGCGCAAGCACTCGACAAAAGTCGTTCCGATGATCGGATCGCCGCCTACGCCGATGCAGGTTGATTGCCCGAGGCCTGCCCGCGTCAGAAGATCGACCACTTCGTAGGTCAGCGTTCCCGACCGCGACATGACGCCGACGTTACCTTCTTTAAAGACGTGGCCGGGCATGATGCCGACGAGCGCCTTTCCCGGCGAGACGAGCCCGGGGCAGTTCGGCCCGATGATACGCATCCCCGGCGTCACGCCAACGACCTTGAGCGTGTCGTGAACCGGAACGCCCTCGGTGATGCAGACGGCGAAGGTGATACCCGCCTCGTAGGCCTCGAGCAGCGCATCGGCCGCAAACGGAGGCGGTACGAAGATGCAGCTGTGGGTCGCACCGGTGGCCGCAACGGCCTCCTTCACCGTATCGAAGACCGGCAGCCCTTGCGGCGTTCGCTGGCCGCCCTTGCCCGGCGTTACGCCGCCGACGAGATTCGTTCCGTACTGCACCATGCGTTGCGTATGGTACGAGCCCTCGGCCCCGGTAATGCCCTGCACGATGACGCGGCTGTTCTTGTCTAAAAAGATCGACATCGCCTAACTCGTCGTCTCCGCCGCGAGCGCAACGGCCTGACGAGCGCCCTCGTCCATCGTCTCGACCGGCGTCATCCCCGCCTGCGCGAGAATGCGGCGACCCTCTTCTTCGTTGGTGCCCGTCAAGCGAATCACGAGCGGAATCTTGCGCGAGGTCGTCTCCTTCATCGCCTCGACGATCCCACGCGCAACTTCGTCGCCGCGCGTGATGCCGCCGAAGATGTTGATGAAAAAGACCGTCGCACCGGTGTTATTGACGACCAGCTCGTAACAGTTTCGAACGCGCTGCGCGTTCGCGCCCCCGCCCACATCGAGGAAGTTCGCGATTTGACCCCCGGCGTTGCTGACCGCATCCATCGTCGCCATCGCAAGACCCGCGCCGTTGGCCATCGTGCCGACGTTGCCGGGGAAGCGGCGAAAGTTGCGAATGCCCACGCCCGCATCGGCGGCCAGTAACTCGTCTTCATCGAGCGGCAGCACGGCGTGCCACTGCGCGAACTCCGGATTGCGGAATAAGGCATCGTCGTCGAGCTCGACCTTCGCATCCGATGCGATCACCCGTCCGTCGGCGGTCAGCGCAAGGGGATTGATCTCGACCAGCTTCGCTCCGTAACGGAAGAAGGCGTCGTATAGCGCGCCGGCTATTACCGGAAACGCTTTGCGGTACCCCGCGTCGAGCCGCGCCGCAAACTGCAGCTCCCGCCCAATAAAGGGCGAGTAGCCGATCGCCGTATCGACGTAAAACTTCGCGATCGACTCCGGATGCTCGGACGAGACCTCCTCGATCTCCATCCCGCCGTAGCGGCTGACGATGAAGACGGGCTTACGGGCTGCACGGTCGATCGCGATCGCACAGTACGCTTCCTTTACGATGTCGAGCCGCTCTTCGACCAGCACCGATTTGATCGCCTCGCCGTTGGGATTCTGACGGTTCGGCGGCATCGGCGTCGCCATGATTTCGCGGGCTACGTCGCGGCCTTGCGACGCGGCGCTCGCCATTTTGATCTTGCCGGCTTTGCCGCGGCCCCCCATTAGCACTTGGGCCTTCACGACCCAGTCGCCCGGAGTTTGCTCGATGAACGACGCGACTTCGTCGGGCGTCTTCGCGTGCGCGCCGCGCGGCACCGCGATGCCCGCACGGCGGAAAAGCTCCTTGCCCTGGTACTCCATGAGATTCATAGCGGGCGCAATGGTTCGCGCACGTGCTCCGCCGGCCCCTTGCTATCTCTGTCGCACCCTTTGCCGCTAGGAAGTCTGCTCGGCGCTATTCGAGCCGTCCGAGGAGCGAGCGCGCGATAATCAGCTGCTGAATCTCCGAGGTGCCTTCGTAGATCTCGGTAATCTTCGCATCGCGATAGTGGCGCTCGACCGGAAACTCGGTCGTGTATCCGTAACCGCCGTGGATCTGCAACGCCTCGGCCGCATGTTCGCGCGCCGCCGTTGAGGCGAAGAGCTTGGCCTTACTGGCCGCCAGCGCGAAGGGCTCGCCGGCATCCGCCAGCGCCGCGGCTCGATAGGCGAGCAATCGCGCGGCATCGAGATCCGTCGCCATCTGCGCGATCTTGAAAGAGACGCCCTCGAAGGCGCCGATCGGCTTTCCGAAAGCGAAGCGCTCCTTCGCAAACTTCACGGATTCGTCGAGACAGGCGGCGAGAATTCCGATCGCTTGCGCCGCGATGCCGATGCGTCCCGCAGTCAGCGCCGCCATCGCGTTGCCGAAGCCCGCGCCCTCCTCGCCGAGTAACGCCTCGCGAGGCAGGCGCACCTCGTCGAAGGCGATATCGCACGTGTTGCTGGTGTGAATCCCCAGTTTTTCGGTGACGCGTTCGATGCTGATCCCCGGCAGATTCGGTTCGATTAAGAAGGCGCTGACGCCGCGCGCGCCGGGACCGCCGGTTCGGAACATCCCCATCACGACGCCGGCATAGCTTCCGGAGGTGCACCACTGCTTGCGACCGCGCAGCACGTACGCGCCGTCGTCGAACGTCGCGGTCGCGCGCAGCGCAACCGCATCGGAGCCGGCCTCCGGCTCGGTGAGCGCAAATCCCGCGATCGTATCGCCGGCAGCGAGCGCTGGAAGCCAGCGCTCCTTCTGCTCCTTCGAGCCCAGTTTGAGAATTGCCGAGCAGATCATCGAATGCACCGAGACGGTTACGGCCGTGCCGGCGTCGACGCGCGCGAGCTCCTCGATCGCGAGCGAATACGAGAGATAACCGGCGCCGCTGCCGCCGTACTCCTCCGGCACGAGGATCCCCATGATGCCCGCGTTGCTGAGCTTGCCGTAAAGTTCGCGCGGAAAGACGTGCTCGCGATCCCACCGCGCGATGAACGGCGCGATCTCTCGCTGCGCGATCTCCGCGGCGAGCGCGCCGATCTGACGCTGGTCGCCGGTCAGTTCAAACTGCGAAATGCTGGGAAACCTCTGCTACCCCACGCGAACGAGGAGCGCGTCGCCTTGACCTCCACCGGAGCATATGGAGGCGATACCGTAGCCTCCGCCGCGCTTGCGAAGCTGATTGATCAGCGTCCCCACGATGCGCGCCCCCGAAGCTCCGATCGGATGTCCCATCGCAACGGCACCGCCGAATTGATTGACGAGTCCGTCGTCCAACCCAAGCCGCCGCGACGACGTGATCGCGACCGCAGCGAAGGCCTCGTTGATCTCCCAAACGTTGATATCGCCGGCGCGCAGTCCGCTGCGATCGAGCAGTTTATGAGCCGCCATCGCCGGGGTCAGGCTGATGTACGGCGAATCCCATGCGACCGTCGTGTGCTCGAGGACCGTTGCCAACGCCTCGTAGCCGTGCTCGGCCGCATAGGCCGCATCGGATAAAATCAGCGCCGCCGCACCGTCGTTGACGCCGGGCGCATTGCCGGCAGTTACGGTACCATTTTTCTCGAGCGGTTTGAGCTTGGCCATCGCTTCGGGACTGGCGTCAACTCGAACCGCTTCGTCGCGATCGACCACGACGTGCGGCTGGTCGCCGGTCACAAACGGTGCGTACGAGGCGAAGTCGAGCGTGAACTCACTGGACGGCTCGTGATCCCAGACCGAACCGCTCGCACCGACCATCGCGGGCACGCGCACCTTTCCTTGCCGCGGAAGCCTCTCCACGACGACTCTGTCTTTCGCCTTGCTCGCCACTCTTACCGGAATGATTTCGTCCTTTAGGTGCCCGGCGCCGTGAGCTTCCGCGGCGCGCTTATGGCTCTGGTACGCAAACGCGTCCTGCTCCACGCGCGAAAGATTCAGCTCGATTGCGACCTTGCTTCCCTGCGTCGCCATCGTCATCGGAAAATACTGGTCCCAGAGACCGTCGTAGATCATCGCGTCGATCAGCGCACCGTCACCGAACCGGTAACCGAAGCGCGCGTCGCGCAGGAGATAGGGCGCGTTCGACATCGACTCCATCCCGCCGGCGGCAACGACCGCGTTTGCACCCGCGTTGATCGAGCGCATCGCGTTCACGACGGCGAGCAGGCCCGACGCGCATACTTTGTTGATCGTGTCCGCGGTAACCGTCTTAGCAAGGCCCGACTTGAACAACACCTGGCGCGCCGGATTCTGTCCGACGCCGGCTTGCAACACTTGCCCGAACGTCACGTGTTCGATCTCCGTTGGATCGACGCCGGAGCGTTCGATCGCGGCGGTAAGCGCCACGGCGCCTAGCGTCGTGGAAGAAAGCGGAGCGAGCGCGCCCCCAAGCTTGCCGAACGGCGTCCGCGCGATCCCGAGTACAACGGTTTTTGAATTCGAATTCATAGTGGCCAAGCGATTCTATTTAACACTAGGGAACGCCTAGTGGAGGCGGGGTGGACAGGGTTCCGGCAAGCGGGGACGCGCGCTTTTTCGCGGATCCATGGATAAAGCGACTCGAGTCGCTCCGCCATCCATGGCGTAGCCTTTCCTGAGCGATGTCGAAAAACGACGCCCGCAGTGCCCCGCGGCCGGAACCCTGTCCGCCCCGCCTTTACCCTTCTAGTGCTTCACCACGACTGGGACAGCTTTCGCACTCGAACTGAATCGTAACGTGCGCTATGCCGAAGTGCGTGCGCAGGCAGTCATCGATCTCGCGCAGCACGTCGGTGGCTTCGCTCAAGCGGCGGTCGTCGAGCGCGACGTGCGCCGAGAGCGCGTGCGAACCGCTGCCGATCGACCAGACGTGCAGGTCGTGCACGCCGGTGACGCCCGCGATTCGTTCGATGTGACTGGTGAGAGCGGTGCTGTCGACGTCGCCGGGGACGCTTTCGAGGAGCACGTTGGTAGCATCGCGGAGCAGGCGAATGACGCCGACGACGATGATCGCCGCGACGAAGAGCGAGAGCATGGGGTCGATCCAGGCGAGATGCGTCAGTCCGATCGCGATGCCGCCGGCGATGACCGCCAATGCGCCGAGTGCGTCGCCGAAGACGTGAAAGAGCGCGGCGCGAACGTTGAGGTCGCTTTTGCCGGGGGCACGCAACAGAAGTCCGACGCCGGCGTTGACGATGAGACCAACTGCGGCGACGAGCGTCATCAGGCCGGCGTGCGGTTCGACCGGTGCGGCAAAGCGCCGGGCCGCGAAATAGACGATGCCGACCGTCGCGACGAGCAGAATCGTGCCGTTGAGGAGCGCCCCGAGCACTTCAATGCGTCCGTAGCCGAAGGTGCGGCGTGGATCGGCCGGTCGTGATGCGCCGATAACGGCCACCAAGGCAAGGGCGAGCGCGACCACGTCCATGCAGACGTGCGTGGCGTCGCCGGTCAGCGCCAGACTGCGCGAGACCGTGCCGCCCCAAAACTCGAAGAGCGCGACGAGCGCGGTCGCGATCAACGCTAGCGTCAGGCGCCGCCGAACCGCCATGATGCCGTTCGCTACGCTTGGTACGCCTTGAGCGCGAGCGCAAAGAGCATCGCGCCGAAGGTTACAAAGGTCTTGGTCTCGGCCGCGCCTACCGCTTCGGGACGCCACTGGTCGGCGCTCTTCACGGCGGGTTGTGTTGCGGGAACGAGGCGGGGAACCCAGCGGCAATACTCCTCGTAGTCGTCTCCGAACTGCTGCCGGAGGAATGCCTCTTCGTGCGGGACGATCGCGGCGTAGACGCCGGCCATGACGCCGAGCGACGCCCCGACGAGCAGGCTTCGCATCGCCGGACAGTTCCTGCCGGTAAACGCGATCGCGAAACCCGCCGCGGTAACGAAGTTCCCGATGTAGAGTGGGTTGCGGACGTAAGCGTACGGACCGCCGGTCACGAGTCTGGGTGCGGTCACGACGTCGTTGCGGGTGGTCTCACCCGAGTAGCCTACCGCCCAGCAGCGAATCAACTCGCCCGCGAAAGCGAGCGGCAAGCCAACCGCAATACTTGCGGCGCTGGGCTTCCCGCGTTTTACGAGCGCCAACGCCGGCAGACTCAACAGCAGGCCGCGATTCTTAAAGATGAAGGCGCGCATCGCCGGTATATTCACGTTTCACTCGCCAGCGCGGCCTCGTACACGTCGCGCAGCGAGCGGACGAGGGGGATCGCGGGCTCCCAGCCGGTCGCTGCACGCAGCTTCTCGGGAGAGCCGGCCGAAAGCGGATTCTCGACCGCGCGAACGCGCTGCGGATCCTCGCGCACCTCGACCGGTACGCGCGCGAGCGCGATAAGCTCGCGCAGCACGTCACGAATCGTCACGGCACGTCCTCCACACACGTTATAGACTTGCGCGCCTTCGCCGCGGCGCGCGAGCGCCAGATAGGCCTCGACGACGTCCCGAACATCTAGAAAGTCGCGGGCGGAGGAGAGGTTGCCCACGTACATCTGTGGCTCGGCGCCGCCGGCGATGCGAGCGAGTTGGTGCGCCAGCGAAGCGACCACGAATCGCTCGCTTTGGTTTGGGCCGATCGTATTGAAGGCGCGCGCGATCACGACGTCGAGTTCGAAGGTGCGCGCATACGAAAGCAGCATCGCTTCGGCGGCCGCCTTGCTCGCGCCGTAAGGATTGACGGGACGCAGGTCGAGCGTCTCGCGCAGCGGATACTCGCCGGGTTCTCTCACGCCGTAGACTTCCGCAGAACTGGTAAAAATGATTCGGGGCGACGGGTCGGCGTCGTATCGCCGGACCGCTTCGGCAAGGCGCGCGCTGCCGAGGGCGTTGGTTTCAAACGTTTCGAGCGGCGACTGGAGCGAATGAGGCACGAAGGTCTGCGCCGCGAGATGAAAGATGACGGACGGGCGAGCCGCCTCCACGGCGGCTTGCAACGAACCGGCATCGGCGAGGTCGATCGGAAAGAGCGCGCCGGCCTGCTCGTTTGGGCCGCCACACGCCAGCACTGCGGAGCCCTCTGCGCGCAACGCCGCCACGAGATAGCGGCCGACGAAGCCGCTCGCGCCCGTAACCATCGCGCGCACGACGGCTCGCTTACGCGCGGGTACGCGCCGAGAGACGGTCGATATCGGCTTCGACCATCATCGAAACGAGCCGTTCGAACTCGACATCGGGACGCCAACCGAGCTCGCGCTGTGCCTTGCTCGCATCGCCGATGAGCATGTCCACTTCGGCCGGTCTGACGAAACGCGGATCGATGACGACGTAAGGCTCGAAAGAGCCCAGTCCGGCGACCTCAAACGCGATTCGCACGAAGTCGCGAACGCTATGGGTTCGGCCCGTGGCGATGACGTAATCCTCGGCGCGAGGTTGCTGCAGCATCATCCACATGGCGCGCACGAAATCGCCGGCGTAGCCCCAATCGCGATGGGCGTCGAGGTTTCCGAGGCGCAGCTCTTTGCTTAATCCCAGCTTGATCCGCGCCACACCGTCGGAGATCTTTCGCGTCACGAACTCCTTGCCGCGCCGAGGCGACTCGTGATTGAAGCAGATTCCGCTGCAGGCGAAGAGATCGTACGACTCGCGGTAGTTCACCGTGATCCAGTGGCCGTAGACTTTCGCGACGCCGTAAGGGCTGCGCGGATAGAACGGCGTCGTCTCGCGCTGCGGCGTCTCCGCGACCTTGCCGAACATCTCGGAGCTAGACGCTTGATAAAAGCGGATCGCCGGGTCGACTTGGCGGATCGCTTCGAGCACGCGCGTGACGCCGAGTGCGGTGAACTCTCCAGTGAGCACCGGCTGCCTCCACGACGCCGGCACGAACGACTGCGCGGCTAGATTGTAGATCTCCGCCGGCGCAACGTCATTAACCACCGACGTGATCGAGCTTTGGTCGAGAAGATCGCCCGAGACGATCTCGATCTCGTCGACAATGTGCTCGATGCGCTCGTGCACTTCGGTGCTGGTGCGCCGCGTCATGCCGACGACGCGATATCCCTTCTCCAGCAGAAGTTCGGCCAGGTAGGATCCGTCTTGCCCGGTAATGCCGGTAACGAGGGCGGTCCGGCTCACCAGTGTGGTCTCCCCGCTCGAAACCGCTCGGCCAACGTAGTCGCAATAAAGCCGGCAACTTGGCTCGGCAGCGTACCGCGGCCGAACCCGGCGTCGTAGCCGAGCTCGCCCGCCAGTCGATTGGTGACGCGAGGACCGCCGCAGATCAGCACGACGTTGTCGCGCACGTTCTCGGCTTCGAGCAGCTCGCCCAGGGCTGTGAAGTTCGTAATGTCGCTTCCTTTCTGAGTTACGGCCTGCGAGGCAAGCAGCGCGTCGATCTTGTGCTCCTTGGAGAAACGTACGAGCTCTTCGACGGCGACCTGACTCCCGAGATTGTACGTTTCGAAAGCGTGATAGCGCTCCAATCCGTAGTCGCCTTTGTAACCCTTCATATTCAGAATGGCATCGATGCCGACGGTATGCGCGTCGGTTCCGATGCAGGCCCCGGCGACGCGAACCTTACGCCCGATGCGCTCGCCCACGAAAAGGTCGATCTCTTCCATCGTCATCGCGTGCCCACCGGCCGAGGGTGCGACGATGGCGCCGGCGTCGACGCCCTGTCTCGTCGCGGCATAGAGGACGAAAAAAGAGAAGCCCGCCGCTATTGGACGTCCTTCGGCCACCTGCACGTCGTCGAAGCCCATCTTTACCGCGAGCTGACGCGCCGCCTCGTCGGCGGCCTCGCTCCACTCCACGGGCAGGGTAAACGACAGCTGCACTTTACCGTCGTCAATCGTATCCCCGTAGGGACGCACGAGCGACGTCATATACTGGGAGCCTCGACTCCGGCCAACTCGAACGGATTCCAATAGTTCCCGGCGCGCGCGAAGACGCCGTCGGCGCCGCGTCCGCCGTCGGCCGAGCGCGACACATCGGCAAAGAGCGCCGACTCGATCGCCTTCATCAGCCCCATAGCGGCAACTCGCTCGAGCAAACTTTCGCACGAAGCCAGCACCTCGTGCGCGCGCCGCTCGATGACGCCGCCGGGGCGCAACGCGATCTCGTCGCCGAAGTGCCGGGCCGTGCTCATCACGTAGCGCGCATTCTCAAGCGAAAGCGCGCGGTCGCCGAGGAACGGCGTATGAATGGCTTCGGTCGGCATGCCGCAGAGATGGATGTGTTGGCCGGTCATCACCGAGGCGAGGTTGAACATCGCATCGATCAGGTGACCCTTGAAGATGTCGCCGGTCATGTGCTTTGTCGGCGGCATATACTTCAAGGGCGCGTTTGGAAAGATCTCGCGCGCCAGCTGCGCCTGGGCGATCTGAAAGAGGAAGCTGTCCTCCCGGTCGGGATCGATCTCGTACGCGTCCCCCAGTCCGATCGCAGCGTCGGGGAGTCCCGCGCGGTGTGCGAACTCCTCGTTGATGAACTGCGATGCCAGCACGGCGGGCGCTTGATCGACGGCGTCGGCCGTCGTGAGATAGTTGTCCTCGCCGGTGTTGATGATAATTCCCGAGCGAGCGTTGAGCATACGGCTGAAATGCTGATCGACGAAGGTCCGCTTCATGTTGATGTCGCGAAAGAGAATGCCGTACATCGAATCGTTGAGCAACATGTCGAGCCGTTCGAAGGCGGCCATCACCGTAATCTCGGGCATGCATAAGCCGCTGGCATAGTTCGTGAGCATCACGTAGCGGCCGAGCCGCTCGCTCACCTCGTCGAGCGCCGCGCGCATGATCGCAAAGTTGGCCTGCGTCGCGTAGGTGCCGCCGAAACCTTCGGTCGTCGGACCGTACGGCACGAAGTCGAGCAGCGATTGCCCGGTGGACCGGATCACGGCGATCACCTGCGCCCCGGCCTGTGCCGCGGCGACCGCAGCGACGCGATCTTCGTAAATGTTGCCGCTCGCCACGATCACGTAAAGCAGGGGCGGAGGCAATTGCGGGAGCGCGGCTAGCCTGACCGCGCGCTCCTCCCGTTGCGCCGCGATTCGCGCTAGCGCTCGCTCGACAATCGGATCCAGGGCAGCGCGAGCGGCCTCTTCCGGCGTCGTCGCAAACCGTTCGAACGTAACGCGGCCGGTCGCAATCTCGGCGGCCAGTTCCGCGGCTTCCAGTCCCGTCTCCGCCAGTCCCTTACCAAAGGCCAGCGCCACGCCCTCGGCACGTTCCCGCGGACCAAGCGCGTCGAGCACCGCGTTGGGCAGCGGAACCTCTTCTAAGGTAACGCCGTCGACGCCGAGCAATCGGAGCACCGCCCGCTCGACGGAGAGCGTCGAGTGACCGGCGATGAAGGCTTCGACCGGGGCGACGATCGCGGCGGCGAGTTCACGGCAACGATCGACACCGGCTCGATCTATTCGCAGTTCCATGGCGCGCTCTATCGTACTCGAAGAGCCAGATATGCGGCAATTCCGTCGCGCCACGACGGCATCGCTATCCCAAGTTCGCGCAGCTTTGCGTTGTCGAGCGCGGAAAAACGGGGACGAACCGCGATCGCCTTCCACTGATCCGCGGCGATCGGTTCGATTTGGAGGTCGGCTCGAGCTTGTCGCTTCGCCTCACAGGCGAACTCGTACCAGCTCGCCGAGCCGGCGCCCGCGGCGTGGTAGAGCCCGTAGGCCTCGCTCTCGATCAAGGCGCGAAGCGCGTCCGCGAGAGCGCCGGCAAAGGTCGGCGACGCAACGACGTCGGCCACCACGGGAACGGAGCTCCCGTTGGCACCCTGCGTCAAGATTCGGTCGATGAAGGGACGACGCGGCGTCCGAGAGCGCGAGGGTCCGTAAACGCCGCAGGTTCGCACCACGAAGGCGCGAGCGCCGGAGGATTGCGTCAGAGTCTCGCCCCGCAGTTTCGATGCGCCGTAAACCGAGAGCGGATTGGGCGGATCGGCTTCAGTATACGGCTCACCTTTCGTGCCGTCGAAGACGTAGTCGCTGCTCAGCGTAACGAAGAGAAGGCCGTGCCGCCCCGCAATGCGCGCAGCGCGTCCCACCGCGAGCCCATTGATCTCGAAGGCTTGCGCCGGCTCGAGTTCGCAGCGATCGACGTCGTGAAACGCGGCGCAGTTTACCAGCACGTCGGGGTTGAACTCTTCGATTGTCTGCGCGAGCCGATCGCTGCGCTCGAGCGCCAACTCTTCGTGCGACGGTGCGGCGATTCGGCAATCCTGCCAGCGACGTGCGATCGCCGTCCCAAGCTGTCCCCCTCCGCCGATTAGTAAGACGCGCTTCACACGGTCGATCGCCGGCCGCTCGAACGCCGTTGAAAGAGCAGCGAGACGGTGACGGCGAGCGCGGCTGCGAGATTGCCGAAGACCATGATCTCGACGACCGTGGAGAGCGTCGGATGGACGGCGACGATCGCGAGCAGGGTGCCCAGCGTGCAGAGAAAGAGCGGTACCGTAAAGGCGAGGCGGTGCGTCGCGATTCCGTAGAAGGTCAACGCGTTGGTTAATGCGAGAAGCACCATGGCCAAGCCGTATCGTACCAGCAGCGGAGCCGCCGCGTCGAAGGCGTGACCGACAAGCGCGTGCAGTACGTTGAGCCCGAAGAAATAAAAGATCAAGAGACCGCAAAATGCTACGGCCGCGAGCGTCGTAAGGCTGCCCGCGAGGACCTCGCGCGTTTGCGCACCGCGTGCGTGGCGGTCAGCGGCCTGCGGCAACAATACCGTCGGAACGAAGCCGACGGCGTAAAGCAGCATCTTTCCGCCCAACGATGCCGCGGCATAGAGTCCCGCTTCGTGCGGGGCGAAGTAGTGCTTCACCAACACCACGTCGGCCGAGCCCATCAACGCGATCGCGATCGTCGCGGCCGCCGCGCCCGCACCGGCGTTGAGAATTCGGCGCCAGTCGTAACGCACCGAACGCTGCTCCGATGCGGCGTATCGCTGCCTTAGGCGGCGCGCTAAGTAGATCAGCGCGCAGACCGGTCCCAAGAAGAATCCCAGCATCGCGCCCCCAAGTTTGAGACCAATCGTAATCAAGACGACGATGCCGACGACCTTCGCAATGCCTTCGGCGGCGTTCGATAGACCGTAACCAACGAAGTCTTGCGTTCCCTGGGCGATGGCACGCAGCGCGTTGAGCGAAAGCGCGGCGCCGGCGAGCAGACCGACGAACGGAACCGACCAGACCGGCACGTGCAAAAACCGCGCGAAGGGAAACGCGCCGAGCGTCGCCACCACCAGATAGACGATCCCCAACTTGAGGAAGCCCGCCGCAATGCTGTCGGTCAATCCCCGCAGGTGTCCGTCGTCGTGCAGCGCCCGAAACTCGGCGGCGAGTTGCGCGACGACCGGTGCGACAAAAGCGGCAGGCAGCGCCGCGATCAACGCCGCGTTGATGAGGGCATAGAGTCCGCCGTACGCGGTGACGCCTAGCTCGCGGCTCGCGACGGCGTGCGCGATGAACCCGGAGACGTTGAGAACCATCCCGGCCGCAAAGACGAGAAGGCTCTGCTTGACCATGGCACTGGTTCGCAATCGATCGAGCCCGCGACGCAGTGTGAACGTACCTGGTGGACTCACACTGCCGTTCATAGAACCGTCGTTCTCATGAAGGTCGAGATTTTACCTCTTGCCGGAGCTTTGATGCTGACGCCGCGCGTCTTCGCCGACGAACGAGGCGCGTTTCGAGAACTCTTCTCGCTCGACCGGTATCGCGAGTGCGGCATCCGCGATGAGTTTGTCCAGGATAACTCTTCGCTCTCGAAGCGCAACGTCTTGCGCGGACTGCATAGCGACGCGCGCATGGCCAAACTCATATCGGTCGTGCGCGGCGGCGCGTTCGACGTTATCGTAGACGCAAGGAGCGGGAGCGCGACCTGCGGACGTTGGCACGCCGCGACGTTAACGGCGGCTAATGCCCGGCAAATCTACGTACCGGCCGGCTTTCTTCACGGCTTTTTGGCGCTCGAAGAGGGCACGATTATCTGGTACAAACAGAGCGCAGCGTACGACCCCGCGGGCGAAGTTGGTGTCGCCTGGAACGATCCCGAATTGGGAATCGAGTGGCCGCTCGGTGAGGTCGCTCCCATTCTCTCCCCGCGGGATGCCGCCAACCCGTCCTTCCGGACGCTACTGTCCGGCGTAACAAACCGGGGAGAGCCTAGGTAGAAGCGGCCAAAGGAACCGAATCGAGGGGAGGATGGCATTCAGTGATCAGAGCGACGAAGCTCTGGTGCATCGAGTGCGCTCCGGGGAGAGGGAGGTCTTCGGCGTGCTCGTCGATCGCTACAAGCGCGGCATAGCAAACTTCATCGGCGCAACCGTTCGCAACTCGTACGAGACCGCGGACTTGTCGCAGGAGACCTTTTTACGCGCGTACTCGCACCTCAATACTTTCAACCCGCAGTTGGGAAAGTTCTCGACCTGGATCTATCAGATCGCCCGCAACGTCATTCGCACGCACTTGGCAAAATCGCAGCGCGCTCCGCAAGTACAGGAGATTTCGCAAGAGCAGGCGCTCGAAGCGATGGTGGCCGACCCGTCGCCGCAGGCGGATCCGGCCGGCGGACTACTGCGCCAAGAGGCCGAGCGCGAGTTGCGGGCCGCGCTCGCCGAACTCCCCGAACGCACTCGCGCGGTCCTGGCGCTACGGTACTTCGATAATATGGAGTACCAAACGATCGCGAGCACGCTGGGACTCTCGCTAGGAAACGTTAAGACGTTGATCCATCGCGGCAAGATCGCGCTGACGAAAAAGATGCGCGAGCGGGAAGCGCGCGCCATCGGCGCCTCGGCCCGTACGCTGCAGAAAGGAGCGTCGCATGCGCTGCTCCTCGTGTGAGCCGTTGCTCGACGCGTACCTCGAAGCGGCGCTGCGCCGGCGGCAGATGCGCGACGTAGCCATTCATCTGCAGGACTGTCGCGATTGCCGGGTCCTCTTCGACGAGCTGCGAGTGGTCGATGCACTGCTCACTACGGCGCGACCCCCCGGCAGCGTCGGTTTCGAGTTTACGGCCGCCGTCGTCTCGGTGACCCGTAGATCGCAACCCCGCGCCGCCCGCCGCCTGCCGCTCTGGCAGCCGTTGCTGGCCTACCTCGGCATCGCTTGGATCTTCGTCGCGGGACTGCTGCTGCGCGGTCACCAAACGACGCGCATGATCGGCGAACTCAGCGCGTCGGGCGCCAACGGTTTGGCAGCTGCCGGCGCCGCGCTGCGGGAGATCGCTCCGGTGAGCATCACCGCGGCTGCGGCGGTTACGGTCGTGCTGCTGGTGGATCTCTTCCTGCTCGCGCTAATCTTCTTCGGCTATCGCCGGCTCCGTCCGATGCTGGCCGTCTACCTCACTAGGGGACCGCGCTCGTGACGCTTCGTCTAATCATCTTCGCCGGATCTCTGTTCGCGGCGCTGGCGCTGCCGGCGCGGCCTGCGCTGGCGGAGACACACGCCGTCTACCACGGAGGCACCTACCTGGGATCCGTAGTCGTCGAACCCGGGCAGGTGGTAGACGGAGACCTCAACGTGATCTTCGGCGATGCGACCGTCGCCGGCGTCGTCGACGGAGACGTCAACATCGTAGGCGGGAGCTACGACCCTCGCCCGGGCGGCCTCGTCACCGGCGAGGTTCATGACGTCGGCGGCGCCATGACGCAGGCGGTCGTTCCTTGGGCGCCGAGCGAGATCGGGTACAGCCCCTTCCTTCCCGATCACCGGCTGCTGTGGCGGCTCTCCTGGAATCTGCTCGCGCTGCTGGTCTTCCTCATCTTCCCGCTGCGCACCCGAATGGTCTTGGACCGGTTAGAACGACACCCGGGCCTCTCGGTCGCCGCCGGCTTGATCGGGTGCGTCGCGATAATTCCGCTAGCGGTCCTTTTGGCCATCACGATTCTGCTCATTCCACTGATCGCGCTGGAGATGGTCTTTCTGCTCGCGAGCGTCTTCCTCGGCACTGCGGCGCTGGCACTCTTGATCGGCCGGCGGCTCTGCGAGCTGGTCTCGCCGGCGACGACACCCTCGCCGCTGGTCGCACTCCTCGCCGGCATCGCCCTCATCACCGCGGCGGAGCTTGTGCCCGTCCTCGGCAGCCTGGTCTTGATCCTGGTCGGGCTCATCGGGCTGGGAGCGACGATCCTGTCCTTCGCCGGGGAATCGCTGGGCACGCCGGCTAGCCGTCCGCCAATAAGCGGACCACCGATGACCGCCGGCTAAGTTTAGTGGCCCGGCACGTGAGGATGTATTGTGCCGCTAGCCGTTTTCGGCACGAGATGCGAGGAGCGATGAGCGACAAAAGCGGCACTTTGCGAGCGAAGAGCGACGACGCAGTTCGTCTGAAAACGGCTAGCCCTTCGGGTCACGGGCAGGGCCACTAGGGCATGTCGACCATCTCGCGCGCCGCAAAGTTCGCCGAGCGTACGGCGCACCTACGCGCCTCGACGATTCGCGAGATGCTCAAAGTCACGCAACAGCCCGACGTCATCTCGTTTGGAGGCGGTCTTCCCGCGCCCGAGCTGTTTCCAACCGAAGCAATCACCGAGGCGGTTCGCGTCGTGATGCAGCAGTACGGGCCGGCGGCGCTGCAATACAGCGTGACCGAGGGGATCCCGGAGATGCGGCGCTGGATAGCGCAACGGTTGAGCCGGCGCTTCGAGCGCACCTTCGACGCCGACGACGTCACGATCGTCAATGGCTCGCAGCAGGGCCTCGATTTAATCGGAAAGATCTTTCTCGATCCTGGCGATCACGTCGTGCTCGAAGACCCGACGTACCTCGGTGCGATTCAAGCCTTCGACGCATACCAAGCTCGCTATCTCACCGTCGATACCGACGAGGACGGGCTGATCCCCGAATCGCTCGAGCGCGTGCTCGAACGCGCCGACCCCTTTCCGAAGCTGCTCTACCTCGTCCCGAACTTTGCAAACCCGACGGGGCGAACGCTTTCTAGGCGGCGGCGCGAGAGCGTCGTGCGGATCTGCGAGGCCTTTGGACTTCCGATCGTCGAGGACGACCCGTATTGCGAGCTGCGATTCGAGGGCACCGACCTACCCTCGCTGATCTCGCACGAAACCGCAACGCCGATTATCTACTCCGGAACCGGCAGCAAGATCGTATCGCCCGGCATGCGCGTCGCGTGGCTCGTCATTGGGGACGAGGAAATTCGCGAAAAGATCGTGCTTGCAAAACAAGGCGCCGATCTTCACAGCGGAACGTTCGCGCAGTACGTCTTCCATCAGTACGTCAGCGATTCGGGCACTTTCGAAGAACACGTGCGCAAGATCGTGACGACGTATGCGCGCCGTTGCGGCGTCATGGCCGAAGCTCTCGCGGAGTTCATGCCGGAGGGCGTTCGCTTCGCGCGGCCGTCCGGCGGGATGTTTCTTTGGGTGACCGTGCCGGGGGTCGATACGTCGGCGTTGCTGCGCATCTGCGCCGAATCGAAAGTCGTTTTCGTTCCCGGCGTCAGTTTCTATCCGGGCCGCGACGTACACGACGGCATGCGTCTCAACTTCTCCAACGCATCGGAGAAGAATATCCGCCTTGGCGTCGAACGGCTTGGCAGCGCTATTAAAGTCTACAACGCCTAAAGGAGTCCGTACGCGTGGCAGCAGGCTTGGTCATCGGAATATCCTCCGACACGAACGCAGCGTCGCTCGAGGATGCGCTGCGAGCGCAGCAGATCGACGTCAGCAAGGTTAAGGTTTTTGCAAGCGACGAAGACACTCCCAAACCCTCTGCGATGCGCTATATCCACGTCGTCGTCGACCCGGATGCGAGCGAACTTTCGGACGACATGACCGAGGGCACCGGCGTAATGCAGGATTTCGGAACCAACGTACCGGGCGTAAGCGACTATCGTGACCAAACCGGCCCGATCTTCGCGCGCGGGGAGGACGAGAACAAGCACTACCTCGCGGATTACCCGGTTCCCGACGACGAAGTCGAGAACTTCGACGACGCCATCGTCGAGGGCCGCGCGGTGGTTATCTTTCCCGATGCCGGCGCCGACGCGCAGAAGATCGCCGCCGCCTTCGCCGCGGTGGGCCTTCACAACGTCCGCTCTTACTAAGGGACCTTCACACTACGGCCCAACGCGTTCTCCTTGCGACGGTACTAGCGCTCTTCGGCTGCACGACGACTCACTACGACTACGCGCACCTTCCCGCAGGGTATGGCTGGCGCGCGGTCTACGATCCCGTAGGTAATGCGATCGTCTTCTACGGCCGCGATCCGTATTCTAGAGAGACGGTTTACGTCGGTCCCGACGGCCACTTCTACATCTTCGATCACCCCGGCAAGATTCGGGGCGGCGATCTGAAGCGGACGTGGACTCCACACGACGCTTCGTCGCTATGAGCGCCGCGTCGAACCGACAACCCGCGCCGGCACGCCGGTCACGATTGCAAAATCCGGCACGTCGCGCGTAACGACCGCACCGGCGCCGATCAGCGCGTGCTCTCCGATCGTGACGTTCGGAAGGATCGTCGCGTTGCTGCCGATCGACGCGCCGCGGCGAACGCGCGTTGGCAGAACTTTCCAGTCGGCCTCGGTCTGCAGCGAGCCGCCGGCGTTTGTCGCGCGCGGAAAAGTATCGTTGGTAAACATGACGCCGTGTCCGATGAAGACCTCGTCTTCGATCTCGACGCCCTCGCAGATGAAGGTATGCGACGAGACCTTGCAGCGCTTTCCAACGACGGCATTCTTCTGAATCTCCACGAAGGCGCCGATCTTCGTCTCGTCGCCGATACGACATCCGTATAAGTTGACCAGATCCCGATGAAAGATCGAGACGTTCTCGCCCAAGACGACGTGCGCGTCAATCGGCACGATTGCGCAACCGTTGGACCGCCACGATCGCGGCCTGCCGCCAAAACTCGAATCCGAAGGCGGCGCTCAAGAACGGGTGATAGAGCCACTCCGCGCGACGGTCTCGCACCAAACCGTAGGCCGCCGTGGCGGCGGGGAGCGCGAAGCTAACCGAATAGAATGGCCACAGATAGGCGCGCAAACGCTGTGCGCGCCCGGTGGCGCGCAACCGTTCCCAGACGGGCATCCCGGAATCGGTCATTCGCTTGCGAAATCGTGGCCCGAACTTTCGCAGAGCATCGCCGATATCTCGCACCGTGTGGTGCTCGACACGGGCTCCAGAGACGAACGCGATGTCGAGCCCCTGCGTTACGAGCATCTCGACCGGAGCCACATCATCTTCCGCCAGACCGGACGGTTTCCGATAGGGCAGACGAACGGCGAATGCTTGCGCCAGCGCTATCAGGGGCATCGGGCCGCGAGCGAAATCGTATACGACGTAGTCGTCGGTACGCCGCTTTACCGGATAGGTGCGAGAGTACGAAGCGGGTGAAGCGGCGCCGCCGTAGACGAAGTGGTTGAACGGGTCGGTGAAAGCGTTAAAGTATTGCGTCGTCGCCCCATCCTGCGCCGTGCTCACTATCGCAGGAAAGGCGGCGACAATTTTGGGATCCTCAAACGGACGCGCGAGCCGAGCGAGAAAGTCCTCATCGCAAAGTGCGTTGTCGGCCGCCATGACGATCGCAACGTCGCCGGTCGCCTCCTCAAAGAGCAGTCCGACGCCGGGCTCGGCGCGGCGAACCGGATTGTGGACGACGCGAGCTCCGAAGGAGCGCGCGACGGCGACGGTTTCGTCCGTCGAGCCTCCGTCCGCCACGAGCACCTCCACCAAGTCGCTCGGATACTTCTGACGCCGGATCGATTCCAGCATCGCGGGCAGCCGAGCCGCTTCGTTCAAAGCCGGCGAGAGCACGGAAAAGCGGACGCCTTTGCTGGTGACCGTCATGAGTGGCCCGTAAGCAACACTTTCGCACCGTCGAGCTCGGCCGATCGAAAGGCGGCTTCGATCACCGCTACGACGCCGGCGCCGAAGGCGCCGCTCGATCGCGGCTGCGTTCCGTTTCGAATAGCAGCACCGAAATCCTCAACGAGCTTCCCCAGCGCCTCGCGATTGTCGACCAGCGGAACGTGCAGATCTCCCAAGCGATACGAGACCATTTGCTGCTGCAACGTCGTGCTCGACGGGTTCGCGACGACGCCTTTGTCGTAGATATAAATCTTCTCGGTCGGCTCGACGTCGTCCCAGACCGCCATCTTGAGGCTGCCGGAGATCATGGTGCGACGCACCTTTACCGGGGAAAGCCAGCTCAGGTGCACGTGAGCGAGCGAGCCGTTGGGATACCACATCGTGAGAAAGGCGACGTCCGGCGTCTTGGAGTGAACGCAGGCGCCGGTTTGAAGCGCCACCGACTCGGGAAGCTCGTCCAAGACGTAGTTGATTATCGAAACGTCATGCGGCGCCAGATCCCAGACGACATTGCTCTCCTGGAAGAGCCCGAGGTTCACGCGGACGGAGTCGACATAGTAGATCTTGCCCAGCTCTCCACTCTCGCGCAGCGAGCGCAGCTTCTCCACCGAGCCGGTATAAAGAAAGGTATGATCGGTCATCAAGCAAACGCCGGTGCGCTGCGCCTGCGCGCACAGATCTTCGGCGTCCGCAAGGCGTTCCGTCAGCGGCTTTTCGACCAACACGTGTTTGCCCGCGGCGATCGCCCGGCCGGCGAGTTCGTAGTGAGTGCGCGGCGGAGTCGCCAGAGCGATCGCATCGATTGCGGCATCGGCCAGTGCCGCCTCGATATCGCGTAACCCCGCGATGGTTGGATAGAGCCGCAGAAGACGCTCGAGCCGCGCGCCGTCGGGCTCCACGACGCAGCGAACCGTCCAATTTTCGGAAGCGTAAAAGTTGCGGACCAAGTTAGGCCCCCAGTAACCTGCTCCGACGACCGCCACTCCTAATGGTGCGCGCTGCACGACGTCGCTAATCGTGAGGGGGCTTAAGCGAATACCATCCGCCGGCAACTTGCGAGCGCGTCGACCACGGCGTCGATCTGCTCGCCGGTCAGCTCGGCGAACATCGGGAGCGAGAGCAGCCGGCCGGCGGAGCGCTCCGTGCGCTCGAACGAGCCCGGCGCAAGCCCGAGATCGGCATAGGCGGGCTGCAAATGAATCGGAATCGGATAGTGGATGCCGGTAGCGATGCCGCGTTCGCCCAACGCGGCTTGGACTCTATCCCTGTTTTCGACCTCGATGACGTAGAGATGATAGACGTGGCTCTCTTCGTGCCAACGCACGGGCGGGGCTATGCCTATTGCGGAAAGCCGTTCGTCGTACGCGATTGCGTGGCGGCGGCGCGCCTCGTTCCAGTCGTCGAGATGGCCCAGCTTGACGTCGAGCACCGCAGCCTGTATCGAATCGAGCCGGCAGTTTTCTCCCTTGACGAGATGTTCGTACTTTTTTCGCTGGCCGAAGTCACGCAGCAGGCGGAGCGAATCGTACAAAGCTGGATCGTCGGTAACGATGGCACCGCCATCGCCATAGGCCCCCAGATTCTTCGCGGGATAGAAACTGAAACATGCCGCATCACCGAAACCTCCCGCACGCCGGTCGGCGTAACGTGCGCCGTGAGCCTGACATGCATCTTCAATGATACGTAAACCGTGACGGCGCGCGAAGGCGACGATCGGTTCCATCGGGACGACCTGGCCGTACAGATGAACGGGCATGACGGCTTTGGTCCGCGGCGTGACCGCCGCGTCGAGCAACGAAGGGTCGATGAGATACGCGCGATCGGCCTCGACGAGAACCGGGCGCGCGCCGACTCTCGAGATTGCAATCGCGCACGCGACGTAGGTGTTGGCGGGAATGATGACCTCGTCGCCGGGGCCGATCTCCATGGCCCGCAATACCAGCTCTAAGGCGGCGGTGCCGGACGCGACCCCGACGCAATAGCGCGTACCGACATAGGTCGCAAAGTGCTCTTCGAAAAGTGCTACGTCCGGACCGAGGACGAAACTAGCACTCTCCATGACCTGCATCACGCGGGGAACGACCTCTTCACGAATCGCGTGAAACTGCGCCTTGAGATCGACAAACGGAACGGCCATCATCTTAGTGTCCTGTACCACACTCTACGTGTGTTTCGTCGGCGTGCGTGCGAGCGCCTTCAGCAGCAACAGCACGCATAGCAGGCCCATAAGTTCCGCGAGCAGTTGAAAGAACGCGGTCACTTGCACGAGAAACACGTCGCTCGACGCGTCATCCGCAAGATCCCAGCCATTAACGGAAAGGCCGACGCGCAGATGCCGTAAGACGTGCCCGCCTCGCAGCGCAAACCATCCGGGATCGTAGCGTTCGTTCAAGCGGATGAGACCCGCCGACCCTTGCGAAACCCGCACGCGATAAAGCCACGGCGTCAGCCGGTCGAACGTCAAGCCTTGCGCAGGCGCCGCGCGCTGATAGAGCGGGAGCGCGGGAAACGACTGCGACTCGGCTACGAGTTCGCAGAGCCCCGCGCACGCAATTGCAGCGACGCTGCGGGGAATCCAGATCCAGGTAAACCCGCCGCGGCTCGTGGCGAGGTTGTGGCCATCGGTTGCATTCAATCGTCCGCGCACGTATGCGAGCAGCCACGACGCGGCGTCGACCGAATGCGGAATCGGCGATTGGGTAAGCGCACCGCCCATGCCTTGAGCCAACTCGGGTGCGCGCGCAAATGCCAAACGGGCGTCGATCCACGCGCTGCGCGGGTCGATCGAGACGCTCTCGACGGCCACCGGTCGTATCGTCGCATATCCCGGTGCGTCGCCGAGGAAGATGTCGCACGCGTTTAGACGATCGACGATCGCAACGACCCGCACGGCGCTGCACTGTGAGACGAGGGGCGCCGCATCGCGCAAATTACGAGCGGTCCCCGGAGGCGCCGCCCGGCTCGCCGGCATCGCCAGTGACGAGGCCGCCAAACCGATCGCGCCGTTCGATCGTGATACGAGCCAGGGACGCTCGACTATTGACGCCACGCCTAGAGCACGCAACGGAGCTACGTCGCCGCTGCGCTCGTAGCGCGCGAGCGCTACGTCGACGGGATACGTCGGAAAGTATTGATTGATCACCGCAACCTGGCCGGGATAAGCGAACGCGTCGGGATCGGCGCCGTCGCCGCCGTCGCCGCGCAACTGCAGCGGTTGAAAGGCCGGTATCAACGCAACTCGCGAAAACGCAGGGGCCGTAACGCTTGGATGTGGATACTCGCGCGCCGCGATCCAAAGCTCGCTCGGCGGATGGAATAACCAAGTTACGGGCAAGACGATTCCGGCAGCCATGGCAACGTAGCCAAGCGGACGCACCGAGGCGGTACCCGCGGACGCCAGGACGACCAGCAGCGCCGCAAAGATACCGGCGAGGTCGTAAAGCTCGCGGAAGACTCCGCTTTCAGGAACTTGCCGGACGATCCACTCGTAGGGAACTGCGAGCGGTCCCCGCATGCCGATTGCAACGAGAAAGACTAGTGCCGCCGCCGCAGCGGCCCAGATCGCCGTTTGCCGCCGTCGCGCGAGAACGGCTCCCACGAGGGCAAGCGCGCAGACGCTCCAAACTGCCAGTTCCGCCGCTACGCCGAGCCTATCGGCGTAACCCGGAAAGTACCCGTTGAGGGAGAGCAGCGAGAGCGGGTCGACCGATTGATTCGCTTGCCATTCGACGCTGTAGGGAGTTTGCAGCAGCGCGGCGCGATCCGCAACGATTCCGATGATGGAGGGTAGCGCGACGACTGCCCCTGCAAGCAGCGGCCACCACTTCTTCGTGAAGGCGGCGAAGAGAGCTACCGCGAGCATCGCGATGATGAAGAACTGCAGCTGAATCTCGACGAGCGCGAGCCACAGCGCCAATTTCACTGCGCCGGCACCGGCCCCGCGCGCCATCTCGGCAAAGAGGCCGACGAGAGCAGCGTACGCGAGCACCATCGTCAAGTGTCCCGCGACGACCTCGTTGTAGACCCAAGGGTTGAAGAGCGCGAAGAGTCCGATGCCCACTGCAGCGAGATCGGTGCTTCCCCACCGCGTCGCGACGGCGGCCGCCGCGCGCATGCAACAATAACCGCTTGCAAGCGCAAGCAGCGCGAGCGCCCCCAGTGGTCCCAAGAGCCACATGGCGGCGACGAGCGGCAGCGCCAGCAGATAGGTCGTGGGGTGTGCGTTTGCGAGGCCAAAGCCGTTAGAGAGCCAGCCGTTGACGGACTCGTCGAAGAACGAAGGGATCGCGATCCGGTCGATCGGCCAGTTCCAGTCATGGCGAAGCGTGGGAACACCCTTGGCAACAACGAACGCGGCGAATGCAAGCGCCGCGGCGACCGATGCAGCTCGCGCCATTACGGAGCCGTTACGGAACGTTTGTGAAGCACCCGCCTGCACTCCGCGCCCACGCACAGCGTCGTGACGACCGCCGAAGCATAGCCGAGCACGGCAAACGGCTCGGCCAACCACCGCGGCAGCAGAGCGGCGATCGCGAACGCGACGGCGAGCGTAAGCGCGGCATAACGAATCGCAGGCTGGAAGACGGCCTCACCCGACGTTTCCAAAGCCGCGGCATAGGTTTTGCGTATCGACGCACCGGCGGGCGTCGGTGCGAGCACCGAGGCGAGAAAGCAGAGCGCCGCCAGAGTGGCGGCGGCATAACCGAGTTTGGCAAAGAAGTCTGCGACCTCGACGGGCAACAGCGCCGCAAGGACGAGAGACGAGATGGCAACGACGCTCGCATAGCGGGTCGTCGTCGCAAGCGGACCGCCGTTGCGGAGTCTCGCGCGCAGCCGTGCGAAGGCACCGGCGCGGCCGATAGCCGCAACCGCCACGGCAACCAGAGAGAACGCGATCAGCTGCACCTCGGCGCCGGCATTGGGTGCAAATGTCGCGGCCGCGGTCAGCAGAATCGTAATGCCCGCGGCAAAACCAAGCACTTCGGGAAACGAGGAAAGCGCAAGCTTCGGCAATCCTTGCGCCGGCGCGGTCGGCACAAACCACTTCACCGCCAAGATGATCGCGGCAAAGATTGCACCGAGGTATGCGACCGTGGCAAGACGCTCTGCATCCGTGTCCGGCACCAGCATCGACAGCAGCAGCGCGATGACGGCGGTTGCGACGGCGTAGGCCAGGGCGCGGTCGAGCGCCCAAACGACCGCGAGAGCCTTCACGGTTTTTCCGAGGTGAGCGGCCAAAGCTCGGGCCGTATCGCCAGCACCACGAGGAGTATCAGCGCAATCAGCGAGATCCCCGCGGCGACGTCGTAGGCGCGTTGGGCCACAAAGACGATCGCGACCCTGCCGCCTTGCGGAAGGCTCGGCACGATCCAGCCATTCGAGAGACCGTTAACGACGACGTGCCTTAGCGGGGCACCGTCGACCGAGGCCGACCATTCCGGATGGTATGCCTCGCCGAAGACTAGGAGAAACGGGGCGGCGTTGGCGGCAACGGTTACTTCCAAAGCGGTTGGCGAGTATCGCTCCCAGCCAATCTCGAACGGCTGCGTGCGCGGCAGCGTCACGGGATCGATGGTCAAAAAGCCGATCTTTATGTTTCGGTCGCCGATTCCCACGACGTGCTTGCCGCGCGAAAGTGCAACCGTTTGCGAAGCGATCGGACGGCCATCGATCGTAATTGGAGGCGACGCGAGCGCCTGCGGGTGCGCGAGCGCCAGCGCCGGAATCGCACGCACGTTATAGTGCAGATCGGTAAGCCACGGACGCTGGCCGCGCCACAGCACCCATAGGCCTGCGATGCGCTCTCGGCCCTTGTCCCAACCGTTCGGGAACGCATGAATGAAGTCGATATCGAATGCACCGGTAGCGGGCAGCGGAAAGAGGCGATACGCCGTGCCGGCGGGCCCTGCAATTGCAACGCCAAGCCACAGGTTGCCGTTCCCGCTCAGCGCCACGGTGCCGGCAAACCCGGGATCGCCCGCGAGGCCCCGGGGCGGCGGAGGAACTTCGCGCGCGCCAAACGAGGCGTCGCGCAGCGGCTGCGACGCGCCGCTTTCACCAACTCGCCTGAACGAGAGATCGGGTGCGACCGCCGCCGAGATAACGTCGGGGCCTAGGTCGCCGCGCTCGCCGGTAGCCGATGAAAAGACGAAGGCGACGTCGTTCCAACCGGGACGTAAGCTCAGAGCGAGGATCACGGGCACCGGCGCCGGACCCGCCAGTCCATCCAACGTGTCGTACTCTTGCGAACCGGCACGGAGGCCCGCCAGCGTTACGTTTTGCTGCCTTTGACCGTTCACATCGACGGTCATGACGCTCCCGACTTGCAGGCGGCTGATCCTCATCGTCGCCTGCACCGCAAGGCTGCGATCTCCGGGAACGAAGACGCGAACGTGCGACTCGCGCGCGAGAAGAAACCATGACTGCGGGTCGCCACGCTGCCATCGGTAGACGGTGGAGTCGTCGCGATACCATGACTCCGGCATAAGGATTTGCGACGTCGCCGCCACGCCGCCGCCGAAAACGTAAGGCAATGTGGCGGAGAGATTCTGCGGAAAGACGCCGCCGTAGCGTGCCGGAGAGAGGCGCACCCGCAGCGAGACGTCGGGGGCAAAAGGCGAGACGGCGGTCGCCGCAACGCGGTATCTGCCTGAGAACGGCAGCAGTACGCTTCGCTTGCGTCCGCCAACCCACTCCGCCAACGCGAGGTTTTGCGGAAGCGCCTGCTGCAGCGCCGCAATCTGCGCCTGTTGCGCCGCAAGGTCGTCGGCCTTGACGAGCGCAACCACGAGGTACGGATCGATATAGCCATCGCTCACCGTATGGCGTCCCGCCGAAAGCGTAATCTCGCCGTAGCGCGTCCAGCCGCCGGCACTCTGCGGGGTGAAGTTCTGGTTATCGACCGAGAGCGTTTGCGGCGGAAGCCTTGCGAAGAGCAGCGACTGTTCGCGCGCAAAGACGACGTAGTCGCCGCCGGTTCTAACTTCGAAGGGAACGGCTTGGTCCTCCGCAACCGCCGGTGCCCGAACCAGGATTCCATCCGGAAGCGCTTGATTCACCGCAAGATCTCGAACCTGCGATCCCGACAAGGGGAGGATGGGCGAGAGCGCTCGCATCGTATTGGCAAACTCGGTCGGGACCCGCGTCGGCGGATCGAAGCGGGCCTCGCCCCGCGCCATCGCGTCGACGTCACCGAGATACGCGTCGGTAAAGGTCGGCGCCGTGCTCACGACCGGATGGTTTACGCCGTAAACGAGCGGCAACGCCGCCCTCAATCGATAGGTTCGCAGCGGGCCCTCGGAGCGCTGCGGCGACGCGATCAGCACTCGGTGGAGCAGATCGTGCGTGAGCGTGATGCTGTTAAACCGCGCCTCGTCGGGCGAGCTGAAGTCGATTGCCGGAACGAAATCGTCGCGCTCGAGAAACGTGTCGACGCCAAGCACGCGAAACATGTCGGCGGCAAAGGGAAGGCCCTCGCGCATCGCGCGATAGGCGCGCCGTACCCAGACGTCACTCCCCTCCGACGGTTCGCTGCCGAGCAGCCCATAGACCAGCGGGCGGTCGATCAGTGAGTTCTCGATGTAGAACTGGGGGTTACCCCAGTCGTATTGTTCGAGAAACTGCGTCGGAAGCAGCGCGACGCGATGCTGGTCGTCCGTTCCGACCAGCGCACTCTCGCGAAACTCCCAGCTCGGCAGTACCGAGCCGGGATAGTTCATCTTGTTCACCAGCACGGGCACGAATGCCAGAATCGGAACCGCGACCAAGAGCGCACCCGCCGCCGGAACCACCCAGTTCAAACGCCTCCGGCCCAACGTCGCCAGGGGCGCCAGCGCTTCGCGCAGCGAGGCAAGAACCGCAAAGGTTGCCAGCGCGTAAAGCCCGCAGAGGCCGAACTCGACGCCCGCGACCCATTTGTACGAGAAACGGAACATTTGGAAGCCGGGCAGATAGCGATAGAACGCGTCGTAAATCGGCGTGGTTACGGCATCCCCGAGCGCGTCGTGGTAATATCCCACCACGATCGGGACCGAGACGATCGTCGCGATGAGAAAGTAGAGCGTAACGGATCGCTGGTTTCGTTTGAAGATGACGGCGCCGAGCGCCACGATCGGGACGAACCAGAGCAGTGCGCTGAAGAATCCTTGTGCGTATGGCTGCGACCACGGGAAGTACGCACGGCCGCCGAAGGAGATGAAGGTCGCCCAGTGACCGAGGCCGCGGAGAACGTTATCGAACGACGTCGCAGCGTTGTGCAGCGACGGCGCTTCGCTGAGTATCCCGTTGAGCCAGACGCCCCGGAAGAAGTCGACGAACGGAACGATCCAATACAGGTTGACCGCAACGGTTGCGACGCTCGCCGCTGCGACGAAAGGCAGCGCACGGCTTAGGACGAGCGCCGGGCGGGAATCGAACGCCACCGCGATGACGACGAAGAGCGCGAGCAGGATGGCATTGATCGCAACCAGGGGCGGGTTCACGCCGCCGCCAACCAGCACGAGCAGCGCGATGCTCAGCGCCGCGCGCCAAACGTTCGTCTCGCCGCGCAGCGCGCGAGCCGTAACGCCGATCATCGCCGGCAGCGTGGCATAGGTCAGCAGCCAAACGACCTGCGCCTGCGAGTTGAGCGCCACGTACATATTGAAAAGGTAGGCGACGGAACCGGCGATCCGCGCGGTCTCGTCGATCCATGGCGCAACGCTGCGCAGGCAGTAGTACATCGAAGAGATGCAGGCGAGATAGACGGCAAAGACCGCGACTCGCTGGGCGACGCCCTGCGGAATGCCAAAGATCTGGGCGCCTGCGTACAGCCATCCGTACGGCATTTCGTAGGGGAACCAGTAGCCCGTGTGCGTTCCGAGATAGAGCGCCGGATTCCACGCATGCAGCAGGGACCAAAGGAACTTGAGGGGATCGAGATGCAGCTCCGCTTGACCGTCGTTGAGCTGAACGCCGCTGCCGTATCCACTCGTAACGAGCAGAGCCAGCGCGATAAAGAGCGCCGGAACCAGCGCTCTGCGAAGGGTCTCGCGATCGAGCCGGCGCAGCACCGGCGGCGCGCCGGCCGGAGCGGCCTGCTCTTTCACGAGTGAGCCTTTCCATAAAGCCTGAACGGACCTTCCAAGGCCACCGGCCGTTGCTCGACGCTTGCCGCCGTAAAGAGTTCGTCGACCTTTGCGGCTACCATGTCGAGCTCGACGTCCGTAAGGATGCAGCGGTAGTCGATGCGCCGCACGCACTGGAAGCCGGCGGAGCCCTCATCGTGACATGCTGGGCAGAGTGAGGGGCGCAGCGCTACGCCCTGACCGATCGGCGCCGCGCGAATCTCGCTCGTCATCCCAAAAAGCGCCAGCGTCTTCACGCCGAGTCCGGAGGCGAGGTGACTAAAGCCGGCATCGTTGCCGACGAAGACTTCGCACTCCGCCAGACTCCGCGCGGCCTCCGCGAGCGAGCGGCGAACGATGCTGACGCCCTGCGTTCCACGAAAGTCATCCTCAACGCGCGCAGCTTCGCGCTCTTCGTGCGGTCCGAGAAAGAAGCGCACGCTGCGCCCGCTCTTTACGCTGCGCAATGCGAGCGCGACGAAACGTTCGTACGGCCAGCGCTTCGCCTCGTTGCCTTTGTATGCCATCGAGCCGGGATGAATGCCGAGCAGACCACCGATTCGATCCTTGCGCCAGCTCGCCGGAACCCAATACTCGAGGTCCTCGCTTCCGGCGCGAAGACCCATCGCGCGCGCCAGGCGCCAGTTCTCGGCGATACGGTGGCCGCCGCGCAGCGGGACGCGAACGCTGCGCGTCGTACGCGCGATGGCCGTTGCGGCGCCACCGTACTCGTGCAAATACAGCCGTTTCGCGGCGGCGCCGCGAGCCAGCGCCGCGTACTGCCAACGGGTCGCCGGAAACGGCAGGACGCAGACGTCGTACCGGCGCGGCCGAAGCCGCGAGAGCGCCTTGCGCAGGTCGCGCGGCGTCGGGCGAAGCGGCAACTGCGTGACCTCGCCGATGACGCCGAGGCCGCGGAGATATTCGGTGACCGGAGGCTGCCATGTGAGGGCGTCGATCGACCATGCGTCGCGCTCCAGTCCGCGGAGAATCGGGCTCGCGGCCAGGGCGTCGCCGACCCCTGGTAGCAGCAGCACCAGCGCGGTACCTTCAGCCAATCCGGGCTTAATCTCCGATAGCGACGGGGACGACTATTTCGTGCGAACCGGCACTCGCATTGCCGGACGAGAACAGTTCCGGACGGTCGTAATAGCGTAAGATGCGCATGCGATAGAAGATCGCCATCGTGTCGAGAAAGACATTCCAGACCGCAGCCAGACGAAGCCGGCTCAAGCCGCGCTTGAAGATTACTTGAACCGGCGCTTCGGCGATCTTATAACCGAAGTGATGTACGTTTGCGAGCAGCTCGAGGTCGAAAGCGAATCGTTTCACGAGCACGCGCGGCAGCACGTGTTCGAGGACTTCGCGCTTGAAGAGCTTGATGCCGGTCTGCGTATCGCGGATCGGAAGCCCAAAGAGCGCGCGCACCAGAAGAAAGTAAAAGAAGCTGTAGATCCGTCGCAAGCGCGGATACTCCACGCGCGACTGTGGGTGAAACTTCGAGCCGATCACGACGTCGGCATCGCGGCTCCTCATGATCGCGAAGAAGTTCTCCAACTGCTCGGGGTGCAGATCCATGTCGGCATCGAGGAACGCGACGTACTCGCCTTTCGAGTAGGAGGTGCCGCAAATGAGGGCGTTACCCTTGCCTTGGTTGAGCCGGCAGCGCACGATGCGCACGCGATCGGGCCAAACGCGCAACGCCTCGATAGCCGCGGTGTGCGTTCCGTCGAGGCTGCCGTCGTCGACTACGACGATCTCGAAATCGACGCCGAGGCCCCGCATCGTTTCGACCGTTTCGCACACGTTCTCGGCAATCGAGTAAGCCTCGTTATATGCCGGCATTATGATCGAGAGCATCGCACGGGATTTTTGGCGTTTGGGAAAAGGCGGGCCTCCCCGAGTAAAGTTGATCGTGGTTATCCTTCGACCCTTCGACAAGCTCGGGGCAGGCTACGCCACGGCGCAGGTATCGAGCTCAGGCAATGGGGGCCTCCGGATTTCCCGGTGGGCTGACAAGGTTGCGCTCGAACTTTGCGACGATCGTATGCCAGGCGAGACCAAGCTCCTCGACGTTGAGGACCCGCGCGAAGGCGACGAAGACGGCGCCCCCGATCGCCATCTGACCGAAGAGGAACCAGGCCCGCGAAGCGAGCGAGGCCTCCGGCGTGACGCCCAGCGCCCCGATCCAGTGCAGCGCAGCGAGCATCGCCAGCGAACAGACGACGACCTTTCCAACCGAGACGAGCAAGGCACGCCAATCGATGCCGGAGACCAAGCGCGCCGTGAGCATGAGTAAGAGGACGGCCTGCACGGATTGACTGGTCGAGTTCGCCAGCAAGAGGCCGCGCGCGCCCAAGCCGGGCAGCCAGACGAGCGACAGCAGGACGTTGAGCACGACCGTGATTACGGAGATCGTTACCGGCCAGAGCGTTTCGCGACAGGCGAAGCAGCAGCGCGTCAGCACGACGTTTGCACCGAGTGCAATCAAGCCGACTGCTGCGTACGGCAACAGGCTCGCCGTCAAGTCGGTCGCGCCGGCCTGAAACGTTCCGCGCTCAAAGAGCGCCTGCACCATCGGATGGGCCAACACGATCAGCGCGCAGGCCGACGGAATCGTGATGAAGTTCACCAAGCGAAGGCCGGTGACCACGCTGCGAGCCACGCCACGGCGGTGCTCGCGGGCAAACTGCGCGGCGAGCAATGGGAAGATTACCGTCGCAATTGCGGCTGCAAAGATTTGCTGCGGAAAGTTAACCAGCTTCGTCGCGTAGTTCATGCCGGCGATATAGCCGGGCGCCAGCGTCGAGGCAAAGAAGCGGTCGAAGAAGAGTGCGAGCTGCCCGGCAGCAGAGCCGACGATGATCGGACCCAAGAGCACCCAGATCTTCTTGAGACCCGGATGGTGCAAATCGATGATCGGACGGTACTTGCCGATCGAGAGGAAGGAAGGTAGCTGCACGAGCATCTGGGCCGTCAAACCGAGCGCGGTCCCCAGAACCAGCGCGTAAATGTCCATGTCGTGGCTGAGCGTCAAGACACACGCAATCGTCACGACGTTGACCGCAACGCCGACGAGTGCGGCCGCGCGGAAACGACGGTAGGCGTAGAGCATCGCGGAGAGCACGCCGCTCAAGCTCACGGCGACGATGCTTGGCATCAGCCAGCGCGTCATGCGGATCGCTACGCCCATCTGCGGGGCCGGGAAGCCGTGCGCGATCAGCGGCACGTACCAGCCGGCGGTGAAAAACCCGACGACCGCACACGCGGTGACGACCACCGCGAGGAGGTTTAGCGTCGTGTTGGCCAGGCGCCATGCCTCATCTTCTTTGCGGTGCGCGAGATATTCGGAGAACGTCGGAACCAGCGCGCTCACCAGCGCACCGTTAAAGACGCCGAACAGAATGGTCGGGATCGTCGCGGCCGCCAAAAAAGTATCCATCTCCCAGCGCGTTCCGTAATAGCGCGCGCTGACGACCTCGCGCATAAAGCCCAGGAGGGTAGACGCGAGCGTGGCCCCCATTATAAAGAGCGTGGAGCCGGCAACCGAGATGCGAGGGCGCGGCCGTTGCCGCGCGGGAACGGCACGCAGGTAAGGCTTAATGCGCTCCGTTCCTCCGTAAGACCGCCGGGACCGTCTTTGCGATGATCAGCATATCGCCCAGCGGCGTCCAAGTATCGACGTAGTGGTTGTCGAGCTCCATCCAATGCTCGAACGAAACGTCGCTGCGGCCATTGATCTGCCAGAGACAGGTGATGCCCTGCGGAACGCTGAGACGGCGCAGCGCAAGCGCATCGTAGTGCTCGACCTCGCTCGGCAGCGCGGGCCGCGGACCAACGAGCGACATATCGCCGAACACGACGTTGACGAGATTGGGAAGCTCGTCGATGCTCGTCCGCCGCAGGAAGGGTCCCAGCGGATGGAGCCTGGGATCGTTGCGAATCTTGAAGACCGGGCCGTCCACCTCGTTGAGATGCATGACGCTCTGCCGGAGCTCGTGCGCGCCGTTGATCATCGTGCGCAGCTTAAACATCCTAAAGCGCCGGCCGTGCATACCGATGCGCTCTTGCGCAAAGAACGGCGTACCGCGCGTCACGCAAGCGATCGCAAGCGCCGATAGAATTACGATCGGCGCGCTGACCACCAACAGCAACGAGCCGACGACGACGTCGATCCAGCGCTTGAGCGCCGGCCACGATTCCGGAACCTCGCGCTCGCCCGGCAGGCTGACCGCTATCTGCATCGCGTTTAGCCCAGGAGCGCCCGCTCGACGGTTTTTCCCACGTAAGAAAGTCCTTCGATTTCTCCCAGCATCCCGCCTCGGGAGGGGCTCAAGTGGAGGAACGGGACCTGCTCGCGGGTATGGTCGGTGCCCGGGGCCGTCGGGTCGCAGCCGTGATCGGCCGTAACGATCAGCTCGTCAGCGCTTCGGAGACGCGCCTCCAGCGCCGGCACGAGCGCGTCGAACTCCTCGAGGGCGCGAGCGTAGCCGCGAACGTCGCGACGATGCCCGTACTTCGAATCGAAGTCGTTGAGATTGGTGAAGATAAAGCCGTGATCGACTCGGTCTAACAACTCAAACGTCTTCTCCATTGCTTCGAGGTTATCGGCGACTCGTACCGTCGACGAAATCGACCGCCCGCAGTAGATGTCGCAGATCTTCCCTACTGCGTGCACCTCGACATTACCCGTTCTGAGCTCGTCGAGCAAGTTAAGGGGCGGCTCGACCGCGTAGTCACGCCGGTTCGGCGTCCGGCGGAAAGCCCCCGGCTCGCCCACGAACGGTCGAGCGATGACCCGGTTGACGTTGTGAGGCGGCCGGAGCATCTCGCGCGCCCTCTCGCTCCAATCGTAGAGCTGCGGGAGCGGTACGACCTCTTCGTGCGCGGCGATTTGAAAAACCGAATCCGCGGACGTGTAGAGGATCGGCCGCCCGGTTTGCATGTGAGCGGCACCTAAGCTTTCGATGATCTCGGTACCCGAGGCTGGGATGTTTCCAAGCGGCGGCTTGCCCGCGATCCGGGTAAACGCGTCGACCACCTCGGCCGGAAAGCCGTTCGGATAGGTCGGGAAGGGCACGCTCGTCGTGATCCCCATCATCTCCCAATGGCCGGTGATTGTGTCCTTGCCGCGGCTGCGTTCGCGCAGGCGTGCGACGCGAGCGCGCGGCTGCGATACGGCAGCGACACCTCGAATCGGCGTCAAGAGACCGAGGCCTAGGCGTTCGAGATTCGGCAGGTGGAGCGAACCGAGGCGTCGCGCGACGTTTCCGATCGTGTTGACGTCGGGCGAGTCGCCGTATGCATCGGCATCGGCAAGCGCGCCGACGCCGCCGGAATCAATTACGATGGTGACCACACGCTTCATCCGAGTTTAATTTCCCGTTCGGTCTCTTGAAAGACACGCCTTCCCGCCGTCGAAACGCTTGCGACCGTGCCACGAATCGCATTCCCGGCGACGCTCGCGACGCTGCTATGTATCCTCACGAGCGTCGCCGCGCGGGCCGAAGAGGCTCCGCATGCGACGCTCTTACACTTGGATGCCTCGCACATCGACTTCTATCAGGATCGCTTCTTGCTCGAAGCCGACGGAAACGTCCACGTGCAGACGAGCGACGGGTTCACGGTTACCGGCGACACCTTTTCGATGGATTTGAAGCTCAACCGCTTCCTGGTTGCCGGTCACGTGACCCTGCACGATGCAAGCGGGACGGTAAGCGGGGCGGCGATCTCGGATTTTCTCGATTTCCAGCGGATCTATTTCGTGCCGGTCACATCCCAACCGGACCGCTGGACCTTTCTCAACGGCGATCTCGTGCACCCGGCGAAGGGCCGCGAGATGCCCGGCGACGCCTTCTTCTTTCCGGTCGTCAACCAGCATCCCAGCATTACGGCCAGCAGCGCCATCGTCGATACGAAGACCTACGTCCGCTTCATCGGCGCGAACTCAAATCTGGCGGGCGTGATGATTCCATTGGGAAGCGAGGTCGTGAACTTTTCGTCGAACCAATACTTCGCGCAGAACACGCTCTCGGGCGCGAGCGTCGACCTTACCTGGACCGTGGCGGGCAGCCCGAACGCGTTGACCGCGCTGCACCTGCGGTACGACCCGACCTATAAGACATACGGCTCGGTCGAGCAGCACTTCGTCGGCGCGCACGACTATGCGATCTTCTCCGTCAATCCGGCAACGCGCGCGGAGAAGTGGTGGAACGCGATGCTTTACGAAAAGCTCGGCAGCCGCTTTCAGATTCAAACCTTCACCCAGTTTTACACGCAGCAGGTTTACTTGGCCGAGCCCGCCGCGGCGCAGCAGACGACGTATATCAACGCGACGTACGCCCTGCCGCACTCCTACCTGCAGGCGACCTCGCAGCTGACCAACTACAACCTTCTTGGCCCCGACTCGCTCGTGGTGAAGAACACCGTCGCGGGGAGCCTCGACCATCCCTCGCAGCTTCAGCTTTCGTTCACCAGTTTTCAGAACAAAGTCGGCAAGCTTCCGCTCTACGAGCAGATCTACGGCGGCTACGGGTTCAACCACGATACCGTGGGCGGCGATCAGTATACTCAGGGAAGCAACGGTATCCCGCCGATTCCGTTCCCGGACTGCAAGCGTACGGCGCGCCCTGTCCGGACCAGTACGGCGTCGACGAACCCTCCCAACTATTACTATCTGCCCGGTATATACGACGATTTGGAATACGGTCGCGGGCTTCAACCTCTTCACGCCGTCGCTCAAGCTCAACCCGGATGCGGGCCCGTATCAGACCTACTATTTCAACGCAAGCCTTACGAAGCAGCGTCAGTGGAACTCGCTGCCGCACTACGTCGACACGACGGTGCTCAACGCGACGATCAGCCGGCAGTACTCGCGGGCCATCCACCTCTACGCGGGATACCAGATCCAGAACGTCGGCGACCATTACATCAACGGCGGCTACCAGCAGTGCATAGACCCCGGCACGCCCTCCTGCCCCGACAGCTTCACCGCATTTCGCGGCCTGTCGACCTTTAGAACCACCAGCCTCGGCTTCAACGCGTTGCCGAACCCGGACTTCAACTTCTCGCTGCTGGTGCGCCATCACGATGACTTTCCGATCGCGGTTCCCGGCCTCTTCGCGTTGCCGCCGAACAACATCCTCGGGCAGCCGCTCTACTCGTATTTCCTCGGACAGCCTCCCTACGACGCGACCGGCGACGTACGTTTCAAAGTATTTCCGCACGGACTCCTCGATATTTCGCGAACGTACTACTGGTATGGCAACCCGTACCGCGACCAGTTCTGGCAGCCGAACTTCGTCGTTCAGCTGCTCCCGATATGATGCGTAGGCTGCTCTGCATCGCCGTCGCGGTGCTGGCCATCGCGCTCGTCGCCGCCGGGCCCTCGATCGTCGTGAGCGGACAGCTGCTCGCCTATCAAGACGGCTTCGTCTTCTTTACCACCGGCGATGGATTTCGCGTCGCGCCGGACGTCGCGATTCGCGATGCTAAGACCGGTGCGGCGACGGCGCTTGCGCCGGCGCCGCGCATTTGGGCGCGGGCGACGTTCGATGCGGCGGGGACGGTGACGGAGCTGGAGCTATCGCGCGCTCCGCTGCCGCCCGAGGGCAACTTTGCCGACGTGCAGCGTTTTGCGGTCGCGATCTCGTCACCGGTTCCCAATCCGGATCTGCTGCGCGCCGTCGAGACGCCGGCTCCCGGCGAAAGCGGATCGCCGGTCATAAGCTACTCGGGCCGGCCGGTGCTCGTGACGTTCATCGTGCAGGTGCCGCCGAACACACCGTTCACCTCGAGCGTCTACATCTCGACCGACCAGAGCGGCTGGAACGCGCAAGCGATCGCGATGAGCCGCGTCGACGGACTGCACTACGAGATCTCGCGCCGGTATCCGTCAGGTACGATCTTCCGCTACCTGTACGACCGGGGATCCTTTCAATCGAAAGAGGTCGCCCAGAACGGGTTGGATCGCGAGCCGCGCAAGTTCACCGTGCCCGATGCCGACGTGCGAATCGTTTACGATACGGTTTACGCTTGGAACGATACGGTCCCGGGCGGCGTTAACCAAGGGCAGCCGCAGATAATGCCGACGCCGTACAATCCGGCGCCGTTCCCGAACCTGCCGGCCTCGTATCCGCCGCCGGAGCCGCCGCACGGGAAGCCGCCGCAAAGTCTCTCTCATTAGAGGATGAGCGTCACGGGCAGAAGCAACACAGGGTTGGGGGCTCAGATTTAAACCGAAAGGTCCGCGCATAGATGTTGAGCCGGAAAAAAGCAATCGCAGCGATGGCGGCGACGGGTACCGTCTGCGCTCTAGGAACGCAAGTGAGCTGCGCCGCCGGCGAGAGCCTCGCGAACGCGGCGGCGCGTAGCGGGCGCTTCTTTGGGTCGGCCGTGCGCATCAATCAGCTGAGCGGCGAACCGGATCTGCGCGACGCGGTCTTGCGAGAATGTTCCTATCTCGTTCCCGAAATCGATCTGAACTGGAATCAGGTCGAGCCCGCGGTTGGGGAGCTCTCCTTCACCCCGATGGACGATCTCTCGGCCTTTGCAATCGGCAACGAGAAGCGGCTTCGCGGACACACGCTGCTCTGGCATCTCGCCACGCCGCAGTGGGCTAGCGAGATACTTCGCGAGCGGCAAGACTGGAATTTGATCGCCCGCTACTTCGGTTCGGTGATCCCACGATACGGCGACGTGATCCCACAGTGGGAGGTCGTCAACGAAGCCCTAGATCCCGGACGGCGCACGGACGGGCTTCGCGAGAGTGTCTTCTTGGAGGCCTTCGGTCCCGATTACATCGACCGCGCATTCGCGCAGGCTCGCGTCTTTGCCCCGCGCGCGCAGCTGTTCATCAACGAATACGGTCTTGAATACGATCTCCCAGAGGAAAGAGCGCGCCGCTATCTCATGCTCAAGCTGCTCGAGCGCTTGAAGAATCAGGGCGCGCCCCTCGACGGCCTCGGCATGCAGGGGCACCTCGATCTTCGAAAAGGCCGCGTCTCACAGCGCTCTATCGCGAGCTTTATGCGAGAAGTCCAGGGAATGGGGCTCGCGATGGTGGTCACCGAGCTGGACGTGAAAGAGTCGGACTACGTCGCGTCGGCGCAGGAGCGCGACCAGCTCGTTGCCGACGAGGTGCGCCGCTACCTCGAGGTAGTTCTCAGTTATCGCAATGTCGAGGGCGTGGTTACGTGGGGCCTGAGCGACCGCCACTCGTGGCTCGAGGTAACCGAATCGGATTACGCGCGCTTTCCGGGCGCCTGGACCGACGGAACCGGACCGGGCCTCAATCGCGGGCTTCCATTCGATTCGTCGATGCGGCGAATGCCGATGTACTTCGCGATTCGCGATACGCTGTCATCGGCTAAACCAATCGGTTAAAACCGCTGATAGACCAGGGCGCGCACGTAGGCGCGCGGTGAAAATCCGGACTGCCACGCCTGTCCGGCGGAAAAGGTCAACTCGCCCTTCTCGCCGTCGAGGGCCAGACCGGCGTACGGCCCCACCTCGTGAAGATCGTAGGTGGGGTTTCCCTCGCCGTAGAGATCTACTCCGAGGCGCCACTTCGAAGAGACCGAGTGCGTGCCGGCGAGCTGCCACAGATAGTCGTGCACGCGCGTTCCGTAGTATCCGTTCCAGTCGACGCGCCAGGGACCGCCGGCCGTTCCGCCGTCGGTGAGCACCTTCATCTCCACCTGATCGCCGCGCAGTGTATTGTTCGGATCGTACGGATTCAGGTACGTATTCGTGTTGTTCACGCCGACGCCGAAATCGCTCCAGAAGTTACGGCGCGAAACCATATAGACGGCGTCCAGCTCCTGGCTGGTGAAGCCGGCACGAACGGTTCCGAGCTTGCCGGAGAGGTAGTTGTATCCCCCGGCGACGACGAAACCGCGCAAACCAAAGCCTTTGCCGATGGCGGAGCCGGGAAGTGCCACTGTCGCGCCCGTGTAGACGTAGGCCGAATAGTCCGCTTGGCCGCCGAGAAAGGCCTGGACGTTGTCGTCCGCAGCGGCGAGCGCCGGTGTGGCCATCAGCAAGAGGCCACAACTCAGCGCGAAGAACGAGCACCGGTGTTTTCGCATCAAACGAGCAGTCTCTGCTTTTCAAGTTCGGCTAAGCTCGTTTGACTGCGATCGACAGGCGCCCTAGCCGAGGTTACCCACGCGATCAGCTCTTGCATCCCTTCGGGCAACGTGCGCCGGGGCCTAAAGCCAAAGACTCTTTCAATCTTCGAGACATCGGGGAAGCAGTGACGGATGTCGCCGACGCGATACTTGCCGAGGAACTCCGGAGCGATCGGCTTCCCAAGCATCGCGGCGAGGGTGGCTGCCATCTCGGCGATGGTAATCGGCGTTCCGCTGCCGACGTTGAAAACGTCCCAAACGGCGCGCTCGCTCTCCAGGACCGTTACGAACGACTCGGCCACGTCGCCGACATGCACGAAGTCCCGCTGCTGCGCTCCGTCTTCGAATACCAGCGGCGGCTGGTCGTTGAGCAGCCGCGAGATGAAGATTGCCGCGACGCCCGTATACGGATTGCTCAGCGCCTGACGGGAGCCGTACGCGTTGAAGAGCCGCAGGGCGATCACCGGAATCTGCAAAGCCATGCCGACGGCAAGAAACATCTCTTCGTGATCGCGCTTGTTGACGGCGTAGATCGATGCAGGCCGCAGCAACTTCTCTTCAGTCGTCGCAACGGGGATTAGCTCCTCACCGTCGAGCACCGGTTCCCAACGCCGCGCGGCGAGTTGCTCGTGCGTGCGCAGCGGCGGCGCGACCACCGCGCCGGTCGACGGCACGCGGTACGCGCCTTCGCCGTAGATCGACATGGACGAAGCGACGGCGATGCGCCGCACCGCGTGTGGACGGCGCGAGAGAACCTCGAGCATGGCCGCCGCCGACATAACGTTGTTCCGCGTGTAGTCGACGATGTTGGTCATGCTCTGGCCGACGCCGACCGAGGCTGCAAGGTGCACCAAGTGGGTTACGCCGGCAAGGGCGGCCTCAAAAACAGCTTCGTCCCTTACGTCCCCCTCGATCCGTCTTGCCCTAGGGTCGAGGTAGACCGGCCAGCCGGCGGCGTCGCGTTCTTCGTCGCCGTGCACCTGCTCGAGCAGATTGTCGAGCACCGTCACTTCGAAGCCGCGGGCCAAGAGAAGATCGACGAGGTGCGAGCCGATGAATCCGGCCCCGCCGGTGACGAGCGCGTGTTTACTCAAGATGAAACTCCTCGTTGTGAAAGGTCGTCGTTACCGTCGTGTGCGTCCGGCCCGGAACCGTTTCGGCGCAGCTTGCGACGGATCAGCAGTTTGTTTGCATCGATCTTCTCAGTTCGCTGCCACGCCAACCCCTCGTCTAGCAAATACATCCGAAGTCCGATCGCGAGCGGTACGATCCAAAGAAACCAGTAGAGCATCGCCGAGGGCGGACTTACGCGAATCATGTACCATACCCGATCGGCCCACCTCGCGCAGACAAGGCCGGTGCGCCGCCAAGTATTCGCGTACAAAAAGACGAGGGTGAGTGCGAGCAGACAGATGTTGAGCAGCGCGAGCCAGACGGTCCACGCCGGCAAGATCCCGGCGTGATGGAAGTACTCCCAGGCCGCCCACGCGCCGACCGGTAGTCCGAGCAAGTTGATCGCCAGCGACATGCACGGCACGAAGATGAGGCGGCACTTGAAGCGTTGCCACGGCGACAAACCGAGATAGTGCAGTGGCCGGCCCAACGATTGGAAGAATCCGCACACCCAGCGCTTGCGCTGTGTGACGCCTTGCCGCCACGTACGCGGAACTTCCTCGATCAACGGGCTGGCGAGAATACCGAGGCGTTTGCCGTTCGCCCAATAGCGCAAGCCGATCTCCGGGTCTTCGATCGTGATCCACGGATGGAAGCCGCCCAGCGCAATCAAATCGCAAACGCGATAGAAAAGGCCCTTGCCTAAGACCCAATAGGGTTGCCGTCCGTGCGCGGAGAGGTGCGGGTATTTGTAACCGTCCCACGCCATGTGATCGAAAGCGTGCCAAGAGGTTGGAAGCGTTGCGTTCAAATTACCGGCGACGTTTTGCGCCTGGAGCACGTCGTAATGCTTCAACCCGATTACGGCGCCCTTGAAGTGGTCGACGGGGGGACAGCTGTCGGCATCGATGTAGTTGATAACGAGATTCGGCTCGTGCTCGAGGCTCTGCGCCATGCGGTACATGGCGTAGATGAGCTGACGCGTCTTCTTTGGAGGAAGGTCCCTAACGCCGGCGCGGCGCCCGTGATGCCACCAATACGCCTTCGGATTGGCCTCCCAGGCATCCCAAACGATCTGCCACGAGGGATCGCTCGTCGGGGGCACCTCCAATATCTCGAGGAACGGAAAGTCGGTTGCCAAACGCCGAAGGCTGGCAATCGTCTCGAGATCGTCGCTGTTGGGAATAGCGACGACTCGGCAACGATCCGGAGGATACCGTACCTTCGCCAGGGAGAGAAATGTTGTTCGCATGGTCGCTTCCAGCTCGCGCAAGACCGGATAGAAGAGCACGATGTACGGCCACTCGCTCTCGGGCTCGGTGATGGGCTCGCTCATATCGACCCAGTCGATCGGGAGCGCCAAGAAGTACATGTCGACGATAAATGCGAGCGTATACAGCACTTGCGTTCCGATGAACAGTGCTATGAGGCATGCGACGGTGACGTTTTCGACGGGCTGGATTAGGGGTGCCAAGGCCTCACTCACCGATAGATGCGCTTACGTTCCTCGCGAAAGTAATCTAACGTCGCGGTAACGCCGTCGCGCAGCGCGACCTTGGGCTCCCAGCCCAAAAGCATTCGCGCGGTGTCGATAACGGGCTTGCGACGCGCCGGATCGTCAGGCGGCAAGCCGGCCTCGGAGATCCTTAGGGGCACGTTTGCCACCTCACAGATCACCCTAGCCAACTCGGCGATCGTAACTTCGTCGGGGTTACCGATATTAATGACTTTGCCGGCCACGGCTTCGCGCCGAGCGAGTCGCACTACTGCCTCGACCAGGTCGCTGACGTAGCAGAAGCTCCTGGTTTGCTTCCCGTCGCCGTAGACGGTTAGCGGCTCGCCGCGCAATGCCGCCAAAGCGAAGTTCGGCATTACGCGGCCATCCTGCACCCGCATACGCGGTCCGTACGTATTGAAGATACGCGCGATAACGCCATCGATGCCGCGAGCGCGGACGGCCGAGGTGAGGTAGGCCTCACCGTATCGCTTCGCCTCGTCGTAGCAGGCCCGCACGCCCACGGGATTGACGTTGCCCCAATATGACTCGGGCTGGGGATGTTCGAGCGGATCACCGTATACTTCGGAGGTCGAGGCAAAGAGCAAGCGGGCGCCGCTGACGGCGGCTAGTTCGACGCCGTGCATCACGCCCAGCGCATTGGTCGCTAGCGTGGCAAGCGGCTCGCGGCCGTAGTCGACCGGGCTTGCGGGCGATGCAAAATGCATGATGAGGTCGGGCGGAGCGAGCCGCGTAGCCCACGTCCAGGGAAGCGAAACGTCGGCCTCGACGAGCTCGAACGGCAGATCGCCGCCGATATGCTGGAGATTGAGGCGCGACCCCGTGGCGAAATTGTCGACGCCGACTACGCTATCACCGTCCGCGAGTAGCCGGTCCGCAAGATGGGAGCCCAAAAACCCCGCAGCTCCGGTGAGGAGTACCTTCAAAGAGTTATAGTTTTGGCGGCCGTTTCCGAATAGGCGAAGTCGAGCGACGGCTCTTTCGCGCGGCCGACGCCGACGTAACGAAGCCCCGCTTCGGCGACGAGATCGGCATCGAAGACGTTGCGGCCGTCGAAGACGACGTCGCCCCGCATGAGGCTGCGAACCTTTTGGAAGTTGATGCTTTTGTACTCGCTCCATTCCGTCGCCAAGACCAGGACGTCGCAGCCGCCGATCGCGTCGTACATTTGAGAGCAGAATCGCGCGCTGCTTCCGATCTTCGCGCGCGCCGCCTCGATGGCTACCGGGTCGTGCGCGCTCACCGCCGCACCAGACTTCAGGAGCAGTTCGATGAGATGCAGCGCCGGCGCATCGCGCACGTCCGACGTGTTCGGCTTGAACGCGAGCCCGAGCACGCAAACCTTTTTGCCGGTAATTGGGCCGCCGACCGCCTTCTCGATCTTCGTCAGGCTGCGCTGTACCTGCAGTCGGTTGACGCCGTCGACCGCGCGCAACAGCGTCGCGTCGTAGCTGCGGTCTGCAGCCATTCGCTCCAGTCCCAGCACGTCTTTGGGAAAACACGAACCGCCGTAGCCGACGCCCGGACGCATAAAGTGCGATCCGATTCGGTGATCGAATCCGATGCCGCTGGCCACGGCCTTGACGTCCACGGCGACGAGGTCGCAGATGTTGGCGATCTCGTTCATGAAGGAGACCTTAGTTGCCAAGAATGCGTTCGCGGCGAGTTTGATCATCTCGCTCGTGCGGGTATCGGTAACGACGAAGGGCGCGTCGAGCGGCGCGTAGAGGTCGCGCATCACAGCCTCGGCCTGCGGGCTTTTCGTACCGATTACGATGCGATCGGGATGCATGAAATCGGCAACCGCCGAGCCTTCGCGCAGAAACTCAGGATTGCTCACCACGTCGACGGGGTGCGGGCGCTCGGCATTGGCGGCGATGATCTCGGATGCCATCTCGGCGGTTTCGACCGGCACGGTCGATTTCACGACGACGACCTTGGGCCCGCGCAGCGCGCGCCCGATAGTCGCAGCGACATCCCAGACTGCGGAGAGATCGGCATGCTCGTCGTAACGCATCGGCGTTCCGACCGCGATGAACGCGATCTCGGCGTCACGCACGCCCGCGCCGACATCTTCCGAAAAAGAGAGACGCCCGGCGTGGCGGTTGTTGACGATCATCTCGAGCAAGTGCGGCTCGAAAAACGGCAGCTCGTCGCGCCGCAGCGTGGCGATCTTGCTCCGGTCGTTGTCGAGGCAAATCACCGAGTTTCCGAGTTCGGCCAAACACGTCCCGGTAACGAGCCCCACATAGCCCGTTCCTACAATAGCGATCCGTCGTGGCCGGCTGGAAGTGCGAAGCGGAGTGGGTTCGACAACGGACAGTCGATGCAACGCGCTCGTCGGCATAGATGATGGCGTCCTCTTTCGAGTTGCGAGTGTTTGCCGGAGACTGAGAGGGCGCTTTTGCTTTTTCTTGATGCGGCTTCCTCCTGTGGGCACGCTCAAATACACCGATTTTGTAAGGGCCAAAATCGAATTCTTAAATTCCATAAAGAGTCTCTATCAAACCATGTAGAGACTCTATACTGGCTCAAGGGTTCCTTAAAGACGTTAAGACTCCTCCAGCCAAATTAGCCCGAGACTTTTTTTGCACCCTACTAATCCGTATCCGGAGGCCGCAGATCGACCGGCTCGCGGAGGAAGTGACTCAGGTCGTACTTCGATTGGATGGGCACGAACTTTCGCGGCGCCTGGTTGAAATCGAAGCAATCTTTCTCCGGCGAGGTCGCGCGCTTGTCGCTGGCCGCCATGGGGGCTAATCCGAAGCGCTCCTCGATAAACTTTAGGATGCTGCCGTGCTCGTAGTGGACGTGCGAAACGTGGCCTTTCTTGGCGTACGGCGAGATGATCAGCAAGGGAACGCGAATGCCCAGACCGTCATAGTCTAAATACGTTGGCGGCTGCGGATCGTACAGTCCGCCGTAATCGTCCCAGAAGACGAAGATTGCGGTCGACTTCCAGAACGACGATTCACCGATCGAGTTGACGAGCGATGTGACCCACGAGGGTCCAGTGTCGGAGTCGCATCCCGGATGATCGGAGTCCCGGCAGTACGGCGTGATCCACGTGACGTCGCGAAGGTTGCCGGCGGCAACGTCCTTCAAAAACTGCGGCGGCGACGAGATGATGTCTTTCTTCCAATCGGGACCGTAGCAGATATGCTTGATCGCCTGATAGGAGCTCCAGATGCCGGTCTCTTTATACGCGTCGTCTTGCGCGCCGCGGCCGCACGCCTTACCGTGGGGCCCGACCTGCCCCAAGGGCGCGGCGTAGAACGCCCAGGAGTCTTTCGCATCGTCGAGCTCGTCGCCGAGCGTCTTATAATCGAAGCAGATCGGCGAGGCCGTCGGCCCCGACGCGCGAGGCGGATCCTCTTTGATCGTTGGGATGTAGTCGTCCGGACCGCCCGGACAACCCCAGTTAGCAGCGCCCTCCGGATAGTTCGTCTGCGAAAGCGCCGGCCCGGCCGACGCCTGCGCCGCAATGATGTACTGGTGCGAGATGTAGCTGCTCGCATCGAAGTTCGAAGCGTACATCTCATCGGCCAGCACGTACTGTTTTGCCATGCTAAAGTACGGCGCCGTCTCGCTGGGCGATGCGTAGATGTACTGTGGATGAGGTGGGCACCCCGACTCGCCGGGGATGCAGGTCACCTGCTCCTTGTTGAAGCCGTTCATGCGGCAGTCGGTCCCCTGAGTCTTCCCCTTACCGTTACAAGCAGCATAAAAGCCTTGCGAGTTGTGGGCGAGATCCCACGTCGTCGCCAGCGAAACGGCCTTGAGCTCGATCTTCTGACCGGTCGTGTCGTAGCCGTAACTTTGCGTCTTCGCGCCGGGGTAGCCGTAGAACAGGTTGTTGAAGCTGCGATTCTCTTGGATGATGATGACGATATGCTTGATCTTGCTCGCTGGGTTAAGCAACGGCCGCGCACCGGCACTGGAAAGCATCGACGCCGGCGGCAGGCCGATACTTCCCCGGCACGCACACAACAGCGCAACGGCGAAGAGCGCGGTCGCGAAGACCCGGCCTCTAAACGAATCTCTGCGCATATCTCTCTAATCCGAATCGGGCGCGCGCCCGTCGAGCGGCTGATGCATGAAGTAATCGGTATCGTAGGGTGCGTTGAACGGAACGAAGTCGCGAGGCTGTTGCTCGAAGTCGAATGCGTCGCCTTCGGGCGGCGCGGGCGAGTTTGCCCGAGTGTCGCTGGGCTCCATGTGCGCCAAGCCGAACTGATCCTCGACGAACTTCAAAATGCTGCCGTGCTCGTAGTGAACGTGGGAGACGAAGTTCTGCCTTGCGTACGGCGAGATGATGAGCATTGGCAGACGAAAGCCCAGCCCGTCGTTATCGAGATACTTCGGAGCCTCCGGATCGTACCAGCCGCCGTAGTCGTCCCAAAAGATGAAGATGGCGCTCGATCTCCAGTAGCTCGACTCGCCGACGGCGTTGACGAGCGAGGTCACCCAGGCGGGTCCGCTATACGAGTCGTTGCCACCGTGATCGGAGTTGGGCCAAGTCGGTGTGACCCAGCTGACCGAGCGAAGATCGCCGTTCTTCACGTCGGTGATGAACTGTTGCGGTGGGGAGATCACGTCGTTCTTCCAGTCGGCTCCGTAGTAGACGTGCTTGATGGCCTGGTAGGCACTCCAGATCCCATGGCCGCCCGAAGAGCCGCCGGTACTATCGGGGCGGGCACGATTGCCGGCACCTATCTTTGCGGCATAGAAGGCCCACGAAACTTTCTTAGCGTCCAACTCGTCGCCGAGCGTCGTCAGATTCCAACACGGCCGCTCCGAACCGGCGTGAAGATAGTCGCGGTCGGGCCCGAGTTTGGAGATTGCGTCGCCGGGGGCGCCTGGGCAGCCCCAGTCGCCGTCGGGAGAGCCGACCGAGTTTTCGGGGTTAATGCCCGCAATAATGTACTGGTGCGAGATGAAGCTCTCGGAGTCGAAGTTCGACGCGAACATCTCGTCGGCCAAGACGTACCGTTTGGCCATATCGAAGTACGGCCGCACTTGCGACTGCGGAACGTAGGCGTAGGGCGGAAGTTTAATCGGGCAACTCACGCTGTGGCCCGGACCGCACTTCCAGAGCTCTTTATCGAAGCCGTTCATCCGGCAATCCGTACCCGGAATCTTTTGTTTGGGGCCGTTACAGGCGAGTATCATCCCGTGGGGATTGTGCTCGAGGTCCCATTTCGTCGCCAAGCTTACCGGCTTCAACTCGATTTTCTTACCGCTCGAGTCGTAGCCGTAGCTTTGCGTCTTCGCGCCGGGATAGCCGTAGAAAAGGTTGTTGAAGCTTCGGTTCTCTTGAATGATGATGATGACGTGTTTGATCTTGCCGCGCTGCGCGAGCGGCGCAATGGCATCGTAGTCATCGGTCATGCCGGCAACGGGAGGCATGGGCGAAGAGACGAGACCGCCACCGCCTTTGCAAGCGGAAAGAACGCCGAGCACTAAGGCCACGACGAGCAGCGGACGGCTCCCCAAAGAAATGCGGTGCATGACCCTTCTCAAACGTTATCGGCCAATGTAACTGGTTGTCCGTGCGACCTTAGGCGGGACCAAACGAAATCTCCTGGCGGACCCGGATAGACAAATGGACCCTTGCTACGATTGTTAAGTTCGACGTACGTTTGGTTAACGTTCGCCGGCTCGACTTCGTCTCGGTGCGCTATCGTACCGTCAGGGGTATCGCCCGCTCGGCGGTGTCGCCACGAGTGTTGCGGGCGATGACCCGCATCGTAAAGTTGCCGTGCACGAACCACGGCAGCGGCGCGACCGTATAGCTGAGCGCGAAGCGTCCGATGCCGACCTTGTTCAAAGTCATCGCGTAGCTGCCGATGCGCGCTTGCACGCTTGCGACGTTTGACGTAGTGACGACCCTGCCGGAGACCCGGTCGCCCGGATGGACGACCGTCTCACTGACCGCGACATCGAGAATTTGCGGTGCGGCATCGGGAGGCCGCAGGACGACCTTGACCGGCGCCGCGGGCATCGGCGTGGGCGCCGCGGGGCGGGAGGGACTCGAGGCCGTTGAGCCCGGCGGCGACGGCGCGGCGGGCGCGGGCGTCGCCATCCCAGCCCGTCGCGGAGCGGAGGGGGCGCGGAGGTTTGTGGCCGGCGAGCCCTGCCCAGGACCTGGCGATCGCGCCGGATGGCTGCACGCCGCGCAGACGAACGAACACGCAACGAGTGCGGCCAAGCCGACTTTTCGCATCCTGCCAGCTTTCTTGGGCTACTTCCGCTTTCCGCTGCGGCAAGCGGGCGCGACCCATGCGTTGAAACGTCTGCGTGCATGGCCGACTCTGCGCGTCCCTCCTTCAGCGTCGTGGTCCCGCTGTACAACGAAGCGGAGAACGTCGCACCCTTGCTGCGGCGAATCTCCACGGCGCTCGAGCCCGTAGCGAGGGAGTACGACCACGAGATCGTCCTCGTCAACGATGGCAGCACCGACGGCACGCTGCGCGCGATTCGCGCCGAGATGCAGCGGCGCGCGATCGTGCTGGTCAATCTTTCGCGCAACTTCGGGCATCAGCTCGCGGCGACCGCCGGGCTCGAGCTCGCTACGGGTGACGCGGTGATTCTCATGGACGGCGACCTTCAGGACCCGCCCGAGCTCATCGCGTCTTTCCTGCAAAAGTGGCGCGAGGGCTACGACGTGGTCTACGCGGTGCGCCGCAGCCGTAAGGGCGAGAGCGGATTCAAGCTCTTTACGGCGCGGGCGTTCTATCGCATCATCAAGCGCCTGACGAAGATCGCGATACCGCTCGATGCCGGCGATTTTCGTTTGATGAGCCGGCGTGCCGTCGAGGCGGTGCGCCGCTTACCCGAACGCCATCGCTTTCTTCGGGGCATGGTGAGCTGGGTCGGCTTCAATCAGGTGGCAATCGAATACGATCGCGACGTGCGGTACTCCGGAACGACGAAGTACCCCCTCTCCAAGATGGTTCGCTTCGCCATGGACGGCATCACCTCGTTCTCAGACGTCCCGCTGCGCTTTGCGTCGTACTTGGGATTCACGGTGAGCGCGATCGCCTTTATCTACGCCGTGATCGTCGTGATCTTTCGAACCTTCAATATGCGGCTGGCCGTCTACACGCCCGGCTGGGCATCGACGATCGTCGCGGTGCTCTTCCTCGGCGGCGTGCAGCTTATGAGCCTCGGCATTCTCGGCGAGTATCTCGGCCGCGTCTACGACGAAGTGAAAGGGCGTCCGCTCTACATCATCAGCGACATCGAACGCTCTTGACCTACCGCCCGGTCGTCGACTACATCGCGGTCTCGACGCCGCTCGACCCGTTCTCAGCCATCCTCCTCGCCGCCGCATTCTTCGCTGCCGCGATGGTGACGGCGCGCCGGCCGGCGTACGGACTTTGCGCGCTGCTGATTGCGACGCCGATCGCCTATTCACACGATCTTCTCGCGACGACGGTAACGCTGCCGAAATGCGTGCTCCTCGGCGTGCTGCTCGGGCTGACCACCTACCCAGGAGCGGCACGGAGGCTGCGCCGGTATCCGTCGCCGCTGCTGCTGGGAGCGCTAGGACTCTACATCGTCGCGACCGCCTTAACGGCGCTCGTTGCCGTGTACCCGGCAGCCGCCGCGCGTGAGACGCTCAAGTGGATCGAGTACGCGGCGCTCTTCGTCACCGCGTACTGTTGCTACGCGCTGGATCGGGACGATACCGCGCTTTGCCGCGCCGTCGCGATCGCCGCCGTCATCGTTTCGCTCTGCGCACTGTTCCAAGAGGTTAGCGGCGCACCGTCGGGCCTCTATCTCGGCGCGGCAATCGTCCCGCGCATCGCGGGACTGCTCGAAGGACCCAATCAGCTCTCGGCTTACTGCACGATCGCTATCGCGACGCTTGGGGCATGGGCGCTCGTGCGGCGCGCGATGCTCCTCGACCTTGCGCTCGGCCTGAGCGTTTGCGCGGATATCTTGACCTTCTCGCGCGCGGGCCTCGTCGCGCTAGCAATCGTCGTCGTCACGATCGTCGCGTGGGGTGGACGGCGAGCGTGGCCGGCCTTGAAAGCAGCGGCGATCGGAGCGGTTGCCGGCGCGTGCGGAACGATGTGGTGGGCGATCTACGCGCACACGCCGGGCGTGCTGCGCGTAACGCTTGCGCCCAGCGCCTACGCCGGCGGGGTCGGTAACCGCGACGAGCTATGGCGCGCGGCTTGGCAGATGTGGCGCGCCCGACCGCTCCTCGGCGTCGGCGCCGGCAACTACGAACTCGAGCTGCCCGCATATGGCGTCTACGGGGTGCGCACCCATGCGAACAGCTGGTATCTGCAATCGCTGGCCGAGGGCGGGATCGTGTTGTTCGCGGCTACCCTCGCGCTGGTGGTTGCAACGATCGGCGCCTTCGTGCAGCGACCGTTCGTGCAGCGGCTCCGAGCGCAACCACCCTGGGTCGCCGCGGCGCTTGCAGCGAGCCTGGCACTCGCGTGCCACCAGATCGTCGACGACCTCGTCTTCTATCCAAAGGTCGGCGGCGCGTGGTGGCTGCTGATGGGTATCGCCGCCGCGGCGTTCGCCGATCGCGCCGCGGGCTAGCAGCCTAATGCCGCCGGTCGTCGTCACCGACTGGGGCGCCGCAGGAGTTCCCTGGCTCGGCGGACTGCTGCTCGCGATTACCGCCGGCGCTTTCCTTTATTGGCCAGTGCTGCGGCGCGACCACTCGGTGTCGCTGGGCCGGCTTTGCGCAATCTCCGCCGGCGCGTTGATCGCCGCGTCGCTCGCGCCGGTAATCTTCTCGAGCGACGTGTACGCGTATGCGGCGTACGGCGAGTTGGCGCGCCTTGGCCTCAATCCGTACGCGCCCGCGCCCGCGCACCTTCCCGATACGCTCGTGCGCGCGGCGCAACTTCAATGGGGAAGTGCGTTTCCGATCTGCCTCTACGGGCCCGCTTTCGTCGCGTTCGCGCGCGGGATCGTCAGCGCGCTGGCCCCGCTGGGAATGGCGGCCCAGCTCGAAGCCTTTCGCGTCGCAGCCTGCGTGGCGTTCGCGGTTTGCGCGCCGCTCGCGTACCTCGCAGTTCCGGGGGATCGCCAGACGCGGCTTCGCGCCGCCGCAGCCGTTGGTTTAAACCCGGCGGCAATCTGGTGCGCCGCCGAAGGACACAACGACGCGATAGCGCTGGCAGTCGTTCTCGCGGGCTTTGCGCTCGTTCGTTCGCGACGAATCGGCGCCGGTGCGGCGATCGTGGCCCTCTCGGCGACGATCAAGGCGCCGGGCGCGGCAGCGGCAATCGCGCTGGCCGCATCCCAGAGGCGAGCCTCTCTTGGAGCATTCGCCGGGCTCGCCATTGCGGGCTTCGTATCGCTTCCTTTGTTAGCCGGCGTAGCTACGCAGCTCACGCCCCATGGAACCTACGCTCCCCAGGCCTCGCTGCAAGCAATCTTCGCCCCGTTCGGGCCGGCGGTCGCCTTAACGATCGCGCTCGCAACCGGCGCGCTGCTAGCGGGCAACGGTCTCGCGATCCTGCGCCGCGGAGAAAACGAGGGGTGGATCTGGCTGGCGCTGGCCGCATGGGCGCTGATTCCGAACCCCTACCCGTGGTACGGACTCTGGCTCGTTGCCGTCGCGGCGCTCGCTCCGCGCTCGCGCCCAGGTGCGGTGGCTGTCGCGCTCTCGTTTACCTCGCTGCTGCGTTACGTGCCCGATGCCATCGCGACGCCGGCGCCACCGTATGTGGTTTTCCTCGGCGTGCTCGCGACGCTGCCGCTGCTCGCACTCGTTGCTCGCAGGCCGGCCTGGTATAATGAGCGACTCACATGACGGCGGAGATCCTATCAACGCAGTCGCCCGTCCGGGCGCCCGACGATCTTTTTGCGATGCTTGCCGACTCGAACCGCGCCTGGCAGGGCGCGACCGAGCGCATGCGCGCGCTGCGCCGCTTGCCCGTCAAGCCGGGCAGCTACGCGCTGCACGAAACGATTGCCGCGGCGCGGCCGGCCCTGCTGGCGGCGCTCCATCGCGAACTCGGCGGCACTCAACTGGTCGTCGTTCCCACACCCGATGCGGCGGAACGCGCCTTTGCCGATCTGCTCTATTATCTCGGCCGGCACGGTCAACGCGTCGCGCTCCTGCGCTCGCGAGAGGAGGCAATAGGCGCGATCGAAAGTCCGTCGGAACGCAGCGCCCGGCTGACGCTGCTCGCCGATCTCGCAAGCAACGCCCCGCGCATCGTTCTGGCGCCCATTGCGGCCATTCGCCAGCGTTTGATGCCGCGCGCGCGTTTCGACGAACTGCACTTCTCGCTGCATGCGGGCAGCGAGGCGGGCTGGGAGGCGTTGCAGGCGCGCCTCTTCGATCTGGGCTACTCCCGAGTCGATGTTGTAAGTGCGGTCGGTGAGTACGCCGTCCGCGGTGGCATCGTCGACCTCTTCGCCGCGAGTGCCGACGCTCCGGTACGTCTCGAGTTCTTCGGCGACACGATTGAGTCGATGCGCACTTTCGCGATCGAGTCGCAGCGCAGCGACGCACCGATCGAGCGGCTCGAGGTTACACCCTGGGACGATCGTCTCGACTCGAGCGCAACGCTCTTCGATTATCTGCCGCTCGATTCCGTAGTCGTCCTCGACGAGCCCGCGACCATAACCGCGGTCGCGGACGCGCTCGATGAGGAGCGTGCACGCGAGCGTCACACCCTACTCGCCGATGAAGAGGCGGACGAAGCGCTGCGTTGCGAGTTTTCCGCCGCCGCCGTTTCGCTGGAGGAGGTAGGCAGGCTTATCGCGCCGTTTGCCACCCTCGTTCTTCCGGGAACGCTCGAGCCGGGCAAAGCGAGCCGGCAGCTGGGTGCCGCCGGTACTCGAGTCGTTCGTGCTGGAATGCCGCCCCGTCGAGCACTTCAATCGCCAGATCGGGCTCTTTACCGACGCTTTGCGCGAGTGGATCGCGCATGGCGAGCGCGTCTTCATCGTGAGCGCGGCGACGGCGCGAACCAACGATCTACTGCGCGCCGCGGGCATCGATCCGTCCTTCGGTTCGGCTGCGGGCTCCGCTGCGGATTCGCGCGGAAGCGTTCTCGTCGATCACGGCTCCATCGAATCCGGCTTTTGGATTCCGAGCCTTCGATTGCGAGTTCTGGGCGATCGCGAGATCGTCGGCGCGCCGCCCAAGCGCGTCAAGATGCGCGCCGTCAAAGAGGGCGTGCCGGTGACGCTCGCGGACCTGCGCGTCGGCGATTACGTCGTGCACGCCGTGCACGGCATCGGGCGGTATCTCGGTCTTCGCGCCGAGACGATCATGGGTGCGACGCAGGATTATCTCGATCTGCGTTACGCCGGCAGCGATCGCATGCTGGTTCCGGTCACGCAGATGCATCAGGTTTCGAAGTACTCCGCCGCAGAAGGGCAGAGTCCGCGCCTTTCAAAGATGGGCGGCGCCGACTGGGTACGGACCAAATCGCGCGTAAGCGAATCGCTCGCGAAGATTGCCGACGAGCTGGTCAAGCTCTACGCCGAACGGGAGATGTCGCAGGGCTTTAGCTACGGTCCCGATACGACGTGGCAGAGCGAGATGGAGGAGGCTTTCCCCTACGAACCGACGCCCGACCAGCAGAAGGCCTTCGAGGCGACCAAGGGCGACATGGAGGCGCCGCGTCCGATGGACCGGCTGATCTGCGGCGACGTCGGCTATGGGAAGACCGAGGTCGCGATGCGAGCGGCATTCAAAGCTATCGCCGATAAGAAACAAGTTGCGGTGCTCGTGCCCACGACGCTGCTGGCCGATCAGCACTACCGAACGTTCAGCGCGCGCTTCGGCGCATTTCCGGTTCGCGTCGAAGAGTTGTCCCGCTTCACGGCCAAGATCGATCAAAAGCGAATTCTTCGGGATCTCGCCGAGGGGCGCGTCGACGTCGTCATCGGCACGCATCGTTTGCTGCAGAAGGACGTCGCTTTCGCCGATCTCGGATTGATCGTTATCGACGAAGAGCAGCGCTTCGGCGTAATGCACAAGGAGCGACTCAAAGAGTACCGCGCAAACGTGGACGTTATGACGCTCTCGGCCACGCCGATCCCGCGCACGCTGCACATGTCGTTGATGGGCGTCCGCGACCTCTCGCTAATTCAGACCGCGCCGAAGAACCGGATGTCGATCAAAACGCTCGTCGTACCGGCGAGCGACAGCATCGTCCAGCGCGCGATTGCCGCCGAGCTCGACCGCGGGGGTCAAGTTTACTACCTTCACAACCGCATCGAGTCGATCTACGCGGTCCGCAACGCGCTCGAACAACTCGTCCCGCGCGCGCGCATCGGCGTGGGGCACGGACAGATGCGGGAGTCGGAGCTGGAACCGGTGATGCAACGGTTTATCGAGGGCGAGCTCGACGTGCTCGTCGCAACGACGATCATCGAGAACGGAATCGACATTCCCAACGTCAACACGATGATCGTGAACGATGCCGATCGCTTCGGTCTCGCACAACTCTACCAGTTGCGCGGGCGCGTCGGACGCTCGAACCATCAGGCCTACTGCTATCTGCTCTATCAGGGGCACAAGGCGCTTACCGAAGAGGCGAAGGCGCGGCTCGAGGCAATTCGTGAGTTCGCGCACTTAGGATCGGGGCTGCAGATCGCGATGCGCGACCTGGAAATTCGAGGGGCGGGAAATCTGCTGGGATCGGCGCAGTCGGGCTTTATCGCATCGGTCGGATTCGACACCTATTGCGAGCTGCTCGCGCAGGCGATCGCCGAGCGCCGCGGGGGGCCGGCGGCACTCGAGGAGCGCCAAGAGGCGGTCATCGACGTGAAGATCGATGCCTTCATCCCAAACGACTACATCGGTCAGGTCTCGCAGAAGATCGCGGTCTACCAGCAATTGGCAAAGGCTCGCTCGCAAGAAGAGGTCGTGGAGGTCGCCGCCGGCGTGCGCGATCGGTTCGGCCCCTTCCCGGAGCCGCTGCGAAACCTGGTTGCGCTCTGCGAGCTGCGCGCGATTGCGCTGCGCAAACACGTGACGCGGGTGGTCGTCGACGAGCGCCGTTTAACCCTCGGCGTGGGCTCGCGGTTCGGGCTCGATCCGGCGGCAGTGCCCAAGCTCAAATCGCTCACCAAGAACCGTTTTCGTTTCACGGATGGCCGCATTTTGGTCGATCTGCCCGGAAAAGCCGACTGGATGCCCCTGCTGCGAAAACTGCTCGAAGCAATCTAGGGAACCCTCGTGCCCGGCGCCGCTACCGGCGGCGAGTGCCCCGTAGCGGTGCTCGCCACCGGAGGAACGGCTAGCCCGCGCGCGAACCATGGGCGCCGTGATGCGGGGCCAATCGGCCCCGCTTACTACGCACTACCAGCCAACGGAGTAACAATGTCGAAAGCCCATCGCCTCACCGCAGGCCTGGCCGCCCTTCTCCTCGCCACGTCGCTTGCGGCGTGCGCAGGCGGCGGAACGGTCGCGACGGTGAACGGCCAACCGATCAGCGAAGCGCAGTTCCAGGCAAAGCTGGAAGCGACGCCGCTTGCGCGCACGATACTGCAGCAGATGGTTCAGGACGTGCTGATCGAGCAATATGCCAAGAACAACAACATCACCGTCACCGACAAAGAGATCGCCGATCGTGAGGATCAACTCAAAACGAACTTTCCGAGCGGCTCGTGGGACGAGATGCTGAAGTCGCGCGGTCTTACGGAAGACGACGTTCACTCCGCGCTAAAGGAGCAGATCATCCTCGACAAGGCGCTGGCGAAAGACGTGACGATCAAGCCCGCACAGATCGCCGACTACTTTAACAAGAATCGCGCCTCGTTCGACAAGCCGGAGCAGGTGACGGCCGCCCACATCCTGGTGCCGAACCTCGCCGAAGCGAACAAAGTCGAGCAGCTTCTCAAGTCGGGACAGAGCTTCGACTCGCTCGCCAAAGAGTATTCGACCGATCCAGGCAGCAAAGATAAGGGCGGCGAGCTTGGCACGTTCCGCCGGGGACAGATGGTGCCGGCGTTCGATAAAGTCGCCTTCTCCGAGCCGGTCGGAACGATCAGCCCCCCGGTAAAATCGCCCTTCGGCTATCACATCATCAAGGTCGAAGCGCGCATTCCGGGGCAGAAGGCGACGCTGGCTAGCGCGACGCCGCAGATCGTCGATCAGTTGAAACAGCAGCAGGAGGCGCCGCTAATTCAGCCGTTCCTCCAAAGCCTGTCACAGAAGGCCGACATCAAGACCACCAATCCGAACTTCGTCGGCCTCTTCGCAACGCCGACACCGGGCGCGCCGACACCGCTGCCGGGCAAAACCTAAAAACCGCACTTCACGGTGGTGTCCTCACGGGACACCGCCGTGCGGATGCGAAGGACGCGGCGTGCTGGTTCGCATCGTTGGTTTGGGCCCGGGTGACCCCGGGCTTTTGACCGTCGGCGCCCTCGATGCGCTGCGCGCGATCGGCCGGGCAGTCGCCCTGCTGGCGCCGCCGGATCTAACTGCCTATCTCGAGCGCAACGGGATAACGATCCTGCGCGGCTTCGTCCGCGATCCGGCGCTCATGGTTCGCGGGGGCGCCGAAGAGATCGAGCATTTCGCGGCGCGGCTGCGCGAGGTGGATGGCGACTCGCTCGCGCTGGGCGTGCTCGGAAACCCGCTCTCCGATTTCCCCGGTCTCCCACCACTGCTGCGTCTCCTGGAAGCGCAGAGCGTTGCAACGGAGATCGTTCCCGGCGTTCCGCGCGCCACACTCTCCGCTGCGATCGCGATGCCGCTCGTGCCGTTGCCTCCGCAATCCGCCCATTACTCGTGGGACGATCTTGTCGAGATCATGGCGCGCCTGCGAATGGGATGCCCGTGGGATCGCGAGCAGACGCATCGCACGCTGGTCCCCTATCTGATCGAAGAGGCGTACGAGGTCGTCGAAGCCATCGAGCAACGGCAGCTCGATGCGCTCTGCGAAGAGTTAGGCGACCTGCTCCTACAGGTACTCTTCCACGCCCAGCTCGCGACCGAAGTCGGTAAGTTCGGCATCGCCGACGTGGTCGACGCGCTTTCAAACAAGATGGTGCGCCGCCACCCCCACGTCTTCGGCGACGCCGTGATCGAGGACGTCGACGCGCAGTGGCGCAACTGGGAGCAGCTCAAAGCGTTAGAAAAGACCGGGCGCGGGCGCAAGAGCCGGCTCGATGGAATTCCCCGGCACCTGGGCGCGCTGCAGCGCGGACAACGGATGCAGGAGAAGGCGGCTCGCGTCGGATTCGACTGGCCCGGCGTCGAGGGCATTCTCGATAAGCTTTCCGAGGAGCTTACCGAGCTGTCGCAGGCGCGCCGGGCGCGCCAAGACGATCCTGCGGTGCGCGAGGAGCTGGGCGACGTCTTCTTTACCATCGTCAACCTGGCACGCGCCCTCGGCATCGATGCCGAAACGGCGATGCGCGAAGCCAACGAGAAGTTCTACCGGCGCTTCGCCTTCATGGAAGAACGCGCCGGCAAAGCGGGAAAGAGTCTCTCCGACCTCACCCTTGACGAACTCGAGGAACTATGGCAACTGGCGAAGGCGAACTCCCCGGCGCAACGTTAAGAGTTCGGATGAGCTCGCTCGACGCGCACTACGGCGGTAATCTGGTCGACGGCGCGCGCTTGCTCGCGCTCTTCGGGGACATCGCCACCGAACTGCTCATTCGCATGGACGGCGACGAGGGACTCTTCGCGTCCTACGACAGCGTCGAGTTCGTAGCGCCGGTCTTCGCCGGCGATTACATCGAAGCGGTCGGACGCATCATCGCCACCGGCTGGACCTCGCGCCGCATGGAGTTCGAAGCGCACAAAGTCATCGCGGCGCGCCCCGAGGTGGGCGAAAGCGCGGCCGACGTGCTCGATCCGCCGGTCCTCGTCTGCCGCGCAAGCGGCACCTGCGTGACGCCGAAAGGAAAGAAGCGTACGTAGTTCAGCTGGAGACGGGGCCGCGACGCACGCCGTTTCGCGCGTGCAAAGCGAACGGCGCTATCTTCGCGCACGGAATCGAGCAGCTAGACGAGGCGTTCGTGCGTCTTACGCTTCCACACAAACTCGTAGTACGTAAACTGCAGGGCGAGCGCGACGCAGTATGAGATCGGATAGCCGAGCCAGATGCCGTCGAGTCCGATGCGATGCATTAGGATATACGCGACGGGCACCTCGACGGCCCAAATTGCGAATATGCCGTTGATCGTCGGCCACAGCACCGAACCGCTGCCGCGCATGAGCCCGCTGAGCACGGCCGAGTTGCCGAAGAGTAAGTAACCCCAGAGCGTAATCATCAAGAGCTGGTGCGCGATGACCAGCGTCTGCGGATCGGTGATGAACCATCCTAAGATGACCCAGGCGAAGAGGTAGCAGAGGCCGATGATCGCACCGCCCACGACGTAGTTCAGGCCGACCGCCGAACGGACGACGCTGCCGAGTTTATCCTCGCGGCGCGCCCCGATGCACTGCGCGCCGAAGATCGAGGCGGCGATGCCGATCGATATCGCCGGGAACTGCACGTAGCCGACGACCGCGTTGACCGCGCCGTACGCCGCAGTCGCGCTCGAGCCAAAGCGGTTCACGAACGAGATCACGGCGATCTCCGCCAGGGAGACCATCGCCACTTGGATGCCGGTCGGCACCCCGATTCGGACCACCGCGCCGAGGATACGCCAATCGATGAGCATATCCGAGAACGTCTCGCGATCGAACTTCAGCGGATGGTTACGCCGAGCGAGATAGTAGAGCAGCCACGCCAGCGCCGCCGAGTTGGCGATCAGTCCCGCGATCGCCGCGCTGACGACGCCGAGCTTGGGCAGTCCGAAGATTCCCAGAATGAAGAGCGGCGTTATGACGATAGCGAGAAGACTCGAGATTATCAACGTGTAGAACGGCGTCGTCGAGTCGCCCGTGCCCCGTAAGGTCGTCACGTAGACGAAATAAAAAAAGAAGATCGGCATCGTCAGGAAGATGACGCGCGCATAGGCATCGGATTGCGCGAGGATGTCGGAAGGCGTTGCCAGCCACTTCAGCAGGTAGGGCGAGCCGAGATCGCCCAGCACGGCGACGATAATGCCGAGGTAAAGCGCGGCGCCCAGCACGGTTCCGGCGATCTTCTTTACCTTGTGCAGGTCTTGCGCACCGAAGGCCTGTCCGACCAAGACGCTGCTGCCGCTCGAGACGCCGAAGACGAACGAAAAAAGAAGAAAGATGATCGGAAAGACGGCCGAGATCGCCCCGAGCGCCTGCGTCGAGATCAAGCGGCCGATCCAGATGCTGGCCATCGTCTGCGAGGCAGACTGCAGGACGTTGCTGAGAATGAGGGGCACGAGAAAGACGAGGAGGATCCGCCACATCGGCTTCCCCTCCTCGAAAATGTTGACCCCGCGGTGCGCCGCTCGCGCTTGCGCCATGCTCACTCCTCGGCTAGCAACTGATAGATCTCCTTGCGCGCTTTGTCCAGCGACTCGCGCGCATGCTCGATGGTTTCAGGCTTCGATGACGGCCCTATCTGCGAGATTGCCTGCATGAGGCGCCCCGCCGAGTCGCGCAACTGTGAAGCCATACTGTCGGCCTCCTCCCCTTCATCCTCGTTGAGCAGCCGCTCGAGGTCGTCGGCGTGTTCGCCCAAGAGTTTCCGTCCTTGTTCGGTAAGCTCGTAAATGCGTCGTTCGCCCTCGTCACGGCCGACGACCAGTCCGGCTTTTTCGAGCGCCGCCAGCAGCGGATAAACCGAGCCCGGGCCGCCGCCCCAGCCCCTCTCGCGAACGGCGCGAATGAGATCGTAGCCGTGACGCGGCATTTCGGCGAGCAGCTTCAGGACGGCTAGCTTGAGAAGGCCGCGACCTAACCGCCGCATGCCGCGCCGGTACCCTCGCCGGTCGTGCCACCCGGACCAGCCGACTCGCCACAATCGTTCGCTTGGATCGCCCCATGCGCCAGTTACTTTCATGTCGTAATACTATCCGATATATCGAGATACAGTCAAGATGGTCCGTTCAGGATTTCGGGAGCTGTGGACGGCCACACCGAAGAGCGTGCCGGTGCGGTTGGACAAGTTTATGAAGGTTTCGCGGCTGGCCAAGCGTCGCAGTGAGGCGCACGAGGCGCTAGAGCACGGGCGGGTGATCCGGGAAGGCCGGCCCCTCAAGCCGGGCTATCAAGTAAAGCCCGGCGACGTTCTGGAGATTCACTATGCGACAAAGTTTGTGACGGTGCGGGTGCGTGAGGTTCCGCTGCGCGTAACGCCGGCGACCAAGCCGGCCGAGCTGTACGAGATCCTCACTTCGCGGCACGACGACTCGGAGTGGGTGTGATCTCCGCCGATACGAAGGACGCGCTGGCGCGCGAGCTTCCCGAGGAGGGCCACTGTCGCGAGGCCCTCCTGGCTGGGCTTGCCGTCTACGGCAGCGTCGACGGCAAGTTCGTCACGCACCGCAACGCGGTCGCGCGTCTTTTCTGGTCGCTCTTGGAGGAGCGCAAACTCTATCCGATCGAGATGCGCGCGCCCACGCGCCTGCAGCGGCTGCCGACTTTCGCCGTGGAACTCCCGGCGCGGCTGCACGCTATGCCGCGCAAACCCGTTTATAAATGCGACCGCCTCGTCGAGCTGCGTGCCGCCTTTCTCGCGTGCGGCTCGCTGGCGGCGGGCGCGCGCGGCTATCATTTTGAGTTCGTGCTGCGGGACGAGGCCGTGGCGGCGCGATTGGCGTGGATGCTGCGCAGCAACGGCGTGGCGGTCAAAGCGACGCGGCGCAAAGGGAGGACCGTGCTCTATCTCAAGGATTTCGACGCGATCGCCGAGCTGCTGACACGCATCGGAGCCTTCGGGGCGGTGCTGGCACTCGAGGACGTGCGCGCGCTGCGCGAGACGAAGAACCGCATCCATCGCCTCGTCAATACCGAGGCTGCGAATCTGCTGCGGAGCGCCCAGGCCGGTGCCGCACAGCGGCGCATCATCGAGTTCTTGGAGAACGCTTATGGTCTGGCGCGGCTCTCGCCGCCATTGCGCGAGCTCGCCGAGCTTCGGTTGCGCCATCCTGACGAGTCGCTCGTAGAGTTGGGGCGCCGCTGCAATCCGCCTATCGGTAAACCGACGGCGAGTAGCCGGCTCGGCGCATTGGCCAAACTGGCCGACCGTATCAGCGGCGTGCAGGGGAGCGCGAAAGCGGCCCGGTAGTCGCGCTCATGCGCATCGGAATAAACGGCTTCGGCCGAATCGGACGAAACTTCACCAAGGCGATCGTGGAGCGCCACCCGGAGATCGAGATCGCGGCCGTCAACGATCTCATCGGCGCGTACGAGTGCGCGCATCTCTTCAAGTACGACAGCAACTACGGCACGTACGAAGGAAGCGTCGGCTCCAACGACGGCGAGATAACGATCGACGGGCGCCGGATTCGAGTCTTCGCGGAGCGCGATCCCGCCAAGCTCCCCTGGCGCGACCTGGGCGTCGACGTCGCTATCGAATCCACCGGGCTCTTTACCGATGCCGCCAAGGCGCGCGCCCACCTCGACGGCGGCGGGGCCAAGAAAGTCATAATCTCCGCGCCGGCCAAGGGCGAAGACATCACGATCGTATTGGGCGTCAACGACCGCAACTACGATCCGGAGAAGCACGATATCATCTCGAATGCCTCGTGCACGACCAACTGTCTGGCAACGGCGGTCAAGCCGGTAGTCGACGAGTTGGGCTGGGTCAAAGGATTCATGACGACGATCCACTCTTACACGAACGACCAGAACGTGCTCGACGGACCACACAAGGATCTGCGCCGCGCGCGCAACGCAGCAACGAACATCATTCCCACCTCGACCGGTGCGGCCAAAGCACTGTATCTGACGATTCCCGAGGTCGAAGGCACGTTCGACGGCTTCTCGCTGCGCGTGCCGACGCCGACCGTGTCGATGATCTACCTGGTCGCACAGACGAAGCGCCCGACGACGAAAGAGGAGCTCAACGCGCTGCTGCGCCGCGCGGCGGAGGGCGAGTTGAGCAAGTACGTCGCCTACACCGAGGAAGAGCTGGTCTCCAGCGACTTCAAGAAGAACCCGCACAGCTCGATCGTCGACGCGAAGCTGACCAATGCCAACGGCGACCTCATCCAAATCGCCGCGTGGTACGACAACGAATGGGGTTACTCGTGCCGTCTGGCGGAGCTGACGGCGATGGTTGGTTCGAAAATTCCCGCCAAGACGTAGGGAACCGCTGATTAGTGCGGCGGCTCCAGGAGCTCGACGTTCGCGGCAAGCGCGTCCTGGTGCGCGAGGACCTGAACGTGCCGCTCGTGCAAAGGGCGGATGGGACGTCCGAGATCGCCGATGACGCGCGAATCGATGCGGCGCTCCCGACGCTGCGCTGGCTGCACGAGCATGGGGGGCGAACGATCGTGCTCTCGCATCTCGGCCGTCCGAATGGCAAACCGGATCCCCAACTCTCCTTGCGGCCAATCGGCCACGCGCTCGCGCAGCGTCTCGGTCTGCCCGTCGCTTTTGCGCAAGACTGCGTGGGCGAGGTCGCCGAACGCGCGGTCGCGCAACTGCACGACGGCGAGATTCTGCTGCTGGAGAATCTCCGCTTTCACCCGGAGGAGGAGCGCAACGACCCGGCGTTCGCGGCACGGTTGGCAAAGCTCGGGGACCTCTACGTGAACGACGCCTTTGCAACCGCGCATCGCGCGCACGCCTCGACCGAGGGGATCGCACACCTGCTACCCAGCGCCGCTGGATTGCTGATGGAGGCGGAGCTGTCGGCGCTCGCGCGGCTCACCGACCACCCCGCCAAACCATTCGTCTGCGTCGTCGGCGGCGCAAAGATCAAGGACAAGATCGCGATGCTGGAACGCTTGAGCGCATTGGTCGACGCCTTCTGCATCGGTGGCGGAATGGCCAATACGCTGCTCGCCGCCTCCGGCATCAACGTCGGCACCTCGTTGCGCGACGACGATCTCGAGCCGGCGCGCCGCATTCTGCGAGTCACCGGCGAACGTCGCGTGGCGTTGCAGCTTCCCGTCGATGCAGTCGTGGCGCCGGCCGTCGATGCCGAGGATCGCGCGAAGGTCGTGCCGATCGGCGAAGTCGGCAACGAGATGATCCTCGATATCGGTCCGGCAACCGCCCGCGCTTATGCGACGACGATCGCCGGCGCGAAGACGATCGTGTTTAACGGTCCGATGGGCGTCTACGAGCGACCCGCCTATCGCGCGGGAACGCAGGCGGTCGGCGAGGCGATCGCAGCGGCAACCGCGGCCGGCGCGGTCAGCGTCGTCGGCGGCGGCGACGCCGCGGCGGCCGCACACATGCTCGGCTTTGCCTCGAAGATGACGTACGTCTCGACCGGCGGCGGCGCGACGCTGGAGTTTCTCGAAGGACGGCAACTGCCCGGAGTCGTCGCACTTGGGTAGCCGCCGGGTCGTCCTCGCGGCAAACTGGAAGATGCACAAGACCTCGGCCGAAACGGCCGCCTTCTTCGACGCGTTTCTGCCGCGTGTTGCCGGGCTTTCCCAAGCGATCGAGATCGTGGTCGCGCCGCCGTTCACCTCGCTGCCGCTTGCGGGCGAGCGCTTGCGCGGCACGCGCGTGCGGCTCGGTGCCCAGACGATGCATTGGAAGCTGCAGGGAGCCTTTACCGGCGAGATAAGCGCACCGATGCTAACCGAGCTAGGCGTCACGCACGTGATTCTCGGCCACTCGGAGCGTCGCGCCTACTGCGACGAGACGGATCACACCGTGAACTTGAAGGTGCACACCGCGCTCGCTGTGGGGCTGACGCCGATCGTCGCCGTGGGCGAGAGACTTGAGGAACGCCAGGCCGGAGCAACCGACGAGCGCGTGACGTCGCAGACGCGCTTGGCCTTCGAAGGTATCGCCACCGCCGAACTATCGCGAGTGGTCATCGCCTACGAGCCGATCTGGGCGATCGGCACCGGGGAAAACTGCGATCCACACGATGCGGCCGCCGTTATGGCAAAGATTCGCGGCTCGGTGCGCGGCTTGGATGAGACGCCGATTCTCTACGGCGGCAGCATGAACGCGGAGAACGTCGCGTCGTATCTGGAGCAACCGGAGATCGACGGCGGACTGGTCGGCGGCGCATCGCTCGACCCGGCCGGTTTCGCCTCGCTCATTGCAAATGCGCCATCCTGAACCTTCGACATGAGGTATCGTCCCATTGTCTTAGCGGTGCTCGACGGGTGGGGATGTCGTGACGAGACGCATGGCAATGCCATCGCGGCGGCCAAGCTGCCACATTGGCGCGCGCTCTTCGAGAAGCATCCGCACACGCTTCTGCAGGCCTCCGGCGAGGCGGTCGGCCTCCCGCATGGGGTCATGGGCAACAGCGAGGTCGGGCACATGAACCTCGGCAGCGGACGCGTCGTGCCGCAGGGCGTTACGTTGATCGACGCGCAGATCGCCTCGGGGGAGTTTCTAAAGAATGTAACGCTGCAGCAGGCGATCGCGCATGCCGCGCGCCGCGGCGGAAGACTGCACTTGATGGGGCTGCTCTCCGATGGACAGGTGCATAGCTCGATCCACCATCTCTTTGCGTTGATAGACGCAGCGGTCGCCGCCGGCGTGCCGATCGCCGTGCATTGCTTTCTCGACGGGCGCGACACGCCGCCGCGCTCGGCACTGGAGTATGTCGAGCAACTCGAGCACAAGCTGGCGGAGGCCGGGCGCAGCGGAGCGATCGCCAGCGTAACCGGGCGCTACTATGCGATGGATCGCGACCGGCGCTGGGAGCGCACGCACCTCGCCTACGATCTGCTCGCCAACGGCCGCGCGCCCCAGCGCGCTGACGACGCGCGCTCGGCCGTGCGCGACGCTTACGCCCGTGGCGAAGACGACGAGTTCGTCCTGCCAACCATCGTCGGAGAGGCGCGACCCATCGAAGATGGGGATGCCTTCATCTTCTTCAACTTCCGTCCCGACCGCGCGCGGCAGCTGACGACGGCCTTTAATGCCGGAACTGCGATCTACTATTACGGCGCGTTCGACGCATTTACGGCCAAGCCGTATGGCGACCCGCTCTTCGCCACGATGACCGAGTATGACGAGCTCTATACGAACCCGGTGCTCTTCGGACCGCATCCCCAGGACGAGACCTTCGGCGAGGTGCTTGCGAGCGCGGGTCTGCGTCAGCTGCGGCTGGCGGAGACCGAGAAGTACGCACACGTCACCTACTTTTTCAACGGCGGCCGCGAAGAACGCTTCGACGGCGAAGATCGCGAACTGATTGCATCGGATCGTTCGGTGCCGACCTACGATCTCAAGCCGGCGATGCGTGCTCGCGAGATCACTGCGGCGGCGATTGCGGCGATCCAGAGCGAACGCTACGACGCGGTCGTGATGAACTACGCCAATGCCGACATGGTCGGTCATACCGGCAAATGGAAGCCGACCATCGCCGCAGTGGAGGTCCTCGACGAGTGTTTGGATAGACTGGCGGCAGCGACGTTGCGGGCGGGCGGCCTGCTCGCAATCACCGCCGACCACGGCAATGCCGAAGAGATGCTCGACGAGCACGGCAATCCGGTCACCGCGCATACGACAAATCCGGTTCCCTTCGTTCTCATCGCGAAGGACTTGCACGGAAGGCTGTCGAGCGGCGGAAAACTCGGTGACGTTGCACCGACGTTGCTGAGCATCATGGGCCTGCCGATCCCCAAAAAGATGACCGGATCGAACCTTTTCACGCCCTCACCGGCATAAAACTCATTAAACTCCCAGCCGCGCTTACGGCGCCGTTCAGCAACGTGTGAGAGCATGGTGCCAACAGCTCAAGGGAGATTTTCACGATGCACATCGATAGTAGAGAGATTCACGACGTCGCTGCCGTCAGCGCGGGCCTGATCTACTTCGTCTTCATCGGCCTGGGAACGGTCGCGTTCGCGCTCGCGGCGCACCTGCGCTAACGTCCGTGCCGGTGAGTCTACGACACGCGGTAACAACCGCTGGAATCCACCTGCACGCAGCGGTTCGCGACAACAATCGAACGGATTCGATGGTCCCAAAACGAAAGTACCGCAATGACGACGGGTTTCAGCTTAGCGATAAGGTCGCGCGCTCGCTGTGAGACCGCCACGGCGTCCCTTACCCATCGCGGATGGTCGCGCGGCAGCAACGCAGTCTCGAGCTCCGCCTCCGCAACCGCGGGAACGATCGCTTCTGAGCGGCCGGTCTCTAGACCGGCCGCCAGCGCGCTCTGAGACTCCTCGAGCTCAATACGGCGCAGCAAGCGACTCTCGTTTGAGCTTTGCGATGGCGCTGAGATGCAGCTGCGAGGCGCGTTGCGGCGAGATCGACAGACTCTTCCCAACGGCGCGCAACGACGTGCCTTTGAAGTAGTGCAGCAGGACGACCTCGCGCTGGCGCCGCGGCAAGCGCTCGATCTGCGCGGCAAGGTACGCGCTCTCGCAGCGGAGTTCCACGATCGCTGCCGGGTCGCCGCTCCAGTCGCTGCGCAAAGATTCGCCCAACGGCAGCGGTGCATCGAGCGAGAGGGGTTGACCGCGGTGGGCCGCGGTCACCGCGCGTCCGAAGCCGGGACAGCGGCGCTCCATTTCGTTGGTAGTTGGAACCGCGCCCAGCGAGGCCGCCAGTGTATAGCGCGCGTTCTCTCCATCGCGCACGATGCGGCGCGACCGCTCCGAGACCGGATCCATGCGCCGGATACCGTTGAGCATCGCTCCGACGACGAGACGCCGTGCGTAGTCGTCGAGTTGTGGTCCGCGTTGCGGATCGAAGGAATCGACGGCGCGAATCAAGCCGACCGATCCGTCGCCAACCAGATCGTCGAGATCGAAGGTCGGTACCAGCCGCTTCAGCCGCCGGGCCAGCTTCTTCACCAGCGGCAGCAGCGCTCGAATTTGCTCGTCGCGCTCGCGATCGCTCACCGCTGCGCCTGCAAGTGCGCGGCGATCAATGCGGCGAAGCCCGCCCCGTCGTGCTGAGCGACATCCTGCGCTAAGAGATCGAGTTCGTAGTCGCCGAGCATGCCGGCGCCGGCAATCAACGGGCGGAGCATCGGAATGAAGAGCTGGGCTTCGAGCATCTCGCCGGCTCGGCGCGCGGCGGCGCTATCCACGTTGTAGATTGTTGGCGATACGAAGCATCTCATCGGCCGCCTGAACGCCTTTGGCATTTGCCTCGTAGGCGCGCTGCGCGACCAAAATCTGCATCATCGCCTCGATGATCGTTACGTTCGATTGTTCGAGCATCCCGAAGTGCAGCTTCGGACCGTCGGGCCGGCCCGCATCGACGTCGCGCGGTTTGCCGGACTGCGCGGTCGTCTCGAAGATGGCGCCGTCGAGCGCTCGCAGGCGTTCGGGTGCGGCAAACTCCGCGAGGCGGATTCGGCCGAGCGTGCGCGTGCCGCCAACGAAGCTCGCGCGGACGCTTCCGTCGTCGGCGACGGTAACGGTCAGCGCATCGCTGGGGATCGTGATTCCCGCAAGGCGGTAATCCTGGGCTCCGTGCAGCTTACCGTCGGCGCCGCGAGCGAACTGCCCATCGCGCGTGTAGAAGCGGCGGCCATGCGAATCGACCACTGTAAAGAAGCCCGGACCGTCGATGGCAAGATCGAACGGACCGCCGCTGCGCGCGAGCTTGCCCTGCGCGAAGATGACGTGCGCGCCGAGCGCGACCGTTCCCAATCCTTGGCCGCCCGGCGCAATCAACTCGGCGAAGCGTTGCGCCGAGCCCTTGAAACCAACGACTCCGGCGTTTGCCAAGTTGTCGGCGATCGTATCGAGGTTACGCTGTTGAGCGGTCATGCCGCTGGCAGCGGCAAAGAGCGCGCGATCCATAACCGCTATTTCACTCGAGCCGCATCGGCGGATTTTTGGCGCGTGGCGTCGATGGCCGCCACCGCCTTCTCCGCGCTCTCGAAGGATCGCTCCGCAGCCAGCACGTCGACCATCTCCGAGATCGCATCGACGTTGTTGTGACCCGGTACGGCTGCCGTTTTGGGCGCCGGTTCGCGCAGAATCGTGACGCCGAGCACGCTCAAGAAGCCGCGCGCCGTTACCGGCCGATAGCCGTCGGTCGAGACGTTCGCGAGATTCTGTGTGGCGATCTCGAGCCGGCTGCGCGCCGCAACCATGGCGCTCGCCGCCCATGCCGTTCCATCCATCGCCGCATCGTAGCGAACCGGCTTGGCCGAATCGTTACCGCATGGTTTACGCTCTGCGGCTACAAGCGGTCGGCGACGGCGCTGGTAAACGACCGCGTGGAGAGCGCCGGGGACGAACGCGCGACGTCGGCCGTTCGCAGGCCGTCGGCGTACGCGCGCTCGACCGCGCGCTCGATGCGCGCCGCCCCGGCTTCGTCGACCAGGCTATGGCGCAGCAGCATCGCGGCGGAGAGAATGGCGGCGGTTGGATTTGCGATGTCTTTGCCGGCGATGTCGGGCGCGGTGCCGCCGATCGGTTCGTAGAGACCGAACTGGCCCTTCGCGGTCCCTTCGGCGCTGCTGCGGACGGGCTCACGAGTTCCCAGGCTGGCGCTCGGGAGCGTTCCGATCGAACCGGTAAGTATTGCGGCTTCGTCGGAGAGAATGTCGCCGAACATATTCTCGGTGACGATCACGTCGAACTCACCTGGGCGACGAACGAGCTGCATAGCGGCGTTGTCGACCAGCAGATGCTCGAGGCGCACGTCGGGATACTCTCGCGCGATCCCGCCGACCACGCGCCGCCACAGACGCGAGGTCTCGAGAATGTTCTGCTTGTCGACCGAGGTCAAGTGCCTGCGGCGCGCGCGTGCCAGGTCGAAGGCGATGCGCGCGATACGCTCGATCTCGGGCGCGCGATAGATCATCGTGTCTACCGCCTCGTCGATGCCGTCGACGCAACGCTGCTCTTTAGGCTGACCGTAGTAGATACCGCCGGTCAGCTCGCGCACGACGATCAGATCGAGACCGCGGACGATCTCCGGGCGCAGCGACGAGGCATCTTCTAAGCCCGCAAAGACTCGAACGGGCCGCAAGTTCGCATACAGTTCGTAGTCGCGCCGTAGGATGAACAGCGCGTACTCCGGTCGCTCGGCCAGCGGTCGTCCGTCATATTGCGGAAGGCCGACGCTGCCGAAGAGGATAGCGTCGCTGCGGTCGCACAGCGCTTTGGTTTCGAGCGGAAGCGCCGGCAGTCCGGCTGCGAGCGCCGCGCCGCCGACCAATGCCTGCTCGCACTCAACGTCCGGACGCACGCGCTGCAAGATGCCGGCCGCGGCAGCGACGACCTCCGGTCCGATTCCGTCGCCGGGAAGCAGTGCGACGCGTGGCACGTCTCTGAGCCTATCGAAGGACTAGTAAACGGTTATGCGCTTGGTGTCGTCGTGTTTCGGCGGCGTTTCGGCCGGAGCGGCTGCCGCGGCGGGTGCCTGGCTCTCGCCGTTGGCGGGCGAGCCTTCCGTTCGCTCGAGCAGTGCCAGGTGCGTCATAAGCAGGCTGCGCAGCTCGCTCTTGGCCTTCTCGGTCGCCTCGACCGCGCGCTGCTGCTCGCGCCGCGCATCGGCGATCGAATCGTTGTAACCGGCGATCTCGCGCTCGCTGGTCAAACGCGCCTGTTCTTTGATGAGATCGGCCTCTTTATGCGCCGACGCTTTGGTCTCGTCCGCAGTACGCTGTGCCAACACCAGCGTGTTTTGCAGCGACTCTTCGATCGCTTTGAAGTGGCTGACGCGCTCTTTGAGATCGGCGATCTCCGCCTCCAGTGCCGCGCGCTGCTGCGCTTCGTCTTCGAGCGTCTCGATGAGCTCGTCGAGGAAGCGATCGACCTCCGTGCGATCGTATCCCTGAAGCGCCTTCTTGAAGCTCTTGTGCTGGATGTCGACCGGGGTAATCTTTTCCATTGCTTTGGTGTCCTACGTTCTGTTGGTCATGAAGTCGAAGGTGCCGTCGGCCATCATCGAGTCGCGCAGGCTTGCGGCGTTGACGACGACGCCGGCGGGGACGACGAGATAGATGGACTCGGCGAGCTTTTGAATCTTGCCGTCGATCGTGTATGCAACGCCCGAGGTAAAATCGACGACGCGTTGCAGGAGCGTTCGATCGGCATTCTGCAGGTTGACGATGACGACTTGCCGGCTTCGCAATGAGTCGGCGATCTCGACTACGTCTTGGTAGCTGCGCGGCGAGAAGACGCTAACCTGCGTTCCACCGCGGCGGCCGGCGTTCGTCAGCGGAACGACGCGACCGGTAGAGACTTCGTCTTCGTAAAACTCGTCGTCGTCATCGCGAATTGAAAAGAACGCGCCAATCTTGCTGAAGACGCTCACGGGTGCCTCCCATCTATGCGCGGGCCAAAGAGTGCCTCACCGATGCGAACCATCGTTGAGCCGGCTCGCAGCGCTTCGCGCCAATCTCCCGACATGCCGATGGACAGCGTAGTTCCACCAACGCGCGCCAAGGTCTTGGCGGCCAGCTCGAAAGCGCGAAGAATGGCATCGCGGTCGGCAACCAGCGGGCCCATCGCCATTACGCCATCGAGCCGCAAGCCTGCCTGACCTCGGAGCGTTTCGGCGAGCGCCTCGGCGCGAGCGGGAGGCGCTCCGAAGCGGTCGGACGGCGTTACGTTGAGCTGCAGCAGCACGGGCAGGGTCTTGCCCAGCTCGACGGCCGCCTTCGCGAGCGCGATGCCCGCCTCGGCGCGGTCGACGCTCTGGACGAGGTCAAACGACGCGGCGATGGCCTTCGCTTTATTGGTCTGAACGTGGCCGATGAAGTGCTTGCGCACCTCCGGCAGCAGCGGAAGCTTGCGGCGCGCCTCTTGCAGATAGCTCTCGCCAAGGTCGGTAAGCCCGGCTTCGATCGCTCGCGCGATCGTCTCCGGTGCTTGGCGCTTGCTTACGCCGACCAGCGTGACGCTGCCGGAATCGCGCCCAAGCGTTTGAAGCTCCTCGTCGATCTCGCGGCGGAGTGCCCGGTAGCGCTCTTCGACCTCCCGGCTCATCCACGCGCCGGCGGCGCGGCGATGACGGTCGCCTCCGTGCGCTTGGCCGGCCGTGTCGCGCAGTAGGCGATAGCGATCGCCCCAATGACGATCATCGGCAGCGCGTAAAGCTGGCCGCCCGTCAGGCCCATCGCGCTGAAATCGGTCTGACGCCACATCTCCGCGATCGTGCGCGTTATGCCGTAGAGCGTGAACCACGTCCAAGCGACGACGCCGTCCTTGGGTTTGAGGCGGTAGACGAGCAAGAGAATCGGCAACGTCAGGATGTCGAGAATCCCTTCGTAGAGCTGCGACGGATGACGGTACGCCGGCGCGCCGTTAACCAACGGCGCTGATGGGAAATAGATGCACCACGGGCGATCGGGTACGCAGACGTCACCCCATAGTTCGTCGTTGATGAAGTTCACAACCCGCACGAGCGCGATGCCGATCGGCAGCATCATCACGACTTCGTCGCCGAGCACGGTGTATTTGAGTCCGGGGTGCCGGTACACGAAGAGGCCGATCGCGACGAGCACGCCGATCAACCCGCCATGGAATGCCATGCCGCCGTTCCACACCGCAACGAAATTGATCGGGTTGGAGAGATAGTATGAGGCGTCGTGCTTGCTGATGATGTCGTTGATGACGAAGAAGGTTCGTCCGCCGACGAGTACCCCGATCAGCGCGTAAAAGAGAAAATCCGAAACCTCTTGCTTCGTCAAGCCGAGCCGCCGAAGCCCCGCCGGCCGGCTCATCCATAGATAGACGCAGACGAAGCCGACTAGATAGGCGATGCCGTACCAGTGGATCCCGAACCGGCCGAGATGGATCGCGACCGGGTCAATGTTTGGATAGGTGAACCAGTGCTGCATTTATTGAGGAACCTCTGATGAATCCGGTGTACCGATCGTTTGGCTCGCAAAGCCGTTAGATGCAAGGAGAAGGCGAGGGAGCACACTGAAGGACTGTATGTGACCGAGCGTTCGACGATGCAGATGACGGCTTTGCGAGCAAACCCTTCGGGCAACGGCAGTTTCGCCGCATCTCTTCGTTGCGCCCTCGGTTACAGAGAAATCGCTATGCGCCCTCGGGCGCGCCTCGACCTGCGGCGAAACCGCTTGCTGCGATCGGTGCAGCGGATTCATCAGAGGTTCCCGGCTGGATGACCGCGACGACACATATCACCGCCGGCATCGCCTTCCTTGCGGGCCTCGTTTCCTTCGTTTCGCCGTGCGTCCTTCCGCTCGTACCGGCCTATCTCTCCCTGCTCACCGGCGAGAGTCTCGACGAGCTCAAGACGGCGCCGACGGCGCGCGTGCGGATTCAAACGCTGGCACACGCCCTCGCCTTCGTCATCGGATTCAGCCTGATATTTGTCGCATTAGGCTTGAGCGCGAGCGCGATCGGCGGGACGCTGGTGGCGAACCGGGTACTGATCGCGCAGATCGGCGGCATTTTGGTCGTGATCCTGGGCCTGCACATGATGGGAATGCTGCGCATCCCCGCGTTGATGCGGGATACTCGGCTGCACCTCCGGCACGACCGGCAGACCGTCTGGACCTCGGGCTTGGTCGGCATGGCGTTCGCGGCCGGCTGGTCGCCGTGTATCGGTCCGATTCTGGCGGGAATTCTAGCGATCGCCTCGCAGCAGCGCAGCGGTCAAGCCGCACTGCTGCTCTCTTTCTATTCGCTCGGGCTGGCGCTGCCGTTTCTGGCAACGGCGCTGGCGATCGGCGGGATTCTTCCGTTGCTCGGCCGCATCAAGCCCTCGCTCCCCGCGATCGAGTTCGCGTCGGGCGCATTTCTGGTCATAGTCGGATTGGTTCTCGTCAACGATGCATTCCTCAACGTCGCAGGATGGTTCTATCAGTTTGTCCCGCAACCGAAACTTTAGCGCTCCGCTGGTAAACGCGCTCGTCATCGCGGGCGCCGCGATCCTGGTGCTCTGGGCCGACCAGTACACCAAACACTTGATCGTCAAGCTGTGCACTCCAGATGTGACCTGCCGCACGGTCATTCCGAACTTCTTGCGGTGGACGTTCGAGCGTAACGTGCACGGCGCATTCGGACTCTTCGGCAGCAGCGCGGTTATGCTCATCGGCATGGCGATCGTCGTGCTCGTGCTCTTTTGGTTCAGCTTCCGCGACGCCGCCGCGCGCTCGCGCACGGTGCGCATTGCCTTCGGAATGATCGTCGGCGGCGCGATCGGCAACGTCGTCGACCGGCTGCACTACGGTTACGTCATCGACTTCATCGATTTCTATCGTATCTGGCCGAACATCTTCAACGTTGCCGACTCGTGCATCACGGTCGGCGTCGGCCTATTGCTGCTTTCCAGCCTTGTTACACGTCGTCACCGCTGAGCAAGCCGGGAAACGCACCGACGTCTTAATCGCCTCGCTCTGCGGAGCATCGCGCACCCTCGTCGCGCAGACCGCACGACGGGGTCACGTGCTCGTCAACGGCCGGCGCGCCAAAGCGAGTTACGCCGTCGAGCCCGGCGACGTGCTCGAGTTCGAGATAGCGGCGCGACCGGTGCTCGTCGCCACGCCCGAGGCAATCGACCTCGACGTCGTCTATGAAGACGACGACCTGCTCGTCATCAATAAACCTGCCGGCATGGTCACGCATCCCGCGCTCGGAGCCGCGAGCGGTACGCTCGTCAACGCGCTGCTCGCGCACGTGCCGGCGCGTTTGCCCGGCGATATGCTGCGCCCCGGACTCGTCCACCGGCTCGACCGCGACACCTCCGGACTGCTCGTCGTCGCCAAGCGCGAGGAGAGTCTGCGCGCGCTTGGGCTCGCGATGAAGGCGCGGCGCATCGAGCGCGAATACCTGGGGCTCGTTCGGGGCATTCCAACGCATCCGCTCGGCACGATCGAGGGTCCCATCGGACGCGATCCGCGCAATCGGTTGAGATACGCGATCGTCGGCGAAGGCAAGCCGGCCGTGACGCACTACGAGATTCGCGAGGCGTTGCGCGAACATGCCGAACTCGTCTTTCGACTGGAGACGGGACGGACGCACCAAATCCGCGTCCACCTTGCCGCGATCGGACATCCGGTACTCAACGATCCGCTCTACGGAAAGCTCGAGTCCCGGTTTGAGCTTCCGGGTCAGGCGCTGCATGCGTGGCGCCTTGCGTTTCGCCATCCGAGCTCTGGAGAAGCGATGTCGTTTGAAGCGGAACCGCCGGCCGAGTATCTCCACGCTCGCGATTTGGTAAGGGCTTCGCATGGGTGACTCGAAGACGTCCGTCGCTCCGCGTCCATGCTCCGCTCCTACTCCCAAATTTTCCGCGACTTGGCATCCTGCCGTCGCGGAAAACTTTGAGGCTTCTCATCACCCATGCGAAGCCCTTACCAACGCCTATCATGAATAACTCGACGGCGTTTTCTCTCATCACTCAGGATGGTAATGCCAGGCGGGGGCGGTTAGAGCTCGCGCATGGAGTTGTGGAGACGCCGTGCTTTATGCCGGTGGGTACCGCAGGTACCGTTAAGGGATTAACGCCGGGCGATCTCGTGGAAGCGCAGTCGCAGATTGTGCTTGCGAATACGTATCATCTTTGGTTGAGGCCCGGACTGGACGTTATCGCGGAGGCTGGGGGGCTGCATCGCTTTATGGCATGGAACAAGCCCATTCTGACGGATTCGGGCGGGTTTCAGGTTTTTAGTTTGGAGAGTCGCAGGCAGGTCGACGATAGCGGGGTTACCTTTCGATCGCATATTGACGGAAGCGAGCATCGTTTCACGCCGGAGAGCGTCATCGAGTTTCAAGAGGCCATCGGCAGCGACGTCGCCATGGTGCTCGACGTGTGCGTGAAGCTGCCCGCGGAGCGCGACGCACTCGAAGAATCGGTGCGGTTGACGACGCAGTGGGCGCGGCGCTCGATCGCCGCGCATGCCTCACCGTCTACGGCACTCTTTGGGATCGTGCAGGGCGGGCTGGATCCGGCGCTGCGCGAGCGAAGCGCGCACGAACTGGTCGAGCTGGGCTTTTCCGGTTACGCAATTGGCGGACTATCCGTCGGCGAAACGAGGGAGGAGATGTACGCGACGGCGCGCGCGTGCGCGGCGCTGCTTCCGCAAGAGAAGCCTCGCTATCTCATGGGCGTAGGGACCGTCGCCGATCTGCTCGAGGCGATCGATGCGGGTCTCGATCTCTTCGATTGCGTCTATCCGACGCGCTGCGGACGCAACGGGCGTGCCATGACGCACGAGGGCGAGCGTAACCTGTTCAACTCATCTTTCGTGCGCGATGCCGGGCCGCTCGACGCGCACTGCGATTGCGCGACCTGTACGACGTTTTCGCGCGCCTATCTTGCGCATCTCTTCCGCGCGAAGGAGATGCTCGGCCCGCGCCTCCTCTCCTATCACAACGTCTACTTCGTCAATTCACTGATGCGCGACGCGCGCGCGGCCATCGAAGCCGGAGAGTGGCCGCGCTTTAGGAAGCGACGAGGCGTAGTCGCCTAGAGAGAGCGCTCCAGCGCGCGTACGACCGCCGCGCAGTCGTCGCAGATCGCTGGATGCTCGGGGTCGCCGCCGAGCTTGCGGAACTTCCAGCAGCGCGCACATTTCTCGCCGTCGGCGGCAAGCAGCTCGAAGGATTCGGGCTCGCCGGAGTGCAGCTCGAGCTGCGAAACGACTAGGGCTTCGCGCAGGTTGTCACCCAGCGCGTGCAACGCCTTGTAAGCGTTGGGCAACACCGTGAGGCGAAGCTTCGCTTCGAAATCACGCGGCCCGGCGGAGGCGGCGACGCGTGCGCGCAACGCGCGAAGATCTCGCCAGAGCGCGAGATCGCTCTCGACGACGGCGGCGCGCGCACGGTGCACCTCGAACGAGCTATCGAAGACGCTCTCGCTCTGCGCGATGACCCAGGCCGGCAGGTGCTGCCAGGCCTCCTCGGCCGTAAATGAAAGCACCGGCGCAACGGCCGTGAGGAAGCGCGTCACGACGTAGAGCAGCGCGGACTGCGCGCTGCGGCGCCGCGGATCGCCGGCCGCACGCGAATAGAGCGGATCTTTGAGCGCATCGAAGTAGAGACTCGACATGGAGCTTTCGAACTCCACGATGCGCAGGTACGCATCGTGGATCTCGCAGCGATCGTACGCAGCCTTGACATCCGCGACGAAGGCGTCGGTCACGCTGCAGGCGAGCCGGTCGACGGGCTGCATGGCCTCGCGCGCCACGGCATCGGCAACCGGAAAATCGTAGAGGTTCGAGAGCATGAAGCGCATGCGATTGCGTAGGTTTCGATAGACGCGACCGACTTGGTCGACGACGTTGGGACCGAAACGGACGTCGTCGATCGGTTCGACCGAGGCGGCCCAAAGGCGCAACAGGTCGGCGCCCCAGCGACCCATCGCCTCGATCGCATCGAAGCCCGTGCCGAGCGATTTCGACATCGGCCGCCCCTGCTCGTCGTTCACCCAACCGTTCTTCATCACGCGCCGGTACGGCGCGCGCCCTTTGATCGCGACCGCGGTGATCAGCGAGCTGCGAAACCAGCCGCGAAACTGATCGCCACCCTCGAGCACGAGATCGCTCGGCCAAGGGAGTCCGTCGCGCCCGAGCACGGCGAGATGCGTCACACCCGACTCGAACCAGATGTCGACGATGTTCTTCTCCTTCTCGAACTGCGCCGCACCGCAGTTCGGACAGACGAAGCCTTCAGGAAGATAGACCTCGACCGGATCGCGCCACCACGCGTCGGCGCCGACCTCGGCAAAGCGCTTTGCAGCCAGACGCGCGACGCGCGGATCGAGAACCGATTCGCCGCACGACCGGCAGACGAGTGCGGGAATCGGCGTTCCCCAGGTGCGCTGGCGCGAGAGACACCACTCGGGATGCGTCTCGATCATCTGCCGCTGTCGCGCGCGTCCCCACTCCGGCGCGTACTCGACGGCATCGGTTGCATCGAGCGTACGCTGGCGAAGCAGGTTTTGATCCATCGCCAAGAACCACTGCGCCGTCGCGCGGAAGATCACGGGGTTGTGGCAGCGCCAGCAGTGCGGATACGAGTGCTCGTACTCCGCCGCGCTCCAAAGCGCGCCGCTACGCTCTAGATCCTCGACGATTCGCGGGTTGGCCGCAAAGATGTTCATGCCGGCGTAGGGTCCGGCCTCAGCCGTAAAACGGCCGGCCGCATCGACGGGATTGAGAATCGGAAGACCGTAGCGCATGCCGGTCTCGAAGTCGTCGGCACCGTGACCCGGCGCCGTGTGGACGGCGCCCGTGCCCGTTTCGAGATCGACGTAGCCGGCGAGGACGATCACCGAGTCGCGATCCATGAACGGATGGCGCACCGTCTGCCCGTCCAGTTGCTCGCCCCGAACCTTCGCAAGCAGTTGCGCTCGCCCAAAGCGTTCGCCCAGCGCGCGCTCGGCCAGCGCCGTGGCGACGATGACCATCTCGTCGTCGACGCGATAGAGGCCGTACATCGCGTCCGCGCGCAACGCGATCGCGACGTTCGCCGGCAGCGTCCACGGCGTCGTCGTCCAGATCAAGAATGAGACGGGGAGGCGTTCGTTGCGAGCTTGGAACACGTCCAAGATTTGCGCGCGCTGTTCTGCGTTTGCCGCGAAGCGGACGTAGATCGAAGGGGAGACGCGCACGTCGTACTCGATCTCGGCCTCCGCGAGCGCAGTCTCGTCGTGAACGCACCAGAGCGTCGAGCGCAGGCCTTTGTAGATCTGCTGACGCTCCGCCAGATCGGCGAGCGCGTTGACGATCGTCGCCTCGAAGGAGGGATCGATGGTGCGGTACGGACGGTCGAAGAGCCCGAAGGCACCCATCCGCCGGCGATGCGCGCGCTGGCGGTCGAGCCAGTAGAGCGCGCGCTCTTTGCACTGCGCGCGCAGCTCGAGCGGATCGACGGCGTGAAAGTCGGTGATTCCGAGAAACTTGAGCGTTTCGTACTCGATCGGAAGCCCGTGCATGTCCCAGCCGGGAACGAACTTCGCATATTTGCCGTCGAGCAGCGCGATCTTCACGAACATGTCTTTGAGGACCATGTTCAAGAAATGGCCCATGTGAAGCTCGCCGTTGGCGTACGGCGGTCCGTCGTGCAGAATCCACGGTCCGTTCGGTGCGTTGCGCGCCAAACGGCGCTCGTATGTCCGGTGCTCGTCCCACCACTCCAAACGCTGGGGTTCGCGCGCGGCGAGATCGGCCCGCATGGGAAAGGCGGTCTTCGGAAGATTCAGCGTTTCGCGATAATCCATCACTCGCCGCTTAGAAGGTCACCGAGCACGTCGAAGTTTCGCTCGGCCGCGGCTTGGACGCCCGCAACGCGCTGCGCGAGTTGCGCGGAGATCGTCTCGCGGCAGGCGACGAGCCGGTCGACGAGCGCGTCGGTTGCATCGCCGGCCGGGCGCTGCCCTCCCGGAATCCAGAGCGGCTCCAACGGATAGGCAAGATCCGCGCACAGCGCCGTCACCTTGGGATCGTATGGAATGGCGAGGAACGGAACCGCATAGCGCGCGGCGAGCACCAGTGCATGCAGGCGCATGCCGATGACGACCCGGGCACCGCTTAAAATCGTGGCAGCCTTCTCGAGAGTGCATTCGGGCAAAAGCACCGGCGCGGAGGTGCAGGCGCGAATTACCTCGGTCGACGCGGCGGCGTCGGCAGCGCCGCCAAGCGGCAAGAAGGCGGCGCGCACGCTGTGACGCTCGGCGAGCCGGTCGATGGCGCGCGCCAGGACCTGCGTGCCATCCCGAAGGGCCGCAACCTTGCGAACGCTGACGACGGCGTAAAGGCCGCTCTCCGGTCCGAGACCGTCGGCAACCAGATCGTCGCGCCCTAGCGGCTGGTCGTACAAGAAGACGGGATCGGCGGTGCGTTCGACCGGCGTCTGCGGCAAGAGCGACTCGAGCAGCCGTAGCGAGTGCGCGTCGCGGACGGTCGCACGGTCGAGGCCCCTGCAAAAGCGCCGCACGACCTGACGTCCCCAAAAGTCGAGCGGTCCGATCGATTGCGCAAAGATCATCGCTTTTCGGCCGGTGCGAATCGCTTCGCGCAGGATTGCCGTGTAGTAGAGCAGGCTTCGCAGGCTGGTACGATTCTGCAAGAGACCGCCGCCGCCCGAAAGCACGACGTCGGCTCGTGCGATCGCCGCGCGGACGGCGCGCCGGTCCCAGCGTTGCGTCGTTTCGACGTGATACGACGCGGCAGTTCGGTGCGGCGTCGCGGAGAGCACTTCGATCGCGGCGGAAGGAAAGCGCCGGCGTAACCGGCCGACAATGACCTCCAGCAGCGCTTCGTCACCAAGGTTTCCAAAGCCGTAGTAACCGGAGATCAGCACGCGCGAGGTCACGTCCTTCTCCAAGCTCAGGATGACACCGGCGCACGCCGCCGATAAAGCCAGATCAACAGCGCTCCGACGAGCGCGCCGATGATCACGCCGTTGACGATTCGCAACAGCGAGATCTCGAGCGGCGTGTGCAAGTGGGAGAACGTATCGATCACGTCGCCGACACCGACGCCGATGCCGAGCGCCAGCAGCCAGCCGATCGCGCGCCGATGCGGCGGCAACAAGGCGGGCATCAGCATCAGACACGGAACGCCGATCAAAAACTCTTTGAAGCGCGGACGCACGCTCAGCGTGGCCGTGAGCAGGTGGCGCAGCGCGAGTTCGAAGGCTGTGGGCGAGACCTCGCTGTCGTTGCCGCTGCGCACCAGCATCAGCGCGCCCGCGGCCACGATCGCGATCCCGGCCAAGAGCTGGTAGGTGAGAACCGGTGAGAGGAAGACGTCGCGCGGTCGCTGCACGCCCGAGCCGAAGCGACGGTCGAAGAGGTAGAGCACCAGCGCGATGAGCGGCGGGAGCGCCAACACGAGCCGCACGCCGCGGAAGCGCTCGATCTCCTCCATCGCGAGCGGAAAGCTCATTACGCCGACCACGGCGAGCGCGCCGAGCAACGCGACGCCCGTGGCCGCAAGCGTCCAGCCCAAGCTTCGCAAGAACTGCGTGCCTAGACCAGGAGCCGGCAGTTCGTTCCATGCGGGAATCAAAATCAGCAGCGTGGCGGTTGCGAAGAGCAGCGCACCAAAGAGCGCGATGACGGAGCGCGCGAAAGCATCGTGATGGATCAGCAGTCCGGCCACGTACAGCAAAATCGTCGCAGCGTAGGCTGCGATCGCGAAACGCCGGCGGTACCAACCGAAAACCTCGAGGAGCAGCACGAAGATCGACGGCACCGCGAGCGCGGCCACTCCGACGAGAATGCGGTTATTCCCACGGTATTGCGGAATCGGGGTCGCGCGCCCTAAACGAAAACCGGCGGCGCGCAACTCGGCGGCGATCTGCTTCACCATCTCGACGTTGGTCGCTTCGATCGAGAGATCTCCGTCCTGGTGCAGAAAGGGGCGCAGATAGACCACGCGGATGTTGCGCTCGCGCACGCCGAGAACGTAGCGCGCAACCACCTCGTCGAGTTTGATCTTATCCAGCTCCGTCTTGGCGATCGCCTGAACGCGAACGGTGCGCCCGGGGATCAGCCGCGCCAGCGTGTCGTTGCCCTTCTGCACTTGGCTGGGATCGTACGTCTCGATCGAACCCAGGTTAAAGATGTGCTGCTTGAAGGCGTCGGCGGCATCTTCGAGATGGTCGGGGTAACCGACGACCTCGTTGCCTAGCCCGAAGAAGATAATCGTGGAGACCTTCGGATCGTAACGCAGCACGTCGTTGAAGAGCGCATCGATCTGCGGCGCGGCGAAGCGCTCGTCGTTTTGAAAGCGCGGCACGACGAGCAGTCCGAGGCGGTGGGCCAGCTCGATCTCGTCGGTCGGGATGCCCAAGGCGATCGCATTGAAGTAATCGATCTGCGTGCGCACTTCGATGACCCAAGGACGCGTTGGGCGCAACACGCGCACGCTGCGGGGACTGAAGTGCAGCACCAGCTGGGTGAGGTAGCGGTGGTAGGTCGAGGAGTCGTTCACCAGCAGGTAGATGGCACCGGGGTCGATGCGATGGCTCGCAACCAGCGATGCCAGCAGCGGATCGCGCAACGGCGAGATCCGCGCCTGGTTGACCAGCGCGGCGCCGGTCGTCGCGTAGGCCTTCCCGTTGTTGCCGACGTTGGAACCCAGCTCCTCGGTCAGGGCGAGCGAGGTGAGCCCGGCACGCCGCAGCGCGATCAGGAAGGCTGCGGGATTGTAGTCGTACGAGCGCGCGAGAGCGTCGAGATCGGTGAAATCCATGGCCAGCTCGACGCGATTCGCATGCGACTCGGTGCGCACGCGGAACGCCGCGATGGCGAGCGAGGCGAGGAGGGCAACGAGCAAGACGATGGCGGCATAGCGCGTTCTAGTTGTAAACAGCGTCACGACGGCGATGTAGTTCTCCGAGCATCGCTTTTTTTCTGCCGCCGTAATACAGAAGGGCTCGCCATAGGCGAGCCCCCCTGCCGTCGCGTATACGCGGGTCCCTTTTTGTCGGGCCACGCATACCGGGTGTGGGCGACGCTTTTTCCTTCGTCGCGCACGCTCGATGCCCACGAAACGAGCGAGGCGGAGGGTCGGGCTTCAACGGTAGGAGGCTAACCCCTCCCGGAAATTGTCACCACTTGGGTGCGCGCTTTTCGAGGAACGCTCCGATGCCTTCGCGCGCTGCGGGTTCGAGTGCGTTGCTCGTCATTACTTCCTTTGTGTAGCCGTATGCCGCCGCTTGATCGAGATCGATCTGCGCGTAAAACGCCGCCTTTCCGATGCCGACGATCGTCGCGCTCGACGACGCGATCTTGCGCGCGAGCGCGACCGTTTCGGCGTGAAGATCTTCGAGAGGCACCACGCGATTGATAAGTCCCCATTCCAGCGCGGTCTGAGCCGAGATTGGGTCGCCCGTTAGCAGCATCTCCATCGCGCGCTTGCGCCCAATCGCGCGCGTGAGCGCAACCATCGGCGTACTGCAGAAGAGCCCGATGCGCACGCCGGGCGTGGCGAAGGTCGCTTCGGTCGAAGCGACGGCGAGATCGCACGCGGCGACGAGCTGGCATCCGGCGGCCGTCGCGACCTTCGCCACTTCGGCGATCACCGGTTGCGGAACCGCCGCGATACGCGCCATCAGATCGACGCAGGCGTCGAAGATCGTGCGATACGTTGCAACGTCGCGGTCGAGCAGCTCGCGCAGATCGTGGCCGGCCGAAAAGGCAGGCCCCTCGCCGCGCAGCACGATAGCGCGCGTGGCCGGCTCGCGCGAAACGGCAGTAAGCGCGGCGTCGAGCTCGCGCATCGTGTTTAATGAGAGCGCGTTGCGCCTCTCGGGGCGGTTCAGCGTGACGACCGATACCTCGCCGTCGCGTTCGACCACGATATCGGAGTACGTGAGAACGGAGTTCATCGACTCATCGGTTGGGGAGTTGCCGGCGCAGTAGCTTCCGGGCTCGGCGACGGGGCGGCGTACTCCGGGTTTGGGGGGGACTCGGTAGACTCAGGGCTTGCCGGCGACTCGGTCGATTCCGGGCTTGGCGAGGACTCGGTAGACGCCGGGCTTGGCGAGGACGCCGGGCTTGGTGAGGACTCGGGAGATGCCGGGCTCGGCGAGGGTGAGGCGGCTGACGAGCCATACGGCTGTGCGGTAGAACCACCCATCGCGGGCGCGGAAATCTCTCCGCCCTGCGCTCCGCATGTGTCGACGATCGTCGGCGCGACCTCGGTTGGCGCGACGACGGTCGGGGCGACCACCGTCGGTGCGACCACCGTGGGAGCGACCACTGTGGGAGCGACCTCAGTCGGCGAGACGACCGTCGGCGAAACGACCGTCGGCGAGACGACCGTCGGCGAAACGACGGTCGGTGCGACCTCCGTCGGCGAGACGCACGCCACCCATTGCGCGCTTTGCGGCTCCTGATTCGATACGCTCAAAGGCCCGAGCACAAAAGCGAATGCGGCCCCGGCGCATAGCATAGTCTTAGCGGCTAGCGGTTGCACTCAAAACGTCCTCCTGGGCCATCTTACCATGCATTCCGTATGGTGGGCGATGACGGGCTCGAACCGCCGACATCCTCCTTGTAAGGGAGGCCACGAGAAAAGCCCGTTTCTCGCCTAAATATTCAAAAGCTCAATAGTTGCAACGGTTTTGGTTCGGTCATCTTCGGTCACAGTCGGTCGGTTTTGGCCTCTGGAGCCACCCAGTAGTCCACCCATTTGTCCACCCAGGCCGCCAAGGGCGACGCATATTCTTTCGGCACCGTATGCTGACGCCCATGTTGGGGCTGGTATCATTCGTACACGTGACGCGTGCTTGATAGCAGGTCAACACGGTGTGAGGCGTCCTTGCCGCGAATATGGGCCAAGCTGTGGGGGCTTTACGTATGCTTGGCTTCATAGTTTCGGGAGGGGCGACGGCCACGCTCGGCTACCTAAGCACCAATGTCCCGACCGACCCGAAAGCTCTCGGCCATTTTCATTTCGTAATCTTAGTCGTGTGCGTGGTGGGCTTCATCGCTCTGGCAACTATCGGCGTTATTGATTATCTTCAGGAGAAAGAGAGAAACAAGCTAGAGAAAGATCGGGACGAGCGCGATAGGCAACGTGACAAACGTGATGAGGAATGGGAGCGCAGAGCGGACGAACGCGAACGATTGTCAGCGGAACGCTTTGCAGAACTTTCTGAGCGTCTAGCCAAAGCAGGGGAGTCAAGAGAAGAGCCACCCGCGCCACCCGCGCCACCCCCACCTCCGAAGGTGCCGACGACGTTACGGCAAGCAGGGCTGGAAATGGCAAAGCGGATGCGTGACTTTGCGAATGAAACGGACTGTACTGACGGGTCTGATAAGTTGCTCATGGAGTTTTGGAAATCGTTTCCGTTCAGATCGTACGACGCCATTAAAGAGAGGATGATCGTGCCGTTAGGAAGATGGAATGTAAAGCCTGCGTCGGACTGGCTACCTAATAGGCATGCCGTAATCTTAGATTTAGCAAACAGTATCGAGTCAGACGCTCTAAAAGTTCCGCCGGACGTACTATTATAACGTGCGTTGTGACAACGATTCCGTCACGGAACGCGGCGAGAGCCTTTTGAGGGGCTGCAATCGGTCGATCTCGAACAGCGCGCAGATGAGGGACGACATCCGCGCCCGCGCTTTGCACTTGGCGCTCACCGAAGGTAAGGGTTCGGTTGAGACGCGCACGCTATTGGAGCGCGAGTTCCCGGATGCAAGTGAGGATATTGCAAAGGCGCTTTGGTACGTCGGCTTCTCAAAATGGCAAAGCACCGTACACGGCATGAAATGGGACCCGAACACGGACAGCTTCGTACAGACGCACCGCATAATAGCAAACGAACCAACTGCTCGGGTCCGCATTCGACCCGACCCGATACCGGGAAATCCAATGGAATCCCCCCCGCTAACGGCCAACGAATACGCGGTGAGACACGCCGAAGCACTGCAGGTGCGAAAAGAGTGGAAGCTATTCATCGCGTCTGGCCAGCCTCACGATGAATGGAAGCGCCGCCGCGACATTCATTCGCCCATTTATCTGCCTTGTGACGACGATTGCGGTGTGTGCGACCGCAACTTGCATCTTGCACCAAGAAGCGTTTACGGCGCAAACTGATCGAAGGCTTGTCACATGAAACAGCGCCGTGAAGTGCGTGAACAGATCGCTCGGCGGAGGGCATCGGAAGCCGACATTAAGCGCTCAATCTTGTCTCGAACGGTGCCATTAACGGAATATGCTGAGTTGACTGGTACTCCGCTGGCGCAGGTGCATAAAGAGATCGAGGCCGGAACCCTCCCGACCCGAATGGTGGGAAATCGCCGACGCATTCGGCTGACCCGCGAGATCGCGGATAGGATGATCGCCGGCTTGCAGCGGCTCTCCGAAGAACTTGGCGTTCTCTAGACAGCCTCCCAAAACGTAAGATGATCGCAACGATCACCCTCACGACAGACCCATATCTTGACACGGTGACGTTCGTACTCATGATTGCGACCGGCGTCTTGGCTTACAAGACTTGGCAACTTCACTCTGCGACAGTCGCCCTTGCGAAGGATACCGTCGAAGCCACGACAGTGGCTGACCGTCATCATCAAGAAAGCCTTTCACCGCTCTGCGTGATCAGAAGCGTTGATTGGCAGAGCGATCAACGAGGGCAACGAGTCGCTTTCAAGGTACATAATCAAGGCAACGGTCCCGCGGTTCAGATCAAGTGTACAGTAACGCCACGAATGGAGGGGTTTGAACGAAGCGAGGATGCGCTGACCATTCGCATGGACTCGCTTCAGGCGGGTGAGCAAACTCTACAGCCGCACTTGTCGTCGTACTTCGGGCAGGCGTTTGAAATGGCCGTGATACGGTTGGAATACATGAATCAGTTCGGTGAGTGGGGTCGCTCTTGGTGGACGGTCTTTCGGAACAAGGAGTATCGGCTTGATACTCTTGATCTGCCGCCCCCCAAGCGTCGCATCTGATCGTGAGACTTTAAGAACCCGTATGCACGGTCTAACAGCCGTCTACTATGGGGAGGCTTGCACTGCCCTATCTGTGGTTAGCGCCGTTCTGTGGACGATGTTAACGCCGGTTGAAAATTGACCCACTTAGGGTCCGGGTCGCCGGTTTAATTTTGACCCACCTTCGTTACAGATTTTGAGGCGAGGAGTTTAATTCCCGCCTTCTTTCGTTCTCGTAGCCGGTAGCTTTCGCCGGTAATCATAGCGATGTGCGCATGGTGAAGCAGCCGATCGAGCATTGCCGCAGTCATCGTGGCATCGCCGGCAAAGGCGGTATCCCATTGCGCGAACGGCAAGTTGCTCGTGATGATCACCGAGCCGTGTTCGTATCGTTGAGCGATCACCTGGAAGAAATGGTTGGCTTCCTCGCGCGAAAACGGAAGGTATCCGACCTCGTCGACGACGAGCAGGCGGGGAGCCTGGATCGCTCGTCGCAGGTACAACTTGAGGCGCCCAAGCCGGTGCGAGGCAGAAAGCTGGAGCATCAGGTCGGCGGCGGAAACAAAGCGCGTTTTGATGCCCGATTGCGTCGCCTTATACCCCAAGGCAATGGCGAGGTGCGTCTTGCCGACGCCGCTTGGCCCCAGGAGCACCACGTTCTCCGCTCGCTCGATAAAGCTCAGCGTTGCCAGCTCGTTGAGCAGCGCCTTGGGTGCTCCGGTTGCAAAAGCAAAGTCGTACTGGTCCAGCGTCTTGATCGCCGGAAAGCCGGCAGTCTTGGTCAAGAGCACGCGGCTGCGCTCTTGGCGTTCGCGCAGTTCGGCTTGCAGCAGCCGCTCGAAGAACTCCTGATAGCTCCACTCGCGGCGAACGGCTTCTTCGGCGACATGTGCGAGTTGCGTTGCCATCGTCCCGAGAGCGAGGCGTTGGCAGAGATCGTCGATGCGTTCGAGCTCGATCATACGGCGATCTCCTCGGCGATTCGTCCGTAGACCGAGAGCGGATGCTGCAGCGACTCGATCGGTGTTGGCACGACGAGTTGCGCCGCGTCCTCGGCAATCAATGGCTGTCCGGCATAGGGCAACGGTAGTGGCCGGAGCACGTGCCGTTCAAGCCCGAATCGATCAAGAGGGCGCTCTTTGAGCGTCGCGTGGATTCGGCAGTTGGCGACATCGCTCAGCCACACGCGAACCTCGCGATTGAGGAGTGCCGCGTCGAGCGGCTGAGCGTGCAGCGTCTGCAGCGGATTGAAGAACGAGGCACGCAAGTACCGATGGAAGCGCTCGACTTTGCCTTTGGTTTGCGCCCGATAGGGTGCGCAGAGCTTTACATCGACGCCGTAGTGTTTGACAAAATCAAGCCAACCAGCGTGATAGCGGTGCAGCCCGTCGCCATAGGCATTACGCTTGACCACGATCGTCTTGGGGTTGTCGCAGAGCACGTGGCGGGGAACGCCGCCGAAGTACTGCAGCGCGTTCTCGAGGCATGCGATGAGCGTGGCGCCGCGCTCGTTGTCCGTGAACTCGACGTAGGCGTACCGCGAGTAACCGAGTTCAGCGGTGAACGCTCGCAGCGGTAGTGCGCCGCGCCGGAACACGACGAAGTCGATCTGCAGCTGTGAGCCTGCCGCAGTCTCAAAGCGGACAATTGGCTCACGCACCGGTGTCGGACGGATCTCCTGGAGAAACTCCTTGAGCTGCGTAATGCCGCCCTCGTAGCCGTGAGCACGGATCTCGCGCAGCAACACGGTCGCCGGCAGCAGCACTTTGCCGGCACCGCCGATTCGTACGCGCAGATAGCTTTTGTACGGATCAATCTTCGTCGGCCGCGGCACTCGGCGGCGATAGGAGCCCGCGTGGGTGCCACGCAGGATCGCGCGGATAGTGTTGCGAGCCAGGCCCGTTGCCCGCTCGATCGCTCGGATTCCCATGCCCTGGTGGTGTAGGACGTCGACTTCCACCTGAATCTCCTTGCATAGCATCGCGAACAAGGGTTCGCGAGGAGGCCAGGTGGGTCAATTTTCAACCGGCGGGGTGGGTCAATTTTACTCCGGCGCTAACAACGACGACGCGACGATCACATTCGCTGGCAACTTGTGCCACAGTGTTCCCGCCCTCGTGCGCGCGGGCGTGCGACGTGATCGCGGCTGACCGGAAGCTAGTCGCCTAGTCGCCAGCATTAAGGGGATAACTTATGACAGGGGCTCCCCTAACGCCGCTTGTTGTATATTAGCAGCCCGCCACCAGTCGCAACGACGGCTGCAATCTGAAAGAGTGCCTGAAGCGTCCATCCCGTGCATGTGGTGCCGTACGTGGCGGTATTTAATGACCCGGATAATCCGTAGGCAACGCACTCCATATATGTTATCCATTTATCGTGTAGGCCGAACGTATGCGCTGCTATAAGAAGAATGAGGCCAAGCCCAACGCCCAGGATAACGGCATTGGCCGCGCTCTTTTTCATAGGGGGAGTATAGCATGGCCTTAGATCTGTCGAACTCCGAGGCAAAGATGCCCTAGAGAGGGAATCGTTAGATGGGAGAAGTTCGACCCTCCAATGCAATGGTTTCCGAATGACGAGAGGGAGATATTTAGCGTTTTCTACTCCCCCACGGTGCCGTTGAAGATCAACTTCTACTGCGAGCCTTCCGTGGATATACGGTTCGGCGCAGCAAGACTCGGAGATCCGAAGCAACTCGCCTTCCCGGTTGCATCCTTTGACGAGGCGAGCAAACATGTCGCCATGATCGTGGACACGTTTAAGGGGCTCTGATACTAAAGGAGATTCGCTGGTTCATGATATGCAGGCTCCCTCCGCTGCTTCATGCTCGATTATGACGGCGTTTCGTTTTCCAATGTGATTGCCGCACGCTGCGAGTTGCTTGCGGAACTCCTCTTCGCGCGCGAGTTTTTCTTCGCTGGGCTCGACTTCCTCATCATCGTTTGCCCCGTAAAAGATGTCCCGAACCCGTTTCCATAGCTCCGGCTGCGCCGTACGTTCGAGCGCGAGCGTCAGTGCGTCAACGCAGTCGTCGTTCTTCCATGCCGGAAAATGCAGTAGCTGTTCGAGCATCGTCACAAGCCACGGTGCTTCGGTCGGAAAGTACACTTTGCCGGCCTCGAAAAGACGCGTGATCGCATCGACCCTCGACTCCTTGCTGCCTTTCACCTTGCAGGCGATGATCGGCAAGCGCGTTTCTTGCTGCAGGGTCTGGATTAACGCAATGCCATTCGATGTGTCCTCGATGTAGAACGCCTCGGGATTGTCGGCGTCGAGCGTCGTCACGATCTGCAAGAGCTGCGGGAACTCGTACCGCCCGATGATCGCATCGAGAATGTAAAAGGCCGAATCCGTGATGCCCAGCTTGACGAGCGCCGTGAAGTCGTTGGTGCTTCCCGTTTTCGACGCTGGATCGCACGCCCAAACGATGCGCACGTCCGCATGCGACGGCAGCTCGTCGAAGTAGCGAATCCAGTCCGCCTTTATCATCGAACCGCCAGCCGGTAAGGGTCGCTGCTGATACAGACTCGCAAACGAACGCGAGCTGATCTCGCCCTTTTCGACCGACGGTAGTTCGCTGACCGGGAACTTGCTCGGCCATAGCACTTCGCCGATCTTACGATGCAGCGGGTCGTCCTCATCGTCGCAGATCGCCGGCAGCGAAAGCACAACCCAGTCGCCCGGCATGGAATCCAGCAGCCTGCCGGTTAGGTCCGCCTCATGCCATCTTGTCGCGACGACCAGCTGGATCGCATTCGGATGCAGTCGCGTCCGTGCCACGTCTGTGTACCATTGCCAGGTTTGCTCACGGATTGTCGGCGATTCTGCACTCGCCCGGTCAGCCATCGGATCGTCGATGCACAGGAAGTCTGCTCCGAATCCAGTCGCGCCCGAACCAACGCCAACCGCAAGCACGATTCCGCTCGCTTCGGTCGCCCAGCGATTCGCTGCAAACGATTCCGTGCTGATCCTTACATCAAACGGGAATCGCTGGTCGCTGACGATCTCGCGCACGCGCCGTGAGTTTTGCGTCGCAAGTTCCGCTGCGTACGACGCGAGGATGATCGATTCCGAAGGTCGCCGACCCATAATCCATGCAGGGAACAGTTGCGAGACTAATCGTGACTTTCCATGACGTGGCGGCATAGCTACGATAAGACGCCGAATGTCGCGCCGTTCGAGGGCTTCGAGGTGGTCGATCAAGAGTGCAAGGTGTGGCGCAGCTTCGTACTTCCCGTCCATGCGCGTGCAGAAGTCTCGCAGCGACCTGCGCGTCAGCTCCTGCCTCGCGATTTCAGCAATGGCGCCAGCATCGGCTTCGGTGATCGCTGTCATGGCTGCGTCCTCAGATGCGGTTCGCCAACTCGCGCGAAGATCGACTCGTCGGTGATTTCGTCTGCGATAGCGAGCGCCGTCGTCTGCGCAGCTTTAGCGTCGCTGCCTCGGATCATGTCGATTGCCACGCAGTGCGCATAATCTCGCGGCAGATTCAGGCGCGCGACTAAGGTCGTCGTTGTCTCACGCGAATACTTAGTCACCCACTGCAGCAGTTTGGCGGCCTTTTTTGTTGCACTCATCATAGTTGTCTGTCTCCAAAAGAAAAAGGCCCGCGATTTTGCGAGCCCTTCGGGGTGTTACGAGTTGCGATCCTTATGGCGCGTGGTTTCCGTGTTCTTTAAGCTTGCTTGGAATCGAAGCGAGGTTCTGGCATAAGGATTCAGTTGCTTTGAAATCCAAGCGTGGACCGTTCTTTAGGGCAGCCCCAAGGATGCCTTTAATGAACCGTTGATTGTGTCGATATCGTCTTGCTCCGTAAAACGATGTAGCACTCTGTTGCCGATTTCCGCCCTTGGGAAAAACAGAATTAAATCAAGCCTAATAAAGCCGTGTAGGGTACCGTGATTCTTTAGAGACTCGACCTTTACCAAGCCTGGACAAGCGAAGGGCGGGCTCTTCGTGCGGATAGGCGCGACCATGATTGTTTCCTGAGAAATGCAGGCGTAATCGCACGAAACAATAACGACGGGCCGAATTTTACCTTCAGCGTTGGCCTCTCGAACTTCGAGCCGCTGCAACGGCTAGATATCGTCCCTATCCAACAGGCCACATGAAATTTTCATGTGCCCGCGTAGGTCCTCAAGGGTCTCCGTGCCAGTTTCGAACTCGCCGCGTCCAAAAGACGTAACGGTCGAAAAGAAAGAGGTTTCGCTAGGGGATAGGAACCGCAGGCCTCTAGTTGATTCCGCTAAATCGCTGGGTCGGGTTACATTTGTCCCATCGTTGATGCTCGTACTCATGGTTCATTCCTTTCTCATCGACTTTTACGGAGTCGGTTCAGCAGTAATTTCCTTGATCGTGACCGATTGGAAACCTCGCGCTTTAGTAATTGTCGCCACCTCCACTGCGCCCCCAACGCCACGGAGCCCCAAACTCCAACCCTGAAGTGCGATTGTGGCCTTGACTAGAAAAACAGCTATATGCACACAGTCTTGCAGTGGAAGCAATGGCCAGGGAATCGGCTGATTAAAAGCGTTACGCATACGCTCATAAAGCGCACCCTGCTGTTCTTGGGGTAATTGTCGTTGGGTATCGTTCAAAACGAAGCCTAACACGCGCGGGTCAAAGCCTTGAAGTATCCGATCCACAATCTCGCGTTGGCCGCCCCACATTGCTCCGAAGCTGTTGCCGGGGAGTTGCTCCGTCGGCTCTGGATGACTGGGTATCGCAAGCTCGTAAAGGCGCCCAACGGGTTCGTCGCCAGCAAGACCTCCGATATAGAAAATCATGTCGTTCCCGGCTGGCACGGCATTGGGCATACCGCCCTCGACCCACCGATCCATGAAGAACCTGCCGAGCCGTCGTGCAAACTCCACAGTCGGAAGCTCCTCGCCTCCTTCCTCACCGGGTAGCGGCGGCAGGGTTTGCTCGAACTGCGTTAGGTAACTGTTCGCAGTTCGGGGTTGATGGTCCGGAAGCATACCTATGGTGCCGGCGCCGAACGTTATAGCTCCCATCGGACGGTTATGGAAGCTCAGTAGTTTCGTGGCGTTATCGTATGTCGCCGGAAGTAGAACGGCGGGCGGTTGGCCGCCAGCGGGGGCCGGGATATTGAACATTCCCGGTGGCGCCTGAGCCATGATCGTTACTCGGCTGTCCGCAGCCAACACGATGCCTTCGGCGCTCTTAATTGCGATGCCTAACGACATGGGACAGGTGTTCGACGCGGCGCCGAAGCCTTCCATTCGTGTGAGGGGATCATCAGCAAACGAATGGATCGAGGGTCGAGATTCCCATTTTTTGGGTGAAGACATCGCTGGTTTTTTGGTGCATTGACCGAACGATTCTACGTCGTTATCGCCGAATCGCCGAATGCATTGAAGCCACGTATCTGGAATGCGACGAAAATCGGCGCCATAATAGTGATTATGTCGCATTCGACCCGCTTGGACGGAAGGATCGGGACTTTCGCCAGAACACGCGTTCGATTCTAGGCCGTTTCCTTGCCCCTGGTGGCGCCCCAGCCTATCGGTGCGGCTGCGGGGACGCCGAAATCGTCCTGGGGCATTTCTAGGCCAAAGAACGTACCTCGGCGTCGATGACCTCGCTGGCCGGCATCGAGCCGCGAGCCAGCGCACGCAGTTCTTCGGTCGAGAGTTCGGAGACGTTTGCGACCAGCGTCTGCCGGCGCGCGTCGATGACGACTGAGCCATCAGACTGCAGCATTCCAGCCGTACGCATCAGGACAGTCAAACCGTCTCGGGCTTCGCGGATCGCCGCGAGCTGCGTCCTGTGATCGACTGCATGCTCCGCAACGTCGAGCGCCTGATTCACGAGCTGCCCCTGAGCCGCAAGCAGCGCCTTCGGATCGCTGGGGTCGATACGCGCCGAGTGTACCGCTTCAGACCGCTCGATGGGCGCCGCCTTTTTGCGCTGTGGCGCGATCCCCATGCATGCCACCTTGTGCCGGTGAACGGCTGCGTGATGCTTGAAACCATAGCGGGACGCAACTGACCTTATCGAGACGCCCTGACCGATGTGCCGCGTGATTTCAGCGGACTGCGGATGCGTGCAAATACTGCAACTGCGTGGCATCAGCGTACCCTCCCGTTGCGGATGGCTTTGTCGGCTTGCTCGGCTTCGTAGGCGCGCTGCGCAGCCAATGCTGCGAGGTGCTTTGACGAATGGACGGGCGCCGGCTGCAGGCTCCAGCGCATGCATAGCTCCAGGGGCTGCGGCTTTGGCAGATCAACTGGCTGGAGATCGGGCACCTCCGCGTCGAGCGCTTGACGGATCGCCGCGAGCGCGATGGGGTCGTTGAGATCGAGGGGCTTGGTACGGGACACGGTTACGGTTCCTTCGTTGGGAGTGAGGACAGGCTTCGAAGGCGAGGGAACCCTTGGAGGGCTCTACTCCCTCGTAGCCGTCCCGAATCGGTTGGCGTGAGATGAGGCTGCCGAGCGAGGTGACGTTGGCGTTCCCTCGCGCGCGTAGTTCTTAAAAACAATCTGATCTTCTGTACTCGACATTTTGAGCACGAGCGTGACCGGTGGTTGGTATCAAAATGTCCGGTGGTTTTGGCCCCTAGCGGTCAAAGTTATGTCCGGTGGTTTTGGCCACTAGCGGTCAAGGCTATGTCCGGTGGTTTGAACCCCTCGCGCTTAATACGTTTCAGCACTCGTTCGCCGGCTTCACGCTCGGCTGCGCTGATCGGCGGCGAGATGGGGTCTTGCGATGGTCGCGCGCCGGCTGTCGTGCTCGCTGTCGGTCGCGCGCTCGATGCCGGCGCTCTCGCGGACTTGCGATCAGCCAGCTTCGCCATGATCTCGTCGTGTCTGACAGTCGGCGCCGAACGATAAACGTTTGACTCACCCTTTCTGCCTGAGCGCCTTCTCACCAGCGTCAAGAGCCCAACCCTGACCAGCTTGGCGATGGCTCGTCGCGCGGTACGTTCCGAAACGCCTGTCAGCGCGACGACGTTCGCAACCCCCGGAGCAGATTCGCCAGTTGCCGCGCTGCGATAGCTTGCGAACGCCAAAAAAACGGCAATCTCGCTGGCGCTCAAGTCGCGCAAGTCGTGAAACCACGAGGGGTCAAAGATTCCCCACGGCGCTTCGGCCACAGCCTCGGCGAGTTCCAACTTGTGCCACTTCCATTGCGATTCATCGGGTCTGCCATGATCCACCCACGAACGCTCACAGACTTCGCATACGCAACGATCCGCCTCGCCGGGTTGCATGATCGGACGGCGATCCGGAAACTTGTCTCCGATCCAGATGACCGTGAAGGGATGATTCATGTTTAGTCTCCACTGCAACTAGAGTTATCAAACCGTTTTGCAGACAGCGCGCTCGCTGGTTGCAGCAACGAGCACGCCATCTGCGGCTTTCGCAAGCAGCCCTGAAGCCGCTGTGCAACGATCCTGAACGGCACTGTCGTAAGGAAAAGCAGCACCGACCGGACACGGTGAGCCGCTTCGAGACTCAGGATCATCGAAACGGCTCACCGTCTTTCCGCCACGGCGCGCAATACGCCGAAGCGAAACTTTGTGCTGAGGAGCCTGTCGCGCCGCCCATGGCTAAAGCGAAACAGGCTCAACTCAGCTAGCGGCAGAGTAGGAAGCTACCGCTGTAAGCGCGCGCGTCCAGGAGCAACCGCGCGCACATCTGTTGCGTTCATCTAATTTCCTTTCCTGTTCAGTCGCATCGCTGCGGCAATAGCTGCTGGGCCTTCTGCATTAGGAAATCCCGCCTCTTTATCGACCTCGGCCTGCGTGAACTTGGATGTGCGGCCCTTTGCTGCCGTTACGCGTTGTGCGGCGAGCGCCACTTGAATGTCGGCGATGGTTCTTGATCCTGCATCGACGGCTACACCTGGATGCAGCGACGCTGCTGCGGACTTGATAAGCTGATCGTTGCAAGCCGCGGTGAGCATATCGTCGTCGGAGGATTTTACTGCAGCGCGCGCCTTGCACTGTTCCTCGACCGTTTCGCCTTTGAACGTCTTGGTGATCGTGGATGTAATGTCGCCCATGATTAGTTACCGCCTTCCGTCGAAAAGTCCAGGTCCGAATACAGTTGGATGTGTTTTTTAAGGGCCAAATCGGCAGCATAGTGGCCGCAGCCGTTGGTTTTCATTGCTGCCAGCTTTTTGTTTTCTGCCTCAAGTTCGGCTGTTTTATGTTCGATCAACTTTGCTTGCGCGCGGATAGCGGCGCCGTGCGCCTGCAGCCGTTCGTTGGCCGCCGCTAAATCTGCGGCAAGTCGTTTGTATTTGGCTCGCGCGGCGCGAATCTCCAAGCCTTGCTCCCGTCCGCCGATCACGGGACCTTGAATCAGAAGCAAGAGTTCGGCGAGGCGATCTTCGCAGGCTGCGATCTTTTCTTTCGCCGCCGTGCTGCCGGCGCGGTCGCCCGCCTCAAGGCATGAAAACTGACTCAGCTTCGCCTGCTGTCGCTGCCGCTCTGTTTCGAGTAACTCCTCGCGCGCGGCTTCAAGCCGGGCCTCGTCGTCCGTAACCGTCGGCGGCGCAGCCGTTTGGGTTGTGTCGTTTGGCATTATTGAAACTCCTTAATCGAACGACGCCGCCGTGGCGCCAAAGGGAAAGCGAAAAGAGGCGCGCGTTATGTTGCGCACGCCTCTAGGATTATTATCTCACATGATTGTGGGCGCGTTATCGTTTGCTTTTGTCTTTCGCGGTAGCTTGCCTGATTCGCCGTCTGCCGGCATCGCTGGCATAGATCACCGCGTTTCCTTCCGCCCTTGCGTTTCGGCGGCGGAAGCAGTTCGCCACAATCGACGCAACGTGGCAGGCGTTCGAACGGTTCGGGCTCCGGGATTGATAACGGAGCATTATCCTCCGGGCAGTGGCAACTACCGCCGACCGCCAGGGATGCGTTGAATGGTCGCCAGCAACCACAGCGGGTGCAGCCGCATCCTTTCGGCTCCTCGTATGGCTGGCGCTCACGAACGTTCGTCCTAAAGCACGTTGGCGGCTTATATCCGGTGTTGCCCTCCATCAGCACCCTGAACCACCGATCTTCCGGCGTGGCAAGGTACGCGGCTTCCGGGATCAGTAGCTCGCCGCGGCATTGCGATTTGTGCTGTTTGTCGAGAAAGGCATCTTGATCGCGCCTTTCCGCGCGAGACATCTTGACGCGTTCCGATGGCATCACGACGTTCGCGTCATGATTTCATCCGAACGCTGCCGCGCGGGCGTCCGCGCCGAGGCGGTATGAATCCGCCGACTTCGCGTTCGTCGAGGAATCGTTGAATCGAGTGGGGGCGGAAGCGGATTTGGTTGCCAACGTAGATTGCCGGAAGCGTGCGCGCACGCACCATTCGCCGAATCGTTTTTTCGCTGACCGCCAGAAAGGAGGCCAGCTGGCTGATGTTTAGGAGGTTTGCGTTATTAGCGACCGCGCGTGCCGGCGGCGAGTTGCCGCTGGTTGCGGCGAGGTCGATTGTTTTTTGCGTCCGTCTCATGCGTCAAATCCTCGTGGCAGCATGAGTGACAAGTGTGCCAGATGTAATGGCACCGCTAACGCCGAGGTACGTGCAGAGTTTTTGAAATGTCCCAGAGTGCTTTGCTTTGCCATCGATTCTCCTCACGGGCGCAAGCATGAATAGACGCTTGCGCGCTGATATGTTTGCTGGAGGTGAACTCAATGGCGATTTTTCTTATGGGGCGCAGGTCGCAGTGACAGCCTGCCCAGTTGTGTCTTGTGGGCCGTCCGCTCTCTCTCTGAGGAGAGTCCGGGGTGAGTTCAGTGCTTTTTCTTCTCTAAGCGGTCGTGCGAATCCTGCAACGGTCGCGTGGACATGGCGCAACGAAAAGCGGCGGTCCGAAAACCGCCGCTCGTTTATGCGATCCAGGCCGCGATCAGAGGTCCTTGAAAAACGAGTCGAACTTGTCGGCGACTTCCTGGGATGCATCAGAGAAGAGGTGGCTGTAAACGTTCGCAGTTGTGCCGATGCTACCGTGGCCAAGTTGACGCGACGCAACCAACAACGGAACGCCTAGCGCGGCCAACAGTGAGGCGCTCGAATGCCGGATGCCGTATAACGGAATCGCGGGAACCTTCGCCTTCTTCAGCAACGGCAACCACACTCTGGCACTGAACGTCGTGCGACGGATGCCGCCGCCCTGGGGACTCGTGAAAATGAGGTCGTCCTTGGAGAAGCCGGGGCGCTTGCGCGCCTTCGCTTCCCGTGCGCATAGCTCGCGCGCTACGAACTTTGGTAGGACGAAGGTACGACGGCGGAACTTCGTTTTGGTTGCACCTTCAACGAGGCGACCGGCGACTTCGGTTAGGTTGCCTTCGACAGTGATCGTGCCACGCTCGCAGTTCAGGTTGCGATACCGCAGCCCGAAGCACTCGCCGGGACCGAGGGCGCCGACGATCATCGTGAGGAACATCGCAAAATGCTCGCTGCGTTTCGCATAAGCGAGGAACTTTAGCGCCTCTGCCCTATCCCAACAGGGCGTTTCGCGTGCCGCTCCGTTGAATGTCGGCAAGTCCGTGGCCGGATTGTCGGTGCGGATTTTCGCGACCGACATTGCGTCCTTGAACACGGCTTGAAGAACGACGCGGCACTTCGCCTTACCAGCGTTCCCAAGTTTGAGGCTATCCAAGAGACCGCACAGGTCCTCGTTGCTGATTGCATCGAGCTGCTTGCTGGCAAGTTTCGACGCAGCGATGTGGCTGTCGATTGCCCACTTGTAGGCGCCGTGTGCTGCCACCGAAAGCGCGTCGGCTCTCGCGTACCTGTGAACCTTCTTTTCTTCGGGAACGCTCGGATCGCGCTCGTCGATCCACTCTTCAATGTACTCGCCGAGGGTGATCGTTTGAACGATCCGGCGCTGACCACGCCTTGGCGTAGGATAGGCGAGAACGAGCTGTCTCAGCCGCTCCTCGACGCCACGCTCCGCGTCCCTGCTCTTATCGCCGCGCGGTCCGCAAACGAGTTTGCGAATGCGCTTGCCCTTGGGGTTGTATCCGATGGTGTGCTCGGCGAGGTATCTTTGGTCCGGTATCGACCAGCGAACGCCACCCTCGCCGCGCCGGCGGCGTCGTTCCCGGTCAGGCTTTGTCTGGTCCATGGGGGCGCCTTCGACTCGGCCCCTTATGGTCCTACCAGTAGTCCAACCATTTCCAGGATCGCTTCAAAAATGCCTTATTTTACTTGGGCGATGACGGGCTCGAACCGCCGACATCCTCCTTGTAAGGGAGGCGCTCTCCCAGCTGAGCTAATCGCCCACGCCGGGCCTCTTCCTTACGTTTTTGCCGCTATCTTCTTTTGAAGCAAATCGATGGCGGCGCGCAGTTGCGCGTCGCGCGAGACGTCGCCGAAACGCGCATCGCGCGGCTCGTCGACGCGCAGGTCGGGATCGATTCCTTTCAGGTTGATGTCGCGATGGTTTGGCGTAAGGTAGTGCGCCGTGGTGATCTTGATGGCGGCCCCGTCGGGGAGCGGCGTCAGCGTCTGCATCACGCCCTTGCCGAAGGTCCGCGCGCCGACGAGCGTTCCAATCCCGTCATCCTGCAGGGCTCCGGCCGTGATCTCAGAGGCCGATGCGGTGTACTGGTTTACGAGCACCGTAACGGGCACGTTGATCGAAGGGTTGTCGTCGGCGTGAATCGTCGTATCGCGCTGGTCGCGCTCCTCGACGGTGAGCAAGGCCTTATTGGCGATGAAACGCGAGCTGATGTCGAGCGCCGAGTCGACGTAACCGCCGCCGTCGTTGCGCAGATCGAGCACGAGCGCCTTTGCGCCCTGCTCGTTGAGGCGCGCGACCGCGGCGTCGAACTCGGAGGGCGTCGCGCGCCCGAAGGCCATCACCCAAACGTAGCCGATTCCGTCGCTAAGCATCCGGTAGATGACGGTCGGCGGACGGACGTCCTCGCGCGTAATCGAGACGACGGAGGGCGCCGTCACGCGCATCAGGCTCACGGAGACGACCGTGCCGGCCTTACCGCGCAGCATCGAGCTGACGCCGTCGACGGAGAGACCCTTGGTCGGCGCACCGTTGACCGCCGTAACGAAATCGCCGAGTTGGATTCCCGCGCGCTCGGCGGGTGAGCCCGGCAAGACGTAGGTGATGCGGACGAAGCCGGTGGTGGCGTCGGGCTCGATCATGACTCCGATGCCGCCGATGCGTGCGGGATCGAGCGCTTCGTTAAACTCTTTGAGCTCCGCGGGCGTGAAGAACTGCGTGTAGCGATCGTTGACCGCCTTGGCCATGGCGACGATGGTTGCATACGCGAAGTCGCTTGACGAGGCGTGGGCCTGCGCGGCAGCCGAAGCGATCGCATCGTCGAGCTCGGCAACGGTCGTGTCGCGGTCGGACTCCACGCGCAATGCCGGCGGCGATATCGTGACGCCGTGCTTGCGGGCGGATTCGACGAGAGCATCGCTTGCCGCGGCGAGCAGCGTGCGTCCGCTGACCGGCTCGTAATAGGTCGTCGTCAAGAGCCGATAACTCTCGGCAACGTCGCCGGCCACCTGATACGGCAGCATGTCGGCGGCTCGCGCCGATCCAAACCCAATGAGAAGCGCCGTACAAAGCGCGGTATATCGAACGAGCTGGCGGTAGACCATCATAACCCTTTCTTCGTTACCTAAACGCAGAACGCTTCGAACCGTCTATCCGTTTCAGCGAGCGGCCGCACGCGTAAGCCGGTCCATGATCGCAAGCCCCAATCCGGACTCCGTTACCGGGGCAGCGTCGATTCGCTCGAGGCCTAACGCATCGAGCTCATGGAGCGCCTTGAAGAGATTGGCGGCGGCTTCGCGCAAATCCCCGCGCGGAGAGAGCAGCCGCACCGCTGCGTAACCTTCTAATGGCTCTTTAAGCGTGAGGGCCCCCGCGCGCAGGCGCTCGCGTTGCGGAACCTTCCTCGGGTCGATCACGCGAAGCGGCGTCGCAGGCGCGTAGTGCCGGGGCAGCTGGCCGGGAGCGCGTACGGATGCGGATGCGGCGACGCGCTCCAGCGGTCCGATGACCGCCTCGATCTCCTCGGCGGTGACGGCGCCCGGACGCAGCAGCGTCGGGCGTGGCTCCAGCGCAACGATCGTCGACTCGAGACCAAAGCTGGCCGGCCCACCGTCGAGAACGAGGTCGACCGCGTCGCCGAGCATTTGCTCGACGTGTTGCGCGCGCGTTGGGCTGACGCGGCCGAACGGATTGGCGCTCGGCGCCGCCAACGGAGCCTCCACCGCCTCGATCAACGCGCGGGCGACGGGATGCGCCGGCATGCGAACCGCTACAGTAGACAGCCCGGCGGTAACGAGCTCGGGCACTCTCTGCCGTTTTGCGAGCACCAGCGTGAGCGGGCCCGGCCAAAAACGCTCGATCAGCCCTTGCGCGGCGACCGGAATCGCGGCCGCAACTTCATCGAGCATGGCGCGACCGGCGACGTGAACGATCAGCGGATCGAACGCGGGACGCGCCTTGATCTCGAAGATGCGGGCGACGGCCGCCGCATCGAATGCGAGGGCTCCCAGTCCGTAAACCGTCTCGGTGGGAAAGGCGACGACGCCGCCCTCGCGCAGCCGCTGCGCCGCGCGAGCGATCGACTCGGGACCGGCGGGAAGCAACATCGCTATGCGAAGCGACCGGCCGCCCGTGAAGGGATAGCACCCGGTGCTGCACCAAAGGGTCGAAAGTTATGAGCGGTCGAGTGGGTGTCGCGCGGCTGCAGGCTTATGCCGCAGCCCTTCTTTGCACGAGTTTTTTCGCCGCCGCCCTCGGCGGATGCGGCGGCGGTTCGACCCCCGGGGCGCCGACGGCACCGCTTCAACCGCCTCCTCCGGCCAAGCAGGGCAAGTACTTCAAGCACATCGTGATTTTGATCCAAGAGAACCGGACCTTCGACAATCTCTTCGCCACCTTTCCGCAAGCCGACGGAACGACGATCGGCAAGACGCACAATGGCACGATGCGGCTGCGCCCTGCCAACCTCGAGAGCCCGATCTCGCCCAATAACGGACACTCGTTCTGGCTGCGCGACTACAATCACGGCAAGATGAACGGTTTCGACTTGGTGCCGATCGGAAGGACGCCCGGAAGCTACGTCTATCAATACGTTCACCCGTCGCAAGTCGCGCCGTACTGGGACTTGGCGAGGCAGTACGTGCTCTCCGATCACATGTTTCAAACTCAAGGCAGCGGAAGCTTTACGGCTCACCAAGACTTGATTCGCGGGGATACGGCGATAAATGCGACCTACAACCTCATCGACTTTCCCACCGGCGGCGCCGATCAGCCGTGGGGATGCGACGCAAGCCCCGGCACGAAGACCTCGCTGATCACTGCCGACAATCACTGGAAGCAGTACGTCCACATAGGCCCGTTCCCGTGCCTGGACTACCACACGCTGCGCGACGTGCTCGACGCGAAGAGCATCTCGTGGCGCTACTACGCGCCCACCGTCGGAAGCAGTTTTGGAGGCAACCTGTGGAACGCATTCGACGCGATCCGAGCGGTGCGCTACGGACCGCAGTGGTCGACGAACGAGGTGAATCCCGAGACGAAGGTCTTTACCGATATCTCGCGCGATACGCTCCCGGCAGTCGCGTGGGTCGTTCCGGATTATCAGAACTCGGATCACCCCGGCGATGGATCCGATACCGGTCCGTCGTGGGTCGCGCAAGTCGTTAATGCGATCGGTGGAAGTCCCGCCTGGAAATCGACCGCGATCGTCGTCGTCTGGGACGATTGGGGCGGTTGGTACGATCACGTAGCTCCACGCGGTCCGCGCCACTACGGCGGCTTGGGCTTTCGCGTACCGGCGATCGTCGTTTCGCCCTATGCCAAGGCCGGGTACGTATCTCACAACCAATACGAGTTCGGGAGCATCGTAAAGTTTGTCGAGGAGAACTGGAACTTGGCGAGTCTGGGGACGACCGATAAGAGCTCTGCGAGCTTTGTCGACGATTTCTTCGACTTTACGCAAAAGCCGCGCGCCTTCAACCCTATCCCCTCAAAATACGCTAGGTCATATTTCCTACATCAGCAACCTTCGAACCACGCCGTCGATTATGAGTAAAAGGTAACCGAGATTATAGATGTCGCAATCGAAACGTCAGACACGCTCTTCCGAATGGAAGAATGACGCCGGCGTCGAAGGACAAGCCTGGCTTTATATGCGTACGCTCGAAAACATTGCGGAATCCGAGCCCACCGGCGCGCGAGCGCGCGCCGTGCCGGTCGTGCTCTCGGATTTCGAGATCATCCAGATGACCGAGCCGCGCGAGCAGGAAGAGTTGAAGCGGATTCAGGCGCATTTCATGACGCTCGCCCAGTCCGCGCACAAGGGCCTCACTGCCGAAGATCGCGCGCATCTGGGCCGCACGATCGACGAACGCATGGCTCGTTACGGAGCCTCCGCCGAACACATTGCGCGCCGGCAGGTCAGCGTGCTGACCTCACGCTTCGTTACCGATCGGCCCGACAGCGCCTCCGAGAAGATACGCCGCTACGGCGATCTGCGCAGCGCGACGGGCGAAGCCCTCGACGAGCGCATGAGCCTTTTCGAAGAGATTGCCTGCGAAGTCTTCGAACGCGTCTACGGCGAGGGCGCTGCCGAGCCGCCCGACGACATCGTGCACGTAAGCTGCTCGGGTTACGTCTCGCCGAGTCCGGTTCAAACCTTTTTATCGCGCCGGCGCTGGCTGCACACCGGCGTCACGCACTCCTATCACATGGGCTGCTACGGGGCTTTTCCTGCGATTCGCACCGCCGTCGGCCTCGTCGGCGCATCGCACGCATCCTTACCGCAGCCGAAGCGGCGCGTCGATCTGGTCCACACCGAGTTTCTCTCGCTGCACTTCGATCTGCTCGGCGACGAGCCCGACAACTTCGTTACGTCGACGCTCTTTGCGGACGGCTTCATCAAATACGCGGCCTATCCGCAGTCGGAGTTCGTTCGCACCGGGCGGCGCGGCTTGAAGGTGCTGGCCATCGACGAGTTCATCCTTCCCGACTCGCTGCCGGAGATGACGCTGCGCCCCGGACCGTTGCAGTTCGACATGTCGCTTTCGAAAAAAGTACCGTTCATGATCCGCGATTCGATTGCCGATTTCGTCGTGTCGATCTGCGCGCAGGTCGACCTCGACTTCGAGCGCGAGAAAGGGTCGATGGTCTTCGCGATCCATCCGGGCGGCCCGGCCATCCTCAATCAGATTCGCAGCAAGTTGGGCATCGACGAATCGCAGATCGCGATGAGCCGGCAGGTTCTTCACGAGCATGGCAATATGGCCTCGGCGACCGCGCCGCATATCTGGCAGATGATCGTCGAATCGCCCGAAGTCGCGGTGGGCTCGAAGGTGCTGAGCATGGCGTTCGGCCCGGGCCTAACGGTAATCGGCGCGCTCTTCGAGAAGGTCTAGCTTCACCTATGGCCACGCAAGAGGCGGCGAAGCCGCAGAAGTTTTCCGTGCCCGCGCCCTTCTATTGGGGCGTACGGGGCGTCCACGCCGCCGCGCCGCTTTTCGTCGTACTCGGTAATCTCGAATCGAAGATGCTGGAAGGCCGGCTTGCCGGACAGACCATCGACCGGCCCGTCTACATCTGCGGCCTGCCCCGCGCGGGCACGACGATCACGCTGCAGATGCTCAGCGAGCACCCCGACGTCGTAACGCACAAGTACGCCGATTTCTTGATGCCGTACATGCCGTACGTCTGGAATCAGGTCTTTCCGCGGATTCCGGTCGACGCGATGCGCAAACCGGTGCCGCGCATTCACCGCGACCGCATCGAGGTAACGCGCGACAGCGCGGAGATGGGCGAGGAGATCCTGTGGGAGCACTTCTTCCCGTACATCCACGACGAGAACGCCTATAGCGTCCTCGACAACACCACCTCGAATCCAGCCTTCGAAAGCTTCTACGCCGACCATCTTCGCAAACTGGCCTTGGTGCGCGGGCGCAGCCGCTACATCAGCAAGGCGATTATGTGCGTGGTACGCATGAAGTACCTGCAGCGCATCTTCCCCGACGCGCGGTTTCTGCTCTACGTCCGCAATCCGATCGATCACATCGCCTCGATGATCAAACAGGACCGCATCTGGGCGGAGCTCGAGCGGGACGACCCGCGTCAAATCGAGATCATCGAGCTGACCGGGCATCACGAGTTCGGCCCGCATCAAGTCATGGCTAACGTCGGCAATACCGACAGGCTGCGCGAGATCCGCCGGCTCTTCGACGCGGGTCAAGTCGTCGCGTCACGGGCGCGTTACTGGGCCTACGTCTACGGTTTCGTCGCCAAACAGCTGCAGGAGGATCCGCAGCTCGCGCAGCGCGTCTGCATCGTCCGCTACGAAGATCTCTGCTCCGACTCGCTCGCGACGATCGACCGCATCATCGCGCACACGGGACTCGCGGCGGCGCCCTTCGCGGCGACGCGCGAAGCCTATGGCAAGAAGCTGTCATTCCCCGACTACTACACACCTAAGTTCAGCGCGGAAGAGCTTGCGGACATCAACGCGGTCACGGGCGGCGTCGCTGAGTCCTTCGGCTACGACGCCGGCACGCTCGCGAAGCGCATGGAAGGGATCGCGACATAGCGTTGCGGTTGCTGCTCGCGGCACTGCTTGCTGCGCTCGCAATCTGCGGGTGTGCGAGCCGCGGCGGGCCGAGCGATACGCCGGTGCTCCCCGCATTGCGTCACGGTACTTCTGGAAGCTCGCCGATCGCGCACGTCATCATCGTGATCCAGGAGAATCGCAGCTTCGACGATCTCTTCGCCACCTTTCCCAACGCGGATGGAACGACGACCGGCCAAGGGGAGCCGATGCCAAAAGGCATCGCGAGCTATTGCTCCAGTAAAGGCATGCCGGTCATCACGCAATCGAACACGACCGTACCGTTGACGCAAGTGTCACTGACGGGCTACGGCTTCCCCGGAGACTTCGCTCACGACACCGACCTGCCGCATACGTACCAACCGGGCTTTCTGCTCGATTACGACAACGGCGCAATGGATGGCTTCGATTTAGAAGGGACGGGCCCGAACGGCAGCGGCGAGTACGCTTGCACGTACCCCTATCAATACGTCAACCCCAAAGATATTGCCGAGTACTGGGATCTGGCTACGCAGTACGTGCTGGCCGATCAGACGTTCCAGACACAAGGCAGCGGCTCGTTCACCGCGCATCAGGATCTTATCGCGGGCGCAACCGCCGTCAACTACAAGACGAAAAAGTACGGCGATAACAGCGTGATCGACAATCCGACCGGCGCGCAAAAGTGGGGGTGCGACCAGGCACCGGGAACGGTAACGACACTGATCACGACGGAGCTTCGCGTGCTCTCGAACCGCGGGCCGTTCCCATGCTTTGCCTACGAGACGATGCGCGATCTGCTCGATGCGAAAAAAGTCTCGTGGAAGTTCTACGCGACGGAGGTCGGGAATCCGGCAGGGATATGGAGCGCGTTCGATGCGATTAAAGCGGTGCGTTACAGCAAGCAATGGGGCAAGAACGTCGTCTGGCCCGATACGCGCATTTTCGACGACGTCAAGAACGGCACGCTCCCGTCCGTCGCGTGGATAACGCCCGACGCGCAAAACTCCGATCACCCGGATGAGCTGAATCAACAAAGGAAGCCGGTCGACGACGGCCCGGCGTGGGTTGCCTCGATCGTTAACGCAGTCGGCAACAGCAAGTACTGGGATTCGAGCGCGATCGTCGTTCTCTGGGACGACTGGGGCGGCTTTTACGATCACGAATCGCCGGCGTTTCTGCGCGACGACCAAGGCGGGCTGGGATTCCGCGTTCCGATGCTGATCGTCTCGCCGTACGTCCAAGCGCACGTCGAGCACACGCAGTACGAGTTCGGCAGCATTCTAAAGTACGTCGAGGAGAACTGGAACCTGGGCTCGCTACACGCTACCGACGAGCGCGCGACGAGCATCGGAAACGTCTTCGATTACACGCAGCGGCCGCGAGGCTTCAAAACGATTCCCGCGCGGCTGCCGCGCTCGTTCTTCCTACATCAGCGTCCGTCGGGCGTCGCGCCCGACAGCGAGTAGCCTCTACTGCTCGTCGGGGATGCGCGGGTCGAGCGGCTGGCGCAGGAAGAAGTCCGCCCCTTCGGGCGCCTTGATCGGCACGTACGCCCGCGGTTTCTGCGAGAAATCCAAGCAATCGAGGGCCGGGGATTTCGCACGCGTGTCGGCGTCGGTCAGCTGCTTGAGGCCGAAGAGATCTTCCGCGTAGCGTAAAACGCTCGCCGTCTCGTACTGCTGGTGCGAAACGAAGTTTTTCTTCGCGTAGGGAGATATGACGAGCAGCGGTACGCGGAAGCCTACACTGTCGTAGCCTCGATACGGCGGCGGAACGTGATCGTAGTTGCCTCCCCAGTCGTCCCATTGCACGAAGACGACCGTCGAGTCCCAGAACTTACTCTCTCCCACTGCATTCACCAGCGAGGTCACCCATGAGGGACCGAAGCCGCCGCCGCAGAGAAGATGGTCGGAGTCCATGCACATCGGCGTGATCCAGGTGAAATTTGCCAGCTTCCCGTGCTTGATGTCGGTCAAGAAACGCTTCTGCGGCGTGATGACGTACTTCCAATCGGGTCCGTGGAAGATGTGCTTGACGGCCTGATACCCCGACCAGTAGCCGCCGAGCGGCTCGGTGTATTTGCTGGTGTAGAAACGCCAGGATAGCTGCGGCTTAGCCGCATCCAACTCGTCGCCCAAAGTTTGATAGTCGAAGCAGGGCACTTGAGTTTTGTCTGGGATGCGACGCTCTTTCGTGATAATCTGCACTCGATCGCCGGAGCCGCCTTCGCACCCCCAATCCCCAAAGGGGACGTCGACGCTCGATTGCGCCTGCGCGGCGATGATGTACTGATGCGCAACGAAACTCTCGTCGAGTTGCGAGGCGAACATTCGGTCCGCCAAGACGAACTCGTGCGCGATATCGAAGAGCGGTTTGGTTTCAGAATGCGGAACGTAATCGAACTCGCCGTTCGCCGGCCCGGTGTAACGCGTCTCCTTGTCGAAGCCATCCATCCGGCACTTGGTTCCGGGAAGGCTGCCCTTTCCATCACAGGCGTTGAACATATCCTGCGCGCCGTGACCGATCTCGTAGATGACCTTTAGGCTTATGGGCTTTAACGCGATCGACTTGCCGTCCGACAACTTTCCGCTCGAACTGGTATCGGCTCCGGGATAGCCTTGGAACATGTCGTCGAAGCTGCGGTTCTCTTGAACGATATAGACGACGTGGGTAATCTTCCCGGCGCCCGATGCGAACGCTTGGGCGATGTCGGCGCCGGCGGGCGCCAGCGGCAACGCGGCACGCGAGCCGCAACCGCAGAGCGAGGCGACGACGCTTGCCAAAAGGACGATTAAGCAGCGCTTCTTCTTCACGATTCTTACCTGGTAACGTTTCAAAGAACGGCGGCGTTCTTCCCTTTGGCAAAAAAGGCGCTCCGGAAGGGAGGCGTGCCGCCCGAAGGTAACTCAGGAACCTCCCAGATTATCCCATCCCACGTGTACACGTAAGAAGGAGCTTTTGTGAAGGGACCCTTAAAACTTGTGGCGCCGCTCGTTGCGGCGCTGGCCGTCGCGGCATGTAGTGCCGGCGGCTCTTCAAACCTGCCGGCCAACGGCATGGCAGCAATGCCGCTCATCCACGTTCCCCACTGGCTTGCGAACCACACCGACGTCGCCGCCTGCAGCGGGAGCCGGATCGGTCAGGCGCAATGCGACGCCCTGATCCCGACCAGGAGAGTGAACCCGAACTACATCGGTTGGACTGCCTCCGAACTCGAGGCCGCGTACAACCTACCCTATAAAACGGCCGGCAAGGGCCAGAACGTCTACGTTGTCGACGCGTTTGACAATCCCGACGTCGAGACCGACTTTGCGACCTACCGCTCCGATATGGGCCTGCCGAAGGGCACGCTCAACAAGTACAACCAGGAAGGTCAGATGAGCAACTACCCGAGCGGCAGCCCGGGCTGGGGCGTCGAGATCGCCCTCGACGTCGAGATGGTTTCGGCCAGCTGCCCGAACTGCACCGTCAACCTCATCGAGGCAAACTCGAACAATGACGGCGACCTCGAGAATGCTGAGGCCGAGGCAGTGAAGCTCGGTGCGACGATCATCAGCAACAGCTACGACGGTTCGGGCCTCAGCGAGTCGTACTTTGACACCAAGGGTGTCTCTTATCTGGCCAGCTCGGGCGACGGCGGCTACGGCCTTTACCAGCCGGCGTCTTTCCAGCACGTCTTCGCGGTCGGCGGCTCGGTGCTGACTGTGAAAACCAGCACCAAACGCGGCTATGGCGAGATCGTGTGGTCTGACTCCGGCGGCGGCTGCTCGGACACCAACGAACCGAAGCCGAGCTGGCAGAAAGATCCCGACTGTTCGTTACGCACCGGCAGCGACATCGGAGCGGTAGCCGAGAACGCCGCCGAGTACGACACCTACGATGAGGGTGGCTGGTTCCCGATCGACGGGACCAGCATCTCCTCGCCTTTGGTCGCCGGAATGATCGCGCTAGCCGGCAACTCCACCAAGCAGACCGGCGGTGAGAATCTCTGGAAGCTCAAGAAGAAGAAACAGAAGAAAGAGATCTACACCATCACCATCGGCAGCGACGGTTCGTGCGGCGGTGAGTATCTCTGCACCGCAGGAACCAAGCAGTTCGGCATTTACTCGGGTCCAACGGGATGGGGAACGCCCCACGGAGTGAAGGCCCTCTAGGTCTACCGCGCTCCGCGAAAAGAAGCAACGGCCCGCTATCCGGCGGGCCGTTGTAATTCTAGCTCTGCTCCTGCCTTTTGGATCTCGGCGCAGGACATGACGTCTCGGAGACGCTCGTCGCTCCGCATCCTGCTCCGCTCCTGCTGCCTGCCTCCTCAACATCATGTCCTGCGCCTCGTCCAGCGTCGTCGCTACGCACTTTCCATCCTCACTCGCAAAGACCGATGACGACACAGCGAGGCGTTGCGACGGGCTGGTGAGGGGCGTCTGACGGGAGGATCGGAGGCATGGATGCCTCGGCTTGCACTGCGCCGAGATCCAAAAGACAGGAGCGGAGCAACGCCGAGAATTAGCAACGGGCCCGCCAGATTGGCGGGCCCGTTGTGATTCGCGATATCGAATCGAGGCTTTGGGTTAGACCTACTAGTAGGCGTTCTTCTTGCCGAACACGACGGCCGTGCCGTACGGGTCAGACGAAGGAGACGGGAGCTTGGCTTCCGGGTTGCCGCCCGCAGGATAGGCCCAATAGTCCACAGCCGACGTACCGGCATCCGTGCACCAGAGGTTCGGACCGACCATCTCGGTCGCTTGCTTGGTGCTCAGGTTGTCGATGAGCTTCTTGCCCGTATAGAACGGGTTGACGGTGTCGTCGTAGTTGCTCTCGCACGTATCCGAGTACTTGACCTCGGCCGCTGCCGCGGTCAGCGTGGTTCCGGAGAGCGTGGTCTCCCAAGAGCCGCTCAGGAAGGATCCGCCGGCTTCCTGGTCGCCGAGCGCGACGTACTTGCCGTCCCACTGCGTTCCGCCCGGGAAGTCGATCGTGATGCCGCTCTCGCCGGCGACGTTCTCTTGCGACCCGCCCGAGGGCAGCTCGCAAACGTCGATGGACGAGTACTCGCCCTCGCCGAAGAGGTTGCCTTGGTTGTCATAGCCTGCCGTCCACTCGAACTCGCACTCCGAGTCGCTGTAGGCAGTCTGACCGCTGGTCTTACCACCCGGGAAGACGATGACTTCGCCCGGATCGAAGCTGGTGACGGCGACGTTGCCGGTCTTGTTGTCGACCGAGCAGCCGATCGGCTCGCCGCCGGAGTCATACGTTGCGATCGGGCTGGTTCCGCCGATCGCGTACTCCTGGACGTTGCCGCTGTCGAAGTTGGCGATGTAGACGTGATCCTTGGAATCGACGCACTCGCCGTACGGTCCATCGAAGCCGGTCAGGGTTGCGACCTGCGCGCCCGTCTTGAAGTCGTACACGTAGACGTCGTTGGTCGAGTCGTCGCCAACGAACAGGTAGGCTTCCTTCCTCTTACGGTGATGCTTTTTGTCGGGTGAGATCCACCAGGACTTGCCGTGATCCGTATGCACCGGGCGGTTCATAAAGTGGGGCTGCGTAAGAGCCTTGTCTTGAATCCGCGAAAGTGCCGTCAAGCCGATCTGATGACCGGCCGGCGCCACGCCGGTGGGCCCGAAGCTCGAATTACTGCCACCGCTGCAAGCAGCTAACATGGCAGCGGCCAGAGTTGCGCCTACGGCGTACTTGGCCATGCTCGAGATTTTCATTGTAGAAATATGCTCCATTTCTTTCATGAAAGTGTGTATGGGGTCATCAGGCTCTCTCGGCAAGCCTGACTGGGGACTCCGTGGTAGGCAGGCCGCTCGGTCCGGAAAGTGAGCATTAAGTATGGCCTTCCGGCAGGCGAGGGGACAGCTATAGTAAGGGGCTCCCGTCCGGGTCCCTTAGCCTTTCCTGAGCCTGTTCCTGCCGGTAAGTTTGCGGGGGTTAATTTTCCTAGCCTGAGACGGGTTACTCCGTCGTTTTCAGCGAGATCGCGCCGGTCGTCGTCGTCAAGCGAATCCGCGCCGTTCCGGCTCCAATTTTTCCGCTTGCACGAACGCCTACGAGATTTGCGCGACTCTGCGAGATGCCGGGCAGGTCGCTCGAGAACGCGCCGACCGTGCTCGACGCGTCGACGCTCGCGCTACTCTGCGGCGAGATGCGTAAGGTTATTGCCCCGGTCGTCGCAGTGAGGTCGATCGTGCGCCCACCGTCGACGCGGCCAAGCGCCGCCTCGATCGTTCCGGCCTGCGTATCGACGGCAACGTCGCCGGTTACGGAGCCGATCGAGACCGCGCCGGCGGTGTTCGAGACTTGCACCGACGCACCGCTGGGGACGGAGATGCGGTAACGTACGCCGCCGCCGTGAGTCGTCTGCGAATAGGTGGTTACGACAAAGATGCCGTCGCCTTCCCGGTGCACGCCGATCGTGATGGCGCGCAAGTCATCCGCGTCGGAGCCGTACTTCGTTCCCGCGATATCCACGCCGGGCTTTGCCCACGGCACCACCGCGATGGTTCCTGCGATGTTGTCGACGTGAACGACCGGCGTCGCTCCGCTCTCGATCGACTCATGAAACTGTTCGTGGACGCGCTCGCCAAAGTCGCCCGTGCACGCGCAGAGCGCTAGCAGAGCACCGGCGGCGACCGTCCTCATGGCACGAGCCCTCTCCGGGTTAGTCGCAATGGATTCCTTCGTTCGAGAACGTATGCTTGAGCGAGAGAGATGTTCGATAACTTCGTCGTCGCGCTCGACGGCTCCGCGTGCTCGGCGCACGCTCTGGACGTGGCACTTTCGCTCGCGCGAATTGAGAACTCGAGGCTGGCCTTCTGCTCGGTCGCCGCGCCCCTGCCGATCTATCCCGCGTCGGCGCCCGACGTCATGGCCGAGGAAGCACTCGCCGAGCTTCGCGATCAGGCGCAACGCATCGTCGACGATGCCGATGCCAAGGCGCGTATCGCCGGGATTGCGGGCGAGGGCAGCGTCGCGATCGGCGACCCGATCGTCGAGATCGTCGATTTTGCGGCGCGCCGCCGCGCTGACGCGATCGTCATGGGGACGCACGGACGTTCCGGCGTCAAGCGGCTCTTCTTAGGAAGCGTGGCCGAGGGCGTCTTGCGTTCGTCGAAGCTGCCCGTCGTGACGGTGCGTGAGGAGGCAAGTATTGCGCGTGGGCCGATTCTGGTGCCGCTCGACGGTTCGAGTTGCGCTACGCGCGCTCTCGATCTTGCAGCGGCCTTCGCCGCCGGCCTCGCCGAACCGGTTGTCGTCGCGCACGTCGTTGACCTCGCGCAGGCCGGCGTGATGAGCGGCGGTCAGCCGCAACTGGTTCCCGAATCGCTCGAGCTGCTTCACTCGGAAGCGAAGGTTATCGTCGACGACGGCCTGCGCCGCGTCGCCCAACGCGTTCCAGCTTCATCATGCGTGCTCGAGGGCGCGCCGGTGGGCGAGATCGAACGGCTCGCCGCGCAGCTGCCCGCAGGTTACATCGTGATCGGCAGCCATGGGCGCAGCGGGCTGAGCCGTCTGCTGATGGGCAGCGTCGCCGAAGGCGTGGTGCGCGCGGCAACCGTACCGGTTATGGTGGTCCCGATTACGTAGCTTTAGCGGCTTCGTCGCGCTGATAGTGCGATTCCATCTCGCCACCGATTCGCAGCAGCAGCGCTTGCGCCGTACGGCTTGCGATGCGACTCCCAAGTGCCCAGTCGAAGGCGGCGCCCAAAGTTCCACCTGGCGGCTCGTACGAGCCCTTCAACTCTAGCTGTGACGTGGCGTAGGTTTCGTCGGCGCGAACCGTCAGCTCGCCGTCGAACTCCGGGTAGGGACCCCCGTCGGGCTTCCAATGAATGCGCCACGGCTGGTCAAAGTGCATCGGGTCGGTTGCGGCGCCGAAGGTCACGAGCACGTCTTTCTGGAGCGAGCTCCCCGCAACGGTAGCGGTAAGAGTAAAGCGTTCGGGCTTTCCGGATTCGATGCGTGGAGCGACGGTTTTCGCGAGATAACTCTTGGCGAGGTTGTAGGGACAACGCACGATCCGGCTTTCACTCAGTTCAGCCATAAGCGCATAGTACCACTCGCAACCGCGAAGAGGTTGCGGAAATGTCAGCTAGTCTTTGCTTAGGGGGCTAGGAAGAGGTGTTCGTGCCCGCTACAACCGCTCGGGCCAGCCGCACACGGCAACGAGATGACGGGCTTGGCCCCCCCGCGCAACGGCAAGTCAAAGGCCGCAAGCTCTCCGGTGGTGAGCAGCAGCGTATAGAAAAGCTCGCGCGGCGGATCGGCGACCAGCGCGCCAACATCGGTATTGACGTGCTCGTTGGGAATGAGGCCGTTGACCGGCATTAGCGGCTCGTCGAACTGACCGAGCACGTCAACCGGCGGCGACGGCGGCGAGCCGGGTTTCGGCGTTCGCAGCTCGCCGGTATATTGTCCCAACAGCAGGTCAGCCGGGTTTTCGCTCGTCGGGAGGTATTGGCTCGAATCGACAAAGTCGGCCTGGCTTAGATCGATGCCAAGCGACGACGGCTGCTTGGCATACGGGAACGAAAGTTTGAAGAGTCGCGCCCGCGAGGTCGCGATGGCGTAAACGTACAGCGCCGCATTGACGTCAAAGCGTCCCTGCGACATCGTGTAGCCGGATGTCTTCGAGCCCGGCTCTCCAAAGCCGAGCGTAAGCGACGCAACCATGTGCCTCGATAACGGCGCGCGCAGCTCGGAGATCCCGCCGCCGCCGAGATTATTGAACAGCCAGAGATTGCCGTTTGGATCGTACTCCATGTCGACCAAATCGGCGCCGTACGGGCCGACCTGAGTGATGGCCGGCGTGAGCGGAATCGAAAGCTCCGCGCGCGACGGCTCGAACGAAGCGATCGGCGGCGCGAAGATGCGGATCTTGCTGGGACTCGCGAGCGCGACATCGCCATACGGACCGACGGCAATCGACGGAGGAACTCCTAAACCGGACCATTCGGTCAGCGTGCGTACGGGCTTCGAAGCTGCCGTCAGCGGCAGCCGGTATGCGTAAAACGTGCCATCGTGATCGACGTAAAGCCACTTCGCGGGCGGTGTCGCGGGCGGCGGTGCGTTTTTCCCCGCGCCCCCCGGCGCGGGTCCGACGCTCCCGCATCCGGAGATAACGAGAACCGCCACGCCTATCGCGACGATAAGCGCGAAAACTGACGAGGCTTTCATCGATCGAGGCTCCCAATGACCGGGCCGAGCGAGCTGTCCTTCTTAACGTCGAAGAGAAAGAGCGAAAGGCGCGTTGCATTATGGAACGGCAAGACGTCGTGCTTATCGTAGGCGTTGACCTGCGCGGGCGTAGCGGTGCCGAAGTGCGTGCCTCGCAGGCCGGCATACCCGCCGAAGTTTGAGACGCTCTTTCCCAACGAAACCGTCACGACGTTGCCGAGCGTCGCGCTTCCAAGCCGTTTGAAGTTCGAGCTGCTCGACGCCGTAAAGCTGCCGAAGTCCGACTTCGGCTCGGCCGGCGAAGCCTCGTAGAGCGAGAGCTGTGCGGTGCTCTCATTCGCGGGCTCTTCGAAACTCACGACGTGGTAGTTGGGATACGTTCCGACTAGAACGAGCGTGTATCGCTTGCCGCTGACCAACGCCGAGGTCTTAATTGGGCCAACCTGATATCCAAGTATGTTGAGCGCTCGCAGCGAATGCGCTCCGGCCGAAAGCGTTAAGAACGGAGTGATCGTTGCGTAGTTGAACTGCGAGTCGACCGTTTGCCCGTCGACTTGCAGATAGGCTGCACCGATATCTTGCGGCACGCCGTTGATGAGCGCTTCGAGCTCCGGCGCGCCCTCGGCGAACCGAACGCGCACGCTGCCGGTTGGCGCCGGCGGCAACGTGCTCGAACTCGAGCTCGAACCGCATCCGGCCATCGCAAGCACTCCGCATAAGGCAACGCCAAGGAGTTGAAACTTCATGAAGGGCTCCGGAATGGGTTTATGCGCGCCGCTCGAAGCGGCGCGCATAAACGCGGCAGGTGATGGTTACGATTGGAAGCAGCTGGGCTGGCTCTTGCTGCCCTTGAGGGCCTTCTGGATCTTCTTTTGAGTCGAAGCCGGAAGCGGAGTGTATTCAATCCCCGGAAGCAGGGAGTTAGCGGCGTTGGAATCGAGGTACTGGATCAGGCCCTTTTCGTCGGCATAGTGGTTCGTTGAGCCAGACCTTTCTTGGTTCTTGCCGTAGAACAGCCAGTAGCTCAGTCCGACGATCGGATAATCGCCGCTTGGGGCCTTCACGAAGGCCGACGGCGGGATATAGAGCTGGCAGTTCGGCGTGCTGGAACCCAGCGAAGTGCCGTCGGAGCCCATACCGAACTCGATCGAACTACCGTTCGCCTTCGCGAGCGCGTTAGCCACGGCCAGTTGGTTGGTGGGACTGACGAACGTGCTGCCGCTCAGCAGGGCTGCCTGCTGCACGGTGGGACTCGTGGCTGCGGCCGCCCAGGCACCTTCAGCATAGCCGGTACCGTACGGGTACGCGGTTCCGGAGGGGCACGTGAGGCCCTGGATGCACTCGAGGATACCCGGGTTGCCGCTGGCACCAAGGAACGTCGAGCCGGATGACTGCAGGCCGGTCGGCCCGGTCCAGTTGAGCCCGCTAATGGTTGGGAGCCCGTAAGTCCAGTTCGCGCTGCGGCTGCCGGACTGATAAGGCGATTTTGCGTACTTGCCCTTCCAGCTAGAAGAGACGCACGTCGTGTTGAGCTTGTTTTCGAAGAGGTAGGTCGTGCCGCTGCCGTCGCTGCGGTAGTAGAACGTGATCGGTTGGCTTCCGCTGACGACCGCAGTACCGCCGTTATCGGCGGTGATCGCTGGATCGTCCCAGTTGCCGACGGTGCCTTCGGCGATGGCGCAGTAAGTCCAGGTCGAGAGCTTCATCTGGTTGCTGCCAAGTCCGGTGAGTCCGTTACCGCCGGAGTTGATGTACGGGATGACGATCGGACCGCCGTAGGTGGGGATTTCAAATGGCTCGCCGTACGAGCTGCCGTAGGTCGTCTCGTATTTCGAAGTCGAGGCGCAGCACTCCGTCGAGGGGAGCGCGACGTCGCTGCCGACCCAATCGATCGGGTCGCCGCGTCCGCCGAATCCGCTCGGCGAAGCCGTGAGCGGGGCGCAGGCGCTCGCGCCAACCGTTTGGACGCCTTCAAACTCCTTACGGCCGTAACCGCTGCCGGTTAGGCAGTAGAGGAACTGGGCGCCGTCGCCGTTGGACGTTGTCGCGTTACCGAGGATCGAACCGGGCCCAGGCGTGGCTTGGGTACCGCTATAAAGGCCCACCGGCTGGTTTCCTAGATTGTAGCCGTAGGCCGGGAAGGTCGCGCCTCCGCCGTGCATGTCTTGCACGCCGTTATCGAGGTGATGAACGCGGCCGCCGTGCTGCGCTGCAGCCGGTAACGCCGACATGCCTGGAGTTCCGCTGCCGTTGCCGTTGCACGCAGTAAATGCGAGCGCCGGCACGGCCAACATGGCCAGGGCAAAAAGGATCTTTCTCATGTGGATTTTCCTTCATTAAGCGTTTGGTGCTTCAGAGGGAACGCTCCGGCGCGAACGCCGGTAACCGGGCGTGCCTTGGCCCGCCCGGAAAGTGATGTAACGACCAACCCGGCCGGATGGTCGAGTTGGGTTTGGGAGCCCGCAATGCGCAGCAACGGCTTAACGAGTCCCTGTTTGTCCCCGGGGAACTCGGCCACGGCATTGTTGAAATCGTCCGCGCCGAAGACGGTCGTTGCATAGACTTGGATCTCGGGGAAGAAGCTCCGGAACTGACTGTCCGAGGCAGAGCAACCCGAGCCCGCCGTCGAGAAGGCGTCGAGTTCCGATACTTGCAGCGGTGGGCTGTCGGTTTTTCCGCCGGAGGCGCCCGCGGCATACACGTTAACGGCAGCTTGACACGAGGACGAGCTGCCGCTTCCGGTCTTCACAATATTGCCGATAAAGATCTCGCCGCTTTGATCTAATGAGACGTTGGTCGTCAAACCCGGATTCAGCCCGGTGTACTGATCCCACGGAATATATCGGGCGGGACCGACGTACGGCCCGCCGGCTCCAGCCGTCGCAACGTACAAGCCGTAGACGTTTGAGAAGCCCGACTTGAACGTGCCGTTGACGTAGATGTTGTTGGCTGAATCGAGCGTGAGGCCGGTCGGGCCCGGATAATGGAGAGACGCTCCTTGGAAGTTGAAGCCGCTCTCGGGCCGCGCTTTACCCGAGCTGCCGCCCTTATAGGTCAGCACGGCATTGCCGGTATTATCGTCAACGCTGGTCGCACCGAAGGTTACGAGATCGCCCGAGGAATCGAATGCAATGAAGGCCGGGAAGATCGTCGTGCTGCTGTTGGGATCCGCGACGAGCGTCGCCGTAGGTCGATCGTTTCCGCTCGCATCCGGTGCGTAGACCGCTATCTCGTTGTGCGGATCCGGCGCGCCCCCAGTGGTGTAGCCAAGCAGGCCCGAGCTGTTGAGATAAAGGTAGCCGATGTAGATGTTGCCACTGGAATCTACCGCGATGCTCGTTGCATACAGCTGGTCGCTTAACTCGAGCGTGCGCTGCGGCGCCGAGTTATCTTTCGCCTTTCCGTTATACTCGGTAACGGTTGCAGAGAGCCCCTCGTCGGAGCCGAGGTTCAATGCGTAGATCGTGCCGACCGGCGGCGGGGGCTGCTTGCCGAGCAACTCGAAGCCGGCGTTCGCAGTGACCGAACCCGAGCCGTCCAAGCTCGCAGCAACGGTAATCGGCGAGCCCTGCCTGTTGCCGTCGTACGTTAACGTAATGCTGCTGCTCGGCTTGTTTATCGTCAGCGACTCACCCGAGCGACGTCCATCGTGCAGGCTAAAAGAGTGATTCGTGTCGCCCTCGATGGTTAGGACTACGGACTGCGAGTAGTCGCTGGGACCGACGATCTCGGCACCGCTCGGATCGTACGCATTCAACGTAACCGACGAGGTCGTGCGCACGCCGCGTTTGGCGTCCTTCGGGTTAAGGCTTAGCTTCAGCGAAGCGACGACGCCGTCGAGCGTAAGCGAGAGCCGGTTCGAAACCCCAAAGCTCCCGCCACCGGAGCCGATCGTCGCTTCAACGGTGCCGACCGAGAGCACCGCGCCGCTCGCGTTCGTGCCGGCGTAAGCGGTGGCGGAAAAGACGTCGCGTCCCGGCGAGCCTGAGGCCATCGCCGTACACGCGAGCTCATTGCCTTTCGTCGTGCAGTCACCGGCGTGCGGAACCGTGTTGATAGTCGTCGGATTAACACCCGTCGCGCCGTTCCCGTTTACCGAGGCGAGTTGGAGCACGAACGACCGCGTGTTGGGAGAGAGATAATCGGGTTTGAGATCGCGACCGGAGACCGGAAGCGTGACCGTAACTTTTACGGGGACCAGCGGTGTCGGCGTTCCGCCACCGCCGCCGGGCGTACCGACAACGGAACCGTCCGGCGTGTTGAAGTTTCCGCCACAGCCGGCCGTCAACCCGAGCGCGGCAATCGCCACAAGTACGACGCGCGCGCACTGCTTGCGGAGGGGCGAGTTCATGGATAGACAGCCCTCAGAAAGTCGGACGTACTCACGTCGGCCTGTCCGTTAGGGCCTTTGATCGGCGGCAGTTGCGAAAGATTATTAGGATACGAAGCCTCATAGGCCGGATAGTCGGCGGCGACCGCGTAGACGTCGTAGTTCTGCCCGGGACAGATCGTCGGCGTTGCCTTACCCGATTGGGTGAGCGGTCCGAGGTCATCGGCCAACGTCAACCTCTGCTTTCCCGCGCGATGAGTGACGACGGTGTAGAAAGCGTCGGTAAGGTGCGATTGCAGGCAGATGTCTTGCTTGCCCGTGTTGCCAAGCGCGCGGACGACGGCCATCACTTCGTGTGCGCCGGCAGGCACGTCCACGCCGATCGTACCGCCTCCCTTACGGTCAGGCACAAAGGTCGGCGTATCGAAGACCGGCAGCGGTTTCAGACTGGTAAGCAGCGCTCCCGCGGCAAGGATGCCGGGCGCCGGCGTCGGCGTTCCGTTTGGACCGGGACTCGGAGTCGGATTCTGCGGCGTATCGTATGCCGGTGGTACGGCAGCATAGAGATGGTACGTGCCGATGACTGGCTGGACGGCAAAGTCGGTGAAGCCTAGCGAGTAGCCTTCCCATCCCAAGTTTCGCAGCGAGACTCCGGCGTTCGGAAAGGCCGGCGGACCGCCATACCACAACTCCGAGCGATCGCCGTAGATCGGCAGCGTATACGACAGGTAGAGCGGCGTCGTGCCGTTTTCGGGTCCGGAGTCGGAGTTGCACGCGCACAAGCCGTATCCGAACGCTCCACTGGTGGAGGCTTTCAGACCGCGCGGTGAAGACCACTGATTGAGCGTGGCCCAGGTGATGTGATTGGTACCGAGGTCGTTGCCGGCGTTCTGCACTTGGCCGCCGGTCTCGGTCGAAGTCAGTACGAGGAAGCTGGTCGGGCCGAGGATCATCGGCACGTTGTAGAGCGTTCCGGAGAGACCGTCGGATTGGCGCAGCGTCTCGACCTCGTTGAGTCCGTAATCGGTCGCGCCCCTGTCGGAGAGCGTCGCGACGCCGACCGCCACCTGCAGCTTGCTCGTGGCGGCCGGATCGTACGACGTTACCGGCGGCTCCGATGCGCCACCGTTACCGCAGCCGCTCAACGCGGCGATCGCGATCGTCGCAGCGGCAAAAATGCTCGGATAAAGACGCGTCATATCGTCACCTGGTAATAGAAGCGAAATGAGATCGGCGGGAGGTTCGGGTACGTCAAGTACGGCGCCGACGAGTGCGCGGAGACGTCCGGCGGCGCGTAGGGCGCCGACGAATACGTGCACGGCGCGTTGCCGCTGGAGAGCCCCGTGCTGACCGGCGAACCGTAGCAGCCGTTATAGACCGGAACGTTATAGAGTTGATTGAACAGGTTTTGGATCTGCAGCCCGAAGACCGACTGTGCCAGCACGCCCTTGGCCACCGGAGGCCGGTACTCGGTAGTGAGGTCCACGTCTACGCGCGGCGTCGTTAGGAGACCGCCGGCCAGGCCCGGCTCGTGAATGCCGCGCGTCGCCGCGATATTCGGCTTCGTGCACGTGCCCGGATCCAGCGGATCGATGTAGCCCGGCGTCTGAGAATAGATTATCGAGAGACTGGAGCTCGGTACCACCACCGGGATTCCGTTGCAGTAAACGGCCGTGTAATATCCCTGACCGTACGGATAGCCGGCGTTGAGCCCGATTACGGGATCGATCCGCCAGCCGTGCGCGTTCTTATAATCGAACGCGGCGTTAAGCTGAAACGGCGAGAGATCGGGCGAGCGATATATGAGTCCGGAGGCGAGCGCCGCGGGCTGCAAAAACGTGCCCGGCGGCTCGTTACCGAACTGACTGATGTACGTCGCGCCTATTTGCATCGAGATGCCTAGCGGAATCTCGCGGTTGTAGAGCGCCTCGACGCCGGTAGCTTTTTGGATGCCCAGATTGGAGTACTGCACCAGGCCGAAGATCGGCGAGCCTGTTTGATAGTTATAGCCGACGATCTGCGCCGTCTGCTCGATGACGTTGTAGCCGCGGCGGTAGAAGGGCGTAAGCTTTATCGCCGAGCCGTCACGAAACTCGTGGGCCCACGAGAGATCGAAGTTGGTGAAGGTCGCACCGACCAGCGGCGCCTCTAGCGACGAGGCGCCGTAGCGGTAATCGCGCGTGAGCCAGTAAAGCTGATCGGCGTAGTTGCCGCAGAGCTGGTTCGCCAACGGGCCGCAATACGTCGCCGCCTTGCCGGTCGAGTTATCGTACGACGGAATGCCTTCGAAGGCATCGTAGCTCGTATTGCTTACGTTCGAGCCGATCAGGCTTGGAAGCGGTATCGAGAGCGTGTGGCCGAAGCCGAAGCGCAGCGTATCGCGGCTGTCGGGCGTGTACGAAAGATCGAAGTGCGGCTCGTACAGACGCTGATGCTCCGCGGCGGGAATCGAAGCCGGCGCGCCGGCGACCGTCGGAATTTGAAAGTTATAGCCGTCCAAGCGCAATCCGAGCTCGGTCTTCCATCTATTGGACATCTCGATGCTGTCTTGCACGTAGGCACCGTATTGCTGTTGGGCAACGTTGTAAACGTCTTCCTCGAACGGAAAACGCACGCCGCCGGGAAACCACGAGCTCAGGTAGCCGCAGTCGCTATACAGTTTCTGTTGCGCGCAGAACGACGGAGAGAAGAAATCCTGCTCGAGCCCTTCTGCATCGGCGGGATTATTGTTGGGCACGAGCCCGGTGTAAGTGTACGGGACCGGCAGCGGCTGATTTGGATGGGTGATCGGATAGGTAATGATGTACGCAGGTGTCGTGAACGCGGTGTACGATGTGAAGTCGTACCGGTTGCCGTACGGAACGACCCATTGATAGATCGCGCCGTACTTCAGAAGATTTTTCGTGCCCAGCTGCGTCGTGATATCGAACTGACCGGCGGTGCGCGTACCGCCGAAGGGGTCGGCGAAGATGCCCTGCGCCGGCAGATCTTCAGATTGGCCGGTGAAGGTGCGGAAGTAGCGCGCCGTTAGTTGCGACGTCGTGCCGAGCTGCGCGCCGTACTCGACCTTATAGGCGAGAAACGGATTCTTGAGCGTATCGGCCTGCGAGACGAAGGCGTACGTGTTGGGCTGACCGGGGAAGAGCGGGATCAGCGAATCGCAGGCAAAGTTCTGCACGGCGGTGTTGACCGGCCCCTGGGCGCCGTTGACCGGATACGGCGCGCACTTGCCCGCGGTCGTGCCGCCCGAGATGTACGGGAGAAACTGGAAGCCGCCGTAGTCGAGCGTCTGCGTGATCGCCTGGTCTTGGATAAAAAACTGTAACCGCTGACTCTCGTTCTTGCCAAAGCGGTAGATCGCGTTGTCCACGAAGTCGTTGGACGACAAAAACGACGGCGCATAATACACGAGGTTCGGGTCGATCGAGCTGCCGAGCGTTGCGGCATTGGTCCCCAACGTGCCGAGCGTATTGGCCGCCGTTCCGGGGATCCCGTATTGATACGCCTTGCGCTGGCCGATGAAGCCCGCGTAGTTTGAGAAGCGCTGCGAAGGGTCGGCCCAGCCCCATTCTAATCCCAGCTGATGCATGTACGGATACATCAGCGACTCGATGTCGACGTGAAAATACGACGGATAGGTGCCGTGTTTAGCCGTGAAGAGCACGAGGCCGGTTCCGGTGTCTCCGTGCGTCGCATCGCCGCCGCCGGGAATAAGCTGCACGCTGCCGACGCCGTTGAGCAGGCTGAAGTTTGAGATGTTCTGCAGCGTGTTCTGCAGGTTGGCCGTCGGCGTCGTGTAGTCGATGCCCTCGAACTCGTAGGCCGCCTCGAAGGCGAAGCCGCCGCGGATCGAGACGGTGCCGGACTTGTCGATGGTGACGCTGGGAATGCTGCGCAGCAAGGTGTTCTCGTTGGTGTTGAACGACTTGCCCTGCACCATGTCGATCTGCGAGCCCGTCACCGTGTAGGTGTCGATCGTCATGCCGTGCTGGAAGGCGCTGCCCGCGGACCGCGATGTCGTGTGGGCGATTACCTTGAGCGTCTTTGAAAGCGGAATGTTAACGTCTTGGTGCGAGCCATTGATGACCACGACGACCGTCGAGTAAGAGGCGTACCCCGCTTTCGTGAACGAGATCGCATAGTTGTCGGGCAACATGCTCAAAAAGCGGTACTGACCGCGAGCGTCGGTGGTCGTCCTGTACGTAGCGCTGGGCGATTTCGCTTCGACGGCTACGCCGGCGACGGGGGCGTGCGTCTTATCGTCGGTGACCGTCCCCGAGACGATGCCCGAGGTGTCGGCGAACGCGGTCGCAGTTGGCGCCGTAAAGCAAAAGATGCCGAAAAGCAAAACCCGCTTTTTGATGCGACCCAGCCTTTTGAACAAACCCTACTCCCAATAGCAACGCTGGCAGCGGCAGACTTACCGACGTCTTCCGAACCGATGCTAGGGGATGCGATTACGGGGCGCATCCTGGAAATCGGAGGGATAGTTAAGGGAACTTGAGCAAGGCTTAATCTTCCGACCCATTCTTCGGGTCGGCGATTTGCCAACGCGAGCGCAGCCCGAGACGTCCTAAGATCGAGCTGACGTGACGCTCGACGGTGTGCTCGCTGATCTGCAGCGCCGTGGCTACCTCGCGGTTGCGAGCGCCGCGCCGAATGAGGTGCGCGACCTGTTGCTCGCGGCCCGTGAGGGCCGAGCCCACCGGGCGCCCGCGCCGCCGCGGAAAGTTATCGCTCTCTTGTCGCACGAGCAGCAACATCGCCTCGTTCATCCAGCGCCGCAAGCCCATCGCATTGAAAGCACGCGCGGCATCACCGGCTTGATCGATCCAAGCGGACCGCTCGCCTCCGCGAAAAAGTAGATGCGCCTTCGCGAGCAAAGCGTGCGCCTTAATGTATTTGCGGTTTGGGGCGACGAGCGCCTCGAGCGATTGGGCGCCGGCCCTGGCCTCTTCGATCTCGCCGTAGCGCGCCGCCAGGGTGAAGAGCTCGACTGCCATGCTGGCTCCGGCGGCCTGCAGCAACGCGCGCTGCAGCGCAGTCGAGACGGCAGCGTCGAGCGTCGAGAGCTGCGTCGTCAGCAGCGCGGTGGTTGCGGCGATGGCGCTGGGCAGGGCCTCCGAGTAAAGCGCGGTCTCGAGGATCGCTTGCGAGGTCCACTCTTCTAAGGAAGCCTCATCGCCCGCTTCGATGGCGACCGCCGCACCGACAGGCGCCAGCAGTGCGAGGGCATCGGAGTCTCGCGCGTGCGGCTTCGCGCGCGCCAAGAGCTGCCCGGCGCGTTCGGAGTCGCCGGTGTCGAGAGCTAGACGCGCGGCTGCCGCCGAGCAGCGCGAAAACCATTCGAGCAGACGGTGCAGCAACGCGAGACGCAGCGCATCTTCGAGCGCGTTACGCGCGATCTCCACATCGCCAAAGAGCAGTGCGTGATGTGCCAACCGGTCGCGGGCGCCGACGGCAAAATGGAAGCGCTTCTCGGCTAACGCTCGATCGTGCGCTTCATTTAAGAGATCGTATGCGCCGCTGGGATCCATCGCCCACGAGAGGCGCATCGCGGCCGCAAGATAGTCGTACGACTCCGGTCCACCGGCGAGCGTTCCGAAATATGCGGTAACGGCTGGAAGGTTCCGGGCGGCGAGAAGTTCGGGCGCGAGCGCCCCGGCGAGGCCGCGATCGTCGCCGAGCAGTGCCTGCACACCCGCGCGAAGACGCCGCTGGTCGCGATTTGCGCCAAGTTGCACGGCGGCCGCCGTGAGGCTAGCGTGCGCGATCGATTGCTCGGCTCGCTCGCGGCCGGCGTGGTCCATAACGCCAATGCTAGCAAGCGATTCTTAAATCGCTATTACGAAGCCTTAACATAAGCAGGCTGCGGAAACACCAAGCGTTACCCTGGTGCGGGGAAACTCAGGCGCGTTTTCGAAGAGTCTGAGTTCGATAGCCGTTTGTTGCGTTGGAGGTTTTCTGCGTGCTTTTTGGTCGAAATCGCTTCGCTCTTCTCGTTTTAGCGTCCATTACGGTGATCGGAGTGGCCGCGTGCTCGAACAATCGCTCGGTTCTTCCGGCGAGCGCGGGTGCCGCGGCTTCGCGCTTTAGCCCGGGCACGTTTGCGCGTGGGCGGAGCTCACCGCCCGATTATATGCAGCTGGCCTTCCTGATGACCGACGGTTCCATTCTCACGCAGGGTAACAGCACGTGGAGCTCCTGGTACCGCTACGTCCCCGACGCGCAAGGCAACTACGCCGACGGAACCTGGTCGGAGGTAGCCTCCCTTCCTTCCGGATACGCGCCCTCAGCCTTCGGCTCCGACGTGCTCGCGGATGGACGGCTCGTGATCAGCGGCGGCGAGTATAACATTCCCGGCAACTACAATCTGCAACTCGTGAATCTCGGCGCGATTTACGATCCCGTCAAGAACACGTGGACGAAGTTTGGACATCCGCATGGCTGGCACTGGATCGGCGACTCGCCCACGAGCATACTTCCCAACGGCCTCTTCTTTATCGGTCAAAAGCTCACGCGGCGAGCGGCCACGTGGGATCCCAAGAGAGGCCGCTGGACGTCGATCGTCCGTAACGACAAGGAGGACTGGAACGCGGAGGAGGGCTATACGCTGCTTCCCGACGGCACGATCTTGACCGAGGACGTACTCGACGCGCCGAACTCGGAGATCTTCAACCCGGCGACGGGAACGTGGAAGAGCGCGGGATCGACGGTCGTCACGCTTGCCTCGAAGTCGCCGTATCACGAGTGTCTCACCTACGGACCCAAGACGAAGGACTGCTATCTCCCGCCCGGTGAGATTGGTCCGGCGATCCTGCGCCCCAACGGAACGGTCTTCGCAACCGGTTCGGGTCAGAACGGCAGCGGCTCGGGAACGGGGCATACTGCAATCTACGACATCAAGAGCGCAAAGTGGTCGGCCGGTCCCGACTTCCCCAACGGCGATAATGCGGGCGATAACTTTGCCGCGCTTCTGCCCAACGGCGACGTGCTCGTCTACGGCGATAGCGGCGAGATGTACCTGTTCGACGGATCGACGATGACCGCGCTCGGATACGAAGGCGGCACTCCGTTGCTGCTCCCCACCGGCCAAGTTATCATGTTCGGCTCGAGCGTCACCCTCTACACGCCGACCGGTTCGGCGGATTCCTCCTGGGCTCCGACCATCACGAAGGCACCGGCGACGCTCACACGCGGCACGACGTACACGATCTCCGGGACGCAGTTCAACGGCATGTCGCAGGCGATGTCGTTCGGCGACGAGTTCCAGAACGCGACGAACTACCCATTGGTGCGCATCACGAACAACACGAGCGGCAACGTTTACTACGCGCGGACCCACGACCATAGCTCGATGGGCGTTGCAACGGGCAAGACCATCGTCTCGACGCACTTCGACGTACCGTCAACGATGGGTACCGGAAAGAGCACGCTGGTCGTGATCGCAAACGGCATCGCGTCGAAGCCGATTACGGTTACCGTTCAGTAAGGCGCCTAGAAATCGTCGTCGACCGGCCCCTCGGCGGAGAGCGGCTGGTTTAGGAAATAGCTCTCCTTTACCGGCACCCGAATCGGTACGAACGCGCGCGCGCGAGCGTTGTAATCGAAGAAGCCGCTGAGGTTGTTGGCGCGTCCGTCGGTCGACCCGAGCGACCCGAGGTCGAACGTCTTCTCGATATACTTCAAGATGCTGCCGAACTCGTAGCGCCTATGCGAGACGTAGCCGCGTTTTACATACGGCGAGATCACGATTAGCGGAACGCGGAAACCCAGCTCGTACGAGTTGTAGATCGGCGGCGGAACGTGGTCGTACCAGCCACCCCAGTCGTCCCAAACGACGAGGATCACCGTATCGGACCAGTACCGGCTCCTGCCGATCGCGTTGACAACGGTTCCAACCCACGCTGGGCCTGTACCGTCGTTACCGCCGGCGTGATCCGACTCGGGGATCGTCGGCGTCACCCAGACGACGTTGGCGAGCTCTCCCGAGTGGATATCGTTCAAAATCTTCGAGGGCGGATCCACAACGTGTTGGAAGTACCCCGGAGCGTCGCGCAGTTGCAGGATCGCATCGGGCGCCTGCCATAGGCCCGCCCGTTCTAGATAGCCGTAGTAACGCCACGTCAGCGACTTCTGCTCGATGAGCGCGGGCAGCGTGACGCGCTTGAAGCACGGAAAGACTTGCTCGTTCTCTACGCCTTTTGGATCGATAACCCAAACGAGCGACCCCTGCGGCGAATCGCAACCGCCGGTCAAGAGTCCTTTGGGAGTCCTTGGATTCTCCGCCGCGCGCAACGGCGAGCCTTGCGCGATCGCGGAGGTGCCGCCCAACAAATACTGGTGCGCTGGGAAGCTCGGGCCTTGATTCGATTGGAACATGCGGTCGGCAAATCCGTACTCTTCGGCCATCGTGAAATACGGAAGAACCTCCCAACGCGGCACGTAGCCATAGGCGCGAATCACCTTATGCGGACACGACAGACCTTTACCTCGATGACAGACGCTGCTGGCCACTCGATTGAAACCGTCCATCTTGCCATGGTCGTATTCGGTCTCGAACGCGTTATGCCGATGGGAGAGGTCGTAAGGTGCGATGAGCGAGATGGGCGCAAGCGCGACCTTCTTGCCGTTCTCACTCTTGCCGTAGCTCACCGTGTCGGCGCCGGGCAGTCCGTGGAAGAGATTGTCGACCGAACGGTTCTCTTGGATGATGACCACGACGTGGTCGACCTTATGCGTTTCAAAAGTCGCCGGCACGAGCGGCGGAGAGAAGGGCGGCGAGCCTGAGGAAAGCGCGGCCGGCTGACCGCAGCCGCCGAGCAGGAGGCTTACGCAAATCGATGCGAGCACGAAGCGTTTCAAGCTCACATCGCGGTCTTTCAACGGCGCCCTTCATCTCCTTTTTGGCGTGCTAAACTCTAATTTGTGACTCTGACGGTGGCGGTGACTGGGGCTCGGGGATTCGTCGGGCGGGTGCTCGTTAAGGCGTTGCGCGCTCGCGGCGCGCGCGTCATTGCCTTGAGCCGCGCGCCGGATGCGAGTTTTGCGCCGGAGGTTGTGACGCGACGCTTCGATCCCAACGGCGATCCCGATCCGGCGGCCTTCGCGGGTACCGACGCCGTGGTACATCTTGCGGGGGAGTCGGTCGCCGGCCGGTGGACGGCCGAGAAGCGGCGGCGCATCGCGGACTCACGGATCGTGGGCACGCGTACCGTCGTCGCAAGTCTCGAGGGAATGGTGCAGCGCCCGGCGGTGATGGTGAGCGCGTCGGCCTCCGGCTACTACGGCGACCGCGGCGACGAGCCGTTGGTCGAAACGTCGGTGCCGGGCACCGATTTTCTCGCGCGGGTCTGTGTGGGCTGGGAGTTGGCAGCCGCGCGGTGCGAGGCGTTGGGAGTTCGCAGCGCGCGGCTGCGCACCGGCATCGTTTTAGGCGACGGCGGCGCGCTGGCGCAGATGGCGCTGCCGTTCAAGCTCGGGATCGGGGGGCCGCTCGGCTCGGGCCGTCAATACGTGCCGTGGATTGCCGTCGAGGATCTCGCCGAGCTGTACTGCTTCGCCATCGAAAACGCCGTCGTGCACGGCGCGGTCAACGCGGTGACGCCTGACTACGCAACCAACGCGCGATTCGCGCACGCGCTCGGTTCGGCGCTGCGGCGTCCGTCGTCGCTGCCCGCACCGGCCTTTGCGCTGCGAATCGTTCTCGGCGGCTTCGCGCAGAGCGTTCTTGCGAGCCAACGAATGGTGCCGGCCGTCGCGCAAGCCAACGGATTCAACTGGACGCATCCACAACTCGAATCAGAAATTACAAGAATCCTGAAATCCAAAACCGCCTCCTAGCCGTTCTCTAGGCCATCGGAGGAGTAACGATGGCAACTCGGATGATTCGGCTGTTTGCATGGAGCACCGGAAGCGTTTTACTCTCGCTTCTTGCGACCGCCGGCGCTTGGGCGCATCCCCTCGGCAACTTTACGATCAATCATCTCGCCGAGATCCGTCCGGCTCGCGGAGTGCTCCGCGTTCACTACGTTCTCGACCTTGCCGAAATTCCGGCGTTTCAGATCATGCACGCCGCGGGAGCGTGGGACGCGCAAGCGCAACGTAATTGGCGCAGCGCCGAGGCAGAACGCGTCGCCGCCGGCCTTTCGATCGAATCCAACGGCGCTGCACTTCCGTTACGTTTGGAAGGAACGACGAGCCGAACGCGCCCAGGCGCCGGAGGTCTTCCGACTCTATACTGGACGGGCGACTTCACGGTCGCACTCACGCCGGGCAGCGCCGTAACCGTACACGATGGCGTCTACGCCGACCGCCGCATCGGCTGGAAGGACATCGTTTTGCCCGGGCTCGTCGATCCAACCAACGAGCTGCGCGCGTATCCGAGCGCGCTCATCGGTTCGCCGCGGCACAACGACACGGCAACCTTCGACCTCTCGCGCGACGGGCGGGCGACGCACGTACGCGTCGCAGGTGACGACTCGACGGACTGGAGCGTTGGGTCGATCGTGCGTAGTTCCGCGCTAGCCGATCTCTTCTCACGTGGAACGCAGACGCCGCTACTGGTTCTGCTAACCGTATTGGCCGCGTTCGGACTCGGCGCGCTGCACGGCCTCGAGCCGGGGCACGGTAAAGCGCTGCTCGCGTTCACGCTGGTCGGAGCGCGCGCAAGCTTCAAGCAGGCGACGATCTTAGCGGGCGCCTTGACTTTCGCTCACACGATCGCCGTCATTCTGCTCGGTCTATTGCTCCTATCGGCCGCGCAGTTTGCCACCGAGCAGGTTTTCACGTGGATCACGCTGCTGTCGGGCGCGGCGGTTGCGTTGATCGGAGGCCGGAGCCTCTCGGCGGCGGTTGCGCGCAGGATTCACCAGCACGATCGCGCGCACGGGCATGGCCAATCACAGGCCATTGCGGGAACGGCACCGCTGCATTTTCCGAGCGCCGTGGTCGCGGCGATGAGCGGCGGCATCGCGCCGTGCCCCGCCGCGATCGTCGTGTTGCTTACGGCGCTGCGGCTGCATCGCGTCGGCTACGGGCTCGTGCTGATCGTGATCTTCAGCCTCGGATTAGCCGCGATCCTCATGGCGCTCGGATTCGGGGTCGTGCGCGGTGCCGCATGGCTGCAGCGCCGTTCGGGCTTCACGCACTTCGCGCAGTACGCTCCCTTCCTCACCTCGATCGTCATCTCGACGATTGGGGCGGTTATGCTTGCGCAAGCACTGACCGCCCTCGGCGTCGGCGTGCCGAGCCTCGCGTTGGTCGCGCTGACGCTGCTTGGTATCGCGCTCTTCGCCATCATCCCGCTCGGTCTCTCGATGCGAGCGACACACCGCACACTGGCCCTAAAGGAGACACTATGAAACCGCTTCGATCCATCGCTGCGATGGCCGCGGTCTTTCTGCTCGCCTTCTCGATATCGCTCTACTCTGTAAGAGCGGCGCGAGGATCCGACCATCAAGACTCGCCGACCGTCGTGGCCAATCCACTCGCCGACATCACCGACGTCTTCGCCTTCCCCGACCCGCACGACGCCTCGCGCGTTGCGCTGGTCATGGACGTGCGTCCACTGATTCCAAGCGGCATGACCGGCGGCATCGCGCTCGATCCTAACGTGCTCTATCAATTCAAGATCGCAACCAGCGGGGTTGCGTCGAACTCGTTTACGGAGAATACCGTCTTACAGTTCACGGCAGACTCGACCGGAACGAGCCAGAAGATAACGCTCTACGGACCGGCCAAGCCCAACGAAGTGGGAACGGCCAATACGACCGTGGGGAAGACCGGTACGTTCTCGTTCGGAAAGGTGGCCTCGCTTCCCAACAGCATCAAGGTCTTCGTAGGCCCACGGCGCGATCCGTTCTTCTTCGATCTCGCGCAGTTCTTCAAAATCATCCCCGACCGTAACTATATGAACCACCCTCATACGCCTCCGGCCTCCGCGACGTCGTTCCGCTTCGCAAAGAAGTCGCAAGAGATCGTTCTCAACGGGGTGAGCTACGGAACGGCCGGTTCCAATGGTTGCGCGATCGCCAAACCGCAAGACTTTCTGACGCCGTATAACGTCATCTCGATCGTCGTCGAGATGCCCAAGAAGCTGCTCGCACCGGCGAGTGGATCGCCGGGCGTGATCGGACTCTGGGCCACGACTGCCACGCCCAACGGCCAATCGGAATAAGGAGATGAAAAGCATGACATTACAACTCAAACTCGGGCTGGTTGCGGCGATCGTTGCCGGAGCAATCATCGGCGGCTGCAGTTCGAACTCGACGACAAACCCGCCAATTGGGCCGACGTCGCCGCCGGGAGCCACGGTTTACAAGCAGATCGAGCTGCTCTCCCGGCCGGCAGTAAAAGAAGTCTTTGAGGCCTTTGAGGATCACAACAAGACCAACCGGTCGGAACCGTATAGCGATTCCGTCCTGCAAGATCAGATCAAGTCGTTTACGCTGCTCTTCCGCAGCAAGACAAACGCCGACACGCTGCAAGCGATCCTCTACCCTAACGTGATGAAGGCCGATCTCTCGCAGAACGTTACGACGGCATCGTATCTCGGGTACGAGACCGGCGGCGCAACCGGCAGCAAGTGGGGCGGTCGCGCGCTCGATGACGACGTCGTCGACATTTCGCTGGGCGCCATCTGGGGAAACACCCTCTCGGCACTCGGCCTGATTCCTGACGACCACAAAGAAGCTCCGTGTCTCACGACGGACAACGTCCCGTACGATAAGTCCAACACGATGACGTTCCCGTACGTCCAGTCGCCGGTTTAGGATGAAGCGATCCGCGGCGATCGTCGCCTTCGCGGCGGCGATCGCCCTCGGGGCGGCCTGGCCGTGGCTTACCGCGTATCGTACGCAGGCCGCGGGCCTCCAACCCGCGCCGGTCCCCACCGACTACCGCCAGCGCGACCGGATCGTCGCGTTTTACGAAGCGCAGGTGCGCCGCGACCCGGCCGACCAGATTACGCAGCGCATGTTGGGAAGCGAATATCTCCAGCGCTTCAGAGAGACGGGCGACCTCAACGACGTGACGCGCGCCATTGCGATGGCGCGCCGGTCGCTGGCATTGCAGCCGCAGGGCAACGCTGCGGCGTTGGGCGTGCTCGCGTCGGGCGACGTCGCCTTTCATCGCTTTCCAGCCGCGCTCGCTGCCGATCGCGCCGCACTCCAGGGCGAACCGTCGGACGATAACGCTCGCGCACAGATGGCCTCGACCCTGATGGAGCTGGGACGGTACCGGGATGCCGAACGAATTCTCAGTCATCCGAGTTCGCCCGAGCGCAACCCGACGTGGATCTCGATTCTCGCGCGCTACAACGAGCTTACCGGCAATCTCGCAGGGGCGCGCTTGGAGATGGCCGAGGCAACGGCAACGATCGACCGGATGATCAGCATACCGGCCTACACTCGCTCCTGGTACCATCTCCGCGAGGCGCAACTCGCCTTTGAGGCCGGCGACGCACGAGCGGCGGAGGCCGAGTTCGAAGAATCGCTGCGCATCTATCCCGGCAACGCCATGGCGCTGCTCTATCAAGCGAAGTTTTACCGGGCGCAGGGCCAATGGCAGCGCGCGCTCGATTCGGCTACGCGAAGCGCCGATCTCTACCCATTGCCGCAAGCCCTCGGCTACGAGGCCGATGCGCAGCGAGCGCTCGGCGACGCCGGCGACGCGCGGCGAACCGACGCACTCATTGCGGCCGAAGAGCGGCTCTTCAACGTGCAAGGCATCAACGACCGGCTGTTGGCGATGTACTATGCCGAACACCGCGAGCACCTGAGTGACGCTTTAGCCGCCGCGCGCTCGGACCTCGCCAAGCGCGGCGATGAGATTTATGCCGACGACACGATGGCTTGGGTCTTAGCGGCGGCGAACCGGTGGGAACGAGCCCGTATCTATGCCGAACGGGCGGCCCGGTACGATACCGCCGATCCGGAGCTGCAGTATCACGCGGGCGTCATTGCCTGGCGGACCGGTCACGCCGCCGAAGCGCGGCGACGGCTGTCGGCGGCGTTAGCTGCCGACCCGCACTTTCATCCGTTTTACGCCGACGACGCGCGGCGCATTCTCGCGCTGATCGCCAAATGATCTACTTGCTCTACGGGCTGCTGGTCGCGCTCAACGCGCTGGGCTGGGGACTGGCATTTCTGGCCTTCTCCTCGCATCCATTGCTGCTCGGGACTGCCCTGCTTGCATATACTTTTGGATTGCGTCACGCGGTCGATGCCGATCACATCTCCGCTATAGACAACGTCACGCGCAAGCTCATGCAGGATCGCCGGCGTCCGATCGGCGTCGGTTTCTTCTTTTCGCTCGGGCACTCGACCGTCGTAGTCGCGCTCACTGCGTGCATCGCGATGGCCGCCTCGGTCATCAAGGGGGAGCTTCCCGCGCTACAACGGATCGGCGAGCTCGTCGGAACCTCCGTCTCCGCCACCTTCCTGCTGGTCGTTGCCGCAATCAACGCGATCGTGCTCGTCGATATCTTTCGCGCATTTCGCGGCGCGCGCCGCGGCGAGGCGTACGACCAGCGAGGGGTCGACGAGATCTTGAACCAGCGCGGACTTATCGGGCGCTTCTTCCGGCCGCTTCTGAGGCTCGTCGACAGAAGCTGGAAGATGTATCCAATCGGGTTGCTCTTCGGACTCGGGTTCGACACCGCGACCGAAGTCGGCTTACTTGGGATCGCCGCGGTTGAGGCTGGTAAAGGACTCCCGGTTTACGCCATTCTGATCTTCCCGCTGCTGTTCACCGCGGGCATGTCGCTGATCGACACGATCGACGGCACCGTAATGGTCGGCGCGTACGGTTGGGCCTTCGTCAAGCCGATGCGCAAGCTCTACTATAACCTGGTCATCACGCTCGTCTCGGTGCTGGTAGCGGTTATCATCGGCGCGATCGAAGCGACGAGTGTCGTCGCCGGTCAACTTGGTTTAAACGGAGGGATCTGGGGCGCGGCGGGCTCGCTGAGCGGCAACCTGGGATCGCTCGGCTTCGTTATCGTTGGAGTTTTCGTCGCGAGCTGGATCGTGTCGATGGTCGTCTACCGAATCCGGCGCTACGACGACCTCGAGATCGAGAGTGGAACCTTGGCTGACGTAGCGTCCGCGTGAGTCGAGGCACTAGTGTTTGCAGCGCTGTTTCTCGTCGCCGCCGTCTCGGCGGCTCCGAGCCCTCGCGCCGGCCCTAAGCCGGCGGCGAAGCATGCCTATCGGACGATCGGACACGTCGTCGCGCGCGGGCGCAATCAAAATCTGGTTGGCAAAGCCCCCGCCGCTTCGGTAGGCACGATCGATCGCGCGCAGATCGAGACCCGTCCGGTGCTGCGCCCCGGCGAGGTGCTCGAAGCGATTCCGGGCCTGCTCGTCAGCCAGCACAGCGGTGAAGGCAAGGCGAACCAATATTATCTGCGCGGTTTTCAGCTCGACCACGGCACCGACTTGGAGAGCACGATCGCCGGCACGCCGATCAATCTTCCGACGCACGCGCACGGCCAAGGGTACTCCGACGTCAACTGGCTCATTCCCGAGCTGGTTAGCTACGTCGAGTATGAGAAAGGGCCGTATTATGCGGCAACCGGCGACTTCTCGACCGCCGGAGCGTACACGCTCTATTACAAGGATACGCTCGACGCTCCGATTACCGAGTTCGGCCTCGGCAACTACGGCTACGCCGATACCCTCGTCGCGGGCTCAGGTCGCAGCGGGGCCGGAAACTTACTCTACGCGCTGCAGATCTACCACGACAACGGCTCGTTCGAGCGCCCCGACGAGTACGCGAAGTTCAACGGCGTGCTGCGCTGGAGCCGCTCCACCGACGACTCCGAGTTTAGCCTGACCGCGATGGGCTACCATGGCAGCTTTCAGTCGAGCGATCAGATTCCGGCGCGTCTCGTCGCCGACGGCGAGCTCAGCCCATACGGTCTAATCGATCCGTTTGACGGCGGCACGACCTCCCGTTATTCGCTCGCCGGGCAGTGGCAGCACACCGACCCCGGCGGTGTCACGCAAGTGAATGTCTTCGGATTCCAGCAATCCCTGAATCTCTACTCCGACTTCACCTATTACCTCGACGACGCGAGCGACTACTACAACGTAACGCGTAATCCCATCACTTGCATCGCCGGCTATTCGACCTGCACCCCGGGGCCGATGCACGCAAACAGCTACGTCTCGTATTGTCCCGCCAACGACGTGCCGGGCGCGCCGAGCGCGCCGGCGCACTCGATAACGCCCCCGCCGTTCACCTTCGCGTGCGGCGACCAACGCGAGCAGCTCGACGGGCGTTTCGTCTCGGGGATCAACGCATTGCGTACGTTTGCCCCCGAGGGCCGCGTGACGACGACCGCCGGTATCGGAGTGCGCAACGACAACGTTCCAACGCTTGGGCTCTTTCTCGTCCACGATCAGATTCCGTATCCGGACGGCACGCTGAGCCTCGCACACGTCGTCGAGCGCGACGCGTACGCGTGGGTGCAGAGCCTGGTGCGCGTCGGCTCCCGCCTGCAAATAACGCCGGGGCTGCGGATGGACCAATATCTATTCGACGTTGCGGACAGCGTGGCGGCCGACTCGGGACGCGTGAACTCGGGCATCGTGAGCCCGAAGTTCACCGCGGCTTATACGTTATCTCCACATCAAGAGTTGTACGCGGATTGGGGCGAGAGCTTCCACAGCAACGACGCGCGCGGCGTTACCGACACGCTCGACCCGCAGACACAGCTGCCGTACAACGCCCTGGGCCAGCCCGTGCTCCAGAATGCGCCGCTGGTGCGGGCAGTCGGCCTGGAGTTCGGATACCGGTACTCACGCGGAGGCTTAAATAGCACGTTATCGCTTTGGCAACTCCACCTCAACTCGGAGTTGGTATTCGACGGGGATGACGGGGTCACGTCGGCGGGCGGTCCGACGATGCGGCGCGGCATCGAGTTCGCCAACTTCTACCAGCCGCGGCCGTGGCTAACGCTCGATGCCGACATCGCTACCTCGAACGCGCGCTTTCTCAACAATCCAGACGGCCTCGGTACCTACGTTCCGGAATCGATCAACGTGGTCACGGCGGCCGGCATCACCGTCGATAAACCGGACTACGCTGCGAGCTTGCGCCTGCGCTACTTTGGGCCGCGCGTACTCGACCAGGCCGGCGACGCGGTCTCCGCAGCCTCGGTGACGTACAACGCGCAGGCCACCTGGAAAACGCATCGGGGTTACAATCTGGTCTTCGACGTCTTCAATATCTTCAACGCGCAGACGGACGACGTCGCATACTACTATCCGTCGTGGCTCCCGCAGGACGCCGCGAACCCTGCCTTCGCGAAGAATCCGGCGATCAACCCGGCCCTTGGGGGCGCCGGCGTGAACGGCTACGTCTTTCATCCAAGCGAAAAACGGAGCATCCGGCTCACCTGGGTCTCGCATCTCTAGCGGCTCGGCTTGACAGCAAGCAAAGCGTGTGTCTATAGTTAGCTATGCTAACTAGTTTGAAGCTTGCGTTCGTGATGCTCGGGTCGGCCGACCTCGGACGCGCGACGGCGTTCTACACCCAGACGCTGGGCCTTCGAATGAAGGCCAGGTTCGGAGAGTTTGCCTTCTTCGATACGGGTGACACGACGCTCGCGTTAAACGGCGAGCTCGTGCCGGCAGAGGGCGACAGTCACGAGTGCGTCTTTGGTGTTGAGAGCGTCACGCAGGCGCACGCGGAGCTGCGAGATCGGATTGCGTTCGTGAACGAGCCGCGTGCCGTCAACGACGAAAACTGGGCCGTCAACTTTCGAGATCCCGACGGACACCTCTGCTCGCTCTATGGGCCGCGATAGCCAGCGGCGACGCGTCGCCGGCCAACTGCACAGCGCGGCGATCCGCGTGCTGCGATACGCGCGCCAGGCCGATCGCGCGAGCCCGCTTGGACCCGCGCAGCTCTCGGCGCTCTCGGTGCTCGTTTACGGCGGACCGAGCAATCTGCGCGAACTGGCCCACGCCGAACAAGTGAGCGCGCCGACGATGACGCGCATCGTGCAGGCGCTGCAACGCGCCGGACACGTCCGCGTCGGCCTCTCTCGCGAGGACGCGCGGGCGAGCATCGTGAGCGCGACGCCAAGGGGCTTGGCCGCGCTGGAACGTGCTCGCACTGCCCGTCTCGACCGCATCGAAAAACTTCTCGAACGGCACTCGCCTACGGAGATCGCCGCGCTGAAGGAAGCCATAGGTCTCCTCTTGAGCGAAGTCGAGGAAGCATGACGCAACTCGACAAGGGACTCTTGATGGCGCCGTACTCCGGTGAGATCCCGCCGCTGGCGCCGGAGGCGGATCGCGCGCTGCGGGAGCGGATGGCGAGCATCCCGATCTTCAAGAGTCTGGGCCTCTCGCAACTGCGACTCGGCCCGGGCTGCCTCGACTGCGTCGTCGCGCGCGACCGCGAGCGGGACGGCATCTTCGATTCCTTTCACGGCGGTCTGCTTATGACGGCGGCCGACTCCGTCTCCGCAATCGTCGCATTGACGCTTTGGGGCGCCGACGCGCGCATTACCACGACCGACATGCGTATTCGCTTTCTCGCACCGGCGCGCAGCGACGTCAGGCTCTTCGCGCAAGCGATCAAGGCGGGAAGAACGCTCATTCCCGTTGCGACGAACCTCTGGCGCGACGACGGTACGCTCGTCGCCGTCGCCGAGGTTACCTACATGCGTCTAACTTAGTCCGGGAGAGTTAACCTCGCGGTCGCCACTTGCGTAACGTGGCCGCCGACTTCGATGCCCCGCTCGCCACGCTCCCCGTCGATAAAGACGTGAAGGATGCTGCGGCGACCTATTTTGGTTCCCTGTTCGCTGACGAACCGCGTGCCGTGGACAGAAGGAGCGAGGCCTTGCGTCATCATGTAGAGCGCGAGGGGTCCCGTTAGGCTGCCGGTGGCGGGATCTTCGACGATGCCGAGGTCGTTGGCAAACATGCGCGAGTACGCGCCCTCCGCCGTCGGCGTAAAAACGAAGATACACGTCGGCTCCGGTTCGTTGGCCAAGAGCGTGCGCAGCGCCACCGAATCCACCTCGGCGCGGTCGACACGTTCGCGGTCGCGGAGCGGAACGAAGATGCCCGGATTGCCGGCGCTCACGAGCGTGGGTGGCGCACCATCGAGCAGGTCGTCGCGCTCGAGACCGAGCACCGCGGCGCAGAGCGCCGGATCGTAGAGGCCGCCCGTACGAACCGCCGGCGTGCGCAGCCAGACCAAGTCCTCGTCGTCGACCCGAATGTCGACCGGCCCGACGTTTTCGTCGAGAACGAAGCGGCGCCGGTCGTCCGAAACCTTGCCGAGCCGCCGCAAGACCCAGGCGGTGCCGACCGTTGGATGGCCGGCAAAGTTCATCTCTTTGACGGGCGTGTAGATGCGCACGCGCGCCGCCGAGCCCGAGCGTTCGGGCGGAAAGATGAAGGTCGTCTCGGAGAGATTCGTCTCACGCGCGATCCGCTGCATCGTCGCGCCGTCGAGGCCGGCCGCGTCGTGAAAGACCGCGAGCGCGTTGCCTTCGAGCGCCGTTTGGGTGAAGACGTCGACGATCGAGTAGTCCCAGCTTTTCATCGTTACCGCTCGACGAGCTTCATCATATCGGGCGTGTAGCGATCGCCGGCGGTACGCTCGGCGAGCCCATCGAGCTTGCGGAGTTGCTCGTCCGTTAAATGAAGGTCGAGCGCGCCGACGTTCTCCTCGAGATAACGCACGCGCTTGGTACCGGGGATCGGCACGACGTCGTTGCCGCGCGAGAGTACCCACGCCAGGGCAACCTGCGCCGGCGTTGCGCCGCACTCGCTCGCGACCTCGCGCACGATCGCGACGAGCGACTGGTTCGCGCGCGCGCTCTCTTCCGAGAAGCGCGGGTTGGAGCGCCGCCAGTCGTCCTGCGCGAGCGTTGTGACGTCGAGCGCACCGGTGAGAAAGCCGCGCCCGAGCGGGCTGTAGGGGACGATGCCGATGCCTAGCTCGCGCGCTGCCGGAAGAACTGCTTGCTCGATTCCGCGCTCCCACAACGACCACTCGCTCTGCAACGCGCTGATCGGATGCACCGCGTTGGCGCGGCGCAGCGTCTCCGGCCCGACTTCGGAAAGCCCGAGATAGCGCACCTTACCCTCCTCGACGAGCCGCTTCATCGCGCCGACCGTCTCCTCGATCGGCACGCCCGGATCGCGGCGATGCTGGTAGTAGAGGTCGATGATGCCGATGCCGAGGCGCTCCAGCGACTCGTTGGCGACGCGGATTGCATTCTCGGGCGAGCCGTCGACGCCGCGCCCGCCGATGCGAAAGCCGAACTTCGTCGCAACGACGACGCCCTCTCGCCGGCCGCGCAGCGCTCGGCCGACGAGCCGTTCGTTGGTGTAGGGGCCGTAAACCTCGGCGGTGTCGAGGAAGTTGATGCCGAGATCGAGCGCGCGATGGATCGTCGCGATCCCTTCGCGTTCGTCACCCGCCCCGTAGGCGAAGGTCATTCCCATGCAGCCGAGCCCCATTGCAGAGACGGTCAGGCCCTGGGTTCCGAGTTTGCGACGTTCCATAGCGTGCCTATCCTTCTTAATACGAAGATCCGTGGTCTCCTTACAAACCCACTTGGTGACGTCATCGCTGCACTCCGGCTCGATGCGAGAGCTCAGAGGAGGTCGCGACCGCATCGGAGGTATAGTTTCGGGCGGCCGCGCGCAAACAGCTTGCCTGAGGAGGGGATTAATGCCGGTTACGACGCTCGACGAAAAGACCGCAGTGGTGGTCATCGACATGCAGAAGGGGATCTTGACGCTTCCGACGCTGCACCCGAGCGAAGATATCCTCGATAACGTCGTCCGTCTGGTCGATGCGTTTCGCGAGAAGGGACGACCCGTCGTGCTCGTTCACGTGGGCTTGGCGCCCGACCGCGCCGATGCGATCAAGTCGCGCAATCAATCGCCGGTTCCGCAGGGGAACCAACCCGCGGGGTTCTTCGAGTTCGCCGACGCGCTCAACGCCGATCCATCGCGCGACATCCTCGTGCACAAGCGGCAATGGGGCGCGTTCTACGGCACGGACCTCGACCTGCAGCTGCGCCGGCGCGGCGTGACCAACATCGTGCTCTGTGGGATCGCAACGAGCATCGGCGTGGAGTCGACGGCGCGCGATGCGTGGGAGCGTGGCTACAACCTTACATTCGTCAGCGATGCGATGACCGATCTCAGCGCGGATGCGCACGATCGCGCGCTGCAGATCATCTTTCCGCGGCTCGGCGAGATCGGAAGCGTGGACGAAGTTCTCGCGAAACTTTGAAGTATGGAATCGACGAAGCGATCCACGACGCTAAGATCGCTACAACGCGAAGGCTAGTCGAAGCGGCGCGCCGCGTCGTGCCTGAGGTTGGTGCGGCATGTATCGACGTTGCCGACGGTATCGCCTCGTTCAGCGGTATCGATTCGCCGCTCTCGTTTGCCGATGAGATCGGCGCCTTAGGGCATGTGACGCGTGAGGACGTCGCCGCGATTACGTCCTTCTTCAAATCGCGCGGCGCGACGCCGCGCGTCATCGTGACGCCCATTTCACATCCGTCACTCGAAGCCGAGCTGACGGCAGCGGGTTACGTGCCCGGCGAGCGCCGGCAGGCGGCGCTCGTCTGCACCGACATACCGCGCGAGATTGCGCGCGATCCTCGCATCGGGATCGCCAAAGATATTCCGGCGTGGGCGAACGCCTCGGGGCGGGCGTTCTACGGGAGTGACGACGTTACGCCCGCTCAGAGAGATCTCGCTTTGATCCTCGCGGCAACGGAAGGCGCCATTGCGCTGGAAGGGCGCGACGGCGATGCAATCGCCGTCACAGGCGTGCTATCGCTCGGCGACGCGAGCGCCGTGTTCCTGGGAGGAGCGACCGACCCGGCGTTTCGGCGACGCGGCTGGCAGCTCGCGCTGATTCGCGATCGCGTCGCGCGAGCGCGCGAGGCCGGCGCGCGATTTCTGCGCGCGGCCGCCGGACCGGGCAGCAGCTCCGAGCGCAACTTTCACCGCTGCGGCTTCGTCACGCGGTACGTGCGCGCGACGTGGGAGCTGCCGCCCTAGACGAGTTTAGGTTCTCTTACCAGCCGCTGCCGCTACCGCTGCCACCACCACCGCCCCCACCGCCACCGCCGGACGGCGTCGGCGTAGCCTGCGGACCGGGACGCGCATGCAGCCCCACCACCAAAACATCGTGCATGCCGATCGAGTAATGATATGCGCACCCGATCAGGTAGACGCCCGGCTTGACTAGCGTGACCGTTACAGATTTGCCGGGTTTGATGTTTCCGCTGGCGTAGCCGGCCTCGAGCTTACCGTCGCCGTGCGGCGCTTTCGAGAGCGTTGGATCCTTAGGAAAGTTGGCCGGCGGGCCGTCGGTAACGCGCACCACGTTGAGCGTGTGCGTAAACTTCTTGGAGAGGTTACGGATCGTAATCTTGGTGCCGGGCGGGAAGCCGAGCGACTGCGCGCGGGTTTGCTGCGTATAGCTGGTGAGCATCGCGCTCCACTTCACCGATTTGAGCGATCCGGTGCCTTCCTTATAGTACTCTTCGCCGATGGTGTCTTTCGGCATGGCCGCGGTGATCACCAGATCGGGTCCCATTGCGGGAAGCGCGTAGGTTGCGGGCGAGCTGCCCATCCCGGCGCGTCCGCCGCACGCGGCAAGACTCAGCGCTAGCAGCGCAGCAGCCGCTGAGGTAAGGTATTTATTCATTCAACGCCTCCGTGGTGAAAATATCGCGGAAAGTCATGAAAAAATCCTGAAGGGTCAGGGTGACACGGCTTAGTGATCGTCGAAGCCGCGCGTCGCGAGGAACGTTACGACGTCCCACGCGTTGTGGATGCCGATGAAGATCAGCAGCAGAACGCCGGCGGCCAGCGCAAAGAGTGCGTCGCGCGGCTCCGACATCATCGCGAAGCCGCTGAGCAGTGCACCGTAGGCGACGGCCGGAAGAATCGTGTAAAAGAGCCAGTCTTCGTAATCGGGAACGTACGTTTTGAGACGCTTAGCGCGCGCCATGACGCGAAAACAGTAAACGAGGCCGCCGATACCGACGAGAGCGGCCGGCAGGCCGGCAAAGAAGAGCGAGTGCCAGGGAATGACGAGCGTCGTCGAGACGAGGAGCGCCGCGGCGAAATATATCACGGTCGGAGTGCTGAAAGTTCCGATCCCGTCTCTGTCGGCCGCCAAAGCTTCTTCGCGGCGCACTAGCGTGATCACGACGAACATCAGGCCGGTGAGCGCTGCCGCCGACGAGCCCGCGATCACATAAAAGTTCGACCACGGCGTTAGAAAGAGCGTCGCGTTTTCATCCATGTGCTCGCACTCCAAGTGCCGCGGCCGCTTCGGCGGCCGCGCGTTCGCCTGACTCGAGCGCGCCGTTAACCGTTCCACCTTGACCGTCGCTCGAGGTAGCCTCACCCGCGAAGAAGAGCGCATTTGCCAGCGGCGCGCCCAACCGCGCGCGCGCATCGCCGCCGCCGACCGCGACGTAGCTATAGGCGCCCCGCGCAAACGGATCGTTGCTCCAATCGTGCATCGTGCCATCTTCGAACTCACGGCGCGCTAAGTCCCGCTCGTTGAAGAGCTCGCCGAAGCGGTCGAGCGCATCGCCGATCAAATCGGCCGCAGACCGGGCGGCGAGTGCGACCGCGCCCGGGCCGCCGACCCAGGCCGCGATCAGCTCGCTGCGCACGGGAAGCTGCGTCCAGTACGTGGGTATCGGCGCACCTTCGACGTAGAAAAACGCGCCGTCGCGATAGCGCCCGGCATCGAGCAGCTCCCAGAACGGGGTGCGAAACCAGAGCGCGACCTTCACCACATGTCCCATCTCGATGCTCGCGAGCGCCTCGCGCTTTGTATGCGGCAGCTCCGGCTCGAAGAGAATCTCACACTCGTCGCCGCGATGGCGCAGGACCCCGACCGGCAACGTCAGGATCGCAGCGCGTGCTTGCAGCGTTCGCACGGCGCCGCGACCATCGGTTACGTCGACGGCGATGCCATTTGAGCTCCACACGATGCGACGAACGACCGTGGAGAGATGGAACTCCACGCCCGCGGCCGCGCAGTCGTGACGCAGACGATGGAAGATCGGCGCGTAGCCGCCGAGCGGCCGCGCGCTGGCGGAATCGACGCCCGTTCCGATCTCTTCGGCAATCGCGCGCACGCTGGCGAGCGCCGGATCGGCGGCCTCGAAGCCTTCGACGAAGGCGCGCGCCTCGCGCGCCCGCCGGCGGCGCACGTCGTCGCTCGCGAAGCGATTCAAGAAGGCTTCGACGCTCTCGTCGCCGGGAAGCGCGAGCGCCTCTTCGAATATGCGTGCCGCCTCGAAGAAGCTATCGTCGTCGAGCTGCAGCCGGCCGTTCTCACGACTCCAGGCCTCCCCGCTCATATCGATCGCAGCGCTTCCGGCCTCACGCAACAGCGCGCGCGTTTTTATGGCCGACCCGTGAATGAACTCCGCACCGAGCTCGGCCGGCGTCGGAATGCCGGCGATCGGATACGAGAAGACGCGACCGCCGATGCGGTCGCGTGCCTCGAGCAGCAGCACGTGCAGCGACCGGCGGCCGAGGCTTTGAGCGGCCGCGAGCCCTGCGGCGCCGGCGCCGACGACGATGAGATCGGCGTCCACTAGAGCACTCGACCGCTACGGGCCCGTTACGCCGGGCTTAGGCCCCATGTACTGGCGCAGCGTGTTCATCGGCACGGGAGTGCAGCCGGTGTGGGCCAGCGGATTCTCGCAGAGCTGGACGTTGACGAACTTTGCGCCGGTGGTCTGCGCATCGTGCAGATCGTCGCAGATCGGCTTGCGCGTCGTGCCGTTACCGCCGTACCAGCAGAGCGTGGCGCCGGTAAAGTTGACGCGGCGAAGATCGGCCGACGAGAAATCGACCCCAATGAGCGGCAAGCCGGAGAGATCTTGTCCGCTCAAGAGTCCGGCGCGAAAGTTGCACGAGAGACAGCCGCCGAGTAACTCACGCAGGCTGGCGTTGTCGATCGGTGAGGTGAAGGCCGCAAAGTTCGCGGCGACGAGCCGCACGTGCGCGAAGCTCGCGCCGTCGAGACGTGCGCCCTGAAAGTTGCACGCGATGCAGTCGACCGATTCGAAGTGCGCGGCGCGCAGGTCGGCGTTTTGAAAGTTCCCCGCGATTATGCGCGCGCCGGTAAAGACTGCGTTGATGAGCGTGGCGCTCTCAAAGTCGGTGGCGACGAGCACGGCACCGCTGAAATCGGCGTTCGAGAGTTGGGCGCTGCCGAAGTTGCAGCTCTGACAGAACTTCGGCACCTCGGCGGGCGCCGGGCTTGCTGCGTACGCTAAGGAGAGGACGGCAGCGCAGAGGGCGGCGGCAAGAAGCCTCATCGGGCTGCGCGTTCGATATCCAGCACCGTTCTCTTGCGTTCGAGTCCCCAGCGATAGCCGCCAAGGTCGCCCGAGTTGCGGATGACGCGATGGCAGGGGATGACGATGGCGACGGGGTTACGCGCGAGGGCGTTGCCCACCGCCCGCGTCGCTTTAGGAATGCCGATCCCCTGCGCCACCTCGCGGTACGACTGCACCTCACCGTAGGGTATCGATTGCAAATAGCGCCAGACGCGCATTTGAAAGGCGGTCGCACGAATATCGAGAGGAAGATCGAGCGCGGGCTGTTTGCCCGCGAGATGACGGGCGATCGCAGCAACCCACTTCGCAAATGCCGGATGATGCGGCTCGCGCATCGGCTCAATCTCGGCGTTCGCGTACTCGCCGCACAACTTTGCAAGCAGCGCCTCATCCGACTCGCCGAACTGCGCGAAGCAGATGCCGCGATCGGTCGCGCCGATCAACATGAGTCCCAGCGGCGTCTGTAGCGTCGCGTAGGATATGGCGACGTCTTTGCCCGCGGCACGGTACTGAGCCGGCGTCATCCCGAGGTTACGCGTCGCGTTCTCGTAGACACGGCTCGCCGAACCGTAACCCGCGCCGTAAACGGCGGCATCGACGGAACGATCGGCCTTCAAACCGTCTTTGAGCGTCCGCAGCCGAGCGGCCGCGGCAAACTCCTTGGGCGTGAGACCGACGACGGCTTTGAAGCGCCGCGCGAAATGGTACTTGCTCATGCCGGCCATAGCGGCAAGCCGCTCGAGCGGCAGCGCTTCGTCGCTGTGCCTCTCGACGTATCGACAGAGATCGTGGATGCGTTCGATGTCGTTCATAGCGAAAAGCTTAGCGCGCAGGCGCAGCGGCGGTCCATCCGAATCTTGCTAGCATGAACGCGCGCTCCTTCTCATTGGTTTCGAGTTTCGCGGCCGCGTTGGCCGGCTGCGCGATGCAGCCGCCGCGCGCCGTCCCGCCGCTTGCCGGATTCGCGCCGCCGGCTGCCGCGCATCCCAACGCGACGCGACGCGTACTCTTTCACGTTTTCGATACTCGCGGCAATCGCATCGCGTGGAGCGCGTTCCGGGAGCTCGAAGAGGCCGGCCAAGGCAGCAACGGCGCAAACGATGCGCTTCTCGATCCCACGACGCTCGTCGTAACGCGCACCGGTCCGCTCTTCTCCTCCGGCGGAGACGACGGCGACCCGTCGCTGACGCTCCCGACACGCGGTCGCAGCGCGCTCTCGCTGGCGTGGCCGGGCAGCGACGGCTACTCCAACCTCATCTTCGCTCTGCCGAGCAGCGGCGGAGCGTACGACTTCAACGAGCTAGCGGCGCGCGGCGTACTCGACGATATTCACGCGAGCCTCATCGCGCGGTCGTGGTATACGCCGTCGACGCAGTTTGCCCGACTTTACGCAAAGGCGAGTGACGAATACGCGCGCGCGTTGCGCGCGAAGCCCGCGTCGCAGGCGGGGGCGCTTGCTGCGCGCGCGCTCGATGCGGGGACGAGCGCCGAGACGGAGCTGCTCGCAGAGGCCGGCGTGGCGTACATGCAGACGCATTCGGGGGCGAAGGACTGGGGCGCGACCTTCGACACCATCACCGGCGGCACCGCAGGTCTCAAAGTCGCGGCGCGGCTCTATCCGAAGAACGGCTGGCTGCGCATTGTTTTCGACCCGGGGGAGAAGCCCGCATACTACGCGGCCGAGATCGCGCACGCGCATGCGCTAGGACTCTCGGTGGTAGGGCAAATTCTCGACTCCTCGGAGATGCGCCGCTGGAGCGTCGCGCGCTTCGAGGCGCGCACGCGCGAGTACGTCGGCGCGCTGCCCGACGTCGACGAGTGGGAGACGGGAAACGAAATCTCCGGTGACTGGCTGGGCTCGACCTCGAGCGTCGTCGCGAAGACGCTCTACGCGTCGAAGTACGTTAAAACGCACACGCACGCGCGCGTCATGGTGACGCTCTACTGGGAGCTGGGCGAAGGGCGCGCCGCCAATGCGATCTTCAACTGGGCGCACGCGCATATGACGTCGATCGTTCCGTACGTAGACGATATCGGCATCTCGCTCTACCCGCGGCAGAATCCGATGGGCGAGCCGTTCGATCGCGCGATCGCGGCGCTGCATGCCGAGTTTCCGTCACAACGCATCGCGATCACCGAGCTGGACTACGACTCCGGACGCGGATGGTGGTGGGGCTCGGAAAACTCGATATCGCACGGACGCGAGGCGGTCGCGGCGCTCTATCAAGCGGCGATCATGGGATATGCGTACTCCGGGGGCGGCACGTTCTGGTGGTATTTCGTCGAAGAGGTATCGCCGGGCAACGCGCTCTACCGGACGCTCAACTCCGTCTACCGCTCCGCGCAACGAGGCTCGCCATGATGTATACGCCGCCGGCCTTTGAAGTAACCGACACGGCGTGGGTCGCCGCGCTCGTCGACCGGTTTCCCTTTGGAATGTTGGTGACCGGCGGCGAGCCCTACCCCGAGATCTCGCATCTCCCGATGCTCGCCGAGCTGCGGGGCGAACAGCTATGGGTGCTTGGCCACGTCGCGCGCGCCAACCCACACGCGCAATCGATCCTCGAGCACAGCCCTGCGACGCTCGTCTTCGAAGGGGCGCATGCCTACGTCTCGGCGAGCTGGTATCAAGAGCCGTACAAGACGGTGCCGACCTGGAACTACAGCGCCGCGCATTGCTGCGGTTCGCTGCAAGAGTGCGACGCCTGGGAGATGGTCGCGCGGCTCAGCGAGCGCTTCGAAGGCGGCAGAGCAGATGCGTGGGATCCGCAACGGCTCGAGCCGGCCTTTCGCGAGAATCAGCTGCGCGGCATCGTTGCCTTCGAGATGCGCGCCGAGCAGATTTATGCCAAAGCCAAGCTCAGTCAGAACCGCACCGAGGCAGACCGGCTGCTCGTCATTGCGGAGCTTTCGCGCTCGTCGAGCGCGCTCGAGCGCATGTGCGGCGAGGACATGCGCCGAGCGCTTAAGTCCGAGGGAACCTAACCATCGGTTCCGCCCTGAGCCGCTAAGTTGCCGGCCGCGGTCGGGCTGCCTTTGAGAATCCACTCGAAGCCGACCGCGATCATTGCACCAATCAGCGGGCCGGCGAAGTAGATCCAGGTCGTGCTCAGATCGCCGCGCACCAGGTCGGGAGCGAAGGAGCGAACCGGATTCATCGACGCGCCGGTCACCGGTGCGGCCCACAGGCCGGCCAAAGCGATGTAACCGCCGATCGCGAGTGCCCCGTTCGAGCCGACGTTGCGCGCGCCCGAGGCCGTTCCTAGAATCACGTTCACCAGACCCGCGGTCAGCAGAATCTCCATCGTCAAGGCTTCGAAGGTGCCGATACCGCGGCCCGGAACCGTCGCGCCAAGCAGACCGATCGGGCCGAACATCGCGCGCAGGAGCGCAACCGCGGCAATACCGCCCACGAACTGCGCGACGATGTAACGCGGCACGCGGTTCCATGGAAAGTTTCTCCGGACTGCAAAGGCCAGGGTCACCGCCGGATTCAAGTGCGCGCCGCCAACCGCGCCCATAAAGTATATGATCGCCATAACCATCAGCCCCGGCGCGACGACGCGCATGCTCAGGGTAATTGCGCCGCTCTGCGCGGCGACCACATCGGCGCCGGCAGCGACGACGACCAGCAAAAACGTTCCCCAAGCCTCCGAGAAGATGCGGCGCCTTTCAAAGGCGGGCTGTGAGAACTCGACTGCGGCCTTCGCGCTCTGCGCGAGACGTTGCTTCGCAGGATCCGCGCCTAGTTGAGCTTGCAATGACGTACGCCCTCCTTCTTAGGTTTCACATGCGACGATCGCCTCGATGACGCGTTTGGTCTCGTCGGGATCGCGCACTTGGATGCAGACGGCGCCGGTACCGCGCACCGGATAATCGTTGCCGCCCGGAAATAAGGCATCGCCGACGTAGACCATCTGCTCGATCGGGACGCCGAGGATGTCGCGCAGCTTGCGAATGCCGTAGGCCTTATCGATGCCGGGCAGGGTTACGTCGATCGAGGTCGTGCCGCCTAAGGCGACGGAGAACTCGGGCAGGTCCTTATCGAGCGCCGCTTTGATGACTTGGCGTTTGGCAAAGTCCGGATCCCACGTTTTCTTGGCGTCGAGCGGCGCCTCTTGACCAAGCGCCGAGTACGTAATCTGACTTCCGCGATCTTCGATCGTCGGACCCCAGGTTTGCGTCGCAGCGAATCCCGAGGCGGCAACCTCCTTCTGCAAGGCCGCGATGATCTTTTGCTTCTGCGCGTCGGAGAAATCCTCGGCGTAGAGCTGATCCCAACCGTTGTCATACCGATAGAATCGCGTGCCGTTGGTCGGCAGCAGCGAAAGCTTCGAAAGATCGGCGCCGGCGGGCAGCTTCGCAATGACTTGCTGCTCGAACTGCGGCATCGCACCGCCGGAGATGATCGCGACGCGTTCGACGGCCAGCAGCGAGCCCAGCAGCGCCGCCTGTTCGGAGTCGATCGGATTCTTGCTCGGCGCCAGCGTACCATCGAGATCGAAGACAATCAGCGTTTTCATACGGCATAAAGGGGGTGGGAAAGTGGCTTCGACATGGGTATCACCATTTATACAGTCAAGCACTCGTACCCGCCGGGCGGAGATCTCGCGGCGGTAACGGTAAAGGAGGCCTCGTGAATCGCATCGCTCTCTTTCTGATCGGCAGCGTTGCGCTCGCCGCACTCCCCGCCGGCGCTCCGGCGCAGACGGTGATGGTCAATGGCCGGCAGCTGATGCTCAATCCCGGCGCGATCTCGCGCGCGGGCCGCGTCTTCGTGCCGCTGCGCAGCATCTTCGAGCGCCTCGGCGCTTCGGTCGTCTACAGCTCGGGCACGATCAACGCGACCAAGGGCAGCACGGCGATCTCGCTACAGATCGGCTCGACGCAGGCAACCGTCAGCGGTCAGCCGCAGGTTTTGGACGTCGCCCCGTTCGTCGTCGGAGCGACGACATACGTGCCCCTGCGCTTCGTCGCGCAGTCATTCGGCGCCGCCGTCGGTTTCGACAACGCGACCAACGTGGTCACGATCACCTATGCGGGCAACGTGGCGCCGGTCGCGCCGGAGCGTCCGCCCGCGCCGATGCCGCCGCCGGCACGTATCGTTAACCTGACGGCGCGCCAACCCGGCGCCGGCGAGAGCGTGCAGAACCGCTACCCCACGATCTCTGCCGCTTTTACGTATCGCGTCGATCCGGCCAGCGTGCGGGTGTGGCTCGACGGCTCCGGCGTGACCGGGCGCAGCACTATCAACCCGGGCCGCTTCTCGTTCCAGCCGCAGTCCGCACTTGCAGACGGCTCGCACACGGTGCGCGTCGCCGGACGCAGTACCGACGGCTCAGGCTTCGATCGCTCGTGGTCGTTTTCGGTGTACGGCGGGTCGAACAATCCAATTCTCCTCAGCGGGATCCAGCCGGTGCCCGGATCGCTGGTCAAAGATCGCTTCAAGGTTATCGCAGCGCAGTTCTCGCGTAACGTAGACCCAAACAGCGTGCGCGTCTGGCTCGACGGCGCTAACCGGACGCGGCAGTGCCGCATCTCGGCGGGAAGCTTCTCGTATACTCCTCCGGCGCCGTACGACTACGGTCCGCACACGGTGCGCGTAAGCGGAGTGGGGCCGCAAGGCGGGAGTCCGTTCGACCGCTCGTGGACCTTTACGGTCGTACGATAACGACGTTTAAGAGCCGCGCAGCGCCTTGGGCGTGAATCCCAGCGTGCGGCGCAGCCGCAGCGCTAAGTGACTTTGGTTGGCGAAGCCGGAACGCAGCGCGACCTCGCAGAGCGGCAGCTGCGTGCGCGTCAGCAACTCGACCGCGCGCTCGACGCGCTTACGCATCACGTACCGATGCACCGGAACGCCGACCGAGCGCTTGAAAAGCACGTTGAAGTGTGACGGGCTGATGTTGGCCACGCTCGCAATCTCGACGAGGGTCAGGTCGCCGGCGATGCGCTGCTGTATATACGAAAGAACGCGGTCGAGCTGCACCTTCGTAAGTTTGGAGGCCGGCCGCTTCGGCCGCGCATCCGACCAGCGGCGCAGCACCTGCGACGCGAGCGCAACGCCGAGACTATCGGCGTAGAGCGTTCCCTCGCGCAGGTCCTCCTCGAGCTCGGCTTTGAGAGCCCAGAGCAGATGCTCGACCTTGAGGTCTTTACACGTGAGACGCGGCGTGAAGGCGATGCGGTCGGGATCGAGATTCATTTCGTGAGCCGTCCGGCAGACGAGTTCGTGTTCGAGGCCAACCGCGAGAAACTGCGAGTCGCCCTGATCGAACCACGTTACAGACGAGCCCGCCGGGAAAACGTCGAACTCGCCGGGAGTTTGAAAGCGCGAGTCGCTGATGCCATCGCAAGTCGCAGCGGTTGGTAAGGGCGTGCCCGCCAGCATCGTGATGTTGTGGCGCGCCAGCAACACCGAATCGCTCACACCCCCGGCGACGTTCATCAGGGACGCACGAAAGCCGTTCCAGCCCCGCTCGAGGCTGCTCGTACGCGAAAGCACTCGCTGATGGCGGTCGAGCCAGTAGCTAGCCGCCGGCATCGCAATCATCGTGGGTATAGAACACGACGGCGCCGCGCCTTGTGACGCAGAAATCGCGCGAATCTATTCTGGACCGTTCGAACGTGAGCGACGGATGCATCGGCAGCCTGCTACGCTGCCCTCAGCACGACGCAGCTGGAGGTGTAACGTGGGAGTTCGAGCGACGGCGGCTTTGATTGCATTGGTCTTCACGAGCGGTTGCTCGTCGAGCAGCGGGGGGAGCGCGCTGCCGGCACAGCGCGTCCTGGGGGCGAGTTCGAGCGGCGGGTATACCGTGACGGTCTTGGGTTCGCTGGGCGGAACGAACAGCGCCGCCAACAGCATCAACGGACGGGGATGGGCGATGGGAACCTCATTTCTCTCCGGCAATACGACGATGCATGCGGCACTCTGGGAAGGCTACAGCCCGACCGATCTCGGGACGCTCGGCGGCCCGAACAGCGCTGTAGAGTGGCCTGTGAGCAACGACCGCGGCTACATCTCGGGCATCTCCGAGACCTCGAAGAAAGATCCGCTCGGCGAGAGCACGAGCTGGAGTTGTCACGCGTTCTTGCCCGACGGCGGCAGCTCGGGTGACACGTGTCTGGCGTTCGTCTGGCATGATGGCAAGATGCGTCCGCTGCCGACCCTTGGCGGCAACAACGGGTATGGCGCGGGCATGAATCAGAGCGGAGAGATCGCCGGCTGGGCCGAGACGAAGATGCACGACTCGACGTGTATCGCACCGCAGGTGCTGCAGTTTCTGCCGGCGGTCTGGAACGCGCAGACACGCAAAGTTCGCGCGCTGCCGACGCTGAAGGTGAGCGGAAAGACCGATCCCGACGGCGCCGCAACGGCCGTGAATCGTTCGGGCGAGGTCGTCGGCATCTCGGGAATCTGCGACGAGGCGGTCGGGCGCTTTACCGCGCATCACGTAGTACTCTGGCAAAATCACAAGGCCGTGCAACTGCAGACCTTCGGCGCGCTCTCGTGGAATACGCCGACCGCGATCAACGACGGCGGAAAGATCGTCGGCTTTCTCAACAAGCGCGGCCACGCCGATAAGAAGGGCGACCCGAACTTCATCTCGGTTATCTGGGAGAGCCCCAGCGCCAAACCGCGCCGCATCGGCACACTGCCGGGCGACTCGCTGAGCGAACCGACTTCGATCAACGACGAGGATGCCGTGCTCGGCGTCTCGTTCCCAAGCTCCCACGTGTACGTTTGGCAGCACGGCATGATGACGGATATCACCAAGCTCGTGCTCGAGAGCTATCCCACGTTACAGCTCGTGAGCGTCGGCGGCATCAACGATCGAGGCGAAATCGCGGGCCAGGCATGCGAGCTGGTTAGTGGGACGTGCCCGTCGTCGAACCCGACGTTGGTGACGGTGTTGGCGACGCCGATGTAGGGATCGGCGACCGAACCATCCGGTTCAGCTTACAAATAGCTGCCGCTCACGGTTTTTAAGGTTGCTCGCGTCGTAGGAAGTCTGCCACCACGGCGGTTGCGCCTGGGGACCTTGGAGCAGTAACGGCTGCGTCTGCGTGGCGGTCGATTCAACCGCACGGAACTCGTAGTGATCGACGAGTTGGATGGCCTCGATCGCGTAGAGCGTGGCGACCGCGGGATCGCGAATCTCCAGCAAGTTGTCGCCGTTGGATTGCTCGCCGCCGGCCGCCAGATTCGACGAGCCGCAGTAGACGAGCGGATTGGCTTCGTTGAAGTCGATCACGATGAACTTGTGGTGGATGACCTGCCCCATGCCGCCGTCCCACTCGGTGCGGAACGGCATCGGCACGTGCGCCTTCAGGTAACTGAAGGGCACGAGCAAGCCGTTTGCCCCGCCGCTCTTGTAGAACTTGACGCCCGTCGTCGTCTGCGTTACGCCATACGAAAAAATGTTCGCTCGCTTTTGGAGCGTCGTCAGCTCCTGCATCACGGCACCGCCGCCGACCAGTTCCATCACCGCAAAGAGCACCGAGCTTTTCGCGTTTTGGATGGCCGCGGCGACGCGGTCGAGCGAGACGCTCGCGGTTTGGTGCGGTGCGAACGAAACGCTGAACGGCGGAATGCCGCTGCCTTGCCCGTTGAACCACTGCGCGGCGATCTTTGACTTCGGGAAGCCCGCCATGTCGGTCCAGGCCTCGTCGAAGGCTTGTCCGTAGAGGCCGGCGACCTGCGGGTCGTCGATCGCGATGACGCTGTTCGACTGCACGTAGAGGCCGCGCACGGAGAAGTTTGCCGAGCCGGTAAGCACGCGAATCGCATTGCCCTTCTTGTCGCGCTCGATCACGCACTTGTCGTGCGCGAAGCGTTTGAAGTGCCCACGTTTCACGTTGACTCCGGCCTTTGAGAGCAGCGCCGCCGCCGCAATCTCGCGTGCGCCGGGTTTGGTATGCAGCGGGGCATTGTCGAGAATCATCCGCACCGGCCGCTTCGCTTGCGCCATCTGTGCGACGAACTTGATGAAATCGGGTTCGTCGAGGTCGTAGGCAAAGACGTCGAAGCCGCCGCCGTCGTCTTTGATGCGTTGCGTGAAGTCCGAAAGGATCACGCGCCCGTGCGCACCGAGCCATTTATACATGTTGCGCCAAGTCACCGGCGGCTTGGTCCCGGCGATGGCGGCGTCGGTGCTATAGTTGACGGTGTTGTTCGCCCGCAGCGCTTTAACGGTGGGATAGCGGTCCACAAAGGCCTGCGAGGAGATGTAGCCGCGCGTGAAGCCGATCGCAAAGTTCGGATAGACGTCGCCCGTGAGCGTCATCTTAAACGTCACCGAGAACTGCGTGGTAAGCGCCGCGGCACCGTCGGTCGCGGGATTCTTTCCTTTGACGAAGTAGCGCGCTTCCACACGATACGCGCAGGTCGCGACACCGTTGTCGGGGGGATAGTCGACCCAACGAAACTTTTGATACGGCGCCAGGCTGGACGGCTGCATGTCGGCGAGCTGCTGGTTAGGATCTTTGGTCGCGTAGGCGCCCGTTTTGGGATTGAAACCGAGGCGATTTAATGAGTACGTGAAGGTCTTGCCGTCGTTGGAGCGCGCGATCGCAAAGCCTGCGAGATTGGCAGTCGCCGATGCAGCCAGGCTCATGGCGATCATAACGCAGCCGTCGCCGCGATAGGCCTTTACGGTAAGTGCGCGGTCGGTGACGACTAAAGACGAGGTTGGGTTCATGGTTGAAAACCCTCTTGAGCGCGGTCTCTAGAGAGATACGGACCTAAGGGCTGCGAACCTTTGTTTGCTACTTTGGTGCGGGTGGCGGAGCGGACTTTGCCCGCGCCTTGCGGTAAGAAAGCGCATGAGACGACCGCAGTTAATCGGCCTGAGTTTCTTACTGCTCGCCGCCGGATGCAGCCATGGTACCGGGAACGGCGCCACCGGCGAAGCGACCGCTGCGCCGGCGAGCGCTGCCGTTGCTACCGCGAGCGCCGCGGCGGCGCCGCAGGGAACCGGAACGCCGATCGCAGCGCCGACTCCGACGGCCGACCCGAACTTGTTGAGCACTGCGAACGGCACGATCCTTCGCAGCTACTCGCCGGTCTCGCTCGACCACATCGGCGACGGTAGTCTCGGCAACGTGGCGGAGGGATTCGGCTCGGAGCTCTCCGAGGACACGAAGCCGCCGTTCGTCTTCACGTTCGAGCTGCCGGGATCGACGAAGATCGACTCGTTCTCCGCGGCGCTGCGCGCGGAGCCGAGCGCGAGCTCCCCGCCGGCGAACGTCGCGATTGCGGTCTCGACCAGCGGCGCGGATAGCGGCTTCCGGGATGTCGGCACGATCACGCGCAATCCCAACGGACCGAGCGCGACGCTTACTGCGAACGTCGAGGCGCGCTGGGTGCGCGTTACCGCCAACCAGCCTTTCGATTCCGTCACGGCGCTCGGCACGCTCGCACCGTCGCCGGCGCAGTTCAATCCCGCGGGCACGTACATCGTGCAGGCCATTCCGGATATGAACGGCTCGTTCGTGATGTCGGGCACGCAGGCGGATCTCGATCAGGCGCGCTTCGTTGCAGCGGGCGCCGGTCTGACGGGAACCACCTGTACGAAGGACGTGCCGATCGCTCCGTATGTCGGGCAACTCGCGGGGCGCACGTGGACCGCGACGTTTGCGGGCAACAAAGATGCTAACCCCGACTCGATTCACGCCGTCATTAACGACGACGCGTCGATCATCGCGGGCGTCAACGCGGGTGGCTCCCCGATGGTCTTCATGCGCACGACTAAACCACTTGGCGGGTGCGTAACGCGTACCAACGGCACCGGGGGACATCGCGTGCTCGTGCTCGACCAAGATCCGATTCCCACGTTCTATCCCGCCGAGGCGAGCCCGCCGCTTGCGGGATACGCGTTCGATGCGATCGGCGCCGGAATGATCGACGCGCCGACGCTCGCGCGGTACGACGCGGTTATCACGCGCGGCGTCTGCAAGCTCGCCGATCTCGCCGGGCCGCAGCAACTGGCGCTGCTCTTGCAGTGGGTAACCAAGCCGGGACACAAGCTCATCGTCGCCGGCAGCGGCTGTCAGACAGGCGCGGATTTCACATGGCTGCCGTATCCGTTTACCACCAACGGACCGGGTCCGGAGTCGGAGAATGCGAGCCTCATTCAAGTTGAAGACGATGCGTTGGGCACGAACGACAAGAGCGACGACGCACACTTCGTCGACGCGGTAGCCTACGTGAAGTCGCAAAACGACTTGAGCGCAACGGGGCCCGTCACGACGACCGACGGGCACTGGTGCGGTCATTTCTTCGTCGCGAAGACTACGAATCTCAACGGCTTCGTGCAGATCTACGCAAACGACGGTGGCGGCTTCGTGCTCTACGACGGATTCAACCCGGGCGATGACGGCAACCCGATACTGCAGAAGATCCGCCGCCTCGAGCTGGGGCTGCCGGTGCCGTCGGAGCTGCCGTGCACGCAGCGCGCAACGAGCGCCTTCCTACTCGAGCCAAGTCAAGAGGTGAGCTACAGCGCCGGTACCGCACAGACGATCACGCGTCACATCGACTTGTTGGCCAATCAAGGCTGGAACGGACACGTCAGCGTAAAAGCCGCCGGGCCGCTGCGGACGAGCGTCAATCCCGCGACCTTCGACGTTGCCGGCGGTGTCGTGCATCTCGACGTCATCACGCAGATTCCGGCCTCGACGAAGCCGGGCGTCTCGACGATTCTCATCACGGCGGATAACGGCAGCGGGAAGACGGCACAGGCGACGCTCACCTTAACCGGCATTGCGACGATCAAGAAGGTCGCGATCGCGCCGCACCAGAGCATCCGCCTCTATGGAATCCACTTCGACTACGACAGCGCACACATTCAACCGCGCTCGGAGCCGGTGATTGCCGACGTCGCGGCACTGATGCGCGCCAATCCGGCGTGGCGCTTCGAGATCTCGGGGCACACCGACTCGGATGGCGGCGCCGCTTACAATCTCGCGCTCTCGCAACGGCGTGCGCAGGCGGTGGTGAACGATCTCGCCACGCGCTACGGCATCGCGCGCTCGCGAATGGTCGCCAAGGGCTACGGGTTGAGCCGCCCGGTCGCGAGCAACTCGACCGATGCCGGAAAGGCGCTGAACCGGCGCGTCGAACTGGAACGTTTGCAGTGAGTCGGTTAGCCGGCGCGATCGTCGCGCTCGCGATAGCCCAAGTCGTCCTCGCGGCTCCCGCCCGTGCCGCGACGCCGGTCGTGCATGCCAGCCTGCGCACCTCGCAGGTTCCGGGTTTTGCGATCAGTTCGTGCTCGTATCAACTGATCGACTCGCGGGCGGGAAATACTAACTACTACTTGATGGTGGACGTTAAGTACGTGGTTTCGAGGGCGGTTTCCGCGGTCCGTTTCTCCTTCGATATCGACGGCCACTGGCAGTACACGATCGGGCAAAACTTCCACCTGGGCAGCGGTTCGCAACAGTTCAAGCTGATCTCGCCATCGCCGACCGTGCGAAGCCTAACCTGCTCGGCCAAACCACCGCTCGAATGACCTCCCAGTTCGCTGCGACCGTTCGTAGAGTCCCTCCGTGGATTTACATCGGGCTCATCGTCATCGGCGTCGTGGTGGCGGTCGATGCGATCGCGCGTTATGAGAGCGCTTCGGCGGCTGCCAACGACTTCACGGCCCGAACGAACGAGTCGCTGCGGCTGCCGATTACCGGAATAACCTTCAAAGCGACGACCTACTACTGGGGCCCCCCGAAGCTGCCGCTTGCGCCGAACGAACCGCTGACCACGCAGGACTCGTATGCATTTGAGATGAGCCCGCAGGGCAGTGACTGCTCGCGCGGGCCGACGCAAAAGATCTTGATCGAGTTCTTGAGCCCGGCCTTTGCCGTCGAATCGGAGCAGCGGCTCGCGTTCGCGATTCCGCAGCTCCAACACGACTTTTGCTCGGCCGGTCAACCCTTAAACCTGAGTTACGAGTGGAACGTGCTCGCGAAACAGGAGGGGCACCACATCATCACGCTGCTGATCGTCGGACTCGACGGGAAAGGGAACGAGCTCAGCGAGTTGCCGGTCGAGATTCCCGTCGTCGTGAGTAATAATCCGCTCACGGTCACCAGCGTCGTCGCAAGTCTGGGCGGCTTAGGCGGCTTCATCGGGATTCTCTTCGCGGTTGCGGATCATCTAAGCCAAAGACGTCAAGCCGCAGCGGCCGCTCAAGACGCCAGCGGTACGGGATGACCGAGCGCACCGGCCAGGTTTCGCCGCAGGTGTACGCACGCGTTGGCGGCGTGCTCTACCTGCTGATTTTCGTCTTCGCCGGCATCGCCATGGGACTCCAATCCCAGCTGATCGTCTCGGGCGACGCCGCAGCGACCGCGACGCGTATCATGGCGTCACAGATGCAGTGGCGCGTCTCAGTGGCTGCCGAGCTGGTGCTGTTCGGCTTCGATATCCCGCTCGCGGTGATCTTTTACGTGCTGCTGCGACCGGTGAACGCAAACCTCGCGCTGCTCGCGGCGTTCTGGCGGTTCGCCGAGGCGGTGATGGCAAGCCTCACCGCGACCGTCCACATGACGCCGCTCTTCTTATTAGGCGGCGCGCCCTATTTGAAGACGTTCGATGCCGCGCAGCTTGCGGCGCTCGCATACGTGTCGCTTCGGCTGTACGACTACGGATTCGGCATCGCGCTGATCCCGTTCGGCCTGTCCTGCATGCTGCTGGGCTATCTTATCTACAAATCGACCTACTTCCCGAAGACCTTCGGCGTGCTCATGGTGCTTGCCGGTTTAGCGTATATTGCCAACACTTTGGCGCTGATCGTCGCGCCCGCAACCGCGAACGCCACCTTCATCGCGATGCTGGTCACCGGCGTTCCGGCAGAACTGGGCTTCACGATTTGGCTGTTGGTGTTTGGGGTGAACCTGGAGAGGTGGAATCTGGTAACGCGAAATGTGACCTTCTAGCGACCGCTGCCGCGAAGCCGGTACTTTCCGAAGAGCGCTTCGGGCACCCAGGTGAGGACGATCGCGCCGACGATGGCGGTGGTGGCGATGAGATTCCAGCCTGCGTGCCCCAAGTGCAGGATGCCTAGGCCGAAGGACAATGCAACGCCCGCCGTGAGTAGGAAGAACGGTCCGGTGAGATAGCAGTGCACGCGCCGGCAGCGTAACGCGTTTACGAGGCACGCGACACCGATCACGGTGAGCGCAACTGCCCAAATCACGCCGCGCACGGGTTGAGCGAGATGGACGAAGCCGACTGCAACCATGACCGCCGCAGGAATCCAAAATGCGGCAGCCGTGAAGCGGCTGTCGCCAAGCAGGTCGCGCGATGCGTTATGTGGCGAGTCGATAAGGTCGAGTATGAGTCACGTCAGACCTAAGCACCTTCGGCGACAAAGAAAAGCCCTGGACAAAAGTCCAGGGCTCGGGTGACTAAACTCTGACCCGCCGGCTACGGCTGGTAGATTTGTACGTTGTCGTAGAAAGTCGCTCCGCTATTCGGATACGGCTGGTTGGTGCCGCCGATGCAGAAGAGCTTTTTCCCGACGACTGCCGAGGCGGCGCCTGCCACCGCTTGCGGAATCGCCGTCAACGCGCTCCATTTGTTAGTCTTCAGAGCGTAGACTTGCGCATTGCTGGTAATGCTGCCGCCGTTGATCTGGCCGCCCGCGACATACAGCTTTCTGCCGATTGGCCCCGAGCAGGGATACGCGAAGCCATACGAAGTGGGCTGCTTCTCCGCCCAAGCGTTCGTCTTCACCGTGTAGTCGACGCTGTTCGACGAGTAGCCGCCTTGCACGACGCCGCCTGCGACGACGATCTTTCGGCCGATCGCACCGATCGCCGGATTGAAGCGTGCGAGGCTTAGCGGTGCGCGAGTCGACCAGGTATCGTTTTTCGGATCGTACTCGTAGACGTTCGTGAGGAGTCCCTTACCGCGCGAGTAGCCGCCGATGGCGAAGACTTCGTTGCGCACCTCGGCCACCGCCGGCCCAGTTGCGACCGGCAGCGAAGCCTTCGCCGCCCAACTGTCGGAGTGTGCGTCGTAGGCCTCAACGACCTTCGAGTTCGTGTACTCTGCAGAGTTGCCGCCGACGGTATAGATGATGCCGTTGACGACCGCCGCTTGGAAATCCCAGCGCGGCGTCAACATGGGCGTGCCCGTCGACCACGTCTTGGTCGTAGTGTCGTAGATTTGCGTTCCGGCGTACGGCGCGCGCGTACTGTCGAGGCCGCCGATGACGTAGATTTTGGTCCCGATGACGGCCGCGGCGGCGCCGGTAACGGCGTGCGGAATCGGTGTGCCGGCACTCCAAGTATTGTGCGTCACCGCGCCGCGAACCGTTGTAAACTGCGTTGTGCGAGCCATCGCGGAGGGCGCGCCTCCGGGCGGCACCGAGGAGCCGATCCCAGAGCACCCTGCGAGCACTGCCGGCGCACACAAAGCCAAAGACACGAGATATCTTAATCTCACTATAGAAAGACCTTTCTGCCACTCGTCTAACGAGCGGCGCTCACAGGTTAGTATCGGCGCCTGCCGAGCGAAAGCCTAGCAGAGCAAGCGCTTATGACTGATAAACGTTGCCGTTCGTGAAAAAGTTCCGTGCGACTTAAGTCGCGTTACGGTTACCGAGCGCTATGGCTGATAGACCTGGACGTTGTTGTAGAACGTCGTGCTGCCGTTTGGATAACCAGCGCTGCTGCCACCGATGCAGTAGAGCTTTCCGCCCGCCACGGCCGAAGCGGCACCCACCACGGCTTGCGGCATCGCTGCGAGCGCCGTCCAAGAGTTGCCGCTTAGGTCGTAGGCCGAGGCAACATGGCTAATGCCGCTGACTTCCTCGCCGCCGGCCATATAAAGGGACTTGCCAAGCCCGGCCGAGCAGGGCGCAGCCACCGGACCCGGCGCCGGCTTCTTCTCCGACCACTTGTTTTTCTTCGCCGTGTCGGCTTCGTTATCGGCTGTATAGCCGGAGTTGACGACGCCGCCGGCTGCGACGATGGTTTTGCCGATCGTGCCGATGCCCGGATTGGAACGCCCGACTTTCATCGGCTTCTTCGTCAACCACTTGTTACTTTTGGGATCGTATTCGTAAACGGTCGCGAGGCGTCCGGACGAACCGGTGTAGCCGCCCACCGCGAAGACGGCGCCGACGACGACTGCAACGGCCGGGGCGTTGGCAATCGGCAACGCCGCTTTCTCGGCCCAGCTGTCGGTGGCCGGATCGTAGGCCTCGACAACGTTTGACGACGTGCCTTCCGTAGAGTTACCGCCGACCGTGTAAATGATGCCGTTGACGACGCCGGCCTGAAGGTCCCAACGCGGCGTCGGCATGGAAGAGGCGGTCGACCACTTCTTGGTTGCCGTGTCGTAGATTTGCGTCGTGCCGTACGGCGAGAGCGTGTTGTCGAGACCGCCGAGCACGTAGATCTTCGTGCCTATCGCGGCGCCGGCGGCGCCGGTTACCGCGTGCGGAATCGGTTTGCCTGCGGCCCAGGTGTTGTGCTTCGCTTTCGCCGCCGGCATTGCCGATTGCGTCGCAGCTGGTGGAACCGGGGAACCGTTCATCGTGCATCCCGCAACTACTATCGAAGCGATGAATGCGAACGAGACAAAACGCTGTAAACGCATTGCAGAACCTTTTCGAAAAAGCAGCTAAGGGCTAGTATAGCCGCTTTCGCTTAAAATCCTGCCGCTTAAGCTATTTCGAAAGCAAGACAAGCACGGCCGTGGCGCTGTGGCGCACGGCCGCATCGCCGAACGGGAGCGGCCGCAGAACGCCGGCAATCCAGTCGGTCGTGAGATCGGTGTAGTGGCCCGACCCGGGCTCGCCCGACTCGCCGCTGGGAATGGCGATGCCGCCGCGATTCCAGTCGCCCGTATCCCAGACGGCGCGAAACCCCTGCGCGAGGCCGGGCTCTTGTAGATGAATCGTGTACTCGTCGCCCGCGCCCGGCAGCCACGCACCGTCGAGGAACGTGAAATGCATCGGCGCGAGGACGTGCTCGATGCGCATCCCGCCCACGTCGCCCCACGCTCGCGACGTGAACGCACCGCTTTGCAGCGCGCTGAGCAGATCGTGCGAAGCGAGGTCGTCGCGCAGGTCGTGTTCGAGCGCGGCCGCGCGCGAGTCCGGCGTGTAGCGGCCGTCCCACGAGGCAAGCAAAGCAATGGCGGCGTCTTCGCTCGGCGTCGCGGCATGCGTGCGGGCAAAGCGCGTTACGTCGCCTGCAATCGCGAGATCGCGCGGCGAGAGCGTGTCGAGCTGCATGCGCGCGAAGTAGGCTGCGTCGTAACGCGAGCGCGCGTGGAGCAGCTGCGCGATGCGATAGGCGCGGTAGGGCGGCTCGAACTGCGCCGACAACCGATAGCGATATCCCGGCGCGTAGGCTTTGTTGTTCGCCGAAAGCAGTACGGCACTTCGGCTCGGCGCGGTTGCCGGAAGCTGCGCGAACGGGATCGGCGGATAGGCGTTGCGCAGATCGCGCGCGCGATGCACGTAACGGCCCCAAGCAGGATCGTCGGGAACGAGGCCCGCGACGTGATAGGCGACGGCGCCGCTGCGATCGGCCAGGATGAAGTTCTGCGGCGAGCCGCGGTATCGGGCGAGAACGCTTAGCGCTTCGCCGACATTGCGCGCGCGGTCGAGCGCGAGCCCCGTCGCGATCGTCGAGGAGGTTTGCGCGTAGACCGGCCAGCGTACGAGCGCCAAACGCGTCGGATCGTTCTCGTCGGGTATCGAGAAGTCGTTCGCCGTGCGATAGTACGCGACGCGCACGTCGTGCGCGAAGCGAACGTGGAAGCGTTCCGTTATCCATGCCGACTTTTCCAGTCGCCCCGCCTCGAAGATGCTTTTGGTTGCCATCGCGGCGTTGGTGGCCGCCCAGGCGAGGCGGTCGTTGTGTCCGAGCACGATGCCGGGCATGCCGGGGATCGTGGCGCCGGCGACGTGCACCTGCGGCGACTGCAGGTCGGCGAGATACCAGATGCCCGGAATGGTAACGTCGAGATGCGGATCGTTGGCGAGCAGTGCGTCGCCGTCGAGCGAGCGCGCCGCGCCGGCGGCCCAGGCATTACTGCCGAGCGCGCGATGCGGCGGCACCAGCGCGGTTCGCGATGCGTTCGCGTCGTGTCGTCCGGTGACCGTGACGTCGTAACGCGCATCGGAGAGGGGAAAGAGCGAATCGTAGCCGCGGCCGTCATGCGCACGCCAGGCGGCGTCGCGCGCGAAGACGTCGTGCCAGGAACCGGCCAGCTCGAGTGACGCTACGATCGAGACCGCGAGCGAATCCTGCGGCGTCCACGGTGCCGGCGAGTAGTAGAGCATACGAAACTCAACCGGCAACCGTTGCGATCTAGCGGCGGCGTTCACGCCCTCGCTAAATGCCATGACGGCCACGCGATCGCGCGGCGCCATCGCCTGGAGTTGCCGCCGAGCGATGCCGGCAATATCGGCCGCGCGCTGCATCTCGTCATAGGGCAATGCTTTAGGCCCGAGGACTTCGGCGAGGCGGCCGTACGCATAGCGGCGCGTGAAGTCGAGTTGAAAGAGGCGATCCGAGCCTTCGACGTAGCCTTGCGCGAAGTAGAGATCGTGCGCGTTGTGGGCGCGAATGTGCGGGATATCGCGGCGGTCGCGCACGATCGTCACCGGCGCTAAAAGCCCCGGTACGACGAGGGTGCCGCGCACCGGGGCGGTCGCGTGCAGCCCCAGCGCGACGTTCGCGGCGTAGACGCCGGCGAGCGCAACGGAGCAGACGCAGAACGCCAGCGCGTGCTGCTTCGCCTTACGCGCGATCGCACCAAGCGCGGTCGGGCCGGCGCTTTGACTGAGCCTCGGGTCGGGCCGCTCGAAAAATCCCACGTCTGCCTTAGCCTACCTCAGTTGTAGCGCCTCGCAGCAAGGCAGCGTGACCGCTACGGATTCCGCGTATTTGCGGGTTCAAGGGCCGTAACTTGCCTCCCGCGCTACGGTATAATTCCGGCATGAAACGCTTTGGCTGGGCCGCGATCGCGGCGACCGCGTTGACGCTTGCGCTGGGGCTGGCGATCGCCGAGGAGCGCGCCGGCGCCGACATGCCCGCCGCGGGCGCGGGCGATATCCCGACGATGGAGTCCGGGCACATGCAGATGACGCTGCACGCAGCGCAGCGTCCGGGCGATCGAGCGCGGGCCGATGCGATTATCGTCGCGGCCAAGCAGGTGATGGCGCAGTATCCAACGGTCGATGCTGCGGAGAAGGCCGGCTTCAAAAAGTTTCTCCCCAACATTCCGCTGCCGATCGAACATTACACCAGTCGCGCGTACGCGCTGGAGGCTTGGAGGGGGCAGTTCGATCCGCTCCATCCCACCTCGCTCATCTTCCAGCGTAACGGCGGCACGCTAAAGCTCGTGGGCGTGATGTACACCGCCCCCAACTCCGCGACGCGCGAGCAGCTCGACGCGCGCGTGCCGCTGAGCTTTGGCACTTGGCACCGCCACGTCGATTTCTGCAGGGCACCTCTGGGAACGCCGCTGACCGAGCGCTTCGGAGCGAACGCGCGCTTCGGCTTCGGCGGCTCGATCAATACGAAGGCGGCCTGCGACGCCGCCGGGGGAACCTTCATTCCCTTGGTCTTCGGGTGGATGGTGCACGTGTGGCCGCTTGAGACGACCGATGCAAAGATTTGGGCAGTCGACGCGCACGGCAGCATGAGCGAAAACGGCAGCATGTAGCTCTTAAGCTCTACACGCCGAGGCGGATTTTGTCGAACGTGCCTTCGATCAGTTGCGGCGCAATCTTATAGATATCGGTCATGAACTTGACGGTTAGCGCGGCCGGCCCTTCGAAATTGAAAGAGCAGTCGTTGAACGAGCAGCCGCTGAGATTGTACGGTCCCGTTCCCTTAAAGACGATTGCGCAGCTATCGAAAGTGCAGTTTTCAAACTGCTGGCCGTCGAGCTCGACACGCGTCCGCGTAAAGCGGTTTCCTCTGTTTTGAAGCATCGTATGCCTCCTTAGGTTCGCTCCGATTCTGCGGCACCAAAAAAGCTTATAGGCCCGAGCCGGCGTTTGCCCCTGCCTCGGTCAGGACGGCTCGGCGGAAGCAAGCGCCTTAACGCGAAGGAGCCGTAGTATGCCCGTCGTCCTGAGCCAACGCGATTGGGACGCCGATCCAAAGTACTTGGATCGCGAGGGCGTCATCTACCACTACCCGCGGCAATATCGTGGACGGATCAACGATTTCGACCGCTTCATCTATTACCGCCCCGCGGCGGGGGCAACACCGGAGCAACGATCCACCTATATCGGCCACGGCGTGCTGAGCACGTCGTTCGAAGACTGGGCGCGGGTGGGGCACTGGTACGTCGGAATCGCTTGGTACGAGCCGTTCGCGGACCCCGTGCAGCTTCGTCAGAACGGCAACTTCGTCGAAACCGAGAGCTCCACATCGCCACAGTTCCAAAGCGCCGCGCGGCCGATCCGTGAGACCGCATTCTACCGGATCCTTTCGCTGGGGGGCGTCTCTTCGGGACGCGAGTTTGCGCCGCTGGTCTCTACCGACTCGGTAGTGGCTACGGGTTACTCGCCGCTCTTGACCACCGCGCCGAAGGATACGATGCGAGAAGCCGTTGTTATTCCAGAGGGTACCGGTTACGTTCCGTCGGGGAAGACGCTGCCGAGCGTTTACGAGTCCGCGGCGCTTCAAGAACGCGCACGCAAGGACCACAACGCCACGTTGGAGCTGATCCGCCGAGCGGCCGTGCGGCTCGGCGGACACTGCTGGTATAACAACAATATCGATCTCTTCGTACAGTGCGGGGACCAGCGGTTGCTCGTTGAGGCCAAGAGCCTTACCGATACGCGACAATCCGTCGACCGCATGCGCTACGGGATGGGCCAACTCTTCGACTACCGCGTCCGGTATAAGGCCGAGATCGCGGGGGCGCAAGCCGTCCTCGCTTTCGGCGCACCGCCCGACCGCGCGACCGGCTGGATTGCGAACATTTTGGAAGAGAATGGTGTGGCTTTCGTTGCGCGCGATCGCGAGCGTATTGTGCCGTTGAACAGGCGCGGTGAGCATCTCAGGATCTGCGCCTAGTGGCGACCGACGATTTCTACCGAATCGTCGTCGCCTCGACCGATCCAGATTGGTTCCGGTTCTTGCGCGGGCACGCCGAAGTGCAGGAAATCAATTTCTGGCGCCCCGGCGTGACGTCAATGCAGGTCGCGAGGGGCGCACCGTGGCTCTTTCTCATTCGTGGGACAGATCAGATCTGGGGATGCGCGTTCTTCGCCGCGTTCAGCCTCATGCCGATCGGCGTCGCATGGGAAACGTTCGGCCAGGCGAACGGTTTTGACGATTTCGCCCTCTTTCTCAGAAAGATTGCCAAACTAAAAGCCACCCCTGAAAGCGCGGTCGGGAGCATCGGTTGCGCCGTTCTTTCTAGTCCCGAGTATTTTGACGTGCCTATCGGCTACGAGCGGTTCGGCCGAATGTACGGCCCGATCAAATCGTTCGACGCGAGAAGCGAGCAAGGCGCGCACCTACGCACGGAAGTGGCGGCACGTCTTCGTAGAGACGCCGAAGCGTCGGCGATCATCGGCGGAGGGCTGGGAAAGCCTGTGCTCGTGGTGCCGCGGCTGGGTCAGGCCACGTTCCGCATCGAGCTCGAGAAGCAGTATCGTACGCGTTGTGCAGTGACGGGCGAACGCACGCGCCCCGTTCTCGACGCCGCGCACATCAAACCTTTTAGCATGGTCAAGGAGCACGCGCTGCCGAACGGGCTACTGCTGCGCAAAGACATTCACCGCCTCTTCGACGACGGTTACGTAACCGTGAGCCCCGACCGTCGCTTTCGCGTGAGCCGAGCGATCAAGGCTGAGTTTGAGAACGGCCGCGATTACTACGCACTCGACAACAAGCCGATCCTCGAAACGGTGCCGCTCGACGCGAGGCCGGCCCGCGAATACCTAGAGTGGCATTCCGATGTACGATTCAAAGGCTGACGGAGGATCCGTTCGCGGTTGTGAGCTGGCGGCCTTGCGTGATAGAGTTGTGTGCAGCCATGCCCGTGCACGAGATTGTACTGCCGGAGACGGAGCCCGAGACCGAATGGGTCCGCGGTCGACCCCTGCAAAAAGTGAGCCCGCAGCGAACGCACTCCCTGCTGCAAGGCGCGCTAAGCATGCATCTCGGCACTTGGGCCGAAGGGCGCGGCGAGGTTGGACCAGAGTGGCGCTTTCGCGTCGCGCCGCCGGGTGAGATGCGCCGGCCGCTTGTGCCCGACGTCGGCTACGTTTCGAACGAACGGTTGCGGCCGTTGAGCGACAGCGAGATCGAGCTGCCGCCGCTCGCGCCCGACGTTGCCGTCGAGATTCTGTCGCCCGGCGACCGTCGCGCCGACGTCGACGACAAGATTAGCGTCTACCTACGCAGCGGATCGTCGCTCGTGATCGTCGTCGATCCACGGCAGCGCAGCGTCGAACTGCACGACGCCGCCGGCACGCGGCTCCTCGATGAAGGCGGCACAATCGAACATGCCGCTCTGCCGAGATTTGCGTATTCCGTGCGCGACCTCTTTGGGGTGCTCCGCCGAGCTTGACTTGGTAAATGCTAACATGATAGCATGTTGCTATCATGGATAGCGCCTACACTCAACTCGGGCTACGCAAGTTTCCCCGGCGCATTGCTCGCGATGTGAAGAAAGCGGCCGCCGAGCGAGACATGACGCTCACGGAGTTCATGGTACTGGCGGCGACAAATGCTGTACGTGGAGAAGCTGCGCTACCGAGCGTGGACGCCCGGCTAGAGCAGGACGTCGCTTGGTATGAACGCAACCGGCAGCGTCTAATCGCACGGTATGTGGTCGGCACGAGCCTCGCAATCATCGACGAAGAAGTCGTCGACCATGACGCAGATCCTCTGCAGTTAGCGATTCGGGTTCGAAAGAAACTTGGCCGGCGCGCATTCTTCATGCCGCAACTTGGCGGCAACGCCACGCCGGTTCGGCATATCCGCTCGCCCCGGAGGGTGCGATGACCGCGCCATACAACCGCACTGACTACGACCCTCCCGCACCGGTCTTCGATGTCTTTGTGAGCGCGCCGGGCGATCCTGAGTGGCGAGTCTCGACGAGCGCGCTTCTAGACACTGGTGCCGACGTTAGCGTCCTCGCCCCCGGGATCGCCAAACGCCTCGGCCTACCCCTGTTGGGGTGGATGGAACTCGCGGGGGTTAATCAACAAGCCGACTCCGTACCGTTCTGGCTGGCCGTGATCGAGACGCCCGTGGGCCGTTTTCAATTGGGCGTTGCAGAGATCGGCCCGCAATCTATTGTCGGACGGGACGTCTTGAACCAGCTCTGCCTGACGTTCGATGGGCCGAATTTCGAGGTCTCTTCCTAGACGGCGTGTAGTTGTTACCACTCGGAGTCTGTTAGCTTCCCGGGATAGATCTCGACGAGCAGCACGTCGTTAGCACCGACTTTCGTGTTGGCGATGCCGTTTCCGAGCTCGAGCTACCCCCCGTATTTACCCTTGGCGGCGACGGCATAGCATGGGTCGACGTTGCCGCTTGCCAGCAACTTGCATTATTGTTTCATGTAGAAACGTTCCACTGCGGCCCCAGGATTGTCCGGCGGAAAAATGTAAACTCCGGCCACCTTTATAAGGAGCACGCGTTGGACCGATCTCGCTTTCTGCTAACCACCGGTGGCGCGGCGGCGTGGTTCGCGCTTGGCGGAAGCGCCGAGGCGCAGAGCGTCGTCACGCTTCCTTTTATAAACGGGCAGCGAACGCTGGTTGCCTATCCGCAGAAGCGCCCGCTGATCCTCCAGACGCCGCGGCCACCGCAGCTCGAGACGCCGTTTGCCCTCTTCGACGAGGGCGTTTTCACGCCGAACGACGCGTTTTTCGTGCGCTGGCATCTCGCCGGAATTCCCGAGTCGGTCGATGCCTCGACGCATCGCATCGCAGTGACCGGCGCGGTGCAGCGAGAGCTCTCGCTCTCGCGCGACGATCTCGCGGCGATGCCGACGGTCGAGCTCAACGCCGTGAACCAGTGCTCCGGCAACAGTCGCGGCTTCTTTGCGCCGCGCGTGCCCGGCGGGCAGTGGGGCAACGGCGCGATGGGCAACGCACGCTGGACGGGCGTGCGTCTCCGCGACATCTTAGCGCGCGCGGGACTGCAGCCCACCGCCAAACAGGTGCAGTTCCACGGGCTCGACGAGCCCGTGCTTGCGCAGACGCCGGCGTTTAGAAAATCGCTCGACCTCGACGTGGCACGCGGCGACGACGTGATCGTGGCCTATCTCATGAACGGCGAACCGATGCCGCTGCTCAACGGCTATCCCGTGCGGCTCGTCGTGCCGGGCTGGTACGCGACGTACTGGGTGAAGATGCTCTCTGCAATCACCGTGCTCGACCACATCGACGATAACTTCTGGATGAAGACCGCCTATCGCATTCCCGACACGCCCGATCACAGCGTCGTGCCCGGCAGCACCGGCTTTGCGACGATTCCGATCAATACGATGGACGTGCGCTCCTTCGTCACCAACCTCACCGACGGCGCCACGGTCAGCGCGGGCACGAGCACGCTGCGCGGCATCGCATTCGACGGCGGCAGCGGCATTGCACGCGTTGAAGTGTCGCTCGACAGCGGCGCTACGTGGCGCCGCGCGCAGCTCGAAACGGATTACGGCAAGTACAGCTTCCGGCGATGGAACTTATCGTGGAACGCGACGGCCGGCAGCTACGTCGTCGCGGTGCGCGCGACCGCGAATAACGGCAGCACGCAAACGATGACGCCGATCTGGAACTCCGGCGGCTACATGCGCGACAGTATCGAGACATACAAGGTGAGCGTCGCGTGAAGCTCGCGTGGTTGCCGCTCTTCGTCGTGCTCGCGATTGCCGGCGCCGGTGTTGCGCTCTCGCAGAAAGCACCGCCTCAAGGTACCGTGACGATCGAGATGCCGAACGTCAATCCCACCTTCAAGCCGGGCCCGGGCGCCGGCCGCGCGCAGCAGTACTGCCAAACCTGCCACTCACCGGCCTACGTCGCAATACAACCGCCGTTGACTGCAGCGCAATGGACGGCCGAGGTGACCAAGATGCAGAAGGCGTACGGCGCACCGATTCCCGACGACGCGGTCGCCGCGCTCGCGCAATATTTAGCCGTCACGTACGGCAAGCATTAGAGACCGGGCGAACAACGTGACGGCAGATCCGTTTTCCGCACTCAAAGATCGCCAGCGCGCGATGTGGGCATCGTTCGCGCCGATGGCGACGTTCACCACGCCTGTCGCCGCCCATCTCGTAACGTTTGCCGGCATCGCGCCCAGCGACGCGGTGCTCGACGTCGGCACCGGAACCGGCGTCGCGGCGATCACTGCGGCCCGCGCGGGCGCGCGGGCGAGCGGCATCGACTTGACGCCTGGCCTGGTCGAAGTGGCGCGCGAGAATGCGCGGATGGCCGGCTTGACGGACGTCGACTTACGCGAAGGCGATGCTGAGGCGCTTCCTTATCCCGACGCATCGTTCGACGTCGTGATCAGCCAGTTCGGCCACATGTTCGCCCCGCGGCCCGAGGCTGCTATCGGCGAGATGCGCCGCGTGCTCAAGCCCTCTGGACGCGTCGCGTTTGCGACCTGGCCGCCCGAGACGCTCATCGGTCAAACTTTCCAGTTTATCGGCCGCAACTCGCCGCCGCTGCCGCCCGGCGTCGCTCCGCCGGTGCTCTGGGGCGAAGAGCGCATCATTGCACAACGGCTCGCGCCCCACTTCGGCGGGCCGGCATTCGAACGCGGCGTTATGGTCATCCCGGCGTTGAGCTTGGCGCACTATCGTTCGTTCATCGAAAGTGCGGTGGGCCCGATGCAAAAACTCGTCGAGAGTCTTGCCGATTCGCCGGAGCGCCTCAACACGCTGCGCCGCGAGTTCGAGATAATCTGCGAGCCATTTTACACCGGCAACGTGATGACGCACCAGTACGTATTGACGCGCGCCACGGCGCGCTAGACTCGGAACTTCAAATGCTGCGTTGCCACCACGCGACGTCGATCCACCGTCCGAACTTTTGACCGACTTCGCGATAGACACCAACGAGCTCGAATTCGAAGCGTTTGTGCAGGGCCACACTGGCATCGTTCGGCAGCGCGATTCCCGCGAAGGCACGGTGGAACGCGCCCGCCCGAGCTAACTCGGTAAAGAGAGCGGAGTACAGCGCGCGACCGGCACCTTTGCCGCGCGCGGCGTCGGCGACGTAGGCGCTGACGTCTACCGAGCTCGCGTATGCGGCTCGCTTGCGGTGCGGCGATGCGTAGGCGTAGCCGACGACACGTTCGCGGTCGGCCGCTACCAGCCATGGATACTGCGGCGCAAGCCCCACAATGCGCGACCGCATCTCCGCGGCACTCGGCGCTTCGAGCTCGAACGAGATTGCCGTCTGCTCGACGATCGGACGATATATCTCTGCGAGCGCCGCGGCATCGTCGGGCGTGGCGGCTCTGATCTGCATCGCTTTATTCTGCGGGCGGCAGAACCGCTGCGCAATGGCCGGCCGCTTAGAGCGCTAGGTCGCGCTTGCGCGGTTTGGCCAACGCGTGACGGGTGCGATGCGATTCGCTCGCGAATGGCCCGTTTGCATAAATGCTTTTTCGCAACCGCGATCCCGAGCATGGCTCGCACACGATTCGCATCGCGCGCGACACCATCGAGATCATCGCGATCCTGGCAGCCGGATTCTGGGCCTTTTACGTCTTCGTTTATGAGAACCGAATCAAGCCGTCGTTCACCGACCCGCAGATCGACGTTCGGGCGACGCTTCAAGAGACGAGTCGTCGCGGCGGGGCGATCGGCGTCTTACTAAAGACGGAGATCCGCAACCTCGGAACCGTGCGCGTGTACTTCGCCGGCTATAGCGTCACCGTGCTTGGGAAGCGGATGACGCTTGCGGCGCATCCCGTGCCGCCCGCGCCGAACTCCGACCAAGATGCGAGCGCCTTCTTCACGCTCTCACGGCCAACGGCGGTCTATGGGTTTGGTGTGATCACTTACCTCGGCAATGCAACCTCTCAGCACGGTCTCGAGCTGGAACCGGGCGGCGACGTCGAGCAAGAGCACACCTTCTTCATTCCCGAAAACCGCTTCGACGTGCTCACCGCGCGCGTGGAAGGCTGCATTGCCAAGTCCAACGCGCGCATCGTTCCGTCGGAGCTCGTCAAGCGCAAGAGCGGTGCCACCGGCGTAACGTGCGACAGCGGAACCCACCTTTCACTCGACGTCGGTTCGCTCGACCTGCGTTAGCGACTACTTCTTGACTTCAGGCGACGAGGCGATGCCGAGCGGATCGGAGTTGCCGACAATCGTCGACCATACCGCCTTCTGGCCTTTCTTATACCCGACGACGTTGTTGAGCTGGTTCGACTGAAAGAAGATGTTGGCCGCCGTGACTCCGTTAAGCGTCGGACCGGTGATGCCGTCGGTGATCGTATATTCCGGGCGCGTGGAACCGCTCTTGTAAACGGCGACGTCGTAGGGTCCGAAGTTCGCTACGTAGAGCTCGTCGCCCGAGCCGAATGCCAGGCCAACGGGGCTGTTGATATCTTGAAGCTTTGCGTTCTTAAACGTCTTGGCCCCGGCGGGAATGATGTCAACCTGCGTCTCGTCTGCGACCCAAACGTTGTTCTTGCTGTCGATCGCGATGCCGGACGGATTACTGAAGCCGGTGATCCTTTCGTACCGACTCTTCGCGCCAGGCTTGTAGGCGTCGACATAACCAGCGACCTCCGTTGCGAAGATGTCGCCCTTTGAATCGACGGCGAGCCCATAATAACCAGGACCGTGAATGATCAGGCGCGGCTTACTCGAACCGGCCGAGTAGACGTCGATCGATTCCTTTCCGCTGTAACCGACGTTCGAGACGTACAGCGAGCCTTTCGAGTCGACGGCGAGGCCCTCTGGGTGGTCGACGCCGTCGGTAATCTCGCCCTCAGCCGTCGGGTTCGCTTTGCTCGGATCGTACATGCGCACGACGTTGCCCTGCAAGTCTGCGATGAAGAGGATCGGTTTCCCCTTCGCCCCGGCGGGCCATCCCTGCGGGCCGCTGATCGAGAGCATGTTGGCGGGCGGAACGGCCGGCGTTGTGGCCGGCGCGCCGCAACCGGCGAGGAATGCGAGCGACAAAATAGCGCAAATGGCGCGACGATAAGCAGTCGTACTCATGCATCCTATTTCCGGATCCTCGTCAAAGAATCATCCAAGCGAAGACCCAAAGATAGTTCCCGATAACGGGCTTGCAGTTCACCATCTTTGGGCGGTACTTAGCAGCCTGCGCCGTTTGTAGTGCGTACTCGTCTGAGTTGGCGCGGCCGCTCGGCTGGAATAAGACTACCTTCTTTACCGTCCCGTCCGGATTTATCGTTACGAGCACTGACGTATAGACCAGCTGAGGGCCATTCGGAACCGGGTCCGAGGGAACGAGACCGTCCGAGGTCAGGCGCATCACTTCGGCGTTGCAGCTACCGGCTGGAGATATCGAACGCGAAGGACCCGTCGGTGCCGTTTGTGATGCGAGCAGTGCGGCGAGCAGTACGCTCATTAACCTAGTCGCCCGTCGGGACGATTCCGAGCGACTCGACCATCAGCACGGCCGTGCGTTCTCGGCAGCGCGGGCGGTGCAGTACATTTTTGGGAACGGTGAAGCCTTCATGCTTGCGCAGCACGATCGGTTCGCGGCCTTCGACGTCGAGCACCATCTCGCCGTCGAGCACGAGGAAAAACTCGTCCTGCTCGACGTGTTTATGCCACGGAAAGTCGCCCTCGAAGATTCCCAGCCGCACGACTGCGTCGTTTACGGTCGTGAGCGTTTGATTGAACCACGGTACGTGTTCGCGCAGCTCCGCCGGGATGTCCACCACGCGCAGCTGGCCGTATTTTACGTTTTCTCGATTGCAGAAGTTTGCAGGCAGCGTCTCCGACATGGAGCGCGGTTTCGACGGCGCAGAGAATGCCGGCCTGCACGACCGGCTACCGAGCGCACGCTCTTTATGCCGAGGGGAGCAAACGCGTCGAAAGCGAAGCCTCGGTCTTTCCCTCCGACGTTCGCGCTGCGAAGGAGGATACCGTGAAGTATTTCGCTTTTTACGTAAGACCCGCTACGGCTGTGGCACTCGCGCTTGCGTGCAGTGCCTGCGGAGGAGGGTCGCGCGGCGGCCCACTGACCCTCGGCGGCGCCGGCGTCTCGTTAACGACGACGAACGCACTTGTAGCGTTCACTTTGCAGAACGAAGGGAAGGTTGCAGCGTCCGACGTTGTCGTCAACGCGGTGCAGTTAGGTGCCGCGCGCCTCGCAAGTGGCGCACCGATTACGGTCGGGGCACTCGGCCCGGGCGTCAACGCAGCGGTCAACGCAACACTGACCAAGAGCGGCTTGCAAGACGGCATGAAGTATCCGATCCACGTCAGCGGCACCGTACGCTACGATGGAACGGCGGATCCGTTCACGGCCGACGGTGAGGTCGCCGTGCCGCCGGCTTCGCCGGGAAAGGCTCCGAGCAAAACCGCTTCGGCGCCGTCGCATACGACGTCGAAAGCACCGTATCCGCACCGCACGCCATCCTTCACCGACGAACAGAACGGCTCGCGCTGGACGGTTCCGATCGTTCCGAACGCCACACCCGTCGCTCCCGCCAAGCCCGCCTCCAAACCGCAGCCTGCGCCAAGCGGCGACCCCGGCGCCATCAACTTTAAGACCAACGACGGATTGGGCATCAACGGCAGCACCACTGCCGAGCCAAGCGGCGCGACCGGAAACGGCGTTACGTTCATGACATCTAACTGGTACGCCGCCTACTCGAACAATGGCGGCACGAGCTTCACCCAGCTCGATCCCACGACGATCTTTCCCAACGACGCGATCGGCTACTGTTGCGACCAAATCGTGCAGTACGTACCGAGCATCGATCGCATCGTTTGGCTGCTGCAGGGAAACAACGGCATGCGTCTAGCGGAGGCCAGCCCCGCGCAGATCGTCAGCAGCAACGGCACGAGCTGGACGTATTGGAATCTGCCGTCGACGCTCTTTAGCGAGCCCAGCGGCAGCGGCTACGACTATCCAGATCTCTCGGTGGGCACGAACTATCTCTACATGAGTTGGGACGCCTGCTGGCCGGGAAATCCGAGCGGATGCAACGGCGGACGAGAGATCGTGCGCGGTTCGCTCTCCGATATCAAGAACGGCGGCACGCTCAACATGCGGTATACAACGCCCTCCGATAGCGGCACTGCGTGGGGAAGCCACCTCAGCCAAGATACGGGTAGCGAGATCTTCTGGGCGGGGCAGAATAACAATACCAGCATTCGCGTCTTCTCGTGGCCGGAGAGCTCGACGTCGTACTCGTGGACCAGCGTCAGCCTCTCGGCGTGGCCGACCTCGACCCTTTCATCGACTACGCCCGACAAGCAAGACTGGATGAACAAGCTGAGCGGCTTTCCCGGAAACGCAGTGATCGGCGCGACGGTGAGCGGCGGGCAGGTTTGGCTTGCCTGGAGCGCCGGCACCAACAACAACTTCGCGCAGCCCCACGTCGAGATGGCCGAAGTGAATCCGAACAATAACTTCAGCCTGAGCCAGCAAGTGCAGATTTGGAACGCGAGCTATGCCTATGGGTACCCGGCGCTCGCAACGGACGCATGCACCGGCGAGGTCGGGCTTTCGCTCGAGTACGGCGGCGGCGGCAACTACGAAAACCACGTCGTCGGGTTCTGGGGTGATTTCGTCGTTTACATCACCACAAACAGCAACCAGGGAACCACGCGCTACGGTGACTACGTGACGATCCGCCAAGACCCGACCTCGAGTCTCGGCGGCTCGTACTTCGATGCTTTCGGCTATGGTCTGGACTCGGGCACGACCCAGACCGACACGCGTTATGTCGTCTTCGGGCGGCCAAAGTGTACCGGAAGGTAACCCTTAGACGACGCTCGCCCCGCTAACCCGACGTGACGTACCACTCGGTGCCGAAGCGATCGTGCACCGCGCCGAACTTGCCGCCCCACTGCGCATCGCCAAAGGCCGTCGTTACTTTGCCCCCGTCGGCGAGCGCGTTGAAGATCTCGGCGGCTCGCTTCGCATCTGGATGCTCGAGCTGGAGCGAAACGTTGCGTTCCTCGGGATCGACCGCACGTCGCGTCATGCCGTCGGAGCACTTGAGCGAGATGCCCGGTGCGGTGAAGGTGGCGTATTGTATCGCGTCGCCATCGCGCACGCGGATCTCGTATTCGCCGCCTAACGCCTTCTTGTAAAACTCCAGCGCCTCTGCGCAACGCCCGTAAAAATAGACGAACGGCACCAGTTCCATCGGCGCGGCACTCATGTCGTCACCGATGTCGACCAAGCCGATCGTGTGCCCCTCCGGATCGCGGAAGAGCCCGATGACCGGTCCGTTGGGTACTTTGTCGGGACCCATCATGCGCGAGCCACCGCGTTCCTCGATCTTGCCGAAGGCTTTCTCCATGTCGTCGACCACGACGTAGAACGTGACGTGGCCGTCGTAACCCGGCGGCGCCTTGCCGATGCCGCCCATGATTCCGCGCTGGAAGCCGGGAACCGGGTCGACCAGACTGTACTGAATCTCGTAGTTGGGAATCGGTGGGGCAACGTTCCACCCGAAGACGTCGGCATAGAAGCTCCCGAGCTTGGGCGCGTCTTGCCCCATGATTTCGAAGTGCATGACCGGGTGTTTCACGATTCGCAAATCCTTTCGCGTTATGCGTTGTAGACTCGACGCAGTTCGTCGATATCGAGCTTTTGCATTTGGAGCATCGCCTGCATGGCGCGCTGCGAACGCTCGTCGTCGCCGCCGATAACGTCGCGCAGGCCTTCCGGCACGATGTTCCAGGCGAAGCCGAAGCGGTCGGCAACCCAGCCGCAGGGCAGCTTCCGGCCGCCCGCAGCGAGCTTATCCCAAAGCTCGTCGACCTCGGCTTGCGTCTTGCAGCTCACGAAGAGCGCGATCTTCCCTTGAGCGAAGTCATCACCGGGCGGCTCCGAGTCGCCGCCCGGGGCGTTGATCGCCATGAAAGCTTGGCCGTCGAGCTCGAAGTCGAGCGTCATCACCGAACCGGCCGGCCCCGGCCCCGCCTCGCCATAGCGACTCGCATCGGTAATCTTCGAGTTCTTGAAGACGGAAACGTAGAACTCGGCCGCCTCTTCGGCCTGGCCGTTGAACCACAGGAACGGGGTGATGCTCGGCATGGGACCTCCTTATTTCCTTACGGTAGGTGGACAGGCTAACATAGTTACTTGCAAAAAGCAAGTGTTAGTGACAAAAACAAGTTAAGTTGCTATAATGAGGCCATGGTGGTCAAGCGAGGATACGGCCAGTACTGCGGGTTCGCACGCGCCCTCGAGCTGGTCGGCGAGCGCTGGGCGTTGCTCATCATCCGCGACCTGCTCGTCGGGCCGAAACGTTTTAGTGAGATTGAACGCGGGCTGCCTGGGATTCCGACCAACATCCTTACCTCACGCTTGAACGAACTGGAAGATAACGGGCTCGTGCGGCGCCGTGTGCTCGAACGTCCGGCGAAGGGCGTGGCATACGAACTTAGCGAGGAGGGCCTCGCCCTCGAAGATGCGGTCCTCACGCTCGGTCGCTGGGGCGCGCAACGCTTGGGCGAACCCGGGCCACGCGAAACGGTTACCGAAGACTCGATTGCGATGGCGCTGCGAACGACCTTCCGCCCCGAGGCGGCCGGAAAAGCGCGGCTTGCGTATCTATTGAAGCTCGGCCCGATCGAAGTGCACGCGCTAGTTCGTAACGGCGCGGTCACCGTCGGACGCGGAACGATCGCCAAGCCCGACCTCATCATCGAGACCGGACCCGCGATGCGCGCGCTCATGGCCCACGAACTATCACCCAGCGAAGCGATCAAGAAAAAACTCGTGCGCCTCACCGGCGATCGAAAGCTGCTCGACCGCTTCGTGCAGATCTTCCGAATCTAACCTTGGCACAATCCCGTCCCGCCCGGGGCATTTCCGGAGCGGGCAATGATTTACAGCAAGCACGCTCGCTCCAGGATGGCCGTGAGACGCATTACCGAAGCGCATGTTGAATCGGTTTATCGCAATTACGACACATCAACTCCCGCCAGAGCGGGGCGGCGGAACTACTACAAGACCTTCCGCGCCGAGCGCCGCAAGATCCGGGTAACGATTGCGGAATCGCCCGCAGGTCCGCTCGTGGTCACCGTAGCAGAGGAACCTTTGCAATGAAGCGCCTGATTGAAGTGACGCGCGAAACCGCCGCCCCGTACTCAATCTATCTCTATTACACTCGGAATTTGGTAGCCCAAACCAAGACGCTCGATGAGAATGGAGAGGTGAACGTCGATCTCGATGAGTCTGGGGAGGTTGTCGGCATCGAAATCCTCGCGCCCGACGACGAGACGATTGCGGTCGCTACCCGTTTCGCCTTAGAGAACGGACTCAGCCTGGCGGGCGTCTTTGACCCGCGCACACTTAGCGTCTAGTCGCCTGTCGGGACGATTCCGAGCGACTCGACCATCAGCACGGCCGAGCGTTGCTCGCTGCACGGCCGGTGCATCACATTCTTCGGAACCGAGAAGCCTTCGTGTTTGCGCAGGCGAACTGGCTCGCGACTTTCAACGTCGAGCACGGCCTTCAGCCCTCCGCCGGAATGCGCCGACACATCGCAGTGCAGATTCTCGCTCAGACTGACGCGGACCAGCGGCGGTCGGGCCGGCCCATCTTTACAACTCCCCTAACGACCGGTAGCGGCGGTTATGCAATTCAACGCTGGTGCGCACGCGCGTTGCCTGACCAACACTACTACTACCGCATCGCCGCCCACGACGAACGCGACCCGCAGATCGGCGACGATGCGACGCTGACGATCGAGCCCTCCCCAATCGCCTAGCAATGGCGTGACGTTCGTGGCCCCCGACGCGCCGCCGGCGCGACGTGGTGCGCCGGTTGGGATGACCGCGACTCGCCTGGCCGACGGAGACGCCCTCGTGGTTGACGGCAGCGGTTACACGTTCCGCGCAACGTCGGCGCACTTTCAGAACGGCGAAGCGCACTTCGACGCCGACCGGACTCGCATAAAGATATGACTTGGGAAGAGGCTTGCTGCCAACGCTAGCCCAACCGTGACGGGAGTTTGGCGCTAGGCTAATACCCCTGCGCGGAGCCGGAAGGCGTGCGGCGGTCGCTGCCGCCTTCCAGCATTCCGCTTCTCGGATCGATAACGATCGCTTGCGCCGAGCCCCACTTCGCCTGCATCTTCAGCGCGTAGCCCATCCCCTGAAGCTGCGTCGCCGTCGCGGCGGTGAAGGCGCCGGGCTCGTACTCGAGCGCGTCGGGCAGCCACTGCATGTGCGTGCGCGGCGCGTCGACCGCGGCTTGCGCGCTCATTCCATAGACGAGCGCGTTGAGGATCGTTTCGAGCACGATCGTGATGATTTTGGAGCCGCCGGGGCTGCCGGTCACCATGCGCAGCGCACCGTTTTGCAGAACGATCGTAGGGGCCATCGACGAGAGCGGTCGTTTTCCAGACGCGATGTCGTTGCGCTCGCCCTGCACGAGGCCGTACATGTTCGCGACGCCGGGCTTCGCCGTGAAGTCGTCCATCTCGTCGTTGAGAAAGAAGCCGGTCTTGCCGGCGATGACGTCGGCACCGAACCAATCGTTGAGCGTGTAGGTTACGGAGACCGCGTTGCCCCAGCGGTCGACGATCGAGTAGTGCGTCGTGTCGGCGCCTTCATTCGACGGAACGCCGAGCCCCGGATGCACGTCGACCGACGGCGTCGCGCGCTCGGGCGCAATCTCCGCGCGCAGCTTCGCGGCGTACGCGGGTGCGAGCAACTCGGAGACGGGGTTCTTCACGAAATCGGGATTGCCGAGATAGGCGTTGCGGTCGGCGTAGGCGAGCCGTTCCGCCTCGGTGAGGTAGTGTAGCGATTGCACCGAATGCCAACCCCATTGCGCGAAAGGATAGGGCGCAACGATGTTGAGGATCTCGCAGAGCGTTACGCCGCCCGAGCTTGGCGGCGGAGCGGCGATAATTTCAAAGCCATTATAGCGGCAGTGCAGCGGCGCCGCCTCTTCCACGCGATAGCTCGCGAAATCGTCCATCGTCAGAATGCCGCCGGCGGCGGTGCTCGCGGCGACGACCGCGCGCGCGATCGGTCCGCGATAAAACGCATTCTCGCCGTCGCGTGAGATGAGTGCAAGCGTCTGCGCGAGCTGCGGCTGCTTGAACACGGTTCCGGGCCGTGGGACCGCGAGCTTCGCGCCTTGCTCGTTCGCACCGACGAACGGCAGCAGATCGCCTTGCGTGAAGATGAACCCGTTGCGGGCCAGCGCAATCGAGGGCGAAAGCAACTGCTCGCGCGACATCGTGCCGTACTGCCGACGCGCGCTCTCCAAGCCGGCAACGGTTCCCGGAACCGCAACCGCGAGCCAGCCCTTCCGCGAGGCCAGCGGGCGGACGTTTCCCATTGCATCGAGATACATCGTGCGCGTCGCGCGCTGCGGCGCGCGCTCGCGAAAGTCGATGAAGCGCTCGCGCCCGTCGTGCAGGCGCAGCACCATGAAGCCGCCGCCGCCGATATTCCCGCAGCACGGATCGGCTACCGCGAGCGCGTAGCCGACGGCAACCGCGGCATCCACCGCATTGCCGCCGGCGCGCAGCACCGCGACGCCGGCCTTCGTAGCCTCGTGCTGCGCCGTCACGACCATCGCGTGCTGCGCGGTCACGCAGCACGCGACGGCTAGGACGAGCGCGTTAAACGTGGGTTACGAGGCCTTGTGGCAGACCGGCTGCACGGGGGTCTGATCGTGCGTAACCATGTGGACCTTCCACGTCTGGCCTTGGGAGGTAACGTGGATCGTCTGCGGACTCGGCAACGGAATGGATGCACTCACGACGCTGCACTTATAGTTCGGGGCACAGGTCATCGTGGGCGGCGGCGCCATTTGCTCGACGAAGTAGACGCGTCCCGACGAGGTTAGCGCGGTGCGAACGCGCGCGTCGTAGCACGCGAGCGGCAACGTTACGTAGGCGTGAATGACGAACGTCGAGTTGCTGTTGGCGCTGGCGGTAACGCTCAGCGCGTTTGCCAGCTTCCACGTTGGGGTGGTCGCGGCCGGCGTAACGGCCGGAATAAAGGCGAAGAGCGAGAGGGCGGCCAGTATTTGAAGATGACGCATTCTTGAGACCTCCTAGGAGTAGCTAGTTAGGGCAGGGTTAGGAAAAACGAGCGCATTCTCCTGATGAGGAGTAGACAAGGGGCGCAATGGGTATCCTAGGGCATGGACTTTCTTAATAAAGTAATGCGCGCCGCATTGGTCGCGGCGCTCTTTGTCTCCGTTCCGGTCGCCGGCTCCGCACAGGTGTTCGTCGGCGTCGGCGTGACCATCGCGCCTCCGGCGATCCCGGTTTACGTGCAGCCGGCCTGCCCGGCAGCCAACTACATTTGGGAGCCGGGCTACTGGGCCTGGGGTCCGGGCGGCTACTACTGGGTGCCCGGCACCTGGGTCGTGGCGCCGGCCGTCGGTCTGCTCTGGACGCCGGGCTATTGGGGATGGGGCAGCGGAGCGTACTACTGGCACTCCGGCTACTGGGGCCACGTCGTGGGATTCTACGGCGGGATTAACTACGGCTTCGGCTACTACGGCACGGGCTATGTTGGGGGGCGCTGGTATGGGAACTCGTTCCGTTACAACACCGCGATCACCAACGTCAATCGCACGGTGATCCACAACACCTACGTCGACAAGACCGTCGTGTACAACGACAACCACAATCGGACGAGCTACAACGGCGGACACGGCGGGATCTCCGCACATCCAACGCAAGGCGAGATCTCTGCGCGCGCACGCGGCATGGCGCCGACGAGCGAGCAAAAGTACCACGAGACAGTCTCGGGTCAAGACCGCAATCACCTCTCGACGGTGAACAACGGACAGCCGCACACGACCGCCGTGCAGCACCCGTATAGCACGACGAACCAGCCGCCGCACTACACGCCGATAACCAATGCCGACCGGCAGGCGGCGCAAGCGCACCTCGCGCCGCCAGCGCACGCCGCTCCGGCGCAGGGCCATCCGCAGGGGAATAAGCCTCCGCGCTAGCGCGCGTTACTGCGGCGGAGGAAGCAGATTGCGGGGCGTCAGCGTCACGGTTCGGCTGACGCCCGCGCGATCGACGGTTACCGTGAACGGCGTAGTGCCGGTCGCGTACGGATAGAGGTCGCCGCTGCCGAAGCCCGCGGCGACTTGGTTTCCTGCGAAGCTCGTGATGCGATCGCCGGCCGCGATGCCGGCGTTGGCCGCCGGCCCTCCCGGCACGACCTGACGCACGTCGAAGCCGCTGAAATCGTTCTGATTGAGGCTCCACCCGACGTGGTCGGCGCGGAACGCCATTGCGACGTTGCGATTCGGAATGAAGGTCACCGTCTGGGCTTTGTAATCGAAGACGACGGTGAAGCGTGCGAGAAAACCTGAGCCGAGATTGCCCGCGACACCGCGCGTTGCGAAGAAGCCGGAGTTGACTTGCGGAACGCTCACCGGCACGTCGTGGTACGACTGGCCCGCGAAGACGAACGATCGCGCCGTCGCGCGAATCTCTTCGTAGCCCCCGCCGACGCCGCCCGGTGAGCGATAGACGAGGCCGCCTTTAGGAAAGAGGTGGTGCTCCTTCGCGAACGGCGCCGTCAGCACGATGCCGCCGGCATTACCCGTATCGAGCAGATAGTACCCCGTGACGTTGTCGATCGTCGCGAGCACGTAGCTGTGCGAGCCGTCGGACTTAAAGGGCAGCGTAACGCCGCCGGGCGGGCCGGCCGCGTCGAAGGGCGCGACGTCGATCGCGCGATCGGCATACCGCACGCTGACGCGGAAGTTGGCAAGGTACTCGAAGCCGATCAAGCCCTTCCATCGTGACGTCTTTGCGCGGATGGGTCAGCGGATATCCGAGCGGCGTGACGACGAAGTCTTGATCCGAAAGGCGCGCGCCGCCGAAATCGACGGTGCCGACGTGCGCGAATGCACTCATCTGCGCCTGCGTGCCGGCACCGCCGGTTGCGACGCCGCCGGAGGCCGCCAACCCTAGCCGCTTGGCGCCGTCGGGAACTAAGAAGTTGCCGCCGCCGGAGTCGAAGACCAGCGTCGTTTGCTGTCCGTTGAGCGAGACCGGAACGACGATGTGGCCGATCGCGCCAACCAGATCGCTGACGAACGGAATCGAGACCGGCGATTCCAGGCTGCCCTGCGACGTGTACGCGGGGCGTGCCAACTGACCGGAATCGATGTTCGTCGAGAACTGCACGGTCTTGACCGTCGTGACGGTCTGCGTTCCCGATGCGTCGACCTCGACCGTGCGCATCGGCACCGCAATGCCCTGGATCGTCTGAAAGTTCGAGTTGGTGGTCGTGTCGGTCCCTTGTGCGGTCTGCGCGACGACCTTCACGAGACGGTAGGACGATTCGTCGAAGTAGAGATCCGCCGGCGAGCCGCCGCGCGGCTCCACGTGCACGACGAAGCCGGGTTGCCCGTCGACGTTTTCTTCGCGTCCCGATTTGATCGTCGAGTGCTCGTCGCGCCGGAAGTAGGCGTTGCTGCCGAGATAGGCTTGCGTCACCGCGTCGGCGACGAACGTCGGCAGGCTAACGATCGTGAGCGCGCCGTTGCGCAGCGTCCATTGCGTGCCGTCGTAGCCCTCGAGCAAGGTTGCCGGTCCAACGGTAACCTTTCCTCGCGAGTAGCCGTTGCGCAGATCCACGATGCCGTCGAAGGGACTCGGCGGGCCGCCGTTTTGCGTAAACGTGCCCGATTCCGTCATCGCAGCGTAACTGTCGAGCTGCGTTCCACCGGCAGCGACGTGCGCCTGTACGAGCACTTCGTCGACCTGCGCGCCCCCGATCGCGGTGGGGTTCGGCGCGGCGTTGGCGCGCGCCGAGAACGCGAGCGTTGCGAGAAGCAACGTGGAGAGCATAACGACGGCGCGCATTATGCCTGCCACTTCGGAGGGTCGGGAGCGGGGGTCTCGGTGACGTCGCCGGAGGACGGCGCGAGGCTCGGCGCGGACGGCGCGAGACTCGGCGCAGAGGGCGTCACGCTCTCGAGCGTCTTATTCATTGCGCGCTGGAGAACGATGCCGGCGATTGGATCACCGGTCCTGAAAAGAAATGCTTCTCCTTCTCCTTGTTGCGGCACGAGCGTGATCCCGATGTTGACCGGCAGCAGAATGGTGCCTGGCACATCGAAGCGCTGCGTGATGTCTTCGCCGTTGCCTTGGTAGATAAGTCGCTTGTTGGTGATGGTCAATCTGCCGCTGCCCGCAGGCGCGGGGCTCGCAGTGCCCGCAGACAAGCCGAGGCCGGTGACGCGCATGCTGACGTTCGTGCTGACGTTCATTCGCACCATCCTCACGTGCTGCGCAGAGCCGGTTGCGGTGGTGAGGTCGCTCGACTCGATTGGGCTCTCGGCTATCGCTGCCGCGCCCGAGTAATACGCCGTCTCTCCGAGTTCGAGCGCGAGTCCGGCGGGCGGGTCGACTGGCGTGAGCGGATTCTCGCGCCACGCCTGGTACTTCGGATCTTGCGCGTCGCTCGGTCGGAGGACCCTGATCGCGCCGCGTCCCCGGATTCGTACCGCGAGGAGCACGAGGATGAGCAGCGGCGCCCACTTCAAGAGAGTTGATAAGGGTCCGGCGTACCAATAATGCATGTCTAGCGGTGGCCGGACTTCGGCACCAGCCGGGCCCTAGCCTACATTAACTGCCACGCAAGGCCGGCTTACGCGGTCTTTGAAGTCATGAAGGTTCGCAAGCTCAATCATGCCGTGCTGCGGGTACGGGAGCTCGAGCGCAGCATCGCGTTTTACCACGACGTGCTCGGCCTCGAGCCGATCGCCCGAATGGGCCGGGTAATGGCGTTCATGCGCGCGCCCGGCTCGGAGAATCATCACGACCTGGGACTCGCCGCGGTGGGCCCCAACGCGCCGCCGCCGAACGAACGCGGCGTTGGTCTCTACCACCTCGCATGGGAGGTCGACGAGATCGAATCGCTGCGCGACGCGGTCAATGCGCTCGAACGCTACGGCACGCTCAGCGGCGCAAGCGATCACGGCGCAACGAAGTCGATCTACGGCTACGATCCCGACGGGAACGAGTTCGAAGTGATGTGGATGGTTCCACGCGAGCATTGGGCCGAGTATGAAAACGCGGCGCCGACGCGGCCGCTGGATCTCGACGCCGAGATCGCGCGCTGGAGCGCGCGGTCCCAAACTCGGTGATCTGCGAAATATGATCGCCGTAACGGTGCACGGGTACGGCGGTCCCCAGAGGTTACGTGTCTTGCTTGATCTTCGAAGCTAATGCATGCGCCAGGTTGGTGAAATCCGAAGGGATCATGAGAACGGTTGCAGAGTTGTTCTCCGCGCCAACCTCGGCAATCATTTGCAGGCGGCGCAGTTCCAAAGCGATCGGCTGTGACTCCATCACCGCGGCCGCCTCGGTCAGTTTCTGAGAGGCCTCTAGCTCAGCCTCCGCTTTGATCACGCGAGCGCGCCGTTCCCGAACGGCTTCAGCCTCGCGAGCCATTGCCCGCTGCATAGAGTGCGGGATCTCAACGTCCTTCATCTCGACCATGGTGACCTTCAGGCCCCATTCCTCCGTAGCCTCATCTACAATAGCCCGGAGTTTGCTATTGATCGTCGTCCGCTCTCGCAAAACTTCATCGAGCATATGCTGGCCGATGATGTTGCGTAAGCTCGTAAGCGCCACTTGGTATGCCGCGTTCTGGTAATCCTCAATGCCGATAATGGCTTTTGTCGGGTCGACGATTAGATACCACAGAACGGCGTTTACTTTAATCGTTACGCTGTCTTTAGTGATCGTTTCTTGCTGCTCGACCGTAACCGTGACGGTTCGCAAATCAACTACGCGCGCGCGTTCGAGCACTGGAATCAGGTAGTAAAGTCCGGGACCTCGAATACCCACATAACGACCGAGCCGGAAGGCCACGCCGCGCTGGTACTCCTGGGCTACACGTAGCCCGCTGAGGGCGACTATCGCGACAAAGGCGACGACAACAACAATGACCGTCGAGAACAAATTCAGCCCTCCATTCATTCAATATAGTAGCACTAACGCGACGTAGACTCCACTGTGCTTGTTGGCAATTCGGGCCGGCGTGATATAGTGGGGTGCAGTCATGGCGCCATACGAAATCGTGCTGCCGGAGACGAAGCCCGAGACGGAGTGGGTGCGCGGGCGCCCGCTGCAAAAAGTGAGCCCGCAGCGCGACCACTCGCTGCTCCAGAAGGCGCTAACGATACGGCTGGATCATTGGGCGGCGGGGCGAGGAGAAGTCGGCCCGGAATGGCGCTTTCGCGTTGCGCCGCCGGGCGAAGTTCGCCGGCCGCTCGTTCCGGACGTCGCCTACGTTTCGAACGAGCGCATTCGACCGCTCAGCGATGCGGAGCTGCAGATCCCGCCGATTGCGCCCGACGTCGCCGTGGAGATTCTCTCGCCTGACGACCGCCGCGTTGACGTCGACGACAAGACCCGCACGTACTTGCGCGCCGGTTCGTCGCTCGTCATCGTGGTCGATCCCCAGCAGCGCGTAGTCGAGCTGCACGATCGCAACGAAACGGTGCGTCTCGACGAAACCAGCACCATCGAACATTGGGCATTGCCCGAGTTTTCGTATCCCGTACGCGAACTGTTCGCGGTCCTGCGTCGCCCTTAATTCGACCCTACCTAGCTTTCTTTATTCAAGGTTATCTGATATCCTTGAATAACTAATGGCGCTGTTCAAGGTTTTCAGATGGATACCGGCTGCCTCGGCGGGCGGTCTTCCCCGTCGCGCGCGTCGGGCATGCGACTACAAGGCGTATCTTCCCGACTTCCTCTGCGGCCGCACATTTGTAGTGGACGGGGCAGTGGCTGCCGACGTCGCTGATGCGGAACTCGCAATCGCGCGTCTCGACGCCCGTGCTCGCGCCCTCGTCGACACGGAGGCGCTCGCGCGCCTCCTGCTGCGAAGCGAATCCATCGCTTCGTCGTGGATCGAGGGTCTTGAGATTCGGCCACGCAGACTGCTGCGAGCCGCTGCGGTGCAACGGCTCGGAGGCGACCAGCAAGACGTCACCGCCTCGGAGATCCTCGCAAACGTTGACGCGCTGCGCTTCGGAATCGAGTCGGTACGCGAAGGCACGAAAATCGGCATCGGTCTTTTGCTCAAGATGCACCACCGGTTGCTGTCGGCTACACTTATGGCCGCACACGCCGGCAAGCTTCGTAATGCGCAGAATTGGATTGGCGGCAGCGCATACAACCCATGCGACGCAATTTTTGTTCCACCGCCACCCGACCGCGTTGAGGTTCTGATGCGAGATCTTTGCGCGTTCTGCAACATGGACGATCTTCCGGCTTTAGCGCAGGCGGCAATCGCTCACGCCCAGTTCGAGACGATTCATCCTTTTGCCGACGGAAACGGACGTATCGGGCGAGCGCTAATTCAGCTGATTTTGCGCCGCCGCGGTCTTTCCATACGCGCGCTGACTCCTATTTCTCTAACTCTCGCGCGGACGCGCGAGCCATATTTCGCAGCGTTGCGGGCGACAGCGTACGTAGGGAAGCCAGAATCCGCGGCGGCGCGAGAGAGCTTCAACGGCTGGATCGAGTACTTCGCTACGGCCGCACGACAGGCTGCGGCGAACGCGGACGACTTCGAAGACCGCGTCGAACAGCTCGAGATGCGCTGGCGCAAGCGCTTGGGCCGAGTACGCGCCGGATCGGCGGTCGATCTTCTCCTGCGGCGCTTACCCGCGGCGCCAGTCATGACCGTTCAAGTCGCAGCGGACATCGCTGGACGAAGCTTTGAGGCCGCCAATCAGGCCGTAGCGGCACTCGTCGGAGCAAATATCCTCAAGCCGATAAGCCTAGCCCGCCGGAACCGCGCATTCGAGGCGCCCGAGCTGATCGCGGCCTTCGCCGAGCTCGAACGCCGTTGATGGAGCTCCTATCGCGACAGCCTACATCGAGGGCCTCAGCGTTCCTCCCGAAACGAGCGGCTTACCATTTACGGTGACGGTTGCGTTCGGCACGTTCGAGGAGAAGGTGAACGACGACCGGTCCGTACCGCCGAGGCTGAGATTGTTACCGAGACCCATCGTAACGTAGCCGGCGGACATCGACGGCCCGGGGCCCCACGTTCCGGTTGCCGGCACATGCATGGAGCGGTTCGTACCAATGTCCAGGGTCGCAAGCTCGTCGCGACCCGCGTCGCCGGCTTGATAGAGTTTGTTCAGCTCGGTCATGCCGCCGGCTGCAGTCATCGTCGTTATCTTGCCGTCGGCAAAGTGAAGCGTTAGACCCGATAGGAGCACGCCGTTGACCCGCGTACTGCCGAACGCGAGCGTTCCGCTGGCGGTGCCGGGCTTCGGCAGAAAGTACACGTCGCCCGCGGGCAGCTGTTTCCCGACGGCCGATCCGCCGCGAGCGCGATCCGCCGCGGAGATGATTCCGTCGTTGAGCTCTGCCGCAGAACCCATCACGGCGAACGAGAGATCGGTACCGTTCGGCGCCGTCACGCGCACGTTGCCGCCGGCCACCGCCGTTGCGACCGCCTTAGCGTCGCGGTGGATCTGCGTATAGTCGGCGTTAAGGCCGCTCCAGAAGAGCGCCGATAGTTCGCTGATGCCGACGCCATAGTTCCGCGCGGTTGCGGGTGAGGGTAGGATTCCGTTTCCGATATCGACGTTCGGAATGCTGTGCTTTACGACGTACGCGGTCGCAGGGTTGCCGGACGCTGCTAAGGCTGCAATGCGACTCGCCGGAACGCCCGCGACGACGCTCGGGTCAAACGGAAAGTCGATCGACACGAGTTCGTCGGCGATCTGCAAGAGACGCATCACCGCTTTGGGCGTTAGGCTGTCGTAACGCGCGGGGACGCGCTCGTAGTACAGGCGGTTCATGCGATTGCTTCCGTATACGACCAGCGAGAACGCGCCGATCGCAGAGACGCTGGTGGCAATGTCCTCCGCCAGCGCAATGTGCGTCGGATCCGCCGAGATCACGACGACGTTGCCCGGGCGAACGCCGAGCAGCTGGTTGACGAGCTTGTTGGCGAACTGTTGATTCGATTGCGCGCTCTGCGACGCACCTGGCACGGTAGCGCACAACAGCAGAACGGACGATACGATTCCGACGACAAAAAGACGCATGGAAGCCTCCTTACTTTGGCCTGCGGCCAAGCGCGTTCGGCGTTCTACTCCCTCTCACCCTTCGACAGAGCCTGTCCTGAGCGAGGCGCGTAGCGCCGAGTCGAAGGGTCAGGGTGACACATTACCTCGCCATTGCGCTTGTGAGCTTGCCTTCGGCGGCGGTCGCGAGCGCTTGCAGTTCGTCGAAGACGGCGTACTGCGCCGCCGTTGGCCGGTCGTACGCGTAATCGACGTCGGCGGCCAGGAATGCCAGCCGATCGCGCAGCTTCGCTTCGTGCAAAAGCGTGCCTTCGCTCGAGTGGATGTCGAGTTGAACGGCGGCGTCGATGGCCGCATCGAGCGCGGCGTTGCGCCCGGCGCGACTCCGCAGAGCTAACGCCTCGTTGACCTTGCGGTCGAGCGCGTCGAGCGTCGCGAGAATGCGTTGCTCGAGCGCGAGTCTGGCGGCGAGCGCGCTCGGATCGACGTGAATGCGCGGATCGAGCGCAACGTCGAACGACGCGCGCGTCGTGCTGCCGCCGTAATCGAGCGTTACCGTGTACTTGCCCGGAATAACCTCCGGCCCGCTGACCTCATCTTCTTCACCGCCGGCCGCAATCGGCGGATTGAAGCCGGTCACTTCAGTGGCGTCGGGATAGCGAAGATCCCACTGGAAGCGATTGGCGCCGGCGGTGATGCCCGTCGCCGCGAAATCCGCTTCGCGTTTGCGCGCGGCCGGCGCAAAGAGCGGGGCCGCCGGAGTCGGTTGCGGTTTGGTTTTGAGATGCAGCGCGAAGCTTCGCACGACGTTGCCGCCGGAGTCGCTAAAGCTCAGTGTCACCGGCGTGCTTCCGTTATAGGACGCAGGAACGTTGAGGAAGACCGTCGCGCCGAACGGCGGGTTCTCACCCGCTGCGCTGCTGGGGAAGGCGGGCGCCCCATACGCGTGCGTCAGCCATGCCGTCTGCGGCGCAAAGACCTGCGCGCCGTTCGCAACGCCCGAGCCTTCACGCGAGGTTTGTTCAAGCAGCGCAAGGTTGTCGAGCACCCAGAATGCACGGCCGTGCGTCGCCGCGACGACCGCGCCTTGACGCGTATCGATCGCGAGGTCGCGCACTTGGACCTTCGGCAGATTCAGTGCGAGGGGCTGCCAGGCCGCGCCGCCGTCGAAGCTGACGTAGACGCTGCTCTTGGTTCCAAGGAAGAGCAGGTTTGCGTCGTTGGGATCTTGGCGAACGACGAACGCGAACTGATCGCTGGGAAGGCCCGCGGTCATCGCGCTCCAGTGAGCGCCGTAATCTTGCGTCTCGTAGACGTACGGATGGAAGTCGTCCCACATATAGCGCGATGCCGTCAGGTACGCCGTACCCTTGACGGTATGCGACGGCTCGATCGAGCTGATCTGCGCGTTTTGCAGAAGCGTGGGCGGCGTCACGTCGCTCCAGTGCGCGCCGCCATCGGTCGTCACGTGCACGAGGCCGTCGGCCGAACCCGCCCAGATTACGCCGTTGTCGAGCGGCGAGACGGCCAGCGACGAGACGTCGGGATAGACTTCGGCGCTGGTTTGATCGAGGTCGACGGGGCCGCCGGTCGGCGCCTCGGTGCTCGGGTCGTTGCGCGTGAGATCGGGGCTGATCGTTTGCCACGTGCGTCCGTAGTCGTCGCTGCGCAGCACGTACTGCGAGGCGATCAGCAGCTCTTTGGGATTCGCCGGCGAGAAGAGCACGGGGTGCGTCCAACCGAAGCGATACCGCAGCTCGCCCGACGACGCGCCTTCTTGATAATCCGGCCACGGACTGATGCTGCGGTACTGACCGATCGACGCATCGTACTGCAGGAAGATCGAAAAGTAGCCGCTGCCGTACGTTATGTCCGGATCGCCGGGTTGCGGCGCAACGAACGTGCTCTCGCCGTACGCCACGCGCTGCCACTCATCGCCCGAAATGGCGCCGTTTACCGACGCGCTCGGCCCTTCGATTGAACCTTCGTCCTGCTGTGCGCCGTAGATATGGAACGGAAACCGGTCGTCGAGCGAGACGTGATAGAACTGGCCGGTGGGCTGATTGTGCTCGCCGCTCCACGTCTCGCCGCCGTCGGTCGAGACGGTCGCCCCGCCGTCGTTGCCCTCGAGCAAGATTTTCGGATTATGTGGATCGATCCAGACGATGTGGTTGTCGCCGTGCGGCGGCCGCAGCGCGCGAAACGTTTTGCCGGCGTCGCGCGAGACCCACGCAGCTTGCACGTTGGGCACGTAAATCGTGTTGGAGTTGGTCGGATCGACGTAGACGCTCATATAGTAGAAGGCGCGCTGGCGCAGCTCCATGTCGTCGTTGGTGCGCCGCCAGGTCGCGCCGGCGTCGTCGGAACGGAAGATGCCGCCCGTCTTGGCTTGCACGATCGAGTAGACGACGCGCGGGTTCGACGCGGAGACGGCGACGCCAAGGCGCCCGAGAACGCCCTGCGGATAGCCGGGATTGTGCGAAAGATTCGTCCAGTGCGCGCCGCCGTCGGTCGTTTTGTACAGGCCGCTGCCCGCGCCGCCGCTGACGAGCCGCCACGGCTGGCGCTGCGCTTGCCACATCGCCGCGTAGAGCGTTTCGGGATGCGTGGGATCCATCGACAGCGCGATCGCGCCGGTTTCGCCGTTAACGAAGAGCACCTTGGTCCACGTCTTGCCGCCGTCGGTGGTTTTGAAGATGCCGCGCTGGGCGTTTGGCGCGAACGCGTGCCCCATCGATGCGACGTAGACGACGTTGAGATTGCGCGGATCGATCGCGATTGCGCTCGTGGTATGGGTGTCGCGCAAGCCGGCATAGCTCCACGACTTGCCGGCATCGGTTGACTTGAAGAGGCCGTCGCCGGTGATCATGTCGCCGCGAATGTCGCTCTCGCCGGTGCCGGCCCAAATCACGCTAGGATTTGAGGAAGCGACGGCGATCGCGCCGATGCTGGTACTATCGCCCGGCAGCGTGCCGTCGGAGATGTTCACCCATTTGAGGCCGTAGTCGGTGCTCCTCCAAATGCCGCCGTCCACCGCGCCCATGTAATAAAGGTTCTGACTGGGGACTCCGGCAACGGCGACGACGCGGCCCCCGATAAACGGCCCGACGCTGCGCCACTGGAGCTTCGCGGTAATCGGTGCTCCCGCCGCCTGGTCACCAGCGGCGACGCTTGCAGCCGCAAGCATGAGCACGCCCAGGACCGTCATCGTTCGTACGCGCATGGTCATTTGTTTGTTCAAACCTCCACGATCTAGATGAGTTGGGGATCGCCGGTTCGGCGGATGACGAAGAGCGTCGCGTCGTCGCGCATAGTGTGACCGGCATACGTCTTGACGTCCTCGAAGAGCATGTCGGCAAGTTCCTGCGCGCCGAGATCTCGGTGCGCCAAGAACGCTTCGCTGAGACGGGCGACGGTGAAGAGCTCGCCTCGCTGGTTGGTTGCCTCGGTCAGACCGTCCGTGTAAAACACGGCGCGGTCGCCAACGTTGAGAACCGTCTCCAGCGCCTTGTAGCGCACGGCGTGGTCGACTCCCAGCACGATGTCGTGCTCGGGAATGGTTGTGACCTCCGAACTGCCGGCGCGCAGCAGCAGCGGAGCCTCGTGTCCCGCATTGGCGACGGTCAGCGCGCCCGAGCGCGCATCGATTGCACCTAACACGAGCGTGATGAACTGATCGCCGTCGCGTAGGTCCTCGGTAACGACCGCGTTCACGTGGTTGAGGATCGCTTCGATCTGCTCGTGGCCGAGCGCACGGACGAGACCGCGCACGAGATACCGCAGCATCATCGCATTGAGCGCGGCCGCCAGCGATTTTCCCGACGCATCCCCTAATCCGAAGACGAGCGTCTGTCCGGTCAACGAAAAGACGTCGATGTAGTCGCCGCCGACGAGGCGCGCGGGTTCCGCGTGGGCGCCGAGATCGAGCCCGTCGACGCGGGGCAACGAAACGTCGAGCAGTGCGTGTTGGATGCGCTCCGCCGCGAGGTCGAAGTGCAGTCGGCCCTCGTCGCCTGCCGTGAGATTGCTGACTTCACGTACTAACGATGCCCACATATCGCCTCTCTTCTAGGACGCCGGTGATTTCACTCGGCGATCAGGCTCGCGTACGCGCGGCTTGAATCCGTTGGAACGCGTTTGAGCTCGGGATCGGAGTCGAGGTCGATGTGGTAGAGACCGAAATCGCTGGCGTCGTTGAAGGGCAGGCCCCACTCGCGATTCGAGGTGATGCTCCAGCAGAGGTAGGCTTCGACCGGAGCGCCGGCGGCAACGGCCTTGCGCACTTCTTTGACGTGCGCTTTTAAGTAGTCGGCGCGCGCGATGCCCGAGGCGCGTCCGACGCAGCCGTTCTCGATCACGATGATCGGCTTGCCGGGAAACTGGCGCGCCGCTTCGCTCACGATCGTGTTGAGCCCACTGGGCCAGACGGGGGCGTTGGCGTAGTTGAAGTCGGAGGCGGCGTCGAGCCGATGCAGCTCGTTCGGCCAGAACGACGGCAGGCCCCAATAGTAATCGAGACCGACGTAGTCGAGCGTGGCGACGCACTCGCGCGGGCAGAGAAACTCCGGCAGCTTCCCGGCCATGCCGAGGTTCCACCAGTTGGTACCGAGCAGCGTCGAGAAGATCGCGAAGCCCTTGCGAAACCGCGTGAAGACGTGCAGCCACGAGCGCGTCGCGCCCAGCCGCTCGACGCCCTCGACCAGCACGTACTCGACGCGATCGGGATCGCCGAAGATGTGCTGCGCGACGCGGCGCGCGATCTCGGGTTCGAGGCCGGCGTAACGGCGCATCGCCACCACCTCGGTGCAGAGGCCCGGGACGCCAGGATGGATGCCGACGCGCAGCACGCCGCGCTTGCGAATGTGTTCGATCGAGCGATCCATCGCCGGGACGGGCTCCGGCGTGTTCGACGCGGCCCCGTCGTCTTGGCCGATGTCGGCGATCGTTTTACGGTTAAAGGCGTTGGGGATCTCGGGATGCGAGGCGCGCAGCTCGCGAATGGCGCGATCGACGATGTTGAGGAGCGTGCGGCTGCCCAGTGCCATTGCGGCCGCGAAGTATTCCGCGCCGCCGGGCAGCGGCGCGATCGTCAGCGTATCCGTGGCGTTGGCGCGCAGCATCACCTCGTCGTCGAAGACCATCTCGACGTCGCCGCTTCGCAGCGCCCCGACGGCGTCGGCCATCGTGTTGGCGTAGCGGATCGTTGCGGCGGGAAACCAGCCGCCCACGCTGCGCGCGGAGAGCGTTCCGGCAACCACCGCCACCTTGCCCTTCCACGTCTTGAGGTCGTCCGGCAGCGTTGCGGTGCTCTGCTGAAGTACGGCGAGCTGCGTGCGATAGTACGGCTCCGAAAAGAAGCTCTGCTCGAGGCGATCGGGTGTGATCGTGAGCTGCGCGATCGAGCAATCGACGCGCCCGCTTGCGACGATGTCGGGCTGCGCGATGCGCACCGCCTGTTTTTTCGCGTCCGTCGGCGACTGGAGGTGCGTCGCGCTGCGGTCGATCCAGTGCTGGAGCCATTGCGGCAGACCGAGGACGAGCGGATTCGTGCCGACGCGGGCGTTGGGATGGAGCTTGCGAATCGCTTCGCGGGCTTTCGCATGGGCGCGAAAAAGGTTGGGGATGAGCGTGAGGACGTCGTCCATTTGTTGGTCGCCGGTCTGGTAGGGCGGCTGCCCCGGCGGCATCGCGTAGGCGCGCATCCAAAAGCCTTTGATCCAGCCGTAGACGAGTTGGTCGGGTTCGTTGAGCGTGACGTAGGTGTCGATCAGGTCGCCGAGCCGTTGCGCGACCTCCGTCGCATAACGCGCGACGCTGTCGGGGAAGCCGGGATCGAGCGGACCCGCGCCTTTGCCGACGGCCTGCACGTGCAGCGGCCAGGTGTTGTGCACCAGCGTGACGACCGGGGACATGCCGGCGTCGCGAATCGCTTGCAGCACGTCGCGGTAATGTGCGAAGGCCTCGTCGCTCCAGACGCCGGGCTCGGGTTCGAGCCGCGCCCACGAGAGCGAGAGGCGGAACATCGTGCAGCCCAGGCCCTTTGCAAGTTCGACGTCTTCAGCGTAGCGATTCCAAAAGTCAGTGGCTTTGCCACGCGGAACGAGCCCACGCACGCGGTCCCACACGTCGCGAATGTCGTCGTGCCCGTCATAGGCCTCGCATTGATGGTCGGCAGTTGCGACACCGAATTTAAGGCTGCCTGCCACGAGCGCCAGATGCGCGCCAGCACCGGACCCTACCTGTTATCCTGGGTTGGATAGGGGTGGAGCTCCTGCAGGAGCTCGCGATCACTTCGTCCTCGTCGCCACCGGCCTCGCGCACGACACTGCCACCGCGAGCAGTGGCTCACATTGGGAGATCCCCGCGGTCGTCATTGGAACACATTAGCGGCGCTAGCGACGAACGGTGCGAGACCGCAGACTCGCCGAGCCGGCAGCCAGCACCAAGCTTACGCTCGTTATTTTATGGTCTCATATGGATCAAATCATAAGGCTGCCCCTCGACGAATCTGCCAGGCAATACGAAGTCACCGAGTTGCCGGAGAGCGAGCAGTTTGAAAGTTTCGCTACCTTCCTAGCCCTGAGTCGAAACTACGCCGAGATGATCGAACCCGGAGACCTCATGACCGGCGACGCCAGACTTCGGGTGTGCGCACGCGCTCAGGCCATCGTCGCGTTTTTGTACTCGATCTCCTCAGTCATCATCAATGCCACGCAGGTCCCGCACCTTCCCCGAATGACGTGCCAAAATGGCGGTGGCTCCTCCGACATTGCGGTTACATCGTCCGGCAGCCATGCCTCAATCTCCACCTTCCACTCTAGTACGTTAACTTGGTCGGTCTTGAAGTCGGCCTAGCGGAGGTCATCCTCCTCGGGTTCGAAGATCGAGAGGCTAATTAGTTTAGCGTCCACTGCGAGCTCGAGAATCCCCGCAAGCTCGCCGACCGCGTCCCGCGCAACTTCCCTGTAAGCCTCAAGTAATTCCGCCTCACGCTCGCCGCCGATCTCCGCGCGCATGTGTGCCTGATGCAGTCGGCGCGCATCCAGGAGGCGCCTGTAGAGTTCCAAACCTAATCCTCCTCCAGCGATGGGCTGGCTCTGCGCGTGATCGCCCTTCTAGCTTTTGCCTCCAAAGGGTTCCCCTACGTCGCCTGATCTCGCCGAGAGCCGGGCCTTCAACGCCCGACGTCGTAGCGCACCCGCGAAGGGCCGTGGAAGCTCCCCCGTGTAAACCTAGCACAACAATAGGCTACACGGCCCAGCGATCATCACGGATTTGACGCAGCGAGGGACAGCCTACGCGTACGTCTGATTCGCTCAAGGAAAAAGTGGCAGCATCGCTACGGGCCGCCGAGCGGCGTGTGGGCGAGCTTCGGGCGCAGCTCGACCGTGCCAGCCGGCTCCTTTCTGAACACGAACCTCGGCCGGGCGTCCCGACCGCGGCGTCGAAAAACATGCTTCGTCAGCTGCTCATTAGCCTACGTCGCCAGTTAGCCAGAAAAACTTGCGTTGGCCAATTTTATGTCTTCGGCGACGATACTTTGGAGCGAAATTGTCGATCAAGCGCCCCGCAGCGAGCTGGCCCTTTATAAGATCAATGGTATCAGTGCGGAGCGGCTAGAGCGGTTCGGCGATATGATCATAGCGTGCGTGCTCCGGGTTGTTGCGCCCGGAGAACTACCTCCTGAGAGGCCGTACTTTGCGAGCTGCCCGATCTGCAATAAGCGGCAGGTGCTCGCGAGGCCGCCGGATGACAACTTTTCCTGCCCTACCTGTAAGAAGTCGCTCGACCCCCGCTTAAAGCGGCGAAATCTCTCGGTGAAGCTCCCCACTGCTAAGAACTTTGACTAGCTGGATGATAGAGCGGACCAATCCGCGGGCGCGGACTGGTTCTTGAGGTTCCCGCGCTCTCGAAAATTGTCGGCTGGTCCTTCCGAGTGTCACCTGGAGTCGCCGGTCGGCTCAACCAAAGCCGCATCCTTGCCTAGCGCTGCTATGATCTTTTCGAACGAAACCTTCGAAGGCGGATGCTTTCCTCGTTCCAGCTCGGCTATCAGGGCTTGGGACACCCCCGCCGCGTTAGCCAAGGCGCGTTGAGTCATCCCCCGTTTCCGCCGAAGCTCCGCCAGGCGGAGCGGTGAAAAGCCAACTCTCGGGTCCGCTTCTTTCATGGGATGCCCTTCGACGCCATAGCGAGCCCGTCCGGCTCAGCATGTTCTGCCTCACGCGTGTTGAAGTATGGGCGTCGCGGACCAGACTTAAAAAACTCGGCTGCGCGGCGTCGGCGCTTCCTAAGCCATCGCAACGCGGAACTGCAGGGGCCAGTATCGGCAGTTGCTGCTGAGGCTGGTGCCGGCGAGCTAGTTGGCCTACGCGCGTCGACTAAGTCGTCGCGCCTGAGGCTTTGTGGAGATTACGTGTCGGACGAATTTCGACAGCGCGTTCTGAACCTCGTCGAGCGCGAGCTTCTCGGGCCTTACCGAGAAGACGAAGTTATCGAAGACAATCCTCAGAGGCGCTACGTCGTTGGGCAGCTGGCAGCCAGCGAGGATGGCGGACTATCGGGGTTGGACGACGAGTCGGAGTATGACGCGGAGATGCTAGCCACAACCGACGAATCTGACGTGTTGGCGGTTTCTTCGAACGGGGAACATACCGCTGACCCGAACGGCGACGGGGACGAACCCGCGGAGGATTCTGCGTCTATTGCTAAGGCGAGAAGAGAAAGCCTTAGCTCGATCGGAATGTCGTTCGTCGTCGCTCCGGAGACAGAGGTCTTGTACGAGGTCACGTGGGGTGAGTATCGGCGCGCCGGCGAGCGCTTCGCGCGAGAGCAAAAAAACGCGTCGGGGCGCGTGACACTCGCTGGACCTTGTCGCTTAAGCGTCCAAGAACACCAGCGTGTCAGCGTTAAGTGGGTTGCCCGCGAGCTGCGAGGCAAGCTCATCGCCTCCATGTTTGTGATCAACTCCAGCAGTGGGATGGCGAAAGACGGAACCGAACGCCTCTATCAGGTACGGCTTCACGTCCGATGTGCCCCAACATCGCAGGGATTCCTGTCGCGAACTGACATCTCCGACAACGCGCCGGCAGTCGACTTGGATGTCAACGACCTGCTCTTTAGAAACCGCAAAGAGTTTGGGATCGGACTCCATACTGCTGTCCGGCCCGTGCTTTGCGAGGGCGGTTCGAGTTGCTACGAGCTGATCTCCGCAGCCCTCCCACACGTCGACAGCCGAAGAACCGTAAGCCGAGCGTTTGATGAGAAATGTGAAGCCCTTAGCATGGAATGGCTCGCCGGGGTCGAGAACGCGGGCAAGGCGTGCGCAGCCCTACACGCCCTTTTTTCCGAATATTCGCTCTGGCCGGCCAGGCTAAGGAAGGAGTCGGAACCCCTTGACTCGGCGCTTCGGGACCTGAGCGAAGTTCAAGTCGGCGCGATTGAGCAGCGGGTAAAGCGACTTGCCGACGGCATTGGCACGCTAGCAAGTGACCCTCTCGCGTTCCTCGCGTTCCGATTTTCGAACGAGGTCATGGCCCGCGTCCAGTTTCGCACGTCGCCAACCACGAGGCATAACTATAGAGTGGGAGATCCGATAGATGACGCGGCGCGCGCCGGGCGCTGGTACCCTTTCCAGTTGGCCTTCATATTAAGCGTCCTTCCGGACTTCGTCCATCGAGACGCGCCACAGCGAAATGTAGTCGACGTTTTGTTCTTCCCGACTGGAGGCGGCAAAACCGAGGCGTACCTGGGGTTGTCGATGTTCGCAATGGCGTACCGTCGCCTAAGGCGTGCCGCGGAGGGGGGCGCGGGCATTAGCACGTTAATGCGCTATACCTTGCGCTTATTAACAGCGCAACAATTTTCACGGGCGGCCACAGCAATCTGCGCTGCCGAAATAATACGCCGGAGCGGCGCGTTCGGCGGAAGATTCGGTCTGGAACCATTCTCTATTGGTTTGTGGGTCGGTCCGATGACGCCAACCACGTACGAGGCAGCCGTCAGAGCGATCAAGCAGGCTCGGGATGAGCACTTCAGCTGCACTCGCGATTGCCAGCTCAGCAAGGCCGTAGCGGCTCGGGGCATCGTAAAGCTGGGCCGCAGAGAGGACAGCGCCAATATACTACCCATCACGGACTGCCCCTGGTGCTTTACCGCACTCTGCGTTTCGGTTCTAGAACTGGATGAAGAGGCTCAGCGCGTGGTCATGCGCTGCCCGAACTCAGCCTGCACTTTTAACGGCACCGCGCCTGCAGTGGAGGGCATCCCGACCATTGACGGGCTACCCCTGTTCGTAGTCGACAGCGACGTATACAAGATGTGCCCAGCAATGGTAATCGCAACGGTCGACAAGTTCGCAACCCTTCCCTTCCGAGGCGAAGCTAAAGCATTGTTTGGAAAAGTTACGCGTAGATGCGGCCTTTGCGGCTTCTTGACAGACTCCACAGATCACAGGAAATCACACCAACAGGTCACTCGCACGATCGGCAACCTCGAACCAACGGATCTAATTATACAAGACGAACTGCACACGATCACAGACAACCTGGGCAGCATATACGGGCTATACGAAACCGCTATAGAATTTCTGCTCCGCGAGAGCGGCTATGCACCGAAGTACGTTTGCGCGACGGCGACGGCTAAGTCGGTGGAGACGCAGGTCCGGCACCTCTACGGTCAGCGAGCGACGGCAGTCTTCCCTCCCGCGGGACTGGAAGCTGGAGATACGTTCTTCTCGCGCGACCTGGAGTCGACGCCAGAAAGTCCGGGGCGCAAGTATGTAGGAATTTATGCGCCGGCATTTTCTCGCCTATCTACATTTGTCGCCGTGCTTAGCGCAGTTCTTGCCGCCGCGTGGCGATTAGAAGAAGAAGTGGGGCTACAAAGCGCCGATCCTTACCTGACGCTGCTGGGCTACTTCAATACAATACGCGATTTGGGCAGCGTTAAGGGGCTCCTGGACGACGACGTCCCACCGGTCCTAAAGGAGATCGCGGAAAGAAACGGATGGAACCAACGCGCGCTATCGAGTTGGCAAGAGGAGCTGACCGGCCGCATTTCCAGTTCGGAGGTCCCCGAACGGCTAAGGACGCTCGAAAGCGCCTTCGTGCCGGGCAAGGGATGCGACTACATGGCGGCAACGAACATGATTTCGGTCGGCGTCGATGTCCCGCGACTGGGCGCTATGGTTGTTGACGGCCAGCCGAAGACGACGGCCGAATATATTCAAGCCACCAGCCGGATCGGGCGTCGGCACCCAGGCATAGTGTTCGTCGTGTACAACGCCATGAGACCGCGCGATGTTAGCCATTTCGAGCACTTCTACGCTTACCACGATTCCTTCTACAAGTTCGTCGAAGCCGGAAGCACAACGCCATTTAGCGACGGCGCAATCGACCGCTACCTAAAGAGTGCTTTCGTGGCGTGTTATCGGTTATCGAGCCTGCGTTCCGGTAACGACAGCGCCGGAGACTACGTGACCGCATCCCAGGGTTTGAATAGCGCCATAGTGTCGGCGTTCGCTTCCAGGGCAGAAGCTTTTGGCGAGCATAGCGCCAGGAGCGCGAAGATAGCGCTGGACGAAATACAGCGTCAGTGGGCATCGGCCGGAACAAAGCTGAGGTACGTAGTCTACCGAAATCCGTACGGCGATAAAAGGTCGCCGGCGCATCCGGCTCGACTCGAGAAAACGGTATTGCGCCCCGCAGACGAGGAGCGGGCTTCGAACGTAGACGCCCTCTTTGAAGCGCCACGTTCGATGCGCAACGTAGAGGCCGAGGTGCCGTTACGAGTGCATGTAGATGGGTAAACCCAGGGTCATCGGCACGGTCCGAGCTCCTCAAATCGTGGGCATGTATGGCCCGGGCGCGATCGTAAACCTGGAAAAGATTTCAGTGATGCCTATCGGTGTCAACGCATGGCCGGACGCGCCACGCATCGCGAGCCCGGCGTTTATGAGGGAGATTGGGGCGGAGCGACTGATCGACTGCGCGGCGCTAGCAAAGATTGGGATTCCATCGACGCTTTTCCCTCGAACGTTCGTATGCAGGCTTTGTGGAACCATTCAGCAGAAGGAAAAGATCGAAGAACAGGATCTAAAATTCGGGTTTACCTGCTATCTGGACAAAGGGCCCTTATACCCCTCGCGATGGATCGTCTATTGCGAAAACGGGCACATCGCGGACTTCGGCTACCGTTCTTTGATACACGGATCGACGTCTTGCAACGAACGAATGTGGCTTAGCACCGGCGCTTCTCTTGCAGAAACGTTCGTACATTGCGCTTGTGGCGAGCGCGCCAGCATGGAGCTAGCATACAGAAAAGAAAGCCGCCGCCGATGTTCCGGGAAAGAACTCTGGACGAGTAAGCAGTCTCCCTGCGATGCTGCCTCGAGGGTCTCGATGCGTTCCGCCTCCGATGTGTACTTCGGGGCCGTGAGGTCAGCTATAACGATAGACCCCGAGTCCGACCCACTCGTCGCCCAGGGCTTCGACGTGCTCGGAATAGCCACGAACGCCGTGCGGGCCGACCGTGGAAAGGCAAGGGACGCACTGCGGAATTCGAGATTCTTCGAGGAAGCGGCAGACGAGGACGTCGATCGCGTGTTGGACGCGTTTTTTAAAGCTCAGCTCGAGCCCGCAGAATACCGAGATCGCCGTTACCAAGAGTACAATGCCTTAGCACGCAGCAGCGGTTCACCGAGGGATGACTTATACGTAGAGTCGATCCCCTCCGATGATCTCAGCCATTTCGGCATCAGGGGCCTCTACGCCGTGCGAAAACTGCGTGAGGTCCGCGCGCTCGTAGGGTTCATGCGCGGCGGCATGCCGTCCGATCCCGCTTTCGACGAGGCAGCTTCCAACGTAGAGAAGCTCGCATCGCTGGGTAAGGAGGGCTTCTATCCCGCCTATGAGAACCGCGGAGAGGGCATATTCGTTACGCTCGATCCTGAACGGTTGAGCCAGTGGATCGCGGGAACCGGTGTCGTGCGCCGCGTGGAAGCGTTTGCAAGAGCGGAGGGAAAATGGCGGGCGGCCAGCTTTCCGCATCTCGTCGTAAGAAATCGAGGCATTTACATCCTGGCGCACTCGTTCGCGCATCTGCTGATTCGCCAGGTCTCATTGGTATCGGGGTACTCGCAGTCCTCACTTCGCGAAAGAATCTACGCAAGCGCAGACGAAGACACGACGCCCTGGGCTGGGTTTTTGGTTTACACGGCGTCCAGTGATGCGGACGGCAGCCTCGGAGGATTAGTGGCACAAGCCGTCGACCGAAACATAGGGAGAATCATTGACGGCGCCCATCAGGCTCTGCAAGTCTGCTCGTCGGATCCTATCTGCGCGCTGCAAGTTCCGGTCGGGTTTCGGAAGATGAACGCAGCGGCCTGCCACGGATGTCTCGTACTGCCGGAGACCTGCTGCGAGCGAAATAACTACTTCCTCGATCGCAACTTCGTAGTCCCGCACACTATACACGACGCGACGGCGGACCTCTGTTTCGTCCCGGCGTGAGCCTCTCTATAACAAGCATAGTCGACGAAATCCCGCGAGCAAGGATCGCGGGGGTGTTGTCGCGCTTAGGCGACGGGCAGGACTTCCGCGTAGCGATACTGAGCGAAGGCTTGGAATTCTCGGATCGCAATAAGCTAATCCAACTTGCAGACGAGTTGGGGAGGAAAGCGCCTCCGGCTTTTGTCGCCGGCTTACTGAACGAGCTTTATGATCGTAGCGCAGACCGCGTTCCGGCGCCCGAAATCGTCTGGACCGGCCCGAGGATCGAAGGGTCTTGTCGCTACACTCCCACGATCGTCGCAGCCCGAAGGATCGTGGACGGCGCGCTGCGACGAATCTTAATCGCTGGCTACCGAGTGACCGTGACAACGCTCGAGACGCTAGGCGTCTGGTCCGCAGTAGACCGAGGGGTAGCAATCGACGCTATAGTCAACAGTCACGATATCCTAGAGCTCGACCACCAGATAATGGTGTCCAAAGGGCTACGGGTGCACCGAGCCGCCCCCGCCAGCAACGACTTCGCGAAATTTCACGTGAAGGCGCTCGTTAGCGATGGGCAGTCAGCGCTGGTCGGATCGGCAAACTTCACGTCTCTTGGGCAGACTTCTAACGTTGAGATGGGCCTCTGGGTAACCGGCTCGGTCGCCGCAATGATCGAAGAAATGCTCGACAGCTATCTCCAAGCCGCTAGGTGCACGGGATGGCTCATCTCACCGTGACTGAAGCAGGATGCCCCGTCGACGTCCCGAGCGCAGATGAGGTCGCGTCGCTGCTAATGCAAAGGCTCGACGCGAGCGAGTCGATCCGGCTGCTGCGCGATAGCCTAGGCCACGATGTCGTCGTGCTAGCCGATTACTTTGGCGAGACGCGCCTAAATCATTCTCTGGCGTGCCAATCACTAGTCGCTGTGAACGGGCTCCAAATACTTCGCAACAAAGAGGTCCGCGCTGCTCTCGTGCGCTCCGCGCACGACGACCAGGTCATGAGTTGCTTCTCCGAATTTCTGAAACAACAGCAGACGCTGAGGAAGGCCGAGGATTTTGCACTGGACGACATGCGTAATTTCGTAGCAACGCACGCGTGGCAGTCCGGCTCCGCATGGGCGCGCCTGTTCTGTGAGTCACTCGAACTTCCCGAGTGGCTCGCGGGTCGCGAGATCAACACAGAGCACTTTCCCTTTGAGACCGTCAGGCCGTTCGTTCCACTAAACGAACTGCACGGCTTTCAAAAAGAGCTCCGAGAGAAGCTAGAGTTAATCTTAACGGCGCCGCGGCCGAGCCGTGCACTTGTAGCTCTGCCGACGGGCGCCGGAAAGACGAGACTGCTCGTTGACACGGCACTGGGCGTCGCCGATATAGAAGGAGGGCGCCGGTGCGTGCTTTGGATAGCGCAGCACGAAGAACTATGCGAACAAGCGGTGCAGTGCTTCGCCCAAGGCTGGAGCTCGAAGTCGCGGCCTGAGGAACGAACGCTCACTATCCAACGCGTGTGGAAGTCGCTCAACGAAGAAATCGACTGGACGGCCGACGTCATCGTCGGCACCCCCGTATCGCTGGCGCCGCGGCTGCAGCGCGGCGCCAGCGTCGATCGGCGGAGAATATTGCTCGCCGTTATTGACGAAGCACATCACGCTCTAGCGCCCTCGTACCAGGTACTCTTTTCACTCCTGTCGCAAAGCAACGTAGTAGGGATCACCGCGACGCCAGGTTCTGCCATCAAATCCGGAGCACGGCTCCTCCGCAAACGATTCGGCGATACGCTGCTAACTTCTGATCTGCTCGGCTCCCACCCCATCGCGGAGCTCCAGCACTTAAAGATCCTCGCAATTCCGAACTACGAGACCGTGCGCACTCAGTGCAGGGTTGGGAGCGATATACTTGATACCGATGCCATCGCGCGCTTCGGAGACCTTCCGCCCAAGATCCTAGAGAGACTCGGCAGGAGCGTCGACCGTAACAGAGTTATCCTGGATCGACTACTGGCGATACCCAAGGAAGAGAGCTCCGTGTTGTGCTTTGCGAGTAGCGTGGCCTCGTCCCGAGCACTAGCCGCCGCCTTGGTCGTGAACGGCCGCACGGCGCGATCCATAGATGCCAACTCTGAGGTATGGAACAGGGCGGAAGCGATCGAGGACTTTCGGGCCGGAAGGCTGCAGTTCCTAATAAACTACAGCGTCCTGGCCACTGGCTTCGACGCGCCTAAGGTCAACGTGATTGTTCTGGCGCGACCGACGACGAGCCCCATACTTTTCGAGCAAATGCTCGGAAGGGGCCTGAGGGGTCCGCTGAATGGCGGAACAGAATTCTGTACGATAATATATTTCGAGGATGATTTCACTGGGTTCGGGGGCGTGCGCCCTCTCAGCTACGTGCGTTTCCTCGAGGACGACTAGTACCTATGGAAAATAGTGTAGAATTTTCATACTGCCCTAACGACGGATGCGGGAAGATCCTTGGAGTGGGGCCAAACGACGAAGCCCACTGGTGCGACGAGTGCTGTGAAGCGTTCGACCCACTGGAAGTCAGGGTTGCGTCGCTCTGGCGAAAAATGTCGCTGGCGGAGCGGGCCGCACAGATCGATCAGCACGGCGAAGAGACGATCGAGCGATTTCGCCTAAGTGAGGTGCAGTATCGCGGCGCACTTGAAATGATTGAATCGCGAAAATCTGCGCGCGTGCTTTTCGTTGGCGACGTAAGCCCTGCGAAAGCTACGCTGCCAAGCCTGGCACGAACCATCAGCGACGGCGGAGCTCTGAGGGAAATGATAGACAACGCCCTAGACTCAGCGCAAAAGAAAGAGCTTGGAACGCCAGTCAGCGTATCGGTGAGATTCAACACTACGGACGGGTCGGTAGTGGTGCGAGACAACGCCGGCGGAATGAACGGAGAAGACCTTTTGCGCTGCCTTCGCCTCGGTGCATCGCAAAAGGAGCACGACGAGAACATCATAGGGCGGTTCGGAGTCGGCGCCAAGGAGGCCATCTATCACTTTGGGCGGGAGGTGATTATACGAACCAGGCAGATTGGGGCGCCGGAAGGACTACGCGTCGAAGTTCCGGAGTCTTGGCTCGACACTCCCGACTGGAATGTCGAAATTCAAGCGGCGGACGATGTGCAAGAAGGCTCCACGGAAATTCGGATCGGGGCCTTGGTGAAGTTTGACTTCCCGCTGCGGGAACAAATCATGCCCGAGCTCTGGGACACTTACCGGAGGCGAATTGACAGCCGTCTCCTATCAATCCTCATCGATGGTAGGGAGATAACCGGCGCGGAGGATCCGGAGCTGCTCTTCCCGCCAGAAATTTACCCGAGGAAATATGCTTTCGAGGCGGCGGGCGTGTCGGTAGAGCTGAACGTTTGCACACTTCGGGACGCCCCGGACCAATCTGGGATCTATTTCTATGCCTTCGGTCGCCGTTACGCACACTGGTTTTGGAACGACCCCAAGGCCAAGATGATATTCGACAAGGTCCCACAACACAAATTAAACACCCACTTTCGCATCGACATAGATTTTAGCGGGCGGATAGACGATGTCCCAATTAATGCTAACAAGGACGAGGTTGATACAAATGCTCGCGTCTTCCCAGCGATGGCTAAAATCGTAAAACGACTGTGCGAGCCCTACCTCGGATGCATTTCATTTCTTTCCGGCGAGGGTATGATGCGATACATCGACCAGTTTGCTGGTCCGAAACGCGCCCACCCAGCCGCGAAGGTAGATGAAGCGCCCTTTGTAATCGGTAAAGTTTACGACGGCATGCTGCTCGACAAAAAGGTCCGCGCCGACGTAGAGCGCTTCAAAGGCGCTATCCTCACGGACATCAGGAAAGCCGAGGAGAAGAATCGCGAAGAGATACGTAACATCGGCTCCGCCGTGGTGGTTCCTTCGGGAAGAGTCTCCGAGATCGAGCGGGGCGCCAGCACTGAGTACCACGAACCCGGTAGCTACGAACTCCCGAGGCTCGCTGAGCCACCGCAGGTCGCTAAGCCAGCGCCTGCGGCAGTGCTTCGCGTGAAGTTCGAGCCTTCCGACATCGACCAGTTTCTAGCGAAGAGATTACGAGGCGAGTTTAAGAAGATAAGCGAGAAGTTAAATGTCCAACTCGAATTTCTCGACTAGCGCTCGCAGCCCAATCAGCCTCAGCAAGCTCTGTTTGGTGCTGGAGCGACGCTACGGGTTAAGCAGGCATCACAATCTGCGTGACGCTTTCTGGGAGCTCATCTTCATAATCGTCTCCCTACGAACGGCGGAATCGGTTTATAGAAGGGTGTTCCGCAGCCTTAGGGATCGGTTCGGGACGATCGAAGCACTGGCGGCCGCACGCCTTACGGCGCTCGAAAAAATTCTACAGCCAGCGGGGCTGTCGAGATTGAAGGGGCGCCAGATCCGTGACGCCGCCCGCGCGGTACACCGCGACTTCGGCGTACGCGGCCTAACTGCGTGGGGGCGAGCCTTCCCTGACGAGCTTGAGGACTACTTGTGCACCCTAGCCGGCGTTGCGAGGAAGGTCGCAAAGTGCGTATCGATGTACGCGTGCGACGCGCAATCTCTGCCCGTAGACGCCCACGTTTGGCGGGTTCTGAGCCGCCTCGGCCACGCGCCCGGCGGCCGCCTGACGGAGCATCGCGCTCTCCAGCTGGAAGCCCGGGTGCCGCGCAAACTACGCTACGCGGTGCACGTTCTCTGCGTGTCCCACGGTCGCGAGATATGCAGACGGCGGCCTCTCTGCTCGGTCTGCCCTCTTAAATCCGAATGCCCTAGCGCCGTGGGAAGACAGCTCCGATCAGGTGCTCGGCCAAAGCCTCGCCAAGTAGCGGGGGCACGGAGTTTCCGATCTGCTGGTAGGCCCACTTTTTTATCGAGCTAAACTGTATGTGATCTGGGAAGGATTGGAGCCGGGCTGCTTCCCTCACGGTGATAACCCGAGCCTGAGAGGGATGGATGGGCCTCAGAGCAGTGAAGGATCCGCTCCCGGCGCGTAGAGTGAAGGCTGGCCGATCCCAGTAGAGCCGGCGATAGCGGGTGCTTGGGTCAATTGCACCTTCGGGTAGTGCCTTCTTTTCGATGCGCTTCAGGATGTGTTCAAAATGGGCCGTGACCCCGTTGCCGGAGACCCCCGTTTCCACACCTCGCATAAGCCTCTGGTATTCGCAAGGCGCATCGTCGTAGTAGGCAAGGAGATCAACGTCTCTGACGTCCCGCGACAGCTGGTGATATCGCGATCCCGGCAGGTCCCATATTGCATCTCGGACCGTACGGTGCGCCCTCAAGTGACGGTTTAGGAGCGTGCGATCCGTCGCCGGCGCGTGGGTGGCGGGTGGCGGTCCGACTGGCCCCCTTCCGTCCCTCACTCCAATGACGAAAAGGCGTCTGCGGATTTGCGGGACACCGTAGTCCGCCGCGTCGAGAATGAGGAGCTCGCAGTGATAGCGGTCCGAACGCAAAGACGCCAATAAGCTGTCAAGCAGCGAGCCTCCGTGAATCGACCTCAGGCCGATGACGTTCTCCATTACGAAACCACGGGGCTTTAGCGTCCTAACGACGCGCTCGAATTCCCAAACGAGGCTGCCCCTTCGATCCTTCACGCCGCCGCGTTTCCCCGCGGTGCTGAACGGCTGGCACGGAGGGCCTCCGATTAAAAAATCCACCTGCCCTGGAACGAGATTAGTCCGGTGAAAAATCTCTGCCTCGCTGACCTGCTCTATCGGCGAAGCTAGAAGCCGTACGGCGTGCCTGTGTCCGCTCTTGTACGCCACAACATGGTGCGGATCAGATTCGATGGCGGCAACGACCGTTGCCCCTGCCCGCTCAAACCCGAGGGACAAGCCTCCAACCCCGGCAAATAGGTCAACCACAGAATACTTTGTCGGGCTCACCCTACTGTGCGAGGCACCTCGTTTTGTCTCAGCGGATCTGGCGCGAAATCGTGTATTCGTACGTCTGCGAGATAGCGGCACCAGGCGGCTATTTTAACATCCGCGATTTCGACCAGTTCTACGACGCGATTCGACTGGAGAAACCGGACAACCCATTCATTGCAGAAAAGATACGCCAACAGCTTCAGATCCTCCGGGACGGTGGTTTCATAGAATTCCTAACGCCGGGATCGTACCGACGACTTCTATGAGGCCTCCTCTATTGCTTCGGCGAGATCCCGGTCCTCGGCTAGATCATAGGACAGGTATTCGGCAACCATCTTCGTCTCGTAGGTTGGATCGAGGCGCCGGAGATCCCACATCGAAACCCATCCACGGATGTTTTGCCGCATGTTCCTGCGCTCCATCGAGGGATCATAGCCCCCAAATACGTCATCGCTTGGCAGGTCGTCACCGTAGGCAGTTAAGTAAATGCGCTTCAGGGTCTCCCACGTCTGCGGGAGGTCGACGTCCCTCGCAATCATGTGACGCCATCTGTCCGATGCAAGGGAATCCAAGCCCACAAGCGCCGCCGCAGCAACTTCGTCCGATAGCCGCGCCTGGCGCGGCAAAAGCCTGCGCTCGTCACGAGTGTTCAGCAGCTCGCCCAGGAGGTCAGTCGTTATAGCACCGACGATGATAGTGCCGGTCAATGCGCCCGTTTTATTTCCGGCGAAGGCGTCGGCGCGAAGGTTAAACAGCTGGCCAATCGTCACGTAGGCCTTGGTCCGCGCTGGAAGCGTGAACTTTGCGAGGAGCTCGATTTCGTCAACGGTAATTAGCCATCCCGCGTAGCCCGCGGCCCGCAAGGCCAATGAAACGAAGCGAAATCGCTGCATCGCGAGATTGCCGCTGCTCGATCTAATTTTTGGCGCTGACTCGACGTCCTTTAGGAGCCTCTTCCACGCGGCGAGTTGAGCTGGTCCACCGTCCCAAAACTCAACGAGCTGCTCGACCACCTCGGGGTCGCCGGCGTGCCTATCGTAAAGCAGAACCGATGCTTGGAAGATTGGGTCTAGGCCGAGCGCCTCATCGCAGACGCTACGGTAAAAGCCCGCGTAGCCAGCGCTGTTTGTGTCGAGCTGCTCGAACACTTCCGCTAGGCTACCGCCGATCCGGCCGTCGGGATACTTCAAGCTAGCTATTGCACTCCGGAATACCGCAGGAAGATCCCCCAACGGAGTCTCCTTACTGATCGTTACCGAGCTTACCGCCAGTTGACGCTTGAGAGAAACGTTTTCAAAATAGCGAAGCACGTGTGACTTTCCGGTGCCGAAGTCACCTTCGACAAGGAACCCAGGTATCGGTTTACCGTCACGGCGATTTAGGGCGTCCAGCCTTTCCTCGAAAGCTCCGGTTACGTCTGGCTCGTCTAAGCCCAGAGCCTCGACCGCCGGCAGGCTGGGGACCCCGGAGCGTAAGCTTTCTACGGCTCGGCGTGCATAGATCACGGTATCGGACAGCATCACGCGAGTCTCACCATTGACGCAAACGGGTTGGCGCGCTTGGCGTCATGTACGTCCTGAATAAGCCGCATCTCGAGGGCAGGATAGATGTGCATTCCGCGCTTTTCGTCGTCGGCGAAACTGCCGTCAGCAACGAACCACAGGCCGAGGCCCGCGGTGGCGTCGGCAGAATCTATAAACTGCCGGATCACTTCAAAACAATCGATGGCCGCCGCGCGCCGATAATTAGAGCTCGGAGACGAACTTTGCGAGCCAGAGGTCACGGCAGCAATGTCGATCATGAGGACAAGGCCTGGCATACGGCAGTCGCGCAACCACTGAGGCAACGAGGCGAGCATCTGTCGGCCATTCGTCTTCGTGATCCTTCTATAGAGCATCGCCTTTTTCGCCGGGACGATACTCGCGAGTTCGCCGCGGAGCCATTCGAGAACATATGGACTAACGTTGGCTACAAGGCCATTTGGAGCGAGTAGGCTCCACACGAGAGTGAACATCGCACGACGGAACTCGCCGGATAATCCCTTCCGGCGTATGAGACCCTTGTGCAACAGTTCATCCAGAGCGCGTTGTACGACCCACCGCTCCAAGCCATTCCTCCGTGCGATCGCGTCAAGCGAAAGATCACCGTCTCCTACATCGAACCTTGGGAAGAGACATGCCTTCAAGAAGTCTCGTGCCGTCGCCATCCAGTCCACTTGACGCGCGATGCCAAACCACACGTCTTCCAGCTTGTTAAGCTTGGTGGAAGCCGCATCGATCGCTACGCAGGGGTAACCTAGGCTTCCGGCGCGGTGCCGCAGGCTCTCCGCAAAGCTCCTACGACCTTCCCTTTCTGCCAGGACCACCTTAACGACTGACCCGCCGCGGGGTAAATAGCGAGTCAGATAGTCGGCGCACATCAGCTCGACGTAGTCGTCACACGAAACGGTCGCGCTCATCCCCTAAACCTTCACGGGATCAAATCGAATACTGGCGTAGGGAACCTCTTGACCTCGTACGTTGACAACGGTGTAGGCACGGTTTGATCTAGCGGACGTCGAAGCCGGAAATGAGATCTGGAAGCCGTCCCTGGTAACCTTAGGACCCCTCTCGTCCAGGACCCCGAGATCTCGGATGAAATCCGCCTCTGGGTACGCTCGCTTCGCCCCCGGCAGCATAGTAAGCGCGCTATACAGATCCGGTAAAGCCACAGAGATACCAGATTCCCCTTTGCTCACTAGTAGGTAGGCCGCGCGGAGCGACTCGAGATAGCCAGACGAGATCTGCGTGATCTTCTCTCGCTCGCTTTTCAGGGTCCTCGCAATCGTACTCGGTCGTAGCTCGCCGACCGAGCGGTATCCCAGGTGGTACCCAGTTGCGGAATCGAAGACGACGCGGTGAGGATAGGAAAGGATCGCGTTGCGAGAAGCTCGCACGTCTTTTAGTCCGATCTTGGTCGTTGCGTCGAGGATCTCTTGGACATACGCCGGCGTACCTATGGCGCGTGCAATCGCGCCGATATCATAGGACTGGAGAGACGATTCCGCGTCCTGAAGCTCGGCATATCTCGCGCTCAATGCCTGCTTCGTTTTAGTTAGCCCGGCTACGTTACCTGTTTGCGCTGCGGCAACAAATTTGCGAACTTCGCCAGTGAAAGACCTGACTGCGGCTTGCAATCGAGCTGCGACGGCCTCTAGAGCCAAAAAGGCTTCTTCGGTGTGCCCCGCTGACTCCAAGACCCCAAGGGCTTGCTGCATAGAAAAATGCCCTCCGTGTTACCGAGGTATTTGGACTAATAGGATACAGGCTGCCACTCGTCCTTTCGTCCGCAGCTGCTAGCCCGCCAAGCCTCGGGCTGGACCGAGGCCGCGGGGCCTCCTTCGCAGCGGTGGCCCCCCTTTATTCGACCCCAGAGCTCTTCTCTGGGGTCGATTTGCAGCCAGGAACTTGCCAGAGGGCCGGCCCGGCGGCAAGCGGGCCGAGGTCCCGATGCAGGGCAAGACGATGGTGAGCGACGCGATGCATCTGCACGAGCACGATGCGCTCATCTACCACGATGACCTCCAGGGTCAGTTCCGAACAACCGCTTCATCGATGCCAGCATACGCCAGAGTCTAGGACGGTCGAGTAAAACGCCATGCTTTTCTCCGACGTAGCGGCAACGGTCGGCAAGACGCCGATGGTGGAGTTGGCTCGAGATGCGCAATCCGTGCGGCAGCGTCAAGGATTGCCTGGGGGCTCGCGTTAATCGACGATGCGGAGCGCAGCGGCCGCTTAACGCCAGGCGCCACGATCGTTGAGGCAACCGGCGGTAATACCGGGATCGGTTTGGCCTTCGTAGCTACGCTTCGGGGTTATCGGCTCGTCTTGACGATGCCGGAGACTATGTCGACCGAGCGCGTCGCGCTGTTGCGCCATCCTGGCGCCGAAGTCGAGTTGACACCAAGCATCCTGATGAACGATGCGGTGGCGCGAGCTGTCGCAATCGCTGCGGGGATTCCCGGTGCGGTCAAGCTCGATCAGTTCGGCAATCCCGCGAACCCGCGGATGCACCGCGAAACGACCGGCGTCGAGATTTGGGACGACTGCTGCGGCAACGTCGACGTCTTTGTCTCCGCTGTAGGTACCGGCGGCACGATCACCGGCGTCGGCGAGTTCCTCAAGTCACGCAAACCGGACGTGCGAATCGTCGCCGTCGAACCGGCGGGGGCGGCCGTGCTCTCGGGAGGGCCCGCCGGCCCTCACCAGATTCCGGGAATCGGCATCGGCTTCGTTCCGGCGGTAGTCAATCGCGCGATCATCGACGAGATCGCCGTCGTTACCGACGACGAGGCGTTCGCATGCGCGCGTCGTCTCGGCCGCGAAGAAGGCATTCTCGCCGGCGCGTCGCCCGGGGCCGCGCTCGCGGCCGCGCTACGCGTCGCTTCGCGTTCGGACGCCGAAGGCG